>DATJMW010000038.1:0-114699 GCA_035508515.1 Solirubrobacteraceae bacterium | reverse complement strand
CACTGCGAGCCACGCTGGGCGCGCGTCGATCTCCCAACTCGGCAAGGGCCCGCAGGGCTTCTCCGAGACGTTCTACGCCTATCTGTCGCAGTCGAACAACAACGGCTCGGCGTTCGCCGGCTACACCGGCTTCATCCAGCCGAACGCCGGCAACGCGGGCGCCAGCGCCTTCTCCAACCACGGCCCGAACAGCAGGCTGACCGAGGAAGCCGACGCCGAAAACCTGAAGGCCTACCTCGAGCTGAACCGGCCGTATGACCCGGGGCTGATGAAGGCCGGCGTTCCCGTCGACGCCGTCAACACCTCCGGCTCGGATCTCGACCCCGAAATCTCCGAAGCCAACGCGCGCATCCAGGCGCACCGGGTCGCCACGCTGCGCCACCTCTCGCTCGCGAGGGTCAACGGCCTGATCGCGAACAACACCAGTGGCCGCGGGCTTGGCTTCTCGGGCGAACCGGGCGTGAACGTGCTCGAGCTGAACCTCGCGCTGGATCGACTGAACGGGGGCCAGGGCTGATGTCCGCGCAGGCAGGCACCCACGAACGCCAGGCGATCTCGCTGTTCCAGCGCGACATCGTCCTGCACGCGCTGGTCGACAGCCTCAGGAAGCTCGACCCCCGCGTTCAGGTCCGCAACCCCGTGATGTTCGTCGTCGAGATCGGCTCGGTGATCACGACCGTCACCTGGCTGATTCAGGTGTTCGGCGGCAAGCCGCTCGGGGGTGGCGACGACCCCGCCTGGTTCACCTTCCTGATCGCGTTGTGGCTGTGGCTGACGGTCGTCTTCGCGAACATGGCCGAGGCCTTCGCCGAGGGGCGCGGCCGCGCCCAGGCCGACACGCTGCGGTCGATGCGCAAGGAGACCGTCGCGACGCTCGCCGACGGCACCGGCAAGCCGGCCGCGGAGCTCGTGCGAGGCGACGTCGTCGTCGTCGCGGCCGGCGAGCTGATCCCCGGCGACGGCACCGTGATCGAGGGCATCGCCACCGTCGACGAGTCCGCAATCACCGGCGAGTCCGCGCCCGTGATCCGCGAGTCCGGCGGCGACCGCAGCGCCGTCACCGGCGGCACCCGCGTCACCTCCGACCGGATCGTCGTCGAGATCACGCAGGAGCCCGGCCGGTCCTTCCTGGACCGGATGATCGCGCTGGTCGAGGGCGCCGAGCGGCGCAAGACGCCGAACGAGATCGCCCTGAACATCCTGCTCGCGGCGCTGACGCTGATCTTCATGATCGTCGTCGTCACGCTGCGCCCGTTCGGGCTGTTCGCGGGGACCTCGATCTCCGAGACCACGCTGATCGCGCTGCTCGTCGCGCTGATCCCCACCACGATCGGCGCGCTGCTCAGCGCGATCGGGATCGCAGGCATGGACCGCCTCGTGCGACGCAATGTGCTCGCGCTCTCCGGGCGCGCCGTCGAGGCCTCCGGCGACATCGACGTGCTGCTGCTCGACAAGACCGGCACGATCACGATCGGCAACCGCCTCGCCTCCGAGTTCATCCCGATGCCCGGCGTGCCCGAGGCCGAGCTCGCCGAAGCCGCGCAGCTCTCCTCGCTCGCCGACGAGACCCCCGAGGGCCGCTCGATTGTCGTGCTCGCGAAGCAGTACGGCATCCGGGAGCACGACATGGCCGCGATCGAGGCGGAGTTCGTCCCCTTCACGGCGCAGACGCGAATGAGTGGCATCGACTACGACGGCCAGCAGCTGCGCAAGGGCGCCGGCGACGCGATCGTCGCGCTCGTGCAGCGCGAAGGCGGCACGCCGCCGCCCGAGCTTCAGCAACAGCTCGACCGCATCGGCCGCGAAGGCGGCACGCCGCTCGCGGTCGCCCGCGACAACCAGGTGCTCGGCGTGATCCACCTCAAGGACACGATCAAGGAGGGCATGAAGGCGCGCTTCGAGCAGCTGCGCGCGATGGGCATCAGGACCGTGATGGTCACCGGCGACAACCGCCTCACCGCCGCGAAGATCGCCGAGGAGTCTGGCGTCGACGACTTCCTCTCCGAAGCCACGCCCGAGCGCAAGCTCGCGCTGATCCGCGAGCAGCAGCAGGACGGCCGGCTCGTCGCGATGACCGGCGACGGCACCAACGACGCCCCCGCGCTCGCGCAGGCCGACGTCGGCGTCGCGATGAACACCGGCACCCAGGCCGCGCGCGAGGCCGGCAACATGGTCGACCTAGACTCCAACCCCACGAAGCTGATCGAGATCGTCGAGGTCGGCAAGCAGCTGTTGATCACGCGCGGCGCGCTGACCACCTTCTCGATCGCCAACGACGTCGCGAAGTACTTCGCGATCCTGCCCGCGATCTTCGTCGGCACCTACGCCACCGCCAGGGACGGCAAGGGCCCGCTGCACGTGCTCAACGTGATGGGGCTCGGCAGCCCGCGCTCGGCGATCGTCTCGGCGATCGTCTTCAACGCGATCGTGATCCCGTTGCTCGTGCCGCTCGCGCTGCGCGGGGTCCGCTACCGGCCGATCGGCGCCAGCGCGCTGCTGCGGCGCAACCTTCTGATCTACGGCCTTGGCGGGATCGTCGCGCCGTTCGTGGGGATCAAGCTGATCGACCTGATCGTCCACAATCTCCTGGGTGGGTGACGAGCGCGGACACCTGAAGGTGTTCATCGGGATGGCCCCCGGGGTCGGCAAGACCTACCGGATGCTCCAGGAGGGCCGCGGCGAAGCCGACAGCGGCCGCGACGTCGCGATCGGCTACCTGGAGCCGCACGGCCGCGCCGAGACGACCGCGCAGGCCGAGGGGCTGGAGCTGATCCCGCGCAGGAGCGTCGAGTACCGCGGCAGGGCGCTGGAGGAGATGGACCTGCCCGCCGTGCTCGCGCGCGGCCCCGAGCTGTGCCTGATCGACGAGCTCGCCCACAGCAACGCGCCGGGCTCCGAGCACGAGAAGCGCTACGAGGACGTGCGCGACGTGCTCGACGCCGGCATCGACGTCTTCTCCACCGTGAACGTCCAGCACCTGGAGAGCCTCAACGACCAGGTCAACCAGCTCACCGGCACGCGCGTGCGCGAGACGATCCCCGACGAGGTGCTGTCCGCCGCCGACGAGGTCGTGCTGATCGACCTCACGCCCGAGGCGCTGATCGGGCGGCTGCGGGCCGGGAAGGTCTATCGCCCCGAGCGCGTCCAGGCGGCGCTGAACAACTTCTTCAAGATCGAGAACCTCGCCGCCCTGCGCGAGACCGCGCTGCGCCAGGTCGCCGAGGACGTCGAGGAGAAGCGGCTCGTGCGCGAGCAGAGGCCCGCCGCGCGGCGCGACGCCGAGGGAGAGGCCGTCGCCGGGGAACCCCGTCCGCAGGCGATCCACGAGCGGCTGCTCGCGCTCGTCACGCTCGACCCCGACTCGGAGCGCGTCGTGCGCCGCGCGTGGCGCTCCGCGCAGCGGCTCGACGCCCAGCTCGACGTGCTCCTCGTGCGCCCGCCCGGACAGCCGCCGAGCCGCGAGGATCGCGAGCGCCTGGAGGCGCTGCGGCGGCTGACCGCGATGCTCGGCGCGCGGCTGCGGGTGCAGGAGGGGGAGGACGTCGCCGCCGTCGCGATCGAGCTCGCGCGCGTGCTCGGCGCCACGTACGTGCTGATCGGCACCCCCGGCTCGCGGCGCGGCATCGGCCGGCTCGGCCGCGGCGGGCTCGACGGCTCGCTGCTCGGGCGGCTGCTGCGCGAGCTGCCGGGGGTCGACGTGCGGATCGTCGCCGACCCGACGCTGCGGCGTGGGGGAGGCGACGCCACGGGCGCCGCCGGGAACCCGCCCGCGCCCGGCGAATAAACCGAAGCTAAAGATGAAGCGGTCCTTGCAGGTCGCCGACTAAACGGCGGGTAAGACTCGTTGCAACCCCGCGCCACAGCGCAACCCTGATCCCCAACCCCTGTTCCCGCCCACATATGAACGATTTCCCCGCACCTCGCCCCCGTCTCGTATCAAGGCTCGCGAGCCGCCGCTCGCGAGCCTCCATTCTCACGATCCTCGCGACGCTCGCGCTGCTTGGCGGCGCTTCCGCCGGCACCAGCGCCAAGACCGCCAAGCGCGGCCCGACCGCGCATGTGGCCTCGACCTACTTCACCGGCATCGGCGACGAGAAGCCCGAGATGTTCGGCGACCCCAACTGGGCCCAGCTGAAGACGAAAATCGCCCGCTACATCGTCCCCTACGACGCGGTGGCGCACTCCTACTCGCTCGACAAGGCCAAGCTCTGGATCAAAGGCGCCGAAGAACAGCACCAGCAGATCCTGATCGCCTTCTACCACTCCGAGTACACGCCGACGAGGCTGCCCAGCGTCGCCTCCTACCAGCACCTCGTGCAGAAATTCGTGAAGCTGTTCCCGCGCGTGCACCAGTACCAGGCCTGGGACGAGTCCAACCGGGGCAACATCCGCGGCGTGCTCGCCAGCCCCTCGGCCTCCGCGACCGCGAAGTACTACCAAGCGCTGCTTCGCGTCTGCAAGGGATGCACGGTCATCGGGCTCGACGTGCTCGACGCCGACAACATCTCGCCGACGCTGCGCTACATCTCCGAATTCAAGCGCGAGATCGGAAAACTGCGGACGGTGATGCCGAAGATCTGGGGCCTGCACAACTACTCCGACATCAACCGCTTCGAAAGCTGGCGCACGCGCGAGCTGGTGCGGGCGCTCGGCGGGCAGACGTGGCTCACCGAGACCGGCGGGATCGTCAAATTCGGCGGCGCCTTCCCGAACAAGAACGGCTCAGGCCTGCGCCGCGCCGCGAAGGTGCTCAGCTACATGTTCAACGTCGCCGCCTCCAACTCGCGAATCAAGCGCCTGTACATCTACGACTGGACCGGCGGCAACGCCGGCACGCGCTTCGACGCCGGGCTCACCGACAGCCACCACGTGCCGCGACCCGGCTACGTCGTCGTCTGCAAGAAGCTGCACGGCGCGAAATGCAACGTCAAGCGCATCAGTAACCACTGATCGCGGGCCGGCCGGGCGGCGCCACCGGGGCGCCCCGCTCGGCCGGGTCCCCGCGCTGCGCGTCGCCTTCCCGCGGTTCCGGCGCGGCGTCCGAGCGGTTGCGCAAAAGGCACGCCGCCAGCAGCGCCAGCAGCCCGGCGATCACCCCGTAGATCGCGAGCCTCGCCAGCGGGTAGAGCGCGCCGTCGTGCAGCTTCAGGTTCAGGGCGGTGCGGTCGCCCGCGCCGACGATGCTGAGCAGGCCCTGGTGGTCGATGCCCAGTTCGGTCGGCGCCAGCCAGGCGAACAGGCCCCACGCCGCGAGCGCCAGGCCGCCCGCGAGCAGCGAGCGCGCGCCCAGGCGCATGCGCGCCGTGGCGAACCCCGCCAGCGCCACGCCGAGGCCGGCCGCCAGCAGGAACGGCCAGATGCCGCCCCAGCCCCGCCCCGCCCCGAACGCGCTCGCGATCGTCGGCTGGAAGAAGTGGCTGCTCAGGAAGCGCGTCCACACCACGGCCTCGTTCTCGTAGCCGATCAGGGGGTGCGTGATCGTCGCGATCACCGTCGCCGTCACCGAGACCGCCGCCAGCGCGATCGTCGGTCCGGGATAGCGCTTGAACGCGATCCCCAGTGGCGCCGCCAGGAACGGCAGCATCGTCGTCAGAAAGCGCGGCCCCATGAAGCCGCCGCCGAACGGCAGGTAGTAGCCCGAGTTGTAGCCCACGTAGCAGAGGCAGACGCCGCCGATCGTCAGCGCCTCGGCGCGCTTGCCGCGGCGGTAGAGGATCACCGCTCCGATCGCGCCCATGATCAGCACCGGCGAGATCGTCAAGAGCCCCCGCGAGTCGAACAGCAGCGTCGAGAGCACCTTCAGGCTCGGCGCGCCGATCCCGAAGAAGCCTTTCTGCTGGCGCGGCACGTCCGAGTAGGCCAGGTGCGTCCAGGAGTGAAACGCGTAGTGGTTGTAGAGCAGCAGCGGGACGATCCCCACGATGCCGCCGCCGATGTAGGCGCCCGCCCGCGTCAGCACGCCGCGCACGTTCAGCGCGTCGCGGCGCGACAGCAGGTACAGCCCCAGCACCGCCGCCACGAAGAACAGCGGGTACTCCGAGCCCACGGCATAGCCCATCGCCAGGCCCGCCAGCGCCAGCAGCGACGGCGCCGCCGGCCCGTCGCGCTCGCGCAGCATCAGCGCGAACGCCGCGAAGCCCAGGAACGCCGTGAACACGTGGCTGAAGAGCAGCGTCGAGAGCGGCAGCACCAGCGTCCCCAGCCCCAGCGTCACCGCCGCCGCGGCGCCGTAGCCAGGCTCGAAGCGGCCCGCCACCCGCCACACCAGCAGCAGCAACAACAGGCCCGGCAACACGTTGCCCCACAGGCCGACCATCCAGATCATCTCGTCTTCGCCCCGCTGCGCTTCGGAGCTGCGCGCCACCTTTTCGGCGTCGAGCCCTTTCAGCACGTCGTAGAACGGCATCGCGAACAGCGCCAGCCCCGGCGCGCGGGCCGAGTACCAGTGGCCCTTGTAGAAGACCTTGTCGCCTGTGTTCGACTGGTAGGGGTCGATGTACGTCCGTTCGACGTTCAGCGAGCGGATCAGGTCGTAGTGGGAGGTCTGGTTCCAGGAGAAGCTCTGGATCATCGTCGCGTAGGCGATCCCCACCAGCAGGATCGCCGCCAGCGCCAGGCGCCTGCTCGTGAATCGGGCGCGCATCAGCGGGTGGTGGCGCGCATCGGTCGCTGGCCGTGCATCGGTCGCTGGCGGCGCATCAGTCGCTCGCGTGCAGCGCCGCGGGGCCCGCCCCGATCTCGTAGATCACCAGCGAGCCCACCCGTTTGCGCGTGATCCCCAGGCCCGCGATCGGTTTCGCCGCCGCCGCCACCGGGTCGGGCGGCTCGGCGTGCGCGTCGCCGTGGACCGGGGGCAGTTCCTTGATCGGGTCGAGGTGCAGCACGACGGTCTTGATCCCGTAGTAGCGGAGCTTCTCGACGCTCGCCTTGTCCGGGAACTTGTGCACGCCGCCGCGCACGTCGTCCACCGCCGGGATGTCGAAGGTCGAGTTGCCGATCGGGATCTTGTAGAAGCCGTCGGTCGAGAAGTACTGCCAGATGCGGTCATTCGGGCCGTCCGTCGGCAGGTCCAGGCGCGGCCCCGGCAGGCCCTTTTCCGCCGCCTGCGGTTGCGGCACCAGCGGGTGGGCCATGTGGCCCGCGCCTTCGCCCACGATCCCGATCACGAACACCACTCCGATCACCGAGGCGAACGCGCTCAGCGGGCGCCGCTCACCGAGCCCGCCCGAGCGCCGCCGCGTGAGCTCGCCCAGCTTGCCCGCCAGCAGCTCCGCCCCGGCGCCCGCCAGCAGCGCCAGGAACAGCGTCGCCGTCGTGAACACGCGCCCCGGCACGCGCACCCCGTCCCAGCCGGGGGCGTAGTCGAACAGCAGCCGATACGGATAGCCCGCGCCCGTCAGGCCAAGGCCCACCGCCAGCACCGCGCAGGCCACCGCCCCCACCGCCAGGCCGATGCGCAATCGGCGCGTGAAGACCGGCGCCGCCAGGCCGGTCAGCGCCAGCAGCAGGATCAGGCCGCCCGGAAACAGCACCTGCTCGTTCTTCGAGTGGACGTGTTCGCGGACGCCCGAGGTCAGATCGCCCCAGACGCGGTTCTCCGAGGACGCCGACAGCCACGCCGCCGGCCCCGCCGAGTAGTTCTCCACTTCCCTGATCGTGCGCTTCGCCGTCGGGTAGTCGTGGGCGATCTTCAGGTAGGGGCGCGCCTCGTAGACCGTCACCGCGCCCACCACGAGGACGCCGATGCACGTGATCGCCACCAGGCCCCGCGGCAGTGACGGGCGCCCGGCGCGCAGCCAGTAGATCGCCGCCAGCGCTGCCAGCACCGCCATCAGATAGGCAAATTGCAGCCCCAGCGTGAAGCCGAGGCTGATCTGCCAGGCCGATACCAGCCAGCCCGCGATCACCAGGCCGCGCGAGGAGCGCCGGTAGCCGCGCAGCAGCAGGAACAGCGCCAGCGCGATCCCGCCCGAGGAGATCACGTGCAGGTGGCCCGCCTCCGTCACGCGGTAGGGGGCGTAGGCGAAAGCCGCCGCGGCCGCCGCCGCGCCCAGCTTGCGCAGCCCCAGCTCGCGCGCCAGCAGGTAGGCCCCCACGAACGCCAGCGACCACGCCAGCAGGAACAGCAGGTTGTAGCGGACCAGCGCCGCCACCGTGCCCGAGCCGAAGAACGCCGCCGGGCCATATCCCAGCAGCGAATCCGAGAACGCGAGGCTAAGCGGGTGCGGGTAGAAGGCGTTCGAGTTGAACAGGTGCAGCGGGTCGTGCAGCATCGCGTGGCCCACCCACGCCACCTGCCAGGCCGTGCGCACCGGGTCGCCGAGATCCGGCGAGATGCGGCTGCCCATGTGCAGCACCAGCGGCCATGTCACCAGCACCGCCAGCAGCACGCCCGCGAGGATCGCGCCGAGGATCTCGCGCAGCCCCAGCTGCGGCGAAGGTCTCCATCTCGGCTTCTCGGTTGCTGGGGGGGCGGTGGTCGAGGGTCGGTCCAAAAGCGCGCTCGCCATCGATCGGCGCAGCATACGGGAGCCGCCTGCGCCACAACGGCGCATCCCCCGCCGTCGGGTTTGCCGATGGGCCGGGTGAATTTGCGTCACACTGCGCTCGATGAAGATTCTCGTGGTCGGCGCCGGGGGCGTGGGGGCGGCGTTTGCGGCGATCGCGCAGCGCCGCCCGAAGTTCGAGCGCGTCGTGCTCGCCGACGTCTCGCCCGAGCGGGTGAAGTCCGTCGTCGCCGGGCTCGGCGAGCCCGGCCGCTTCTCCGCCGAGCGCGTCGACGCCTCCGACCAGCAGGGCCTGCTGGCGCTGATTCGCCGCGTACAGCCCGACGCCGTGCTGAACGCCTGCGACCCGCGCTTCAACGAGCCGATCTTCGGCGCCGCCTTCGAAGCCGGCGTCACCTATCTCGACATGGCGATGACGCTCTCGCGCCCGCACCCGCAGAAGCCCTATTCGCAGCCGGGGAAGATGCTCGGCGAGGACCAGCTCTCCGCGCATGAGGCCTGGGAGCAGAAGGGCCAGCTCGCGCTCGTCGGGATCGGCGTCGAGCCCGGTCTCTCCGACGTGTTCGCCGCCTACGCCGAGCAGGAGCTGTTCTCGGCGATCGAGGAAGTCGGCGTGCGCGACGGCGCCGACCTCGTCGTCGAGGGCTATGACTTCGCGCCCACCTTCTCGATCTGGACCACGATCGAGGAGTGCCTGAACCCGCCGTTGATCTGGGAGCGCGAGCGCGGCTTCTACACGACGCCGCCGTTTTCCGAGCCGGAGGTGTTCGAGTTCCCCGAGGGCATCGGCGAGGTCGAGTGCGTCAACGTCGAGCACGAGGAGGTCGTGCTGATCCCGCGCTGGGTGCAGTGCGAGCGCGTCACGTTCAAGTACGGGCTCGGCGCCGAGTTCATCGACGTGCTGCGCACGCTGCACAAGCTCGGGCTCGACTCCACCCGGCCCGTCGACGTGCGCGGCACGAAGGTCGCCCCCCGCGACGTCGTCGCCGCCGCGCTGCCCGACCCCGCCACGCTCGGCGAGCGCATGACCGGGCGCACCTGCGCCGGGACCTGGGTGCGCGGCACCGGGACCGACGGCGAGCCTCGCTCCACCTACCTCTACCACGTCGTCGACAACGAGCACACGATGCGCGAATACGGCAGCCAGGCCGTCGTCTGGCAAACCGCCGTCAACCCCGTCGTGGCGCTGGAGCTGCTCGACGAGGGGGCCTGGCAGGGCAAGGGCGTGCTGGGGCCGGAGGCCTTCCCGCCAAAGCCCTTCCTCGAGCGGCTTGCCGAGCTCGGCTCGCCGCACGGGGTCAAGGAGCTGCAGGCTTAGGAGAAGCGGACCGGACGCCCGGCGCGACCCGGACTTCCGGCCGACCCGGACTTCCGAAAGCGCTTGGAGCGCTGCTTGCAGCCTTCACGGCCCCAAGGGCCGGCCGATGCAAGGGTATGAAGCCTGATCCACGAGAACGGCCCGATCGGGGCCTCTCTGTACCGGCTGAGGATGCTTGCGGCTCGGCGGTACCCGCCGGCTAAGCGCTATGGACCTGTGTTATCGCCATTCATTGCTGCTCCCCACGAAGGATAGCGTACGCACCTTGGTGCATTTACTGGATCGGCCGGGTCGCGTCAGGGCTTTACCTTGCCACGACGGGACCGGTTGCCACCCTGCGCACCCGAACCCGCGCCCGCGCCCTCGTTCGTCAGCGACGTCCAGTCCCAGGCGATCGCTATCGGCTCGCCAAGGCTCGGGCTGCTGAACTCGCATCGGTAGGTGACCCGGCCTTCGGAGTTCTCCTTGACGTCTCTGATGACGTGCTGCCGCTCGCCCTCCCGTTCGATCCATACCCCTGTCGGGTTGCGGTCCTTCGGCCATGTCACCGACAGCGCCAGCCGATCGGTCGGCACCTCGGGCGTGAAGGACACGCTCTCACGATCCTCCAGGAAGGAGTTCTCCAGGACTCGATCAGACTGAATTTTCAGCTGGTCGCCCCGGCGTCTCACGCCCTCCAGCGAGATGATCCGGTACATACGCCCGAGCGGGCCCGGGAAGTCCTCACACAGCACCGGCAGGGCTCGCTCGGCCTCGTCGCCGAACGCCCCCTTCGTTATCGGCGAAGTCGTCTTGCCCGCCGATTGCGAGAACTCGTAGATCGTGAGCACCTCGTCCCTGACGAAGCGAAGCGTCCGTTTCGTGCAGGCGGAGGCGCGCGACCCGTCCGCGGATTCGATGCTCCAGGCGCAGTCGACGTCGAGCGCCTCCCAGGCCTTCTCGCTTTCGAATCCGGCCACCAAGCCCTCGATCCGGCTGAGAAGCTTCTCGCGACGCCACTGGTCGCGAAGCAGCCCGAACGAAACGGCGATCAGCAGGCCGCTGAACACGCCGACGAGGGTCCGCGTGCTGTCCAGCTGATCGAAGATCACCAGCGCCAGCACGACGAGCCCGAGCGTCAGGGACGCGACCGTCTCGAAATCCTCAAGCGCGAACCGGATCAGCCTCGACCGACGAGCTCGTCGCATTCGCACAGTCTAGATTTTCCCTGTCAGGGAGAGGGCTCGGCCTTCCGCGTTGCGGCTCGCCGGTGGCTCCGGCCGGGCCGGCCGTGGGGATCCAGCCGGCCCGGGTGCGGAGCCGGTTCTAGAAGTCGACCTGCGCCGGCAGCGTCTGCATCGGCGGCTCGTCCAGAATGCCCGGTCGCGCCGTTTCGGTCTTCCTCGCGAAGAACTCTTTGAAGTAGGGCCGCGAGGCGAACATCAGGATCGCGCCGAGGATCATGCCGCCGATCCCGAACCACAGCGGCAGCGTGATCCCCGCCAGCGGCGCCGATTCGACGTTCTTCGTTTCGCCGTAGTAGATCAGCGCCTTGACGAACACGCCGAACAGCATCACGCCGCCGACGAACGGCACCAGGCCGACGAGGAAGAACTTGCGGGCGCTCGTGAACAGTTCCCTGCGGAAGTACCAGACGCACGCGAACGCCGTGAAGCCGTAGTAGAAGCAGACCGGGAAGCCGAGCGCCGTGATCGAGTCCGCCAGCACGCTTTCGGAAACCAGCAGCAGCGGCACCGTGACGACGATCGAGAGCGCGCCCATCGCGATCGTCGAGACGTCGGGGGTCAAATACGTTTTGTGGACTTTGCCGAGCACCTTGTGCACGGCTTTCCAGTGCGCCATCGACAGCGTCGTGCGCGCCGTCGGCAGGATCGTCGTCTGCGTCGAGGCCGAGGCAGAGGTGAGCACGCAGAGGATCAGCAGGTGCGTGAGGATCCAGCCGACTCCGCCGCCGCCGAACACGGGTTTGCCGAGCGCGTTCAGCACGTCTTCGGCGTTTTCTTCGTTCGCGAGGAAGCCGACGCCGTGGAACGCCTGCGCCCCGGTCGCGACCAGCAGGTAGATCACGAGCAGCAGCAGCGTCGAGATCACCGCCGCCTTGCCCGGGCCGTTTGCCGGGTCCTCCGACTCCTCGTTCACCGCCACGCCGGAGTCCCAGCCCCAGTAGATGAACACCCCCAGCAGCACCGCGGGCAGCAGGTCGCCGAAGTTCATCGCGAACGGGTTGAACCAGTCGGCCGTGGGTTCGATCGCGCCGTGCCCGGCGCTGCCGCCGTAGACCTTGACCAGCGCGGTGATCGCGAAGATCGAGAGGATGATCACCTCCGCGGTCAGGAGCGCGCGCTGGATCGCCGCCGACAGCTCGATCCCCCGCCAGCAGATCCAGGTCATCAGCGCGATCCACAGCACCGCGATGATCATCACGAGCGCTTTCGTTTCTTCGATCCCGAAAAGCTGCAGGCTGTAGATCGCGGCGATGTCCGACAGCGACGCCATCACGAGGATGTCCGCCAGGAAGATCGCCCAGCCGTTCAGCCAGCCCCACCCGGGGCCGAACGCGCGCGTCGTCCAGGCGAACGTCGTGCCCGCGTCGGGATCGGCGCGGTTGAGGTATTTGTAGGCGACCGAGACCAGCAGGATCGGGACGAAGGAGACGAGCAGCACCGCCGGCGCGTGCGTGCCGATCCCGGACAGCGCCGCGATGAACCCCAGCGTCGCCGCCAGCGAGTACGCCGGCGCCGTCGAGGCGACGCCGATCACGATGTTCGAGGCGTAGGAGATCGCGCCTTTCTTCAGGCCCTTGTCCATCACCCCTTGATGGCCGCTCGGAGCCTGCCCGACGGACCCTCCCGGTACCGCGCCGCTCTCAGTGGCCATCGTCTTCCTCCCGTTCCGCTCGCTCTGACCCGCGCAGTGCGGGATGCCCCGAAACCTACGTCGCGAATCCCGCGCGGACAAGTGGCATCTGTCCCAAACTGTGAGGCAAGGCTTGTACGACTCGTACAAGCCTCCTCCGGCTTCTTGACCTTAGGACATACTTGAGGCCGCTTGCACGGCGCAGTACGGTTGTCCTGAGTGTCTATGTGACACGAAGGCTCCGGCAACGTCCTGGGAGGGGATGCAATGGCTATCCCGACTAAAGCAAGCGAAAGCGCTTCGAGCGAGCATCAGGCCGCGGGCGCGAGCGGCGAGCCCGCGAGCGCGGGCGACTGGCAGCGGCTGGCCAAGCGCCATCTGTGGATGCACTTCACGCGCCTGGGCTCCTACGCGCACGCGGAGGTCCCGGTGATCGTCCGCGGCGAGGGCTGCTACGTCTACGACGAACACGGCAAGCGCTACCTCGACGGCCTCTCGGCGCTGTACTGCGTCAACGTCGGCCACGGCCGCGCCGAGCTGGGCCGGGCCGCGGCGCGCCAGGCCGAGGAGCTGGGCTTCTACACGAACTGGAGCTACGCGCACCCGCGCTCGATCGAGCTGGCCGCCCGGATCGCGGCGCTGACGCCGGGGAACCTCAACCGCGTGTTCTTCACCTCAGGCGGCTCGGAGTCGGTCGAGTCGGCCTGGAAGCTCGCGAAGGCCTACCACCACGCGCACGGCGAAGCGACGCGCCACAAGCTGATCTCGCGCAAGCTGGCCTACCACGGCACCTCGATGGGGGCGCTGACCGCGACGGGCCTGACGCCGCTGCGCACGCCCTTCGAACCGCTGACCCCGGGCGGCACGCACGTGCCGAACACGAACTCCTACCGCTGGGCCGAAGACCGCGACGAGCTGTGGGCCGCAGACGCGATCGAGGAGGCGATCCAGTTCGCCGGGCCGGACACGGTCGCGGCGGTGATCCTCGAGCCGGTGCAGAACGGCGGCGGCTGCTTCGTGCCGCAGGACGGCTACTTCCAGCGCGTGCGCGAGATCTGCGACCGCCACGGAGTGCTGCTGATCTCCGACGAGGTGATCTGCTCCTGGGGGCGGATCGGTCACATGTTCGGCTGCGAACGCTACGGCTACCAGCCCGACATGATCACGACCGCGAAGGGGATCACATCGGCGTACGCGCCGCTCGGCGCGGTGATCGCGGGCGACCACATCGTCGAGCCGTTCCTGCAGGGCAAGCAGATCTTCAACCACGGCTTCACCTTCGGCGGTCATCCGATGTCCTGCGCCGTGGCGATGGCGAACATCGACGTGATCGAGCGCGAGCGGCTGTGCGAGCACGTGCGCGAGCACGAAGGCGAGCTGCGCGCGGCGCTGGAGAGCCTGCGCGACATCCCGATCGTCGGGGACGTGCGCGGCGCCGGCTACTTCCAGGCGATCGAGCTGGTCAAGGACCAGGACTCCAAGACGACGTTCGACGGCGAGGAGTCCGAGGAGCTGCTGCGGGGCTTCCTCTCCGGCGAGCTGTACCGGCACGGGCTGATCTGCCGCACCGACGACCGTGGCGACCCGATCGTGCAGCTGTCGCCGCCGCTGATCGCCGGCAAGGAGCAGTTCGAGGAGATCGAGGCTGTCCTGCGGGCGGTCCTGACCGAGGCAGCGGAGCGGGTGGCGCGGTGGAGCTCACTGTCGAGAGCCTGATCGCCGAGCTGGGCCTGGAGCTGGCGAGCGGTCACGACGCCGCGAAGGCGCACGTGCGCTGGGTCCACAGCACCGAGCTGGAGGACCCGACGCCGTGGCTGCGCGGCGGCGAGCTGCTGCTCACGACGGGCATCCAGCTGAACGGGCCGAAAAGCCAGCGCGAGCTGATCGAGCGCCTCGCCGACCACCGCATCGCGGGCCTTGGCTTCGGCACGGGCTTCAAGCACAAGCGGCTGCCCGCGGCGCTCGTGACCGCGGCGCGCAAGTGCAGCTTCCCGCTGTTCGAGGTGCCCTATGAGCTGCCGTTCATCGCGATCACCGAGCGGGCTTTCGCGCAGCTGGTGAACGAGCGCTACGAGATGCTCCAGCGAAACATGGCCGGCGACGTGCTGGCCGAGGCGCTGACGGGGCACCTCTACCCCGACGAGGTGCAGGCGCGGCTGCGCCCGTTCGGGATCGGCGAGCAGATCGCGGTGCTCGCCTTCGCGCTGGACGACCCCAGCGCCGCGGCGGCGCCGCTGGAACGTGCCCTGGAGCGCGAGCGCACGCACAGCCTCGTCGCGTTGCGGGCGGGCCTGCTGTGCGCGGTGATCGACGGCACCGGGGTCGAGCCCGTCGAGCTGGCCCGCAAGCTGCGCGGCGAGCTGTCGGCGCGCTTCGGCGAGGTGCGGGCCGCCGCGAGCCGCGTCGGAGCGGCGCACTCGCTGCGGCTGAGCTTCCACGAGGCGCGCTGTGCGCTGGAGGCGGTGCGGCTACAGAACGGCAGCGCCCCGGAAGTCGCCTCCTACCGCGACCTGGGTGCCTTTCAGCTGCTGCTCTCGCTGCAGGACGACGACGCGCTGATGTCCTACTGCCGCGGCGTGCTCGGCCCGATCGAGCAGGACGAGGGCGACTACGGCGAGGAGCTGCTGCGCTCGCTCGACGTGTTCATCGAACACAACGGGCACTGGGAGCGGGCGGCGAGCGCGCTGTACTGCCACCGCCACACGCTGCGCTACCGGGTGCGCCGCGTCGAGCAGCTGACCGGCCGCGACTTCTCCAGCGCGCGGGACCGGATCGAGTTCTGGCTGGCGCTGCGGGGAAGGGAGCTTGCGCGATGAGGAGGCCCGAAGGGCCAGCTTCGAGCGCCAGGAGGGCGCTCGTCCGTGTCAAGGGGTCGACCGGATGGAGACCCGAGCGTGAAATTGATGACTCCCTCCGGGAGTCCGCTCGGGGTCGCCTGGCGGCGAGAGACGCGGGCCGTCGATGAAGGTCGGGGTTCCTACGGAGATCAAGCCGGACGAGTACCGCGTCGCGATCACGCCCGCGGGCGTGCGCGAGCTGACCGCGCGCGGGCACGACGTGCTGATCCAGGCGGGCGCCGGCGAGGGCAGCGCGTTCGAGGACGCGCAGTTCGAGGAGCAGGGCGCGCGGATCGTGCCCGACGCGGCGGCGGTCTTCGGCGAGGCGGAGATGGTGCTGAAGGTGAAGGAGCCCCAGCCCTCCGAGGTGGAGATGCTGCGCCGCGAGCAGACGCTGTTCACGTATCTGCACCTCGCCGCGGAGCCCGAGCTGGCCCGCGGCCTGCAGGACTCCGGCGCGACCTGCATCGCTTACGAGACGGTCGAAGACGCCGCCGGCAAACTGCCGCTGCTGGCCCCGATGAGCGAGGTCGCCGGCAAGATCGCCACGCAGGCGGGGGCCTTCATGCTGGAGAAGCCGCTGGGCGGGCGCGGGATCCTGCTGGGCGGCGTCCCCGGCGTCGCGGCGGCGACGGTGCTCGTGATCGGCGGCGGGGTCGTCGGCATGAACGCGGCCTTCATCGCGATCGGGATGGAGGCGGACGTGTTCGTGTTCGACCGCTCGATCGACCGCCTGCGCGAGCTGGAAGTGGCCTTCGGCGGCCGCGCTTCCACGGTCTTCTCCTCCACGCTCGCGATCGAGCAGATGCTGCCGCTCGCCGATCTCGTGATCGGAGCGGTGCTGGTTCACGGAGGCCGCGCGCCGCACGTGATCACGCGCGAGCAGCTGAAGCTGATGAAGCGCCACGCGGTGCTGGTCGACGTCTCGATCGACCAGGGCGGGTGCTTCGAGACCTCGCGTCCCACGACGCACTCGCAGCCGACCTACGAGGTCGACGGCATCACCCACTACTGCGTGACGAACATGCCCGGCGCCGTGCCGATCACCTCGACCTACGCGCTGACGAACGCGACGCTGCCCTACGCGATCGAACTGGCGGAGCGAGGCGTCGACGGGGCGCTCGAGGCGAACCCCGCGCTGCGCGGAGGGCTGAACGTGCGCGCGGGCGAGATCACCCATCCGGCCGTGGCGGAGGCGCTCGGCACACCACAGGCTGCATAGGAGCAAAGGAGCGAGATGGCCAGCACGACAGACACCCTGCGGAACTTCATAGACGGCGAGCTCGTCGGCGCCGAGGGCGAGACGGAACCCGTGCTGAACCCAGCGACCGGGGAGGAGCTCGCCCGGGCCCCGCGCTCCTCAGCCGAGGAGGTGGGCCGCGCGGTCGAGGCGGCGCGGCGCGCGTTCGAGGGCTGGTCGCAGACGACGCCCCAGCGGCGCTCCGAAGCGCTGCTGGCGATCGCCGCGGTGCTGGAGGAGCATGGCGATGAGATCGCGCGGCTGGAGGCGCTGAACGCCGGCAAGCCGATCGAGGCCGTCAAGAGCGACGAGGTCCCGGTGATGGCGGACAACCTGCGCTTCTTCGCGGGCGCGGCGCGCGTGCTCGAGGGCCGCGCGGCGGGCGAGTACATGGAGGGCTACACCTCCTTCACGCGTCGCGAGCCGGTTGGCGTGATCGGCCAGGTGACGCCGTGGAACTACCCGCTGATGATGGCGATCTGGAAAATCGCCCCGGCGCTCGCGGCGGGCAACACGGTCGTGCTGAAGCCCGCGGAGACGACGCCGATCACGACGCTGCGCCTCGCGGAGCTGACGGCGGACATCCTCCCGAAGGGGGTGCTGAACGTGGTCACGGGGCCCGGCGAGCCGACGGGCGAGGCGCTGATCTCCCACCCCGACGTGGACATGCTCGCGCTGACGGGCTCGGTCGACACGGGCAAGCACCTCGCCCGCACGGCGGCCGACACGCTCAAGCGCGTGCACCTGGAGCTGGGCGGCAAGGCCCCGGTGGTCGTGTTCGACGACGTCAGCCTGGAGTCGGCGCTCGAGACGATCGCGGGGACCGGCTACTACAACGCCGGGCAGGACTGCACCGCGGCGACGCGCGTGCTGGCGGGGGCGAAGGTCTACGACGACGTGGTCTCCGGCCTGGCCGAGCAGGCGCAGGGGCTGGTGATCGGCGACACGCTCGCGCCCGACACGACGCTCGGCCCCGTGAACTCCGAGCGCCAGCGCGATCGCGTCGAGGGCTTCCTGGAGCGCCGCCCCGACCGCGCGGAGATCGTCACGGGCGGCAAGCAGCCCGACCGGCCCGGCTTCTACCTGGAGCCGACGGTCGTCGCCGGCCTCGAGCAGGACGACGAGATGATCCAGCGCGAGATCTTCGGGCCCGTCATCACTGTGCAGCGCTTCTCCGACGAGGAGCAGGCGATCGCCTGGGCGAACAGCACGCGCTACGGATTGGCGTCCTCGGTCTGGACGCGCGACGTCGGGCGCGCGCTGCGCGTTTCGCGCGCGCTGCGCTTCGGCTGCGTGTGGATCAACGACCACATCCCGCTCGTCTCCGAGATGCCCCACGGGGGCTTCAAGGAGTCCGGCTACGGCAAGGACCTCAGCGTCTACTCGCTGGAGGACTACACGGTCGTCAAGCACGTGATGGCGAACCTTGAATAGTCATGTATAGCGTTTTTCGCTATTTCGAATAACGCTAATTTTCGTACTTTCGACACATGCTGTCGATTACATAGCGTTGACGAGGGTTGACCACCGGCGTCGATCTCCGGTTGCAGCCGACTGTCGGCAGTTCAAGCGCCCGGCGTCTCAGCTAACGTCGCGCCTGTGAACGGTTCTATTCCGCCGGATTCCGAGTTCGGAGAGGCTCGGGCGGGGGACGAGGAGCGCACGGATGCAGGCTTACTTCGCGACTACGACGTCCTGCGGCTGCGCGCACCGAACCCAAGCCCGCTGACGCTCACCGGCACGAACACCTGGGTCGTCGGCAGGCGTCCCGCGTGGGTCGTCGATCCCGGCCCGCTGATCGACGAGCACATCCGCCGGCTGCTGGCGGCGATCGAGTCCCGCGGGGGCCTGGGCGGCGTGGTGCTGACGCACGACCACGAAGACCACTCCGGCGCGGTCGAGACATTGCGCGAACTGCACCCGGCGCCGGTCGCCGCGGCGCGCGGCAACGTCGACGTGACGCTCGAGGACGAGATGAAGATCGGCCCGTTCGAGGCGATCTACACCCCCGGTCACGCCCCCGACCACTACGCCTTCATCGCGAACGGCGCCTGCTTCACGGGCGACGCCGTGCTGGGCGACGGCAGCGTGCTGATCACGCCGCACAAAGGGGCGATGTCGGGCTACCTGCTGGCGCTGACGGGGCTGCGCCTGCGCGAGGACTTCAACGTGCTCTGCCCGGGCCACGGCGAGATCGTGTGGGAGGCGCGGGAGAAGCTCGAAGAATACGTAAACCACCGCCTCGACCGTGAAAACCGCCTGATCGTCGCGCTGAGCAAAGGCCTGCGGACGATCCCGGACCTGCTGGCGGCCGTCTGGCCCGAGGTGCCCGAGGAGCTGCGCCCCGCGGCGACCGCGACGCTCGCGGCGCACCTGGACAAGCTGGAGGACGAGCAGATCCTGCCCCGCGGCGTGCAGCGCCCCAACTTCGACTCCGAGGCCTGGTAGGGCCAGCGCGGCTGTGACCGCGCGTCGTCCCGGCGACCGGGGCCGTGGGTGGGCGAGGAAGGGCCTCAGATGAAGCGCGGGTACAGCGTCATGCCGCCGTCGACGAACAGCGTCGCGCCCGTCACGTAGCCGGCCTGCTCGCTGGCGAGCCAGGCGACGGCGCGGGCGATGTCGGGCACCTCGCCCCAGCGACCGAGCGGAATCTCGGCGAGCACCTTCGCGCTTTCGTCGGCGTCTTCGAGCACCGACTTGTTGATGGGCGTGTCGATCGCGCCGGGGCCGACGTTCACGACGCGGATCCCGAGCGGCGCGAGCTCCTTGGCGATCGACTGCGCGAACAGCTTCATCCCGCCCTTCGAGGCGCAGTAGTGGGAGAAGCGCTCCCAGGCGATCTGCTCGTGGACGCTGGACATGTTCACGATGACGCCCTTGACGCCCTCGTCGCGCATCGCCCGTGCGGCCTCGCGCGCGCAGAGGAAGGCGCCGGTGAGGTTGACGTCGATCACTTTCTGCCAGGCTTGCAGCGGCATCTCGAGGATCGTGTGCGCGCTCTCGACGCCGGCGTTGTTCACGAGCAGGTCGACGCCGCCGAAGGCGTCCTTCACGGCGGCGAAGGCGCGCTGCACGTCGGGCTCGCTCGAGACGTCCATTCCCACCGCGAGCGCCTTGCCGCCGCCGGACTCGATCTCGGCGGCCATCCGCTCGGCCTCGCCTGCCGGGCCGACGTAATTGATCGCGACGGCGGCTCCGTGCGCGGCGAGCTCGTAGCAGACGCCTTGGCCGATGCCGGAGTCGCCGCCGGTCACGAGCGCGCGGCGTCCTTGCAGCAGGCGCGCGTCCTTCGGATGCAAGGTGAAGGGATTCCCGTTCACGGCTGTAGACGGCAGCCTACCCCGATACGGTTGGGGCACGATGCAGCCTTCCTTCCCGTCCTTCGCGAGCGCGCCCGACTCCCCGGCGAAAGACACCTCGAAGGGGGCGTTCTCCTCCAGCTCGCCGTTCCCGCCGATCGCGGACTACGGCTTCCTGTCGGACTGCCACACCGGCGCGCTGGTCAGCTCCGACGGCTCGATCGAGTGGATGTGCCTGCCCTACTTCGACTCGCCCTCGGTGTTCGGCGCGCTGCTCGATCGCGGCGCGGGCTCCTGGCGCGTCGGGCCCTACGGGCTGTACGTGCCGGCGGGGCGCCGCTACATCCCGGGCACGAACATGATCGAGACGACGTGGATGACGCCGCAGGGCTGGGTCCGCGTCGTGGACGCGCTGGCGATCGGCGAATGGCACGACAACGAGCACGGCTCCAGCCACACGCGCCCGCCGACGGACTACGACGCCGACCACCTGCTGGTGCGGATGGTCGAATGCGTCCAGGGCAAGGTGCAGGTGGAGATCGTGTGCGAGCCGATGCTCGACTACGGCGCGATGCCCGCGACCTGGAGCCATCCGGAGATCGACCTGCCGGAGGAGACCTGCGCGCTGGACGCGAGCGACGGCAGGACGATGTTCAGGCTGTTCAGCGACGTGCGGATGGGGATCGAGGGCAACCGCACGCACGGCCGTCACACAATGGTCGAGGGGGAGAAACGCTATTGCGCGCTGTCGTGGACGGAGTCGCGCGGCGGCCCGCACTCCGCGGAGGAAGCCGAGCAGGTGCTGGAGCGCACCGGGCACTTCTGGCGCAGCTGGCTCGCCGAAGGCACCTACCCCGACCACCCCTGGCGCGCGCACCTGCAGCGCTCGGCGCTGGTGCTGAAGGGGCTCACCTTCATGCCGACGGGCGCGCTCGTCGCGGCGCCGACAACCTCGCTGCCGGAGACCCCCGGCGGCGAGCGCAACTGGGACTACCGCTTCTGCTGGATGCGCGACGCCTCTTTCACGCTGTGGGCGCTGCACGCGCTCGGCCTGGACTGGGAGGCTGACGACTTCGTCCAGTTCGTCGCGGAAGTGCCCCGCAACGAGGACGGCTCGTTGCAGATCATGTACGGCATCCGCGGCGAGAAAGACCTGGAGGAGTCGACGCTCGACGAGCTGAGCGGCTACGAAGGCGCGAAGCCGGTGCGGATCGGCAACGGCGCCTACAACCAGCGCCAGAACGACGTGTTCGGCGCGGTGCTCGACTCGGTCTACCTGCACTCCAAGCAGCGCGACCACATCCCCGAGCGGCTGTGGCCGGTGCTGATTGATCAGGGCAAGTGCGCGGCGGCGGCGTGGAAGAACCCCGACCAGGGGATCTGGGAGGCGCGCGGCAAGCCCCAGCACTACGTCTCCTCGAAGCTGATGTGCTGGGTCGCGCTCGACCGCGGCGCGCGGTTGGCGGAACGGCGCGGGCACGACGAGCCCGCGAAAGAGTTCCAGGGGATCGCCGACGAAATCCGCGAGGACATCCTCGCGAAGGGGGTCGACTCGCGCGGGGTCTTCCGCCAGCACTACGACACCGACGCGCTCGACGCCTCGACGCTGCTCGTCCCGCTGGTGCGCTTCCTGCCGCCGGACGACGAGCGCGTGCGCGCGACGGTCTGCGCGATCCGCGACGAGCTGACCGAGAACGGGCTCGTGATGCGCTACCGCACCGAAGAAACCGACGACGGCCTCAGCGGCAAGGAGGGCACGTTCCTGATCTGCTCGTTCTGGCTCGTCTCGGCGCTGTCGGAGATCGGCGAGGACCGCGAAGCCGAACACCTCTGCGAGCGGCTGCTGTCCTACTCCTCGCCGCTGGAGCTCTACGGGGAGGAGCTGGAGGCGTCGAGCGGCCGCCATCTGGGCAACTTCCCACAGGCGTTCACGCACCTGGCGCTGATCAATGCGGTCACGCACGTGATCGCGGCGCAGCAGCGCTGAGTCGACGCCCGACGCCCGCGTTGCAGCGCATGGCGGCGCAGGTCGCTTGGGGACCCGGGCGACGGGGCCCGGCTCAGTAGCCGGGATCGCCGGGCAGCAGCACGCGGGCGACCTCGCCTTCGAGGAAGACCCGCGGCTCGACGGGCTGCACGTCGCGCCCGCGCGCGTGTTCGAGCAGCTCCTGCACGGAGGCGAAGCCGCTGAGCTGTTCGAGGTGCTTGATCGTCGGGAAGACGAGGGCGATCTGCTCGGCGCGGTGCGCCTCCAGCGCGGCGGCGGGGGTGAACCAGCCGAGGTCGATCACCTCCTCTCCGTCGACCTGCGGCTCCTGCCCGTCGGGCAGCGGTGCGAGGAAGAAGTGCGTGTCGAAGCGGATCTTCACCTGCGCGGGGGTGATCCAGCGCGAGAACTTCACGAGCGCGTCGGGGTCGGGCAGCGAGATCGCGGCCTCCTCGCGCAGCTCGCGGATCGCGGCGGCGCGATGCGCGGCGTCGCCGTCACCCTCGCCGGCGTCGACGGCGCCGCCGGGAAACACCCACACCCCGCCCATGAAGCGGGCCTTCGGCGTGCGCCGTACAAGCAGCACCTCCAAGGCCCGGTCCTCGCCGCGCAGCAGGATCACGGTCGCGGCCTGGCGCGGCTCGGTGACGGGGCCGGGGTTGTACTCCTCGCCGCTGGTGGCGTCGCGGCGCTCGTCGGCGCCGGGCTGCGCGCCCGGGGCGGACTGGGCGCCATCGCCGTCGCCGTCGCGCTGCGGCTCGCTCTCCCCGTGAGCGCTCATCCGCTGACCCTACCTGGCGCTAGTCTTTGGCGCATGAGCACTGAGACGAAGACCTTGCAGCGCTGGATCTGCGAGTCGTGCGGATTCATCTACGACCCCGACGAAGGCGACCCCGACGGCGGCATCCCGCCCGGCACGGCCTTCGAGGACATCCCCGACACGTGGTTCTGCCCCGTGTGCGGGGCGCGCAAGCGCGATTTCGTCCCGTACGAGGATTAGCACCCGGCCGACTGACTGGGAGCAACTGCTCGCCTTCGACCGCGAGCACGTCTGGCACCCCTACGGATCGCTGACGGGCAGCGGCGGGCTCGAGCCGCTGCCGGTCGTCTCGGCGGAGGGCGTCCGCCTGAAGCTGGCGGACGGCCGCGAGCTGGTCGACGGGATGTCCTCGTGGTGGTGCGCGATCCACGGCTACGGGCACCCGGCGCTGAACGCCGCGCTGACGGCGCAGCTGGAGCGGATGGCGCACGTGATGTTCGGCGGGCTGACGCACGAGCCGGGCGTGCGCCTGGCGCAGCGCCTCGTGGAGCTGACCCCGGAAGGCCTGGAGGCGGTGTTCTTCGCGGACTCGGGCTCGGTCTCGGTGGAGGTGGCGATCAAGATGGCGCTCCAGTTCCAGCGTTCGCGGGGAGGAGCCGGCCGCACGCGCCTGTTGACGGTGCGTGGCGGCTATCACGGCGACACGTTCGGGGCGATGGCGGTGTGCGACCCGGTGGGCGGGATGCACAGCATGTTCACGGGCGTGCTGGCTGAGCACGTGTTCGCGGAGCGCCCGCCGGACGGCTTCGACGCGGGGCTGGACGAGCGCTGGGCGGAAGGGGTGCGCGAGCTGGTGGCGCGCCATGCCGGCGAGCTGGCGGCGATCGTGGTGGAGCCGGTGGTGCAGGGGGCGGGCGGGATGCGCTTTCACTCCCCGGCCTGCGTGCGGCTGATGCGCGAGCTGTGCGACGAGCACGGCCTGCTGCTGGTGTTGGACGAGATCGCGACGGGCTTCGGGCGCACGGGGGCGCTGTTCGCCTGCGAGCACGCGGGCGTCACGCCGGACGTGATGTGCGTCGGCAAGGCGCTGACGGGCGGCTACATGACGCTGGCGGCGACGCTGTGCACGCGCGAGGTCGCGGAGATGATCTCGGCGGGCGAGGACGGTGGGCTGATGCACGGCCCGACGTTCATGGCGAACCCGCTGGCGTGCGCGGTGGCGCTGGCGTCGCTCGAGCTGCTGGAGGAGGGCGGCTGGCGCGAGCGGGTGACGGCGATCGAGGATGGATTGCGCGCGGGCCTTGACCCGGCGCGGGAGCTGCCGGGGGTGGCGGACGTGCGGGTGCTGGGCGCGATCGGCGTCGTGCAGCTCGACCACCCGGTGGAGATGGCGGCGGCGACGGAGGCGGCGGTCCGCCACGGGGTCTGGCTGCGCCCGTTCCGCGACCTGATCTACGCGATGCCGCCATACGTGACAGGCGAGCAGGACCTGGCCACGGTGTGCGCGGCGATCGTGGCGGCTGCGCGCGCGGGCTGAGCGCTACGCGGCGGCCGGCGCCGCGCCCCCGTGCCGCGCGATCCGCGCGACGATCCCCGGCTTGAGGATGCTGGCGGGGGGCAGGTTGCGGCTGCCGACGCGCTCGAAGGCCTCGGCGACGACGCTGTCGCGCGCGGCGGCGCGGAACAGCCGCCGTTCGATGGCGTTGATGGGCCGGCCACTGGCGATGTCGGTGATCATCATGTAGTGGGGGAACAGGCGCTTGCGATGCTGCTTGCGGTAGCGCGCGAGCGCGGCGTCGAGCTGCGCGGGGCCGGCGTCGAGCGCGTCGGCGGTCTGCTCGACGAGCCACTCGGCGCTCTGGAACGCCCAGCCGCAGCCGATCCCCCAGAGCGGGTCGCCGGCGAGGGCGGCGTCGCCGACGAAGGCGACCCCGTTGCGCGCGGCGGGCCGGTAGACGTTGGGCAGCTCGAGCTTGCCGATCAGCTTGCCCTCGAGCGTCGCCTCGCGCAGGTCCGGCCCTTCGTGCAGCGAGTTGAGCATGCGGCGGTAGGCGCCGGGCAGGTCGGCCTGGAACTCGGGCAGCCGCTGGCGGTGGGGCGCGACCAGGGCGAGGGTGAGGCCGTCCTCGTTGGGGAAGGTGTAGGCGCCGTCGGGCTCGACGAGCCACATCCGCGAGCGCGTTCCGGCGGGCCGCAGGCCGTGCCAGTAGCCCCAGTAGAAGAAGCGCCCGTGGGGCTTTACGCGGCCGGGGACGCGCGCCCAGCGGGCGACCTTCGAGCCGCGCCCGTCGGCGGCGACGACGAGCTTCGCGCGGATGTCGCGCCGCGCGTGGCCGGGGTCTTCGATGCGCACCCCGGCGGGCCGGCCCTCGCCGAGCAGGCCGACGGCGCTCCAGCCGGCGATCAGCTCGACGCCGGGGGTCTCGGCGGCGAGCCGGCGCAGCAACGGGTCGAGCTTGCGGCGCGTGATGTTGAAGCCGTAGGCGGCGTCGGGGTCGGTGTTGATCCAGCCGCTGTGGCGCGTCCAGACGTCGACGCCGTTGTGCACGGCGCCGTGCTCCTCCAGCAGCGGCGCGAGCCCGAGCCGCTCGATGGTGGGCGTGGCGCTCGACTGGATGTAGTGAGTGCAGACGGTCTTGTAGGCGTCGGGCGAGGGCCTGCGCTCGATCAGCGCGACGCGCGCGCCGCGCTGGGCGTAGAAGCGGGCGGCGGTGCAGCCGGCGGTGCTGGCGCCGACGATCGCGACGTCGTAGTCCTCGGGGCGGGCGGCGGTGACGGCGCCGTTGGCGTTCATCACCGCGCGAAGCGCGCCTGCAGGCGCTGCAACGCGACCATCCCGCGCTCGGCGGTGCTGCCTGGCGGCGGCACGATCCCGAGCTGCCGGGCGAGGTCGTTCATGTCGTAGAAGGCTCTGTAGAGCGCTATCCGCCCGTCGCGGAAGGTCCAGCGGTCGATGCCGTCGACGCGCATGCGCTTGCCGGTGGGGGCGAAGCCGGGTGGGTCGATCGCGCCAAGGTTGGTGCCCTCCATATACCAGGCCCACAGCACGTCCTCGCCGCTGACGGCGAGCGCGGGCGGGTCGGGTTCGCCGAAGTGCAGGTCGGGAAAGGCGCGGAAGCTCACGCGCATGAACTCCTGCACCTCGCCGATGCCGCGCGCGGGCTGGGGCAGCGCTGGATCGGCCCAGACGACGTCCTCGTCGACGAGCTCGGCCATGGCGTGCGTGTCGCACTCGTTCCAGGCCGCGGTGTAGCGCGCGGCGAAGTCGCGCATGTCGGCCGGGACGGCGGAGGCAGCCGTGCTGAGCGCCATGCGTCAACCATAGACCCGCGGCGGGGGGCGGCGCAAGCAGGCGGCTCTAGGCGGGCGGCTGCGCCGGCTGCGCGACGGCGGGCCGCTCTCCGAGCCAGCGCCGCCACGGCAGCGCTGCGGCGGCGAGGGCGAGCTGGCGCGGGTCGGGGCCGGCGGCGGGCGGCAGCGTGGCGACCTCGACGAAGCCGAGCCGTCTGATCGTCTCCAGGTTCGAGCGCTCCAGGCGCGAGGGCTGCTGCGGCCAGGGGGTGATGACGACGGCGCGTACGTCGAGGCCGTAAGCGCGGGCGGACTGGAGCGTGAGGAGCGCGTGGTTGATGGTGCCGAGCCCTGGCCGTGCGGCGATCAGCAACGGCAGCCGCAGGGCGACGGCGAGGTCGCAGACGGTGAACTCCTCGGCGAGCGGCGAGAGCAGCCCGCCGGCGCCCTCGACGATCAGCGTGGCGTGCGCGAGCTCGGCGTCGCGGACGGCGGCGTCGGCGGCCTGGAGCAGGCGCGTGCGGTCGAGCGGTTCCCCGGCCAGCTCGGCGGCGAGCTGCGGCGAGACGGCGGGTCCGAAGCGCAGCGGCGCGACCTCGTCGGGGGGCATCCCGGCGGCGGCGCCGAGCAGCTGGTGATCGGGGGGCCATGCGACCCCGTCGGCACCGACGGGCTGCGGCTCGTCGAGGCCGCTGACGGCGGGCTTGTGCGCGGCGACGGCCTCGCCGTCGGCCTTCATCGCGGCGAGCAGGGCGGCGCTCAGCACGGACTTGCCGACGCCGGTGTCGGTGCCGGTGACGAACAGCCCGCGCATCGTCTCGCCGGCGGCTCGGCGCGGTCAGGCGGCGTGCGCGACGGTGCCCTCGCGCTCACCGTCGAACGGAACGCCGGAAGCATCGGAAGCATCGGCAGCGTCGGCGGCGGGCGCCGTGGTGGGCGCGGGCGGGCGCCGTGGGCGCGGGGCCTCGATGTCGAAGGGAGCGCTGGGCGGCGGGTTGCTTGCGGCACGCGCGGAGACCCGGATCTCATAGGGCTCCCGCTCGGTTGCCCGCCCTTCGTCGCCGGGCTCGCCCTCGTGTCGGGGCTCCGGCTCGGGGGGCGAGCCGATCGCGGCGGGTTCGAGCCCGAGCTTGCGCGCGGCGCCGGCGAGCACGCCGGCGGCGAGGCGCATGTCGCTGGCGGTGTGCGAGGCCATCGCGGCGAGGCGCAGCCGCGAGGTGCCGGCGGGCACGGTGGGTGGGCGGATCGCCTGCGCGAAGACGCCCTGCTCGAGGGCGGCCTGGCAGAGCGAGACGGTGTCGCGCTCATCGCCGACGATCAGCGGCACGATGTGCATGTCGCCGTCGGGCACGTCGAAGCCCTCGGCGGCGAGCGAGCGGCGCAGCGCGCGCGCGTTGGCGGCCAGTCGTTCGACGCGATGCGGGCGCTGCTCCAGCATCTCCAGGGCGGCGAGCGCCCCGGCGGCCGCGGGGGGCGGGGGCGCGGTGGAGAAGATGAAGGAGCGGGCGGAGTTCAGCAGGTAGCGGGTCATCTCCTCGTCGCCGCAGACGTAGGCGCCGTAGGAGCCGAGCGACTTGCCGAGCGTGCCGACGATGGCGTCGACCTCGCCCTCGAGGCCGGCGTCGGCGAGCGCGCCCCGCCCGCCGGGACCGAACGTGCCGATGGCGTGTGCCTCGTCGACGAGCACGCGGGCGCCGCCGGCCTGCGCGAGCTGGACGATCTCCTCGAGCGGGGCGAGGTCGCCGTCCATCGAGAAGATCGAGTCGGTGACGATCAGCTGCCGGGCGGCGGGGTCGTTGCGCCGCCCGCCGTGACGGCGCATGCACCACAACAGGTGTTCGGCGTCGCGGTGGCGGTAGACGACTACCTCAGCGCGCGAGAGCCGGCAGCCGTCGACGATCGAGGCGTGGTTGAGCTCGTCGGAGTAGACGACGTCGCCACGCCCGGCGAGCGCGCCGATCGCGCCAAGGTTGGCGAGGTAGCCGGAGCCGAACAGCAGGCAGGACTGCCTGCGGGCGAATTCGGCAAGGCGCTCCTCCAGGCGGCGGTGCACGGTCATGGTCCCGGAGATGAGGCGCGAGGCGCCGGCGCCGACGCCCCAGCGCATCGCCGCCTCAGCGGCGGCCTCGCGCACCTGCGGGTGGTCGGCGAGACCGAGATAGTTGTTCGAGCAGAGCAGCAGCACGGGCTTGCCGTCGAGCAGCACGGTGGGACCCTGCGGGCCGGAGACGAGGCGCAGCCGGCGGCTCAGACCGAGCCGCTCGATCTCGTCGAGGCGCTCTTGCAGGTCTGCCGTTCCGTTCTCCCCGTGCACGCGCTCCCTCCCTGTGGTCGGTGTGCTCAGCCGCCGGCGATCGGGCTCGTGGCCCGCTCGGCGCCTTCGCGCTGGTCGGGCCCTCGCGCGCTGGCGCGGCCCGGCGAGCGATTGGGGGCGCCGTCGGGCCGCGGCGGCACGAGCCGCTTGGCCCGGTAGCGAAGCTGCGTCGAGGGGTCCCACAACCGGATCTTCAGGCCGCCGCGATCGCTCGTGGCCTCCTCCGGGAGCACGTCGGCGCCGGCCTCGGCGTCGATCAGGGCGCTGACGACGTCGGGCGTCTCGCCCTCCATCCAGCCGGAGCGGTTGTCGGGGCGCGGGTTGGCGGCGTTGTCGGGCTGGCGCGCGACGTTCAGCCCCAGCTCCTCGAACATCTCGCGGTCGGTCTCTGGGTCATTGCCGAGCGTGGTGAGGAAGTTGCCCATCATCACCCCGTTGATCCCGGCCTGCACGGCGAGCTGCTGCAGCTCGCCCAGGTTCTCGACGCGCCCGCCGCAGAGGCGGAACAGCGCTTCGGGCAGGATCAGCCGGAAGATGGCGATCCACTTCACGGCCTCCCAGGGGTCCATGAACTCGCGATCGCCGAACTTCGTGCCGGGGCGCGGGTTGAGCATGTTGATCGGCACGCTGGTGGGGTCGATCCGGGCCAGCTCGAAGGCCATCTCGACGCGCTGCTCGCGCGACTCGCCGAGGTTGAGGATGCCGCCGACGCAGGTCTCCAGGCCGGCCTCGCGCACGGCGTCGATCGTGCGCAGCCGACCGGCGTAGCGCACGGTGCTGGTGACCTCGTCGTAGTAGCTCTCGGCGGTCTCGACGTTGTGGTGGACGCGCTGTACGCCGGCGTCCTTCAGTTCCTGCGCGCGCGCGACGCTCATGTGGCCGATCGAGGCGCAGCGCTTGAGGTTGGTGTGTTCGGAGACGAGCCGCACCCCCTCCAGGTACCTCTGAAAGTCGCGCTTGGAGAGGCCCTGTCCCTGAGTGACCATGCAGAAGCGATGGGCTCCGGCGGCTTCCGCCGCCTTCGCATGTTCGAGGATCTGCTCGGGCTCCATCATCGCGTGCAACGGGGTCTCGGCTTCGGCGAAGCGGGACTGCGCGCAGAAGCCGCAGTCCTCTGCGCAGCCACCGGACTTGGCGTTGACGAGCGAGCACATGTCGGTCGAGTCGGCGAACCGCTCGACGCGCGCCTTCCAGGCGCGCTCGATCAGCGCCTCGATCTCGGCGTGGTCCTCGATCTCGCCGAGGCGCAGGGCCTCCTCGCGACTGATCAGGGGCGGCATGAACCCGGAGGTTATGGAGCGTCGCGGACGCTACGAGGGCACGGGGGCAGGGCGCTGCGCGGGCGCGGCGGCTAGCGTCCGGCCCAGCGCGGGGGGCGTTTCTCGGCGAAGGCCTTCATCCCCTCGCGCATGTCCTGCGAGGCGAAGGAGGCGCGGCGCAGCTCGATCAGCTCCTGCTCGACGCCGGGCTCCAGCTGCCCCTCGGCGGCGAGCAGCGCGGCGATCACGCGCTTGTTGCCGAGCTGGGAGAGGGGGGCGTTGCCGGCGAGCTCCGCGGCGACGGAGAGCGCGGTCTCCTCCAGCGCCTCGGCGGCGGCGACGCGGTTGACGAGCCCCCACGAGAGCGCGGTGGCGGCGTCGACGTAGCGGCCGAGCAGGAACAGCTCGCGCGTGCGCGCGGCGCCGATCGCGTCGATGAAGCGGCGCAGGCCGGTATGCGAGTAGACGAGGCCCAGCTTCGCGGGCGGCATCCCGAGCTTGATGCCGTCGAGGGCGACGCGCATGTCGCATGACAGCGCCAGCTCGAGCCCGCCGCCGATCGTGTGGCCGGGGAGCATCGCGAGCGTGGGGTAGGGGAAGCGCTCGAGCGCGTCGATGGCTTCGGTGAAGGGGTGCGCGACGAGCGCCTCGGCGCGTTCCTCGAACTCGTCGCTGGGGATCTCGCCGATGTCGTAGCCGGCGGAGAACATCCCGCCCGCGCCGGTGATCAGCAGGCAGCGAGCGGCGGTGACGCCGGCGGCGGCCTCGTCGTGCTCGCCCTCGCCGCCGGACAGCTCGGCGAGCGTGGCGGTGATCGCGTCGAGGATCGGGTGGTCGAGCGCGTTGCGCTTCGCGGGGTTGGAGATCGTCAGGCGGACGACGCCCTCGGCGGGCTGGTCGACCAGCAGCTTGCCATCTGCCAGCTCTCGGACGGAGGTCTCAGGCGCCATCGCGCGGAGAGGCTATTTGACTCGGGTGCGAGCGTGTCCCGCGCGCGGTGAGATCGCGTCGTCTATTCGAGCACGACGAGCGTGTCGCCCTCGTTGACGGCCTGGCCCTCCTCGCAGAGGATCTCGGTCACCTTGCCGGAGTCCTCGGCCTCGACGGGCATCTCCATCTTCATGGACTCGAGGATCGCGACGGTGTCGCCCTCCTCGATCTGGTCGCCGACGGCGCACTCGATTTTCCATACGGTGCCCGTGATGTGCGCCTCAACCGCGGTCATCTGAACCTCCCGAAATCCCGATCGCCTCTGTGGCCAGGGACAATAGTCGCCGTCCCCGACAGCGCATCATGGCTCCCGACACGTTCCTGATCGTCACGGCCTACAACGAGGCCGACCGCATCGCCGCGACGCTCGACGCGCTGGCGGGCGCGTTTCCCGGTGCGCCGGTGCTGGTGGCGGACGATGGCTCGACGGACGCGACGGCGGCGATTGCGGCGGCTGCCGGCGCGGAGGTGCACGGCACGGGGCGGATGCTCGGCAAGGGCGAGGCGGCGACGCGCGGCGCCCGCGCGGCGCTGGATCGAGCGGGCGCGGAAGGCGTCGCGCAGAGCGCGGTGTTCGTGCTCTGCGACGGTGACCTTGGCGCCTCGGCGGCGCGGCTGGTGGCGCTGCGGGACGCGGTGGCGCGCGGCGAGGCCGACGTGGCGGTGGCGGCGTTCGCGCGCCGCGTCGGAGGCGGCCTCGGGTTGGCGCTGGGCTTCGCCCGCTGGTCGATCCGCCGGCGCTGCGGCCTTGCGACACGTGCGCCGATCTCGGGCCAGCGCGCGCTCTCGGCGCAGGCGCTGGCGGACGCGCTCCCGTTTGCGCACGGCTTCGGGATGGAGGTGGGGATGACGATCGACGTCGTCCGCGCGGGCCACCGGCTCACGGAGATCGAGCTCGAACTGGAGCACCGCGCGAGCGGGCGCACGCTGGCGGGCTTCGCCCACCGCGGCGGGCAGCTGCTCGACTTCGCGCGCGTGTACCTGGCGAGGGGGGCGCTCGCGCGCGCGCTGCGGGGCGGCGGGCCCGGGCGGGCGCGGGGCGAGATACGAGCGCGCGGGCGCGAGTAGGCTCGCGCGCAAATGATCCTCGCGATCGACCAGGGGACGACGGGCACGACGTGCCTCGTGTTCGACGAGGGCGCGCAGCCGCTGGGCCGCGCCTACCGTGAGTTCACGCAGTACTTCCCGCGCCCGGGCTGGGTCGAGCACGACGCGCGCGAGATCTGGGAGACGACGGCGGCGGTGGCGGGGGCGGCGCTCGCGGACGCCGGCGTGCGGCCGGGCGATCTGCGGGCATTGGGGATCACGAACCAGCGCGAGACCGTCTGCGTGTGGGACCCTCGCACGGGCGAGCCGCTGCACAACGCGATCGTGTGGCAGGACCGGCGCACGGCGGAGCGCTGCGAGGAGCTGCGCCGTGAGGGCCGCGAGCCGCTGGTGCGGGCGCGCACGGGGCTGGTGCTGGACCCGTACTTCTCCGCGAGCAAGATGCAGTGGCTGCTGGAGAACGTCGAGGGGCTGCGCGAGCGCGCCGAGCGCGGCACGGCGGTCTTCGGGACGGTGGACTCGTGGCTGCTGTTCAAGCTGACGGGCGAGCATCTGACCGACGCGACGAACGCCTCGCGCACGATGCTCTACGACATCGGCGCCGGGCGCTGGGACCCGGAGCTGCTGGAGCTGTTCGGGGTCCCGCAGCGGGCGCTGCCGCGCGTGCTGCCGAGCGCCGGGGGCTTCGGCGAGACGCGCCCGGAGGCGCTGCACGGCCACGCGGTGGCGGTGACGGGCGTCGCGGGCGACCAGCAGGCGGCGCTGTTCGGCCACGCCTGCGTCGACCCGGGGATGGGCAAGAACACTTACGGCACGGGCTCGTTCGTGCTGATCAACGCGGGCTTCCAGGCACCCGAGCCGCCGCCGGGGCTGCTGGTGACGGCGGCGTGCGGGGTGGGGGCGGCGCGCGCGTACGCGCTGGAGGCGTCGATCTTCGTGACGGGCGCGGCGGTGCAGTGGCTGCGCGACGGCTTGGGGATCATCGAGCGCGCCGAGGACACCGAGTCGCTGGCGGCGAGCCTCGACGGCAACGACGGGGTCTACTTCGTGCCGGCGCTGACGGGGCTGGGGGCGCCGCACTGGGACGCGCAGGCGCGTGGCACGATCGTGGGGCTGACGCGGGGCAGCTCGCGCGCCCACCTGGCGCGCGCGACGCTCGAGTCGATCGCCTACCAGACGGTGGACGCGGTGCGCGCGATGGAGGCGGCGGCGCCGCACCGGCTGAGCGAGCTGCGCGCCGACGGCGGCGCGAGCGCGAACGGCTGGCTGATGCAGTTCCAGGCGGACGTGCTCGGCGTGCCGGTGCTCCCGGCCGGGCTGACGGAGGTCACGGCGCTGGGCGCCGCCTGTCTCGCGGGCGTGGGGGCGAGCCTGTGGACGACCGAGGACCTGCGCGCGGTGCACGGGCGGCTCGGCGGGGGCGGGTCGCGCCGCTATGAGCCGCGCATGGGCGAGGACGAGCGCGCGGAGCTGCTCGCGGGCTGGGCGGGCGCGCTGGCGCGCGCCCGCAGCGGCGCGTGAGTCCCGTCCCAAGCGTGGACGAGAATGCCGGCATGCACGTCTGCGTAACTTCGAGCGACGACGGAGGTAATCGGCTCAGATGAGCGATCTGGCCCCGATGCGCGAGCAGGTCTACTCCGACCCGCGGCCGAAGGAGCACTTCGATCGCTTCCACGAGCGCGCGCGCACGCGCGAGCCCGATTGGGCGTACGACCTGGTGCGCGTGCTGACCTCGCTCTACTCGTACACTTTCCTGCGGGCACGCCCGATCTCCACGGGGAACGTCCCCGGCTCGGGCGCGGTGATCCTGGCGCCGAACCACTTCTCGTTCATGGACCACTTCCTGATGGGCTGCTTCATCCGCCGCAGGGTTCGCTTCATGGCGAAGTCGCAGCTGTTCAAACCGCCGATGCAGTTCATCTACACCCACGGCGGCGTGTTCCCCGTGCGCCGCGGCGCGCGCGACGAGGAGACGATCGTCACGGCGGAGACGATCCTCGCGAACGGCGGCGCGATCACGATGTACTGCGAGGGCGGGCGCTCGCGCACGGGCAAAGTGGCCGAGCAGGCCAAGCGCGGGATCGGCCGGCTGGCGCTGGAGACGGGCGTGCCGGTGGTGCCGATCGCGATCTACGGCTCCTCACGGGTGCGCAACTGGAAGCGGCTTCAGTTCCCGCGGGTGACGGTCCAGTACGGCGAGCCGATGCGCTGGGAGCGCGTGCAGGACCCGACGCGCGAGCAGCAGCAGGAGGTCGCCGATCAGATCCTGAAGGAGATCCGCGCCTTGTACGCGGGCCTTGAAGCGCACGGCCGCAAGGGCGTGCTGCGACGGCTGCGCGAGCAGCGGCGCGCGGAGGGCAGGGCAAATGCCGCAGCGGCTTGACGTCGGCGCGGTGATCGGCAGGGTCTGGCGCATCTACGTCGACCAGGCGCCGGTGCTGATGCCGGCGGCGGCGGTGGTGTTCGTGATCGAGGGCATCGGCGCCGCGCTGCTGGCCTCGACGGGCTCGGCTGCGGGCTACGTGCTCGCGGAGGTGATCGCGATCGTGGCGGGGATCCTGTTCACGGGGATGGTGGTCGAGCTGGTGGCGGACGTGCAGGACGGCCGGCGCGATTCGAGCGCGGGCCAGCTGCTGCGGGCGGTGGTGCCGGTGCTGGGTCAGCTGATCCTCGTCGGGCTCGTCGCGAGCATCGCGATCGTGGTCGGCTTCGCGCTGATCATCGTCCCGGGCCTGATCCTTGTGACGCTGTGGTCGGTGTTCGTGCCGGTGATCGTGCTCGAGCGCCCGCCGGGCCTCGGCTCGCTGGGGCGCAGCCGCGAGCTGGTGCGCGGCAACGGCTGGCAGGTGTTCGGCGTGCTGCTGGTGCTCTACGTGCTGGTGAACGTCGTGATCTGGATCGCGGACGGCGCGGCGGACTCGGCGAGCACCGCGGCGGGGATCGTCGTGCACGTGGTGCTGGGCGTGCTGTCGGCGCCGCTGGCGGCGCTGGCGGCGGCGGTGCTGTACTTCGACCTGCGTGCCGCCTCCGGCGAGCCGGCGACGCCGTCGCCGGCGCTCGGCTGAGCCGGTCGCGGCGCCGGCGCGGTGGCGCGGCGCTCACTAGGGTGCGCGGCAGCCGATGAGCGAGATCGACCTGACGCGAGTGCTGCGGCCCGGCCTGCTGGACGGGGTCGGCATGCTGCTGGGGAGTGTCGCGGCCGGGCAGGGGGCCGCGGCAACCGCGAACGCGCGGGCGGTGGCGGCGGCGTGCGCGGAGCTGGGCGCGGCGGTGAGCGAGTGCGAGCTGGTCTGTAGCGGGGCGCCGGAGGCCGACGACGAGCTGGCGCGGGCCGCGGTGGCGGGTGCGCTCTCAGGGCCGCCGGGGGTGCAGCTGCTGGTGGCGGACGCGAGCGGGTTCTTCGGCGCGCAAGAAGGCCGGCGGACGGAGGAGCTGATCGCGGCGCTGGAGGCCTGCTGGCGGCTGACGCAGGCGCTCGCGAGCGCCGCCTTCATCGAGCCGGGTGCAGGCGGGAGGATCGTCTACGTGGCGCCCCGCGGCGCCGAGCCGGCGCGGGCGGGCCTTGAGAACCTGGCGCGGACGCTCTCGATCGAGTGGGCGCGCTACGGGATCACCGTGGTGACGATCGCCCCCGGGGCGGCGACGACGCCGCAGCAGGTGGCGGGCGTCGTGGCGTACCTGGCCTCGCCGGCGGGCGCCTACTTCTCGGGCTGCCAGCTCGACCTGAGGGGATTGGCGGCCTGAGGCGCGGCGGGCCTTCGCCCGCCGCTGCGCCTCTGGCCGAGAAGCGGCGTCAGCCGCTCATGCCGCCGAAGATCCCGCCCGTCACGTGCAGGGTCTGACCGTGCACGTAGTTCGACCAGGGGGAGCAGAGGAAGAACACGCCGCCGGCGGCCTCCTCCGGGGTGGCGGGACGGCCCAGCGGGATGATCGCCGAGGCCATCTGGCGCATTTGCTCGGGGATGCCGAGCTGGATTTTCTCGCCGTCCTTCTCCATCGTGTTCTCGTCGACCTTCGCCTGCGTCAGGCGGGTGTCGATGAAGCCGAAGGCCACGGCGTTGACGTTCACCTTGAACTGGCCCCACTCCTTCGCGACGGTTTTCGTCAGGCCGACGACGCCGGCCTTGCCGGAGGAGTAGTTCGCCTGCCCGGGGTTGCCGAAGGTGCCGGAGGTCGAGGAGATGTTGACGATCTTGCGGAACACCTCCTTGCCTTCCTCGCGCTCCTTCTTCGCGGGCTCGCGCAGGTGCGGCGCGGCGGCGCGGATCACGCGGAAGGGCACCACCGTGTGGATGTCGAGCATTTTCTGGAACTGGTCGTCGGACATCTTGTGCACCGGCGCGTCGATCGTGTAGCCGGCGTTGTTGACGATGATGTCGATCTTGCCGAAGGCGTCGATCGCCTTCTGCACCAGCTCGTCGGCGGCGCCGGGCTTCGTGAGGTCGCCGGAGTAGACGGCGGTCTCGCCGTCGATCTCGGAGGAGGCCTGCTCGGCCACGTCTCCGTCGAGGTCGTTGATCAGGCACTGCGCGCCCTGCGAGACGAGCAGCTCGGCCGTGGCCCGTCCGATGCCGCGCGCCGAGCCGGTGACGATGGCCGACTTGCCGTCGAGTACTCCCATGTTGGTTCGGTCTCCTTGTCGTTTGAGGGTGCGCGGGAGGTTATCCGAGCGCCGCGCCCGGCCTTGTCCAGGCAGCCAGTCCGCTCGGCGGCGGCCTGTGGCCTGGGCGCGGTGCCCGCGTCGAGCGGCGCGCGCGCCTCAAGGAGCGATGATGCGCCCGAAGTCCTGCGTGTAGATCGCCCCGGCCTGCCCGCGGGCGAGCGAGGCCAGCCCGTGCGGCGAGACGCCGACGCCGGTGTCCTGGAAGGTTGCGTCGAGGATGTTCGCGCGGTGGCCCGGCGAGGCCATCCAGCCGGCGACGATCGCCTTCGGGGTCGCCATCCACAGCGTCGCCCAGGCGATGTTCTCGCCGACGGCGTAGCCGACGTGCGTGCTGAAGATGTAGCCCGCGGCGCGCATCCGCGACAGCGGCGTGTCTCCGTGTCGGCCGTCGTGTTCGAAGTAGTCGCCGGCCCACATGTCTTCGGAGTGGCCCTGCGCCGCGGCCTGCAGGTCGCCGTTCGGTTTCAGCGCGCCCTCGCCGTGGGCGAGCCGTTCGCGGTTCACGAGGCAGAGCGTCGCGGTGCGGACGGCGTCGAGGTCTTCGGCCGTGGGGCGCAGTTCGCTGCCGGCGCAGGCGCCGTCGACGGGAACCGGGGCGGGGGCCGAGCCCTGCGGCGCGCTGGTGTGATGCGCCGCCGGCCGGTGCTTGTGACGACGGCGGGAGCCGCGGCGGCAGCCGGCGTGGCGTTTGCCGTGGCGGCGGCGGTGCGAGCCCGTGGGTTTGCCGACGCTGTGGAAGCTCGCGCGCTTGGCGCAGCCGCGCCGGCGGCGGTGCTTCGCGGGGGCGCTCGCGTGGCTTGAGGCGCCTTTCGCGTTGCCGGCGCCACCCCGCGTCGCCGCGGGTGCGGTGGAGGCCGCGGCGCAGCAGATCACGCACAGCGCCAACAGCGCTGCGCAGATCGTTGCCTGCAGGGGATGGCGGCGGATGGCGGTGTACGCACGGCGTCCGGGGGCCACGTTGCCGATATCGGCTGCCAGCCGTATGACATGAGCCGGTCTGCGTGGCTTGGACGAGTTTTTGCAAGCGCGGCCCCCGGCGCCGCGTACTCAGGGGCTCGCTGTGGATCGAGGCTCAATACGATCGCTCGGATGAGCTCGGCGAACAGGACGATCGCGATTGTCTGGCTTTCGCTGGTCCTGGGGGTACTCGGCGTAGCCGCCTCCGCCTCCGCGGCCGCGACGGGCTTCGGCGCCGGCGAACGCGCCCAGCTCTCGGCGCTGGTGCGCAAGACGATCGCGGAAGGCGGCTACCCCGGCATGGTCGTGGGCGTCTGGGCGCCGCACGGCCGCACGTTCGTGGGCTCCTTCGGCGTGCGGGAGCTGCCGGCGGGGCGCGGGGCGCCGCTGGGGACACGTGACCGCTTCCGCGTCGCCAGCGTCACGAAGACGATGACCGCGACCGTCGTCCTGCGCCTCGTGCAGGAACGCAAGCTCGGCCTCGACGAGCCTTTGAGCCGTTTCTACCCCGGCGTGCTGAACGCGCCGGAGATCACGATCCGCAAGCTGCTGAACCACACGAGCCTGATCCCCACGCTGGACCAGTCGACGGTGGAATCGCTGGTGCGCGTGCCGTCGCAGCGCTTCGATCCCGCCGAAGTGATCGGCGCCGCGCTGACGCAGCCGTTCCTGCCGCCGCCGTGGGGCTACTCCGACACGAACTACCTGCTGCTGGGGAAGATCGTCGAACGGGTCAGCCGGCACAGCTTCGCCTATGAGCTGCGCCGCGACGTGCTGGCGCCCCTCCACCTGAGGCACACGAGCTTCGACCCCGGCACGCGGATGCCGGCGCCGGCGGCGCACGGCTACACGCTGCTGAACGGGCGGATGGTCGACACCGCGGGCTGGACGACCTCCTACGGCTGGGCGGCGGGCTCGGTCGTCTCGACGCTCGGCGATCTGCGCCGCTGGACGCTGGCGCTCGCCCGCGGCACGCTGCTGCACGCACGCATGCAGCGCGAACGCCTGCGCTGGGTCGCCACCGGCCAGCCCGGCTTCGAATACGGCCTGGGCATCTTCAGGATCGAGGGCTTCATCGGCCACAACGGGCTGATCCCCGGCTATGACTCGGCGATCCTCTACTCGCCCTCCACACGCACGACCGTCGTGGCGCTGGGCAACAGCGATCCGGCGCTGGACGAACCGCCGCCGCAGCCGGTCACGAGCACGCTTGAGCTCGCGATCGCGCTCGGCCACGCCGCCGCCGCGGCGCGCTGACGGCTCAGAGCGCCAGCACGCGCCCGAGGATCTCGCGCATGATCTCGTCCGAGCCGCCGCCGATCGGCCCGAGGCGGGCGTCGCGGGCGGCGCGCTCGACCCAATACTCCTTCATGTAGCCGGCGCCGCCGTGGATCTGCAGGCAGTCGTCCATCAGCTCGAAGCAGGCGCGCTGCGTGAGCAGCTTCGCCATCGAGACCTCCTTCAGGGGCTCCTCGCCCGCGACGAAGCGGCGCAGCGCGTCGTAGGTGACGCAGCGGCAGGTGTAGACGGAGGTGGCCATGTCCGCGAGCTTGTGGCGGATCGTCTGGTGACCCGAGAGCGGGCGGCCGAAGGCCTGGCGCTCGCGGGCGAACTCCGCGGTGCGCTCCCAGGCGATCGTCATCGCCCCCACGGCCCCGAGCGCCATCGCCAGGCGCTCCCACTGGAAGTTGGCCATGATCAGCTTGAAGCCCTCGTTCAGCTCCCCGAGCAGGTTCTCCTCCGGCACGAAGACGTCCTCGAAGGCGATCGTCGCCGTGTCGGAGGCGTCCCAGCCGAGCTTCTTCAGTTTCGAGGAGCTGACCCCCTCGCCGCGGTCGACGATCAGGAAGGAGATCCCGTGATGGCCGCCCTCCGCGGTGGTCTTCACCGCCGTGACGACGAAGTGGGCGCGCACGCCGTTCGTGATGTAGGTCTTCTCGCCGTTCACGACCCAGCCGCCGTCGACGCGCTCGGCGCGGGTCGAGAGCGAGGCGACGTCCGAGCCCGCGCCGGGCTCGGTGATCCCCAGCGCCCCGATCCGCTCACCCGCGATCGCCGGCACGAGATAGCGCTGCTTCTGCTCCTCCGTTCCGAACTTCCAGATCGGCGGCGTGGCGATGTTCGTGTGCGCCCCCAGCCCCGCGGCGGTGCCGCCGGAGCCGATCCGCGCCAGCTCCTCGCAGAGCACCGACTCGTGCAGGTAGTCGCCGCCCTGGCCGCCGTACTCGGTGGGGTACTTCAGCCCCAGCAAGCCCTGCGCCGCCATCTTGCCGAACAGCTCGTCCGGGAACCATTCCTCCTGCTCCCACTGCGGGGCCTGCGGCGCCAGCTCGCGCTGGATGAAGCCGCGGATCGACTGTCTCAGCTGCTCGTGCTCGTCCGAGAAGGGTGGGTCGGGGGTGCCCATCGACGGTCCAACCTACCGCTCAGGTCTCGTCGTCAGGTCGCGGTGAGCGCGTGAGCGCCAGCGCCCCGCCCGCGAGACCGATCACGATCACCGCGATCGCGACGCTGACGGCGCCGAAGCCGCTCCAGTAGACGTCGCGCAGCTCGATCAGGAGCGCCGCCTCGTCGATCACGAGGGCCGCCCCGATGCCGAGCGCCGCGCCCATCCAGACGCGCACCTTCGGCGAGCGGTCCACGAGGCCGAAGATCGCGACGGCGATCAGCAGCAGGATGCCCCAGATGTAGTGGTGGATATGGACGCTGCCCGCCGAGACATTGCCGAGCCCGGCGACGTGGATGCGGATCAGCCAGGTCAGCAGTCGCAGGAACAGGAAGGTCGCCGTGAACGTCCACCAGGCCACGACGAGACCGCGTCGCGTCGGGTGCACCTCGCGCAGGCGCCGTGGGCGGCGGGAGCTTCGCGTTACCGAGCTCAAGCGTGCGTCATCTCCTCGTCATCCAGGCAGTTCCGGGTGGCGCATGCGCCACCCGGCCGGGCCGCACATGTGCGGCCCGGGGGAAGGCCGCATGCGGCCTTCCCTTCCAGACGATCGAGAGGGATTCCCTACAGCCCGTAGGAGCGACCGATCACGTCGAGCATGATCTCGTCGGTGCCCGCGCCGATCCGGTTCAGGCGGGCGTCGCGCCAGACGCGCTCGACGCCGTACTCCTTCATGTAGCCCGCGCCGCCGTGGACCTGGATGCATTCGTCGGCCACCTCGCAGAGCACGCGCGAGGCGTGCAGCTTCGCCATCGAGATCTCGCGCACGGGGTACTCGCCGTTCGCGAAGCGCCACGCCGTGATGTAGGTCATCTGCCGGGCCGACTCGATCTTCGTGGCCATCTCCGCGAACTTGTGGCGGATCGCCTGGAACTTGCCGATTTCGCGGCCGAAGGCCTTGCGCTCGTGGGCGTACTGGAGCGTGCGTTCGAAGCACTTCTGCGCCCCCGCCACCATGCCCGCCGCGCCGATCAGGCGCTCGCCCTGGAGCTCCCACATGATGTGGTAGAAGCCCTTGCCCACCTGGCCCAGCACCGCCGAAGCCGGCACGCGCACGTCCTGGAAGGCCAGCAGCGCCGTGTCCGAGGCGTGCATCCCCAGCTTCTCAAGGCGCTTCTCGCGGATCACACCCGGGGCGTCCATCGGCACCAGGAACAGCGTGAAGCCGTCGTAGCCCGCGTCCGGGTCGGTCTTCGTCACCAGCACGATCACGTCGGCGCGGTGGCCGTTCGTGATGTAGGTCTTCGAGCCGTTGATCACGTAGTCGTCGCCGTCCTTCACCGCGCGCGTCTTGATCCCCGAGACGTCCGAGCCCGCGTCGGGCTCGGTGATCCCGAGGCAGAGGATCTTCTCGCCCTTGATCGCCGGCACCACCCATTCCTGCTTCTGCTCCTCGTTCCCGAACGCCAGGATCGGCGGCATCGCCATGTCCGTGTGCACCGCCACCCCCATCGCCAGGCCGCCGGAGTTCGCGTTCGTGATCTCCTCCGCCAGCACCAGCGCCGAGTAGTAGTCGCCGCCCTGGCCGCCGTACTGCTCCGGCTTGTCGAGGCCCAGGAAGCCCAGCTCGCCCATGCGGCGGAAGACCGAGTCGGGGAAAGTCGTCTCCTCCCATTCCTCCGCGTGCGGGGCCAGCTCTTTGACGGCGAAGTTGCGAATCGACTCGCGCAGCTGTTCGTGCTCGTCGTTGAAGAGGAAGTGCTTGCGCTGCGCCTTGAAGTCCGGCTTCAGCACGCTCTCGGCGGTGGCGGCCATCTCGGGGCTTCTCCTTGTGCTCGGTCCGAAGGGATGCGGGTGGTGTGGGGTGCGCTTGCTCGCGCGGGGCGGGCGGCCGCGGGTGCGCGGCGCCTGCCGGCAGAAGCTAACGCAGGCCCGCCCGAAAGTAAACAGTAGAGCTTTTTACTTTCTGCCGGGGCGAAACTCGCCGTTAGACGGCGCCGACGCGGGGCAGTGCTCAGCGAGGTGGCGACCCGCGGGTCAGGTAGCGATCCGCGGGTCGGCACCAGGATTCGGATCGGCCCGATTGGGCGCGCGCGAATCGGGGCATTGGACGGGCATGTCAAGAACGACGCCTCTCCTTCACGTCAAGCCCGCGAAGCCCACGGCGCTGCGCGTGGCCTTCGCGGCTTCGCTGCTCGCCGCGACGCTGCTCGTCCTCCTGCCGGCCCGGCACGCGCTCGCCGCGCCCGCGCCCGCGCCGCAGCCCGCCGAACTGCAAACGCTCGAGCAGCGGATGAGCGAACTGACCGTGAACAGCCAGCGCTTCACCGGCAGCGTCGCCATCGGCGGCAAGCTGCCGCACAAGCTCGCGGCCTTGCGCGGCCTGCGCCTGTCCTACTCCGGCGAACAGGTGCTGGCGCCGCCCGCCACGCGCGTCACCACGAAGCTGTTCGGCAAGCCGCTGACGCTGTTGCAGATCGGCGACACCCTCTACGTCGACGAGCCCGCGCTGGCTCGCCATGACGGCGGACGGCCCTGGGTCAAGCAGGACCTCACCGGCAAGGACAAGCTGTTCGGCTCCAACCCCGGGCTCGGCAGCGGCACGGGCCTCAGCCGCCCGGGCGCCGGCGCCTCGGGGCAGGCCTTCAAGGGCGTCGCGGAACTGCTGGAGAAAGCCTCCGCCGTGCAGGCGCTCGGCCCCAGCACCGTCGAGGGGCAGCCCGTCGTGGGCTTCGCCGGCACGATCGGCGCCCAGCAGCTCGCCGAAGGCCAGCTACCGAAGAAGGCGATCGCCGAACTGCGCCGCAAGCACATCAAGCTCAGCGCGAGCCTGCAGGTCTTCATCGCCGCGAACGGCGTGCCCGTCCGCACGAACCTGCTGCTGCGGATCGGCAAGGCGATCCACCTCGACGTCGCCGCCGACGTGCTCGCCGTCAACTTCCCCGTCGCCGCCGTGCCGCCGCCGCCCGCCGCGGAAACCATCACCGCCGTGGAACTGGCCAAGCTCGAGAAGGCCCGCCTGAAGAAGGCTAAGGCGAAGCGGGGCTCCGGCTAGCGCGCCGAACGGGCTCCGGCTGGCGAGCCCCCGACGCCGCCGCGCTCGCCCCGGACGCCGCCGCGCCCGCCCCGGACGCCGCCGCGCTGCCGGCCCCGCTCGCCGCCGCTGAGGCTTCCTGCTCCGCCGCGAGCGCCGTCGCGATCGCCTGCGCGCGGTCGTGGGTGCCCAGCTTCGCGTGGATGCGCTCGGTGTGCTTGTGGACCGTGCGCGGGCTGATGCCCATCTCCGCGGCGATCGACCGCGTGTCCTGCCCGGCCGCCAGCATCCGCAGCACCTGCGACTCGCGCGGGCTCAGCCCCAGGCCCCGCAGGGCCACGTCGCTCAGCTGCGAGCGGGGGCGCTCGAACACGACGACGAAGCTGTCGCGGCTACCGCTGGGCAGGCGCCGGATCACGAGGTTGCCCGCGCCGAGCCGGACCAGCAGCGGGTCCCACAGCCTGCCCGTCGGGCCCGGCGCCAGGAGCAGGTCCGGCGCCGCGGCTCCCTCGCGCCAGCCCAGCGCCCGCAGGCGCCGCCGCGCGCCCTCGGAGGCGAAGGCCAACGCGCCCGACTCGATCACCGCGATCGCCTCCTCGCTTGCGTCGACGCCGCGCCGCAGCGCCTCGATCAGCCGCGCCGCGCGCTCGCGCGCCTGCACGTTGCGGTAGGCCTGGATCAGGTGCGGGCGGGTCAGGTTCAGCAGGTCGCGGTCGCGGTCTGAGTAGTCGCGCCCGCCGCGCGAGAGCGCCACCGCGAACGTCAGCTCCGGCGGGGAGGGGAGCGTGAAGGCGATCTGGTGGCGGATGCCAAGCGTTTTGTAGAAGGTCCGGAACAGCTCCAGGCCGTCGAGCTGCTCGCGCTCCGCCACGTCCGAGAAGCGGTAGGCGCGCCCGTCGCGCGTGCGCGCGTGGCGCGCCGCGAGCGGGTTCTGGTAGGCCAGGCGGGCCCAGTCCCCCAACAGCTCGCGGGGGACTTCCGGGACGCTGACCGCCACGTGCACCGACCCGTCGACGCCCACCTCGTTGTAGGAGGCCCAGTCGGTGCGCACGAGCGCGCCGAGACCGTTCGGCAGGAACTCGCGCAGCTCCTGCACGTCTTCCGCCCCGTGGGCGTCGCCCACGAAGTCCAGCACCTTGCGCATGTCTCCGGTTGACAGTGCCATCGCGAAATGGTGCCAAGCCGTCCGGGCCCCGTGACGGCAGGCCTTCGCGAAGTGAATAGTACGGCTGCGCACTTCCCGCTTGGCCGAGATCGGGTTAGGATGCGCCCGTGAGCAGCGATCCCGTCCTCTACGCCCGCGACGAGCAGGGCGTCGCGACGATCACGATGAACCAGCCCGACACGCGCAACGCGCTGTCGGCCGAGATGCTCGGCGGCCTGATCGCCGCCTTCGAGCGGGCCCGCGACGAACGCGAGGCGCGTTGCGTCGTGCTCGCCTCCTCGCACGAGCGGACCTTTTCCTCCGGCGCCAACCTTGGCGGCTTCGCCGCGGACGTCTCGCTCGTCGAGCGCCACTTCGGCTCCGAGCGCTTCGTCTCGCTGTTCAAGCTGATCGGCGAGCTGGGCAAGCCGACCGTCGTCGCCGCCGGCGGCCACGTGCTCGCGGGCGCGCTGGGGATCGCGCTCGCCTGCGACTTGATCGTCGCCTCTGAGGACGCGAGCTTCGGCACGCCCGAGATCAACGTCGGCACCTTCCCTTTCATGATCATGGCGCTGATCTACCGCAACGTGGGGCGCAAGAAGGCCAACGAGCTGCTCCTCCTGGGCGAGCGCTGGAGCGCGCAGCAGGCGCTCGAAGCCGGGATCGTCAACCGGGTCGTGCCCGCCGCCGAGCTGGAGACCGCCGTGCGCGAGTGGGCCGTGAAGCTCGCCGGCAAGTCGCCCGTGATCATGCGCCTTGGCAAGGAGGCGATGCGCCGCCAGCTGGACATGCCGCTGGACGAGGCGCTCGACTACCTGCGCGCGCAGCTGACGCTGGCGATGTCCACCGAGGACATCGTCGAGGGCGTCAGCGCCTTCTTCGAGAAGCGCGAGCCGCAGTGGAAAGGACGTTGACCGATGGCCGCACCCGACACGACACAGACCTCCCTGCTGCGGCCCCTCGTCGAGGACCTGCTCGCGCGCCGCGAGCAGATCAGGCTCGGCGGCGGCGAGGAGAAGATCGCCCGCCAGCACGCCGCTGAAAAGCTCACCGCGCGCGAGCGCCTGGCGCTGCTGATCGACGATGGCACCTTCACCGAGCTGGGCATCCACGGCCGCCCGCACTTCGCCCAGCGCGCAATGGACGGGGTGAACGCCCCCGCCGACGGCGTCATCACCGGCTACGGCAAGGTCGAGGGGCGGATGGTCGCCGTCTGCGCCTACGACTTCACCGTCATGGCCGGGTCGATGGGGATGACCGGCGAGCTGAAGGTCGGGCGCCTGCGCGAGCTGGCGCTCACGAAGCGGATCCCCTTCATCTGGCTGCTCGACTCCGCCGGCGCGCGCATCCAGGAGGCCGTCGGCTCGCTGTTCGCCGGCTCCGGCCACCTGTTCCGGGAGGAGGTCGTGATGAGCGGGGTGATCCCGCAGATCGCCGCGCTGATGGGTCCCTGCGCCGCGGGCACCGCCTACATTCCGGGCCTCGCGGACTTCGTGCCGATGGTCAAGGGCCGCGGCTCGATGGCGCTCGCGGGGCCGCACCTCGTGCGCGCCGCCGTCGGCGAGGACGTCACCCAGGAGGAGCTCGGCGGCTCGCGCGTGCACACCCGCAAGTCCGGCGTCGGCGACCTCGAGGTCGCGAACGACGAGGAGTGCATCGAGCGGATCAAGCAGTACCTCTCCTTCATGCCGCAGAACTGCGAGTCCCGGCCGCCGCTGCGCCCCACCGAGGACCCGATCGAGCGCGGCGACGAGGAGCTGCTCGACGTGCTGCCGGAGTCCAACCGCAAGCCGTACGACATGTACGAGGTGATCCGGCGCGTCGCCGACGACGGCTTCTACTTCGACATGAAGCCGCAGTGGGCGAAGACGATCATCACCTGCTTCGCGCGCTTCGGCGGGCGCCCCGCCGGGATCGTCGCCAACCAGCCCAAGCAGCTCGGCGGCATCCTCGACAACGACTCCGCCGACAAGGCCGCGCGCTTCGTGAACCTCTGCAACGCCTTCGCGATACCGCTCGTGTTCCTGATGGACGTGCCGGGCTTCATGGTCGGCACGAAGGTCGAGGCCGAGGGGATCATCCGCCACGGGGCGAAGATGCTCTACGCCGTCGCCAACGCGACGGTGCCGAAGATCACCGTGATCACGCGCAAGGCCTACGGCGCCGGCTACTACGTGATGAACGGCCGCGCCTACGAGCCCGACCTGATCGTCGCCTGGCCCAGCGCCGAGATCAGCGTGATGGGCGCCGAGGGCGCCGTCGAGATCGTGATGCGCAAACAGGTCGAGGAAGCCGAGGACCCCGAGGCCAAGAAGGCCGAGCTGATCGAGGCCTACCGCAAGATCATCGACGTCTACATCGCCGCGGGCAACGACATGATCGACGACGTCATCGACCCGCGCGAGACGCGCGCCACGATCTGCCGCGCGCTGGAGATGGCCGCCGAGAAGAAAGTCGAGCGTCCGTGGAAGCGCCACGGCGTCGTGCCCGTCTGAAATGGAGCCCTTCGTAAGAGGAGATAAGCGCCGATGAGCCTTGACGACCCCGTAGTCATCACCTGCTCGATCTCGGGCGCGATCGCGAACCGCGACCAGTGCCCCGCGATCCCCTACACGCCCCAGGAGTACGCCGCGGAGGCGCGCCGGATCGTGGACGAGGGCGGCACGATGATCCACATCCACGCCCGCAAACCCGACGGCACGCCCAGCTACGAGGTCGAGGACTTCGCCGCGATCACCGAGGCCATCCGCGGCGAGGTCGGCGACGCGGCGATCGTCAACTTCTCCACCGGCACGATCGGCGTGTCGCTCCAGAAGCGGATCGAATACCTGCGCGCGTGCAGGCCCGAGGTCGCCGCGCTGAACATGGGCTCCATGAACTACGCGAAGTACTCGCGCTCGCGCAAAGGGTTCGTCTTCAGCATGGTCTTCCAGAACCCCTTCGAGGAGATCGTGCAGCTGCTCGAAGCGATGAACGAGCTTGGCATCAAACCCGAGCACGAGTGCTTCGACCTTGGTCATGTCGGCAGCCTCGCGCCGCTGATCGACATGGGCGTCCTGAAGACGCCGCTGCACGTCGACTGCGTGATGGGCGTCGTCGGCGGCGTGCCACTCACGGCCCGCAACCTCGCCGCGATGGTCGAGAACATCCCCGCCAACGCGCCCGGCGAGCAGCCCTCGCACTGGGGCGTGATCGGCGTCTCGCGCGACCAGTGGATGCTCGTCGGCGCCGCGCTGTCGCTCGGCGGCTCGATTCGCGTCGGCCTGGAGGACAACTTGTACCTGCCCGACGGGCGCATGGCCACTTCCAACGGCGACCTGATCGCGAAGGCGCGGCAGATGACCGAAGACGCCGGGCGCCGCCCCGCCACCGTGCAGGAGGCCCGCGCGGCGCTGAACGTCCCGCAACGCGGTGGCGCCGGCGGCGGCGAGGGGTCCGCCTCGCGCGCGGAGGCCGCGGCGTGAGCCTGCCGCTGGAAGGCATCCGCGTGCTCGACCTCTCGCGCCTGCTGCCGGGGGGCTTCTGCTCGCTGCTGCTCGCCGACTTCGGCGCCGAGGTGCTGAAGGTCGAGGACACCGGCATGGGCGACTACATCCGCTGGTCGCCGCCCTACTACGAGGGCGCCCACGAGAGCGCGAAGTCGGCGCTGTTCCTGTCGCTGAACCGCAACAAGCGCTCGATCCGGCTCGACCTGAAGAACGAGCGCGGGCGCGAGGCGCTGTTGCGGCTCGTGCGGGAATACGACGTCGTGCTGGAGTCGTTCCGCCCCGGTGTGCTCGACCGTCTCGGCGTCGGCTACGAGCGGATGCGCGAAGCCAACCCCGGGATCGTCTACTGCGCGATCTCCGGCTATGGCCAGGACGGGTCCAAACGCGACGCCTCCGGGCACGACATGAACTACCTGGGGCTGGTCGGGCTGCTTGGCCTGACCGGCGAGAGCGGCGGCGCCCCGGTGCAGGCCGCCGGGCAGATCGCGGACCTGGGCGGTGGCGCGCTGATGGCGGCCTTCGGCATCCTCGCCGCGCTGCGCGAGCGCGACGGCGGACCGGACGGGGGCGGCTCGGGGGAGGGCCAGATGGTCGACGTCTCGATGGCCGACGGCGCCCTCTCCTGGCTGGCGATGGTCGCCGCGACCTACTTCGCCGACGGGACCGTTCCGCGCCGCGGCGACCTGCCGCTCGCGGGCGCGCTGATCTGTTACCGCCCCTACGAGTGTGCCGACGGCTGGGTCTCGCTCGGCGCGCTGGAGCCGAAGTTCTGGCAGGGCTTCTGCCGCGGCGTCGAGCGCGAGGACCTGATCGCCGCGCAGTTCGAGCGGCCGGGGTCCGCGGCCCACGCGCAGGTGCAGGAGATCTTCAAGACGCGCACGCGCGCGCAATGGGAGGCCTTCGCGCGCGAAAACGACTGCTGCCTGGAGCCGGTGCTGGAGCTGGACGAGGCGCTGTCCTCGCAGCTGGTGCGCGAGCGCGAGATGGTCGTCGAGCTGGACCAGCCCGGCGCGCGGGAGCCCGTGCGCCAGCTGGGGCTGCCCGTGAAGCTCGGGCGCACGCCCGGCGACCACGCACGGATGCCCGGGCCGGCGCTCGGCGAGCACACCGAGCAGGTGCTGCTCGCCGCGGGCTACTCCGAGGCCGAGGTCGCGGAGCTGCTGGCCGAGGGCGCGGCGGCCGGCGCCGCCGGCGAGCAACAGGACATCTCCTTCCAGGTGTGAGGCGGTGCCGAGAAGCATGAGCGCCACGGTACGGAGCGCCGGGGATGCTTCTCGCGATCGCCTCGCGCCCGCTACCGGCCCCGGCGGCGAGCGCCAGGAGCGACCGCTGCTGAAGATGAGCGAGCTGTCCGAGCGCTCGGGCGTCAGCGCCGGGACGATTCGCTACTACCTGCGCGAAGGTCTGCTGGGCGAGGGCGAGGACATCGTGCGCACCAGCCGCAACATGGCCTACTACCCGCCCGAGTACGTCGAGCGGATCGAGCTGATCAAGCGCCTGCAGGAGAAGCGCTTCATGCCGCTGCGCGTGATCAAGAGCACGCTGGAGGAGGACCCCGAGCGCGTGCACGCGCTGATGGAGCTGGAGGACCGGATCCTCGAGCGCGCGCTCGCGAATGCCGAGGACTCTCGGCGCGTCTCCCAGAAGACGGTGCGCGAGCGCTACGAGATTCCCCGCAACGTGCTCGACCGGCTCGCCGAGATCGGCGTGCTGACGCCGAACCGCAACGGCTACGACCAGGACGACGTGAAGATCATCGAGGCGATCGCCAGCTTCCGCGCCGGCGGCTACGACGAGGCGCTCGGCTTCACGGTGTACGACACGCTGCGCTACCGCGAGGCGCTGGAGCCGCTCGTGCAGGAGGAGGTCGCCGCGCTGCTCGACAGGCTCGCCGGGGAGGTCGAGGTCGAACGCGCGATGGAGATCGTCGCCGCCGGGGTCGAGCCGCTGCGCGAGCTGCTGGGCGCGATGCATTCGAAGCTGTTGCTCGCCGAGCTGCGGCGGCAACGGGCGCGAGGCTAGCCGGGCGGCGCGGCCAGCCGGGGGGCGCGGCCAGCCGGGAGTGCGGCCAGCCGGGAGTACGGCAGCCGGGGGCGCGGCCGGCTTGGGGCGCGGCAGCCAGGGGCGCGGCCGGCGTGGCACGGCACGCGCACGGCCGGCCGCTACGCGCGCAGTCCGCACGTTGGCCGGGAGGCGAGGGAGTGGACGTCTGGAACGCCTGCGTATAGGTTGTTCATGGGGTTCGGCTATCGAGGATCGCGATGGGGGCGGACCGTCGGCCCGGACCGGCGGCCAATGGGGAAGGGGAACAGATGAAGCGGGTCATGCTGGGCATTTGTCTTGTGTCGCTGCTGGTCGTGGCGACGGGGGCTTCGGCGGCGAGCGCCGCCGAACCGGCGTTCTTCGAATGCGCGAAGCTCGCGGGCGGCAAATTCAAGGGGGGAACCTGCGCCGAAGAAAGCGCGAAAGGCAACCACGAACTGGTCGAAGGCATCGGCGCGAAACCACTGGCCGTCAAGTCGACGTTGGTCGACACGCTGATCCCGCAGTTCGGTCCCGGCGCCGGCAAAATCGAATGCAAAAAGGCGTCGGCCAAGGGCACGCTTGCGTCCCCGACGCGGATCACGAAACTCGTGATCACGCAGAAGGAATGCTTCAGCACGATCTCCAAATTCTGCACGAGCGCAGGGCAGCCGAAACACACGGTGGCCACGAACTCGCTGGAAGGGACGCTCGGTTACATCGACGCCGCGGAACACCGCCTCGGGATCGACATCAAAGGCGAAGGCGGAGCCGACATCATGGACTTCAACTGCGAAGGCCTCGAAGAGGTGATCGCGGGCTCGGCGATCGGGGAAGTGTCGCCCGTCGGCAAATCGAGCTCGGCGTTCACCGCCGTGTTCACACGTGACGCCGAAGGGTTTCAATCGATCTCCAGCTTCGAAGGGGAGCCGGAAGACGTGCCGCTGGGCTCACTCAACGGCAGCGGGCCGTACCCGGCCTCGCTGAGCGGCACGATCACGTTCAAACCCGGGAAGCTGTTCCTTAAAGGCTGATCCGGGCTACCAGCGGGCTCGGTGGTGCTCCATCACGCCGAGTCCCTGCGCGAGCGCGATGCCGCCCGGCAGCGCGCCCGAAAACGTGCCGAACGGCGCGCGGTAGTCGCTCTTGAAGACGAGCAGGTTCTCGCTGTGGCTGCGCTCGGCCTCGGCATGAAAGAGCAGCGGCGAGCCGTCGGCCGGGTCGACGCGCCGCAGATCGCCGTCGAAGCGCACCGGCTCGACCTCGTGCGGCGCGCCGTCGACCCACACGGCCCGCTCGGACCCGCGCTCGGGGTCGTTGACGCCGCTGACGAGGTTCCACGCCAGCGCGACGCCGTCCGGGCTGGAGCCCACCCCCGCCGACCACCACCACTCGGTGTCGCGCGAGTGGTACCCGGCGGTGTCGTCGATCACCGCGCGGGCCTCGATCGGCTGCGCGGGCCCGCCGTCGATCGCGAGCGTGCCCCGGGCGAGCACTCCGGCCTGCTTGCGCGTCCAGACGTACTGCCGGCCGTTGGGGCAGAACGCCTCGAAGCCCGCGTCTTCCGACAGCTCCAGCTTCAGCTCGACACCGCAGTCGCGCAGCAGCAGCGTCCCCGTTTCCAGCCGCAGCTCCCTCGCGCGCGGCAGCAGTCGCGTGCGCTCCCGCATTCCCCCGCCGTCCCGCCGGTGCAGCGCCCAGAAGGACTGCCGGGCCGGGCCGACGTGCACCAGCGCGGCGCAGGCCATGAACCGCTCCCCGAACACGCCGACGTAGCGCCAGCGCTTGAGCGGACGCCCGCCTCGGACCGGGCCGGCTTCGCCGCCTCGGAGCGCCGCGCGCAATGCCTCCGCGGCGGGGTCTGCCGTTATGCTTTGGATTGTTGACTGACCAGTCAATCTATTTGGGGATCGAGGCGCGGACCGAGTGCGCTCGCGCGCGCGGCCGGCAGAGAGGGCCTCGTTGAAAGTCGCAGCAGTCCAACTCAACTCCTCCGCCGACCCGGCGGCGAACCTCGCGCTCGCCGATCGGCTCGTGCGCGGGGCGGCCGCCGACGGCGCCGAGCTGATCGTACTCCCGGAGAAGTGGACCGCGATGGGAGACGACGACGAACTGCGCGCCGCGGCGGAGACGCTGTCGGGACCGGCGGTCGAGTGGGCGCGCGCGACCGCGCACGAGCTGGGCGTCGAGCTGATCGCCGGCTCGATCGTCGAGCGGGTCGAAGGCCAGGAGAAGCTCGCGAACACCTCGGTGCACGTCGATCGCGACGGCGAGCTGCGGGCCGTCTACCGCAAGGTGCACATGTTCGACGTCGACGTCGGCGGGCGCAGCTACCGCGAGTCCGAGCTCGAGCAGCCGGGCGAGGAGCTGGTGCTGAGCGAGACCGCCGGTGGCCTCGAGCTGGGCATGTCGATCTGCTACGACCTGCGCTTTCCCGAGCTGTACCGGATCCTGGCCGTGCGTGGCGCGCGCGCCTTCCCGCTGCCGGCGGCCTTCACGCTCGCGACGACGCGCGACCACTGGGAGGCGCTGATCCGCGCCCGCGCGATCGAGAACCAGGCCTTCGTGATCGCCGCGAACCAGGTCGGCGCGCACCCCGGCGGCAACCGCTCGGGCGGGCGCTCGATGATCGTCGACCCCTGGGGGCTCGTGCTGGCGCAGGCGCCCGATCGCGAGGGCCACATCGTCGCGGAGCTCGACCTCGATCGCCAGCGCCAGATCCGCGCCGAGCTGCCCTCGCTGGCGAACCGCCGCGCGGAGGCCTACCACTGGCCGCAGGAGGTGGGCGCATGAGCGCGACCAAGCCGGGTCAGGCGGGCGCGAAGGCGGCCCGCGGCAGCGGCGCGAAGGCGGCCCGCGGCGACGGCGCGAAAGCAGCTCGCGGCAGCGGCGCGAAGGGCACGGCCCCCGACAAGCGCCGGCTGATCCTCGACGCGGCGGTGCGGGTGTTCGCGCGCCAGGGCTTCCACGCCTGTCGCGTCTCGGACATCGCCGACGAGGCCGGCGTCGCCTACGGGCTCGTGTACCACTACTTCGGCTCCAAGGACGAGGTGCTCGACACGCTGTTCCTCGAGCGCTGGCAGGTGATGCTGGAGCTGATCCGCGAAGTCGACGCCGAGCCGCTGCCGGTGCGCGAGAAGCTCGGCGCGATCGCCGCGTTCATCGTCGACAGCTACCGCCACGACCCCGACCTGATGAAGGTGATCATCGTCGAGGTCACGCGCGCCGCGAACTCCTTCGGTGACACGCACATCGGCACGATCCGCGAGGCCTACGAGCTGATCGGCAGGATCGTCCAGCGCGCCCAGGACGACGGCGTCTTCAAGGCCGAGATCGACGCCCGCTTCGCGGCGATGGCCTTCTACGGGGTGATCGAGCAGCTCCTGACGGGCTGGATCTTCGGGCTGCTGCCCGACGGCGACAAGGAGTTCGAGCGGGCCAAGTCGGTCGTGGTCGAGACCGTCTGCGGGGGGCTGGAGGTCGGGGCCGTTATCGATGGGACCACCCCGGGCAATAGACTCACGAAGTGATGGAGAACGAGATGTTCAAGCGCCTTGTCTGGTCGGGGCTGCTGGCCGGGTTCGGGGCGCTCGCGAGCATCGCCGCGCAGCGCGCCGCCGCCGTGACCTGGCGACGCCTGTTCGCCGAGGAGCCGCCCGAGTGAGCGCGTCGCCGACGCCGCCCGGAGGCGGAGAGGGCTCACAGGCTCCCCACAACATCGCCGCGGCGATCGCCGAGGTCTCGGAGCGCGCGACCGTGCTGGTACGCGAGGAGATCGAGCTGGCGAAGGCCGAGGTCACCGAGAAGGCGACGAAGCTCGTCAAGGGCGCGATCGTCGGCATCGCCGCCGGCATCTTCTTCGCGATGGCGCTGATCTTCGCGCTCGTCGGCTGTGCCTGGCTGCTCTACTACTACCTCCCCGGCAACGAGTTCACGTACTTCTGGGGATTCTTCGCGATGGCGGTGATCCTGCTGCTGCTCGGCGCGCTCGCGGGCCTGCTCGCGGCGAAAGCCGTCAAAAAAGGCTCGCCGCCCGTGCCGGCGATGGCGATCGAGGAGGCACAGAAGATCAAGGAGACGGTCAGCCAGGGCTCCGCAGCCGATGGCGCGCCCGCCGGCGCCGGGGCGCCCGTTGCCCCCGGCATGTCGCCCGTTGCCCCCGGCGCTCCCGCACCTCCGAGCGGCGGCGGGGTGAGCGGCTGATGGCGCAACGCTCTCCAGCGGAGATCCGCAGCTCGATCGAGACGAACCGGATGGCGCTTGCGGTCTCGATCGACCGCCTGCGCGGCGAGGTCGCGCACGTCACCGACTGGCGCGGGCACGTCGAGCGCCACCGCGAGCAGTTGACCGCCGGCGCGGCGGTCGTGGGCTTCGCGCTCGGCGTGCGCATGCTGCGGCGCCGCCGCCGGCGTCGCAAGGGCTGACGCCGCTCGCCGAGCCCGACGCCGGGCCTCGTGTCGTCGCAAGGGCCGATCCCGCTGGCCGGGCCCGGCGGCAGGGCTCCTCGCGCGTCGTCGTTCTCGCCGCGCCCGCCGGCTCGACGGTGCGTGCGGAATGGTCGTGCGGGCGGGCCGTCAGCTCAGCAGCGCGCGCGGAATGCCGCCGACGCCGATCAAGCCGGGGCCGGTGTACGTTCCGATCACGGGGCCGACCTCCGAGCTGAACACCGGCTCGGAGCCGAAGATCTCACGGCAGCGATCGATCAGCCGCTGCGCCTGGTCGGTCGCCTGAATGTGCTGCACGACCCAGCCGTCGGCGCCGCCTTCGCGCAGCTCCTTGGCGTAGTCGACCATCCGCTCGAACGCGCGGCCCGCGGTGCGTACGCGCTCGACGGGCGTGATTTCGTACTCCAGCGAGAGGATCGGCTTGATCTTCAAAGTCCCGCCGAGCCACGCCTGCGCCTTGCCGATCCGCCCGCCGCGCCGCAGGTACTCGAGCGTGTCGAGGCAGAACCAGATCCGCAGCGCCTTGCGCGTCTCGCGCACGCGCGCGACCACCGCATCCTTGTCGGCGCCCGCGCGGGCCGCGGCAGCGGCGGCGAGCACCAGCAGCCCGGTTCCGCCGCAGCCGCTTTCGGAGTCGAGCACCTCGACGCGATCGCCGAGCCCGCGCTCGCTCAGCAGGCCGTGCGCCTGGCGCGCGGCCTCGCACGTGCCCGAGATGCCTCCGGCCAGGTGGATCGAGACGATGTCGTGCCCCGCCTCCAGCAGTGGCTCCCAGACCGCGAGGAAGTCGCCGATGGAGGGCTGGGAGGTGGTCGGCAGCTCCGGTTCGCTGCGCAGCCGCTCGTAGAAGGCGTCGAAGCTCGGCATCTCCAGCTCGCGCTGGGACTCGCCCCGCCAGCCGACGTACAGGCTGATCTGGTGAACGCCTTCACGCGCCGCGAGCTCGCGCGGCAGGTAATGCGTGCTGTCTGTGGCTACCGCGACGGCGGGCATGCGCCGCGGGACGCTACACCAACGCCCCGGCGAGCTCCCCGGACTCGTACATCTCGGTGACGATGTCGCAGCCGCCGAGCAGCTCGCCGTTGGCGAACAGCTGCGGGATCGTCGGCCAGTCGGAGATCGCCGAGAGCTCCTGGCGTATGCGCGGGTCCGGCAGCACGTCGACCGCCGCGAACGGCACCTCCAGCGCTTGCAGCGCCGCGACGGTGCGTGCCGAGAAGCCGCAGGCCGGCGCCTCGGGCGTGCCCTTCATGAACAGGATCACCTTGTGCTCGGCGATCGCCTGCTCGATCGCCTCGCGAATCGGGTTCGGCTCGTTCGCCGGCGAAGGCGCGCCGCTCGGCGCCGGCTGTGCCGGCGACATCGGAAGCTCGGTGGAGGGCTGGGTGCTGGACATGGAGTGCTCCTGGCTCAGGGGGTGGTGGTGGGTTGCGCCTCCGCGGCCTGCGTCTTCAGCGACAGGGCGTGGATCGGCCCGCCGATCTCGGCGCCGAAGATCTCGTAGACGAGCCGGTGCTGCTCGATCCGGCTGCGCCCCGCGAACGCGGCGGCGGTGACGGTCGCGCGGAAGTGGTCGCCGCCGCCGGTGTAGTCCTCGACCTCGGCGTGTGCGCCGGGGATCGCGGCCTCGATCCGCTGCCTGATGTCCTCTGCGGAGGGCATTCGATGCTTAGCGTAGAGGATTGACGGACAGCCTCCCGGGGGATCGGGTGGCGGCCTTCCGGGCGATCGGCGGGCAGCCGTACGAGCGATGGGCGGGCAGCCTCCGGACACCGGTGGGAAGCCGGGCGAGCGCCGGCGTCCCGTCTCCGGGGCACCGCTATACTTTGGAAAGTCTTGAGGCACCGACGAGGAGCACGAGGAGCTAAGCGATGATCACGATCAGCGACAAGGGCGCGGAGAAGGTGCACGAGTTCCTGGCGGCGCAGGAGGGCGACGTGAGCATGGCGGGCCTGCGCGTCGGCGTCCGCGGCGGCGGCTGCTCGGGCTTTCAGTACCAGCTTGCGTTTGACGAGCAGCGTGAGAACGACATGGTCTTCGAGAGCCACGGCTTGCGGTTGCTGGTCGACAACGAGAGCCTCCCGTTCGTGCGTGGATCGGTGATCGACTACGAGGAAAGCCTGCAGGGTGCCGGCTTCAAGGTCTCCAACCCGAACGTCGTCGCCGCTTGCGGCTGCGGCTCCTCCTTCCGCGTCGCCGAGGAAGAGCAGGTCTCGGCGGTCTGACGCGCCGCTCCCGGCGGCGAGCGTCGTCGCCCTATAGGTACATAAGCGGGACTGCGGTAGGTGGGGCTGCGCGACGGCGGACGCCCTTCGATGCGCAGAGATGGTCGCTGCTGCCGGCGTTGGTCCTCTCGACGGCGCTGCTGCTATCGCTGATGCTCGCCGGCTGCGGCGGGGCGCGCTCCGGAGCTGGAAGGGCGGGAGCATCCCGTACGGGTGGCGCGGCGGGTACCGCCGTCCCCCCGGTCGAGGCTGCGCCCCCGCCCGGGCCTGGCTTCGGCCTGACGGAGGACAACGCCGGGCTGCTGTGGAGCCCGGCTCCTGCGGCGGCGCCCGCTGCAGGGAGCACGACGGCCGCGACTGCCCTGACCCCCACTGCCGCGGCGCCCGCGAACGCCGCGGCGCTCGCGGGCGATCCGGCGAGCGCGGCGGTCGGCGCGACCGCGGCCGCCGGAGGCGAGCCAACCGCGTTCGTGGCGGCCCGCGAGCGCCTGACGGCCCTGCGCCCGACCTACATCCGCCTGCTGGTCGACTGGGCGGCGCTCCAGCCGGACCCGAATCGGCCGCCGGCGCTCGACGCCGCGGTCTCGGGCTGCGCGCGGACGGTGGGGCCCTGCGTCCCCTATGCCGGCCTGCGCGACGAGCTGCGGGCGATCGCTTCCCAGCAGCGTGCGGCCCGCGCGCGCGGGGAAGACGACTTCCGCGTGGTGCTCGACGTCTTCGGCGTGCCCGGCTGGGCCGCGCACGACCCCTCAGGCTGCGAAGCGGGCGGCGCTCCGGCGTTCGCACGCGCGATCGGCCCGCGCGGCCTCGCGGGCTACCGCGCGCTGATCGAATCGGTGCTGGCGCTCGGCGCGAGCGAGGGCGTCGCGCTGGACTGGTGGAGCCCCTGGAACGAGCCGAACGACGCGCGCTTCCTGAGCCCCCAGCACGCCTCCTGCGAAGCCGGGTCGCCGACGGTCGCCCCCGCCGTCTACGCCCGGCTTGCGCGGACGATGGGCTCGGTGCTGCGCGCGGCCGGCGGCGGACGGACGATGCTGCTCGGCGAGCTCAGCGCCGTCGCCACCGACTCCCCCCACCGCACGAGCATCCCCTCGTTCGTGGCGGCGCTGCCGCAGGACGTGCTGTGTTCGAGCACGGTCTGGTCGATCCATGCCTACGCCACGTACGGCGCGGGCGCCCGCGCCGGCGACCCGGTGGCGGCGCTCGAGCAGGCGCTGGACGCGCGTGGCGACTGCGGCCGCCGCGCGAGCGTCTGGGTGACGGAGGCCGGCGCCGGAGCCGAGCACCCCGGCCGCGCGCGCACTGCCGGGGCGGGCGACGAACGCGCGGGCTGCCTTGCGCTGGCGGCTCAGCTGCTGGGCTGGGAGCACGACCCGCGCGTCGGCGCGGTCTTCCAGTACAGCTTCCGCGAGGACCCCGCCTTCCCGGTCGGGCTGCTCAGCGCGGACCTCGCGCACGTCTACCCGGCCTACGGTCTGTGGAGCAGGTACACGCAGAACCGCGCTCGCGGCGAGCTGCCGGCGTCGGGCGCGGCGCTCTGCGCATAGGCTGGCGCGATGGCGGTGGTGCCCCAGTCGATCCGCAGCCTCGCGCCGGTGCGGCTGCGCGACGACGTGCGCCTGCGCGCGCTCGCCGTCGGCTTCGGGCTGATCCCGCCGCGCACGATGCACTCCGAGGACGATGCCCGAGTGCTGCGCGAGGCGGCGCGCGGGGCCGGACGGGCCGTGGAGATCGGCGTCTACGAGGGCGCTTCGGCGCTGATGCTCCAGGCGATGCTCGGCCCCGGTTCCGAGCTGCACCTGATCGACCCGTTCGGGCGCCACCCCGACGCGCTGCCGAGCGGCTGGGGCGCGACCGAGTGGGCCAGCCGGCGCGTGCTTGCGCGCGGCGAGCGGCGGCTCGGCTCCGCGGCCGCGCCGCGGCTGCATTGGCACGTCGAGCTGTCGGCGCAGGCGGCTTCGTCGTGGAGGCAGGAGGTTGACCTCGTGTTCATCGACGGCGACCACTCCGAGGCGGGCTGCGAGCTCGACTGGGAGAGCTGGCGCGGCTTCGTGGCGCCGGGCGGGCACGTCGTGTTCCACGACGCCCGCGCAGACCGCGTGGGCGGCCGTGGCCTGCCAGGACCGACGGCGGTCGTGGCGCGCCACCTGCGCGAGGGGCGGACGCCCGGCTGGGAGATCGTCGCCGAGGCGGACCGGACGGTCGCGGCGCGGCACGTACTCTGAGCCTTGGCGGTCGCGCAAGAGACCCAAACAGCGGAGCGTCCGAACACTGGCTGGCCAGCCGGTCAAGGGGCCGGCTGCGGAGCCCGGATCTGCGGGGTTCCGCTTGACTATGCGGAACCTTCGCAGGCCTCCTAAACACTTGACATTACGTCAAACCCTGTGGTACGTTCGGCCGGACATGATGTCAAGCATCGTGATTGGGCCGGAGTGCCCGCACCTTCGGCAAGGCCAAGGTGTCTCGCGGGAGGGAGCCGGTATCCGGGAGCGTCGGGAGTCGTGAGGCTCGCGGCTGCCCTGGGGCCGTCAGGACCAGGATTCGTGGAGGGATCCACACGCGCGATCGGCGGAAACCGGCAGCGCCAGCAGGGAAGCGCATGACCTAAAACATACGCTTGGCTCGATCTTGACGAAGATGTTTTTTTCTGCCAAGGTCGGGATTGGAGGGCCGCTGACTGGGTACAGCTCAGGGGCAGGGACTGGCATCGGGGATTCTGTGCAGCTGCGGGGCTCGATGCCGGCAACGGATAAGAGGGAAAAGGAGTAGCTAGATGCGTTTGAAGATGATGGGGCTCTGCCTCGTCGCTGTGTTCGCCCTGACCGCCGCCATCACGGCGAGCGCGTCGGCCGCTGAACCGGCGTTCTACGAATGCCACAAACTGACGGCGAAACCCTTCACGGGCAAATTCACCGACAAGAAATGCTCGGTCGAAGCGAGCCCGGGCGAAATCGCCGAAGGCAAGAAAAACAAGTACGAACTGCAGGAAGGCATCGGCAAAGGCAAGCCGTTCAAGGGCAAGGGTGGCAAAGCGACCCTGCACACGCCGGCCGTCGGTGGCGAAGTGACCTGCAAGTCGTTCAAGGACGCCGGCAGCCTCGCGTCCCCGACGACTGAGAGCAAAGTCATCTCGGAATTCAAGACCTGCGAATCGCTCGGTAAAAAGTGCGCCTCGCCCGGTCAGAAAGCCGGCACGATCAAGACGAACAACCTCGCCGGCGAACTTGGCTACATCAACAAAGCCAAAAAAGAAGTTGGCGTTCTGCTGAAAGCCGAAACGGGTTCGGTCCTCGCTGAATTCAACTGCGAAGGTCTCGAAATCGTGACGACCGGCTCGGTCATCGGCCGTCAGACGGGCGACATCAACACGTTCAGCAAGACCTCGAGCAACGTGTTCCAGGTCAACGGCGAAGGCTTCCAGGAAGTGAAGAACTTCGAAGGTGGCGCGACGCACGTGCTGGAGTCCACGATCAACGGCTCGGGTCCGTTCGAATCCGGCCAGCAGGCTGAAGCTCTGAACAAAGGCGAAGAACTCGAGATCAAAGCGTAGGCTCAGTTAGCTACGTTCGAGTCCTCCGGGCTCGGATTGAGATTCGCTCAGTGGGGCCCCGGTTCGCCGGGGCCCCACTGCGTTGTGCGGGGCGCTCAGCGACGATGCCCGGCCCTCGCGGAGGTCGCGGGCGCAGCCTGAAACGAGACGGTTCAAGGCTCGACGGTCATCCCCGCGCAACTATCCATAAACCGCCGGGTTCTCTGCTGAAAGCTCCTGCTTGACACAAAGGCAGGCGCAGCTACACTTGATCTCAAGAGGGCCACGGGGTTGGGTTCCCGGGGTATATGCAAGGGAGAGGGACGCGGATGGCAGGGAGCGGTGCGGTAGTGGGTGCGCGAATTGGGCGTTGGCCCGTGCGCGCGCTCGCGCTCGTGGCGCTGCTCCTCGGCGTGCTGATGCTGAGCTCCTCCGCGCAGGCGGCGCTCGTCCACCCCTTCCTGGGCACGATCAGCAAAAGCAAAAAAGGCTTCGGCGAAGAAATCTGCGGGGTGTCGGTCGACAGGGCGACGGGCGAACTGTTCGTCTCCGAACCCGAAGCCGAAGACATCCAGGTCTTCGACAAAAACGGCACGTTCCTGAGCGGGCGCACGATTTCGGCGGTGCTCGTGCCCGAAGAAGAAACCGCTCAGGAAAAAGCCGAACGCGAAGCGAAAGAAAAAGCCGAAATCGAAAAAGGCAAAACGCCTAAAGAACCCGCCGGCAAATTCGAAAAAGAAGAACTAGAAGAGTTCTGCAGCACGGCGGTGAACGACAAAAACGGCTTCCTCTACGTCGCTGACGGCGGGACCGAGGCGATCTACCCCTTTGACAAAGAAAGCCACCAGGTCTTCAAGACGAACAAAGAAGGCAAGCGGATCCCGGGCGCGGAAATCACCGGCAAGGAAACCCCGGCGGGCGAATTCGGCGAAGAACTGAGCATCGCGATCGACCAGAACACGGGTCGCATGTACGTCGCGGATCGCGAACACGAAGTCGTCGACTACTTCAGCGAAGCGGGCAAATACGAAGGCCAGCTGGCGTTCCCGGGGGCCTCCGGGGAACACCTTCCCGGCGCGCTGGCCGTCGATCCGAAAACGGGCGAAGTGTACGTTTCGGTCCAGGGCCAGGCCTTCGACGAAGAAGAAGACGAAGGGTTCGCCTTCGTCTACGTGTTCAGCGCCTCGGGCGAATTCCTGAGGGAGATCAGCGGCCAGCGCAGCGGCGCGTTCGCGGGCTTCGGCGCCGAACGCGCCGGCGAAGCGGTGCTGACGGGCCTGGCGGTCGGGCCGGAAGGGAACCTGTACGCGAGCGACGGCGCCAGGCGCGTCGTGTTCGAGTTCGACGGCACCAACTTCATCGGGCAGATCGGTGGCACGTCCACGGGCCTGTTCAGCGAACCGGCCGACGTCGACCTGAACCAGGCCGGGGACGTCTACGTCGTGGACCGTACGGAAGCGCGCAACGCGGAACGCCACAGGGCCGAAGTCGGCCTCGAATCGCTGCCGGGGCAGCTCGACGAGTTCGGCCCGGCGCAGGTGACGGGCGAACCGACGATCGAAGCCGAGGGCGTCTCCGCCGTCACCTCGAGCAGCGCGACCCTCGACGCGCGGATCGACCCGACGGGCGTGGCGACCTCCTACTACTTCGAACTGTGTCAGGGCGGGTCCTGCAGCAACGTGCCCGCGCCGCCCGGCGTGGGGATCGGCTCGGGCGAAGTCTCGCAGGTCGTCAGCCAGCCGGTGACGGGCCTTAGCGCGAACACGGTCTACAGCTACCGCGCGATCGCCACCTACGGAGGCGGCGCGAGCATGGTCGTGGGCGCGGTGCAGACCTTCACGACGCGGACCGAAGGCGGCTCGGTGCAGCTGCCTGACGGTCGTGGCTGGGAGCTCGTCTCCTCGCCGGAAAAACACGGGGCGGGACTCGAAGCGATCCCCCGTGAAGGTGGCCTGATTCAAGCGGCCGAAGACGGCTCCGGCCTCACCTACATCGGCCTGGCCCCGGACGAGGCCGAACCGGAAGGCAGCCGCGTGCCGACCTTCACCCAGCTTCTGTCCAAACGCGGTGGCGAAGGGCCCTCGGCGCAGTGGGTCTCCGACGACATCACGATTCCGGGCGAAAACGCGACGGGCGCGGTGACCGGCAACGGCAAACAGGAATACCGGGCCTTCAGCCTCGATCTGGGCCTGTCGCTCGTCGAACCGCTGGGGCTGAGCCCGCAGGCGGAACCGCACCTCTCGCCCGAAGACAGCGAACGGACGATCTACACGCGCAAAACCGAAGGCTGCGAAGCGCCGCCGTCGAGCTGCTACACGCCGCTCGTGACGGCGGCGAACGACACCGCGGGCACGAAATTCGGCGGCGCCGAAGGCAAGAAGCGCGGGATCGAATTCAAGAACGCGACGCCTGACATCTCGCACGTGGTGCTCACGTCGCTTGTGCAGCTGACCACCGACCCGGTCAACACGAAACACTCGAACCTCTACGAGTGGTGGGCGGGCCAGCTACACCTCGTGAACGTGCTCCCCGAAGGCGTCGCCGAAGAAGGCCTGCCCGAACTCGGTGGCAACCACGTCACCCGGCACGCGCTGTCCGACGACGGCTCGCGCGTCATCTTCACGTTCGGCAAACACCTCTTCGTGCGCGACATGGTCGCGGGCGTGACGACGCAGGTCGACCCGCAGCCCGTGCTCGGCGAAGAAGCGCAGGCCGTGTACCAGACGGCGAGCAGCGACGGGACGAAGATCTTCTTCACCGACGAAGCGAAGCTCACCGCGAAATCGAGCGCGGCCCGCGGATCGAGTGACCTGTACGAGTACGACCTGAACTCGCACACGCTCAGCGACCTGTCTCCTGACCCGAGCTACAAACAGAACGGCGAATTCGCCGCGGTGCGTGGCCTGGTCCCGGGCGTCAGCGAAGATGGCTCGACGGTCTACTTCGTCGCCAACGGCGTCCTGACGAGCGCCCCGAACGCGAACGGCGAAGTGGCGCAGCCCGGCCACTGCCGGACCGTGCTGGCCGAACGAGAAGAAGAAACGCCCGCGGGCGCGACGTGCAACCTGTACGTGAAGCACGGCGCCGAAGAAACCTCGCCGCCGACGTTCATCGGCCGGCTCTCGACAGACGACCTGCCTGACTGGGAAAACACGAACGGCAACCTCGAGAACGTCACCGACCGGGTCTCGCCGGGCGGCGGCTACTTCGCGTTCATGTCGAACCGCAGCCTGACCGGCTACGACAACCGCGACGTGAACCCGGCGGCGCACGAAGCGCGCGACGAGGAGGTCTTCCTCTACGACGACACGACGGGCGAGCTGACCTGCGCCTCCTGCGATGCCAGCGGGGCGCGTCCGGCGGGCGTGTTCGACGGGGGTTCGGCCGTCAGGGGCGAAGAGGGCCTGGGCCTGCTGGTCGATCGCGTCGAGGCCTGGGAAGGCCGCTGGCTCGCCGGAAGCCTGCCGGGCTGGACGGGCAGCGAAGGGCAGACGGCCACCTACCAGTCGCGCTATCTCTCCGACAGCGGCCGCCTGTTCTTCAACACGACCGAGGCGTTGGCGCAAGGCGACACCAACGGCAACTTCGACGTCTACGAGTACGAGCCCCCCAACGTCGGCGGGTGCACGACCGAAGGCGGCTGCACCGGCCTGATCTCCTCAGGCAGCTCCACGCACGCAAGCGCCTTCCTGGACGCGAGCGCGAGCGGCGACGACGTCTTCTTCCTCACCGCTGCGGCGCTGGTGAGCTCCGACCACGACGCGGGCTTCGACGTCTACGACGCGCACGTGTGCGGCACCGGCGGCTGCGTCGTGACGCCCGAAACGAAAAACACATCCTGCAACTCGATCGAAGAATGCAGGCCCGCGACGCCGTCGATCCCGTCCTTCGGCGCGCCGGCCGGCACGGTCACGCCGAGCGGCGGCAACGTCAGCGGCCAGATCCAGGTGCTGCCGCACAAAGAAGAACAGGCGCCGAAATCGACGACGAAGAAGCCCACGAAGAAGCAGCTCCTCGCCAAAGCCCTGAAGTCCTGCCACAAGCTGAAGAAGAAGAGCAAGCGCAAGGCCTGTGAACGGAAGGCGCGCAAGCGCTACGGGCCGAGCAAGGCGAAGAAGGGCGGCGCGAAAGGTGGCAGGCGATGAGCGCCGCGCGCCGCATGCGCCGCCGCGCCCTTTTGCTGGGCCTGATCGTCGCCGCGCTCTGCGCCGCGGCGGGCGTGGGTGCCGGCGCCGCGAGCGCCGCCGGCACCTGGTGGCACCTGACCTCGGTCGCCGCGCCGACGACGCTCCCGTCCGGTGGCGAAGCGCAGATCGTGGCGACGGCCTCGAACCTCGGGTACGAAGACGCGACCGGGACACTCACGATCTCCGACCGGCTTCCGGAAGGCGTCGAACTCGTCCCGGGCTCGGTCCGGGGCGTGCAGCCCGGCGTCGAAAGCGTCCTCACGCGCGCGGGCAAAGCCTCGAAACTCCAGTGCTCGGAAGCGCCGCCGGTCGTCACGTGCAGCACCACCAACCCGGTGCCGCCCTACGGCGCGATCGAACTGCTCGCCACCGTCAAAGTGACCGCTGCCGCGGGGGCGACGCTGACGAACGAAGTGGGGGTCGGCGGTGGGGTGCCGACGGCGCCGCTGACCGCGCCGCTGCACGTCGGCAACGCCGGGTCGACCGTGTTCGGCGTGCAGAACTTCGCGCTCGAACCCGAAAACGAAGCGGGCGAACGCGAGACGCAGGCGGGCAAGCACCCGTTCCAGCTGACGACGACGCTCGACATGAACCAGATCCTCAAGGTCGACCCCGAAGGCGTGGAAGTCGCGACCGGCGCGCCGGCGCTGCTACGCGACCTGCACTTCGTCCTGCCGGCGGGCCTGCTCGGCAACATCAACGTGATCAAGCAGTGCTCCGCGCTGGCCTTCTCGACGATCGCCGACGCCGACACGAACCTGTGCCCGTCCGACACGGCGATCGGCGTGGCGAGGGTCGTGATCAACGAACCGAACAACTTCCACGGCGTGCTCACGGAAACGGTGCCGATCTTCAACCTCGAACCGGCTCCCGGCGAACCGGCCCGCTTCGGCATCGAGTTCGACAAAGTGACGGTGCCGCTGACGACGTCTGTGCGCACGGGCAAGGACTACGCGGTCGAAGTCAGCTCGACGAACCTCTCGCAGGCGGCCGAGGTGCTGACCTCGCAGGTCACCTTCTGGGGTCAGCCCGGCTCGCCGAAGCACGACGCCTCGCGCGGCTGGGAATGCATCGACGACGAACGCTACAAAGAAGCCGAGCGCGGGCAGCCGTGTCCGCACGACGGCAAAGAAGACGCGCCGCCCTTCCTGTCGCTGCCGACCTCGTGCCCGTCCGAAGCGCCGCTCACCACCGTGAGCGGGCGGTCCTGGCCGATCGGCAGCGCGAAAACCGAATTCCCGCTGGCGTCGGAATTCCGCTTCCCGGCGATGACCGGCTGCGAACTGCTCGGCTTCGAACCGACGCTGGGCGTCGAACCTGAAACGCACGCCGCGAACACGCCAACCGGCCTGGACGTGAAGGTCTCGCTGCCGCAGAGCTCCACGCTCTCGCCGACCGGTCTCGCGGAGGCCGACCTGAAAGAAACGGTCGTCGCGCTGCCCGAAGGCGTGATGGCGAGCCCCGGCGCTGCGAACAACCTCGCCACCTGCTCTTCGGGCTTCCCCGGCTTCGGCTTCGAAGGCCCGCTGGACTCCCCGGTCCAGCTGAACAACGAACCGATCTCGCCGGCGCCGGAGGAATGCCCGGCGGCCTCGAAGCTCGGCTCGGTCACGATCAAGACGCCGCTGCTGAAGAACGAACTGCACGGAAGCGTCTACCTGGCCTCCGAGGACACGAACCTGCTGGAAGAACGCCTGGTGCTCTACCTGACGGCGTTCGACGCGGAAACCGGCGTGCGCGTAAAGCTCGCGGGCGACGTGCACCTGGACCAGGCCACCGGGCGCCTGACCTCGACGTTCAAAAACTCGCCGCAGGTCCCGTTCGAAACGCTGACGGTGCACTTCTTCGGCGGCCCGACCGCGACCCAGTCGACACCGCCCGAATGCGGCACGTACGTCTCGCAGGGATCGTTCGTTCCCTGGTCGGGCCAGGCGACGGCGCAGGCCCCCGGCCCGTTCTCGATCAGCGAAGGCCCCGGCGGGGGCGGCTGCCCGAACCCGGCCTCGCTGGCGCCGTCGTTCGTCGCGGGCAACACGAACACGCAGGGCGGCGCCTACACCCACTTCTCGCTGACGATCGGGCACTCCGACGCCGACCAGCCGCTCTCGGGCCTGACGGTGCACCTGCCGCTCGGCTCCGCGGCGATGGTCTCCAAGGTCGAAAAATGCCGCGAACCGGCGCCGGGCCAGGAATGGAGCTGTGGCCCGGGCAGCCTGATCGGCCACTCGACCTCGACCTCGGGCCTGGGCGGCTCGCCGTTCTCGCTCGGCGGCAGCGTCTACCTGACGACGGGCTACGGCGGCGCGCCGTTCGGGCTGCTGGTCGTCACGCCCGCGGACGCGGGGCCGTTCCACCTTGGCAACGTGAACGTGCGCTCGCGCATCTTCGTCGACCGCAACACCGCGGCGGTCACGATCGTCAGCGACCCGTTCCCGCAGTACGTGCGTGGCGTGCCGGTCCAGCTGAAACAGATCAACGTCACGATCGATCGTGACGAATTCCAGTTCAACCCGACGAACTGCTCACAGCAGTCGACCGCCGCGACGATCACCGGCGCCAAAGGCGCGAGCGCTGGCGTGTCGAGCCCCTACGGCGTGACGGGCTGCGGCTCGCTGCCGTTCAAACCGGTGCTGAAGGCGAGCACCAAAGGCAACGCCAGCAAAGCCAACGGCGCGGAGCTGAAGGTCATCGTCGAATCCGGGCCCGGCCAGGCGAACATCGCGAAAACCAAGCTGGTGCTGCCGATCACGCTGCCCTCGCGGCTGACGACGATCCAGAAAGCCTGCCGCGACACGATCTTCGAAGTGAACCCTGCCTCGTGCGACGAAGGCTCGAACATCGGCTCGGCCATCGCCTACACCCCGGTGCTGAGCGAACCTCTCGCGGGCAAGGCCTACCTCGTCTCGCACGGCAACGCCGCCTTCCCCGACGTCGAGTTCGTGCTGACGAACAAAGAAGGCGTCGAACTGATCCTCGACGGGCAGACCGACATCAAAAAAGGCATCACGACCTCGACGTTCAACTCGGTGCCGGACGCGCCGGTGACGAAGTTCGAAGTCACGCTGCCGGAGGGGCCGCACTCGGCGCTGACCTCGAACGTGCCGGAAAGCAAGAACTACAGCCTGTGCGGGCAGAAACTGGTGATCCCGACGACGATCACCGGCCAGAACGGCGTCGTGATCCAGCAGAACACGAACGTGCCGGTCGAAGGCTGCAAGGGCGTCAAGGGCAGCACGAAGAAGAAGCTGAGCCGCGCGCAGAAGCTGAAGAAAGCGCTGGCGGCGTGCCACAAGAAGTTCAAGCACAACAAGGGCAAGCGCGCGAAGTGCGAAGCCCAGGCGCGCAAGAAGTTCGGCCCCAAGAAGAAGCACGCCGCAAAGCACAAGAAGAAATAGCGCGGCTGGCGCCGCGCTTGCTCGGGCGGGCTTGCGCCGGCTACGTGGGCTCGTTGTCCAGCGAGCGCCAGAGGTAGCGGCAGGCGAGCGTGCGGTGCGGCCGCCACGGCTCGGCGATCCGCTCGATCTCTGCGGGGCCCGGCAGCCCGTCGAGGCCGTAGGCCAGTTCGATCGCCCGGCGAATGCCGAGGTCGCCCGGCGCCACCACGTCCGGGCGTTCGAGGTGGAACATCAAGAACATGTGCGCCGACCACTCGCCGATCCCCTTGACCGCCACCAGCTCGGCGATCACCTCCTCGTCGGGCAGCCGGTCCATGCGCTCCAGCTCGAGCTCGCCCGAGAGCACGTGCTCCGCCAGCGAGCGCAGGAAGCCGACCTTCGCGCGCGAGAGCCCCGCGGCGGCGCACAGCTCTTCGGGGTCGTCGGCGAGTATCTCCCGGGGGGTGGGCGGACGGCCGCCGAAGCGGTCGGTCAGGCGCCCGTAGATCGCGCGCGCCGCCAGCACCGATAGCTGCTGCCCCGTGATCGTGCGCACGAGCGCGCCGTAGTGGTCGTCGCGCTCCGGGCGTCCCCGGCGCGCGCTGGGCAGCTTGCCGACGCGGTCGACGATCCCGGCCATGACGGGGTCGCTCGCGCGCAGGTGCTCCGTCGCCTTCGCGATCGAGACCTTGCGCGGCATCTACGGCTAGGCGGCCGTCAGCGCGATCGGCTCGCCGTCGAGCGCGTTCAGCGCGCGCTCCAGCGACATCGCCAGGCAGGTGAAGCTCGGGGTGTCGCGCACGGTGAAGCGCGAGGCCTCCGTCGTGCGCAGGCGCTGCACGAGGTCGAGGAACGTGCCGACGTCGTCGGTGTCGAAGGCGACGATGAACTCCTGGTCGTCGAGCCCGAACGAGTAGGCCGTGTGGTTGTCGACGCCGGCGTATTCGCGGCCCACCTCGATGTGGCCCTGCATGATCTGCCAGCGCTCCTGGGCCGGCAGCGCGTACCACTCGCGCGACTTCACGAACGGGTAGACGAACACGTACTTGCCGCGGAAGCCGCGTGGCACGACCCGTTCGTCTTCGGCGTATTCCGAGCTCTTGCGCATCCCCAGGAAGGAGTGCGTGATCTCCGCCCACTTCATCAGCCCGCTCTGCGCCAGCACGACGTGGAACTCGTGGATGCGGTCGAGGTTCTCGGCCTCCGCCAGCAGCATCAGCTCGGCGTCGCCGCGCGTGCCCACGAGCGAGAAGCTCTGGAGCATGTGGCCGTCGGCGAAGTCCTCGCAGGCCGCCATGAACTCGCGCTTGTCCTGCTCGCGCTGCGCGTCCGGCAGGCGCCGCCAGGCGGGATCGACCTTCAGGAACGTGTACTTCACGAAATGCCGCGCGCTCACCGGCGGGATTATCGCAGCAGAGCGCCGTCCGGCGGCCGCGCCGACCCGGCCGGCGTCGCGACGGGGACCCCGGCAAGCGACCCGCCCGCCGGATAGAGTGGGCGCGTGCGGATCGCGTTGCTCTCGCCGTACTCGTGGACGTACCCGGGTGGCGTCACGCGCCACATCGAAGCGCTGGCGCGCGAGCTGCGCGAGGGCGGCCACGAGGCGCGGGTGCTGGCGCCCTTCGACCCCGACGACGCGCTCACGCGGCGCCTGCACCGGGGGGCCTCCTCGCAGCGTCACCCGACGCCGGAGGGCTTCGTCTCGCTGGGTCGCACCGTCGGGATTCCCGCGAACGGAGCGGTCTCGAACATGGCGATCACGCCGAGCGCGGTGCTCGCGCTGCGCCGGGAGCTGCGCGAGGGCGGCTACAACGTCGCGCACATCCACGAGCCCGTGGTGCCGGTGCTCGGCTGGGACGCGCTGCTGTCCGCGGGCGAGCTGCCGCTCGTGGGCACGTTTCACACCTACTCCGAGAACGCGCTCACGAACGGCATCGCCGCGATCGGCCTGGGCGGCAGGCGGCGGATGAACCGTCTGCACGTGCGGGTCGCCGTCTCGGAGGCCGCCGCCTGGACGGCGCGCCGCTTCTACGGCGGCCGCTACCGGATCGTGCCGAACGGCGTGTACGTTCCCGGCGAGGCCGAGCTGGCGCTTGCCGCCACGGAGGCCGAAGGCGATGCCGCGAACGAGAACGAGGAAGGGCTGCGCATCCTGTTCGTGGGCCAGGCCGTCGAGCGCAAGGGCCTGTCGGTGCTGCTGCGCGCCTTCGAGGCGCTGCGCGAGCACGTGCCCGCGACGCTGACGCTGGTCGGCGCCTCCCCCGAGGAGGTCGCGCACCTGATGCTCGACGGGCGCGGCGTGCGCGCGCTGGGGAAGGTCTCCGAGCGGCGCAAGCTGCAGGAGCTCGCCCGCGCGGAGGTGCTCTGCGCCCCCTCGCTGGGAGGCGAGAGCTTCGGCATGGTGCTGACGGAGGCGTTCGCCGCCGCGACGCCGGTGCTCGCTTCGGACATTCCGGGCTATCGCGACGTCGTGCGCGACGGCTTGGACGGCGAGCTCGTCGCCGCGGGCGACCCGGTGGCGCTGGCGGAGGCGCTACGACGGCTGGCGCTGGACCCCGGCCGCCGGGCGCAGATGGCCACGGCGGCGCGCGAGCGCGCCGAGCGCTTCGCCTGGCCCCACGTCGCCGCGGAAGTGCTCGACTGCTACGAGCAGGCGATCGCGCTCGCCGAGCAGGTACGCGCCCGCGCGAACGAGGGCGTCACGGGCTTCGCGCTGCGCCACGGCTTCGCCCCGGCGGACCTGGAGCCGCGCATCCCGGCCCAGCGCCTGCCTTCGCTGGCCCCGGCGCCGCCGCCGCTGGTGGGACGCGCCCGCCGGGTGCGGCTGTTGCGCCGCGCCGGCCTCGCGGCGACATCGCTCGCGGGCGCGGGCCTCGCGGCGATGGCGCTACAGCGCGTCGGCGTGACACGCGTCGTGGCGTCGCTGCTCGCCTCGAAGCCCGGCCTGATCCTGGCGGCGCTCGGCGTGATGTGCCTGGCGATGTTCACCCGCGCGATCTCCTGGCACGCGATCCTCGCCGCCGCGCCGACCTGGCGACGGGTCAAACGGCGCGACGCGATGCAGGGAACCTTCATCGGCGTGCTGATGTCCGCCACGCTGCCGGCGCGTCTGGGCGAGTCGGCCCGCGCGCTGATCGTCGCCCGCCGCGTCGGGCGCGCGCGGGAGACGTTGCCGATTGTGCTCGGGACGATCGTCTCGCAGGCGATGCTCAACCTGCTGGTGCTCGCCGCGCTGGCGGGCGTGACGCTGTCGAGCGTGCGCGTGCTGGACGGCCACGATCGGGCGCTGCTGCTCGTGGCGCTGGCCCCGGTGCTCGCGCTCGTCGTCACCCGCCTGGTGCCGGTGCTGGTCCCGCCCGTCGCGGTCTCGCGCCGGCGCAGCGCCGAAGTCCTGCTCGACGGCGCCCGCCGCGGCGCCTCGCGCCTGCGCGACGGCTTGCAGCTGTTCCGCCGCCCTCCGCAGGCGCTGCTGGCCACCGGCGCCCAGCTGGGCGCCTGGGCGCTGCAATGGCTCGCCTGCTGGTTGCTGCTGATCGCCTTCGGGCTCGACCTCGACGCCGCGCCCGAGGCCGCGGCCGGCGTGCTGTTCGCGGTGAACGTCACCGCGATCCTGCCCGCGACGCCCGGGAACGTCGGCGTTTTCCAGGCCGCCTGCGTCGCGGTGCTCGCCGGCGCCTACCACGTCTCGACCCCCGACGCGATCGCCTACGGGATCGTGCTCCAGGTCGTCGAGCTCGCGACCGCCGCGCTGATGGGACTCCCCGCGCTGCTGAACGAGGGCATGTCCTGGCGCGAGCTGCGCCTGCGCATGGCGCACGCCTCGCCCGTGCGGCTCGGGCCGCTGCCGCAGGCGGCGGGCGGAGGGGCCACGCCGGCGCGGACGCTGGGGTAGGTACGTCGCCGGCAGGCATCCGCCGCCCCGCGGCGTAATCGGATCGCATGCCCGACGACGCCTGGGTCTACATGCTCCGCTGCGCCGACGGCTCGCTCTACACGGGCTGGAGCACCGACGTGGAGCGGCGCCTGCGCCGGCACAACGCCGGCGTGGCGAGCCGCTACACGGCGAGCCGGCTGCCGGTGGCCCTGGTCTACCGGGCCGTGATGGCTGACCGCACCGCGGCGCGGCGCGAGGAGGCGCGGATCAAGCGCCTGGACCGGCGCGCGAAGTTGGCGCTGATCGCCGCCGACCCGCGCCCAGGCTGAGGGCCGCTTCCCTAAATTCGAGGCTGGCGGCCGGGTCCGCCTCGCTCTTAGGGCATGATGGAGGTATGCCAGAGCAACCTTCAGCCAGCCGCCCCGGATCGCGCAGCGTCAAGATCGGCGCCGACGAGCGTACGGGCTGGTCTTCGGAACGACCCCGGCGCGAGGGCGCCCCCGAGCGCCCCGCGAACATCGCGACGCACTGCAAGGTGCTCAAGCCTGCCGACCGGCTGCGCTACTCGCCGGGCAGCCTCGTCGTGATCGTCTCGGCCTCCGCCGCCGAGCGCGAGCGCTTCGTCGCCCGCCTGATCGAGGACCGCGCCAGCCTGCTGACGCCCGCGAAGGTGCGCAAGCTGCTGGCGGGCAAGGTCTCCGAGGACGACCTGGCCGAGCGCGCCCGGGAGCTGCTGCTCGCCGCGGTGACGAAGCGACTTCAGAACAGGGAGACCGTCGTGCTCGTGCCCGACGGCGTCGGCGCCGAGGAGCGCGAGCCGTTCGTGCGGATCGCCGCCGCCGCGAAGCGGCCGCGGCACCTGATCCTGGTCGAGACCGCGCGCGACCAGGTCGCCGAGGAGGACCTGCCGACCTTGAACGCGCTGCGGCGCGCGCTCGACGCGGGGGAGCTGGGGGAGGAGGGGTTCCAGACCGCGCTGCGGCTCGGCGGCGGCACCGCCTCCGAGGTCAAGCGGATCCTGTTCCGCCCCCCGCCCAAAGAAGACGACTAGCCTGAAGTTTGCCCACGCCGCCAGGGCGTCGTGGGTCAAGCCGTGCAAGGACGCAGGGAGCGAAGTGTGCGGACGCACATGAGCGAGCGAGGACGCCGCAAGGCGCCGCCCCCACGACGCCCTAGCCCGACATCGCGGGCTCGTCCTCCGACTCGACGGCCCCTTCGGGCGGTTCCTCGTCGCCGATCTCGCCGAACAGCGAGGGGTCGCGGTTCGAGCCGCGGATCAGGTCGTCGGGGGAGCCGTCGGGCAGCAGCCGGCCCTGGCGGGTGCCGAAGTAGATCGCCTGCGGGTGGTGGGCGATCAGCGCGAGCGTCGACTGCTCGGGTTCGGGCGCGTAGCCGTCGGTGATCTTCATGCCGATCTGCTCCAGGCGCAGCAGCTCCTGCACCTTCAGGTGCTCCGACTGCTCCGGGACGGCGGGGTAGCCCCAGGAGTAGCGCCGCCCCTGCGCCTCGCCGATGCCGAGCATCGTGCGCGCGCGCCAGTGGAGCCACTCGGCCAGCCCCTCAGCGGTCTGCACGCCGAGCCCGTGCACGAACAGCTGCTCGGCGAACTCGCCTTCGGCCTCGAGCTTCGCCATCAGCTCGGTGACCTCCGAGCCGACGGTGACGGCCTGCACGGCGATCACGTCCAGCTCCTGCGGCGGCTTGCCGTCTTCGGCGGGGCGGAAGAAGTCCGCGAGGCAGATGCGGTCGCCCTTCGGCTGGCGCGGGCAGACAAAGCGGGTCAGCTCGGTCTCCCGGTCCTCCGGGTCCAGTACGACGATCTCGTTGCCGAGCGCGTAGCAGGGGAAGAAGCCCAGCAGGGCGCGGGGATGAAGATAGGTCTGCTCCTTCCACATCCGCTCCAAGCGCGGGCGGAAGTCCTCGTCGAGCAGCTTCTGCCAGGCCTCGCCTTTGACGCCGCGACCGCCCCAGTGCAGCTTGAACAGCACGTGCGTGTCGAGATGGCGGTAGACCTCGTCCATGTCGACCTCGATCTCCTGCACGCCCCAGAAGGGCGGCGTGGGGACCGGCAAGTCGGTGCGCGCCGCCGAGCGGACGGAATCGTCGGCGAAGTTCAGCTCCTCCTGGGGCTCCTCGCCCTTGGCGCGGAACTCCGTGGCGCCGGCGAGCAGCTTCTCGACGAGCGCGCCGCGCGCATCGGAGTCGATCAGCTGGTCCATCACCGACAGGCCCTCGAAGGCGTCCTTGCAGTAGAAGACGCCGGGCTCGTAGACCTCCTCTGACTCCTTGCCGCCGGGGTACAGCGCGCGGTAGCCGAAGGCGCGGTTGATCGCGGCGCCGCCGATCAGCACCGGGAACTGGAGGCCCTTGGCGTGCAGCTCCTGGATGCAGGCGGGCATCTGCTTGGAGGTGGAGACCAGCAGCGCCGAGAGCCCGATCGCGGTTGCTTTGTGCTCCTGGGCGGCGTCGACGATCGTCTGGATCGGTACCTGCTTGCCAAGGTCGACGACGGTGTAGCCGTTGTTCGTGAGGATCGTGTTCACGAGCGACTTGCCGATGTCGTGCACGTCGCCGAACACCGTCGCGAGCACGACGGTGCCCTTCGTGTAGCCCTCGATCTTGTCGAGGTAGTTCTCAAGCTGCGCCACCGCGCGCTTCATCACTTCGGCGGACTGGAGCACGAAGGGCAGGATCAGTTCGCCGGCCCCGAACTTGTCGCCGACCTCTTTCATCGCCGGGAGCAGCACGTCGTTCAGGGTCGGGACCGCGCCGATCTTCTCGACGCTCTTGTCGATCCAGTCCTCGACGCCATCCTTGCGGCGGCGCAGGATGTGGAAGTGCAGCGCCTCCTCGGGCTCCATCCCCTCGGTGGGATCGGCCGCTCCGCTGGTGGACTCCTCCTCGCCCTTGGACTCGAAGTGGGCGATGAAGCGCTCGAGCGCGTCCTCGCGGCGGTTGAAGACGAGGTCGTCCGCCAGCCCCCGCTCCTCCTCTGAGATCTCGAAGTAGGGGGTGATGTGGTTGGGGTTCACCATCGCGAGGTCGAGGCCGGCGTCGACGCAGTGGTGCAGGAACACCGAGTTCAGCACCGCGCGGGCGCCTGGGGAGACGCCGAAGGAGACGTTCGAGACGCCGAGCGAGGTCTTCACGTGGGGGATCTCCGCCTTGATCGCCCTGATGCCATCGATCGTCTCGATCGCGGAGGGCTTCCACTCCTCGTCGCCGGTCGTCAGCGTGAACGTCAGGCAGTCGAAGATCAGAAGCTGCGGGTCGAGGCCGTGCTCCTCGCAGCAGAGGTCGCGGATGCGCTTGGCGATCTCGACCTTGCGCTCGGCGGTCTTGGCCATCCCGACCTCGTCGATCGTCAGGGCGATCAGGGCCGAGCCGTGCGCGAGCGCCATCGGCACGACGCGGTCGAGCTTCTCGCGCCCGGCCTCGAGGTTCACGGAGTTGACGATCGCGCGGCCGGGGATCTGCTCCAGCGCCCGCTCGATCACCTCCGGCTCGGTGGAGTCGATCTGGATCGGCGCCGGCTGCGTCAGCGAGACCTTCTTGGCGAGCAGGCGCATCTGTTCGTCCTCGTCGGTGCGCTCGGTCAGCGCGACGCACAGGTCCAGCACGTGCGCGCCGCCTTCGACCTGGTCTTCGGCGATCTGCACGAGGCCGTCGTAGTCGTCGGCGAGCAGCAGCTCCTTTGCCTTGCGCGAGCCCTGGGAGTTGACGCGCTCGCCCACCATCGTGGGGGCGGGCTCCTGCTGGAGCGGCGTCGAGGCGATCATCGAGGACAGCTGCGGCGGGCGCGGGGCGGGGCGGGGGCCGACGGCGCGGCCGGCGACGCGCTCGACGATCGCGGCGATGTGCGCGGGGGTCGTGCCGCAGCAGCCGCCGACGACGCCGACGCCGTAGCGCTCGACGAACTCCTTCAGCGCCTCCGCCAGCGGCTCGGGCTGCTCGGGGAAGATGGTCTCGCCGTCGGGCCCCTGCAGCGGCAGGCCCGCGTTCGGGATGCAGGCCACGGGCACGGGGCAGAACTCGCCAAGGAAGCGGATCGCGTCGCGCATGTCCTCCGGCCCTGTGGAGCAGTTCAGCCCGATCACGTCGACCTTCAGCGCCTCGAGCGTCGTCAGCACCGAGGAGATGTCGGTGCCGAGCAGCATCTTGCCGCCGTTCGGCAGCAGCGAGACGGAGGTGTGGATCGGCAGCGTGCGTCCCGTGGACCTGAAGGCCTCGCGGGCGCCGAACACGGCGGCCTTGACCTCGAGGATGTCCTGCGCGGTCTCGATGATCAGCAGGTCGGCGCCACCGTCGATCAGCCCGGCGGCCTGCTCGGAGAAGACCTCGACCAGCTCGCCGAAGCGGATTTGCCCCAGGGAGGGGTCTTCGGAGGCGGGGAGATGGCCCGTGGGCCCGATGGAGCCCGCGACGAAGCGTGTCTCACCCGCGGCCCGGCGCGCGATCTCGGCGGCCTTCGTGTTGATCTCGACGGTGTAGTCGGCGAGGCCCCACTCCTCGAGCTTGATCCGCGAGGCCTGGAAGGTGTCGGTCTCGAGCACTTCGGCGCCGGCTTCGAGCATCGAGGCGTGGACGCCCTCGATCACGTCGGGCCGGTTCAGCACGAGCGCCTCGTGGCACTTGCCCTCCAGCCCGCCGTAGTCCTCGTTCGTGAGCTCGAACTGCTCGAGCGTGGCGCCCATGCCGCCGTCGTAGACGACGACGTGCTCGGAGAGCGCCTTCAGGTAGTCGCGGGCCATCAAGCCATGCTAGCTGGCGGCTCCGCGGCCGGCAGCGGCGGCACTTGACATTTCGGCTCCGTTTGCGGACCCTGAATCAGGGTATTCAGCACTGCACGAGTCGCGGACATGAAGTCCGAGCGCGGGTAGTGCTCTTGGAGGGCCGGGCAGGATCGGATGCCTGCTTTGACAGTCGGGGACCATCGGGGAAAAGGGAGAAAGCGTCAATGAGACGAATCAAGGTCATCGCGGGCATGCTGCTCGCAGCCGTCGCGGTGTCGGCGGCATTCGCGGCGACGGGCGCCTCCGCGGCGGAACTGCCGGAACTGGGCCGCTGCGTGAAAGCCGAAAGCGAAGTCGTCAAGAAACGTACGGTGTACAAGGGCGAATACAAAGGCAAGAACTGCACGCGCCAGAGCCCGACGAAAAAAGGCAAATACGAATGGCTGCCGGGGCCGGGCACGGCGAACCACTTCTACGGCATCGGCGAAGAACCTGAACCGCAGCTGGAAACCACGGGCGGCGCCCTGGTCGAATGCTCGGAGATGGTGCTCGAAGGCGAATACACCGGTCCGAAAACCTTCAAGGCGAAAGTCTCCTTCGGGGGCTGTGAGACCGGCACGGAAACGGTGCGCGAGTGCCAGACGAACCCCGCGAAAGAAGGCGTGATCGAAGCCACGGGTGGGTTCGAAGGCAACCTTGGCGTGATCAAAGGCGGCGAAAAGCCGACCGTCGGCTGGGACTTGAAGCGCGAAGGTGGAGGCCCTGCCTTCGTGTTCGAGTGCGGGATCCCGCCGCAGACGCTGAGCCTCGAGACGATCGAAGGCTCGGTGATCGCGCCGCTGTCGCGAGGCTTCTTCGGCACGGACGTGAACAAGATGAGCGAATTCGCGACGCTGAAGTACAAGGCCGTCAAAGGCATTCAGCAGCCGGAAATGTTCGAAGGCGGTGAAAAAGACGTGCTCACGACGACGACGGTGAGCGGTCTCACCACCACCAAAGAACAGACGGGCCTGAACACGACGGTGGAAGCCCGTTCGGGTCTCGGCCAGCCGATCGAAGAACCGAGCAACCGCGAACTGCTCGAGGTCAGGACCTTCATCCGCTGAGCCTCGCGCAGTTTCAGGTAGGGATGGGAAAGGACCCCGATCGGGGTCCTTTCTCTGTTAAGGGCCGGCGCGTGCCGAACCCCGGGCTGCCCCTTTCGGGCAGCGCCAGCCCGCTTGGGACGACGCGCCGTATGCCCTTTGGCACGCGCCGTTAGAACGGCCGTCCAAACGCTTTGGCGATCGCCCGCGCGGTGTGCACACTGCCCCGCGACGAGGACAGCTGCGGGAGGACAACAACGACCCCGCGAGGACCTCCGACAGAAGCAGATGGGGTCGTAGCCGCCGCGTTCGGAGCGGCACGCGACGCAAAAGTTAACTTTACGGATCGGATAAGGGGTTAGTCATGTTGCGAGACGTTGCCGTGGAGGCGGCTCCAGAGCAGATGACGGCGCTCGATGCACGCGCCGCCGAGGTAACGCTCCCGGCCCCGGCCGTGGAGGCGGTCGAGCGCGAGCACGCGGTCGTCGCGGTGGTCGGGCTCGGCTACGTCGGCCTGCCGACGGCGATCGCGCTGCGCGACGCGGGCTGCCGGATCGTCGGCCTGGACAGCTCCGCGGAGCGCCTGCGCCAGATCCGCGAGGGCGAGGCCGAGCTGCTGGACGCCGAGCACGACAGCCTGCGCGAGCACCTGCGGGGCGACGGCTTCGTGCTGACGGACCGCAGCGAGGCGCTGAACGCCGCGGACCTCGTGCTGATCTGCGTGCCGACGCCGATCGACGAGTGGCGCACGCCGGACCCGCGGGCGCTGCGGTCGGCATGCGCCTCCGTCGTGCGCCACGCGCGCCCCGAGCAGACGATCGTGCTGACCTCGACGACGTACGTCGGCTGCACGCGCGAGCTGCTGGTGGAGCCGCTGGCGGAGCGCGGCCTGCGCGTGGGCGAGGACGTGTTCGTGGCGTTCGCCCCCGAGCGCATCGACCCCGGCGTGGACGAGCATTCGCAGACGACGACGCCGCGCGTGATCGGCGGCGTCTCGGAGACGTGCTTCCGCCGCGCGGCCGAGGTGCTGCGCCACTCCTGCCAGAGCGTGCATCGCGTCTCCTCGCCGGAGGCCGCGGAGATGGTGAAGCTGTACGAGAACACGTTTCGCGCCGTGAACATCGCGCTGGCGTTCGAGATCGCGGAAGCCTGCCAGACCTACGGCCTGGACCCCGTCGAGGTGACCGAAGGCGCCGCGAGCAAGCCCTACGGCTTCATGGCCCACTACCCCTCCGCGGGCGTGGGCGGGCACTGCATCGGCGTCGACCCCTACTACCTGGCACAGCCGCTGCGCGGCCGCGGCCGCCCGGCGATGGTGGCGGAGCAGGCGATGCGCAAGCTCGCGGGCCGCCCGCGCCACGTCGTCTGCCGCGCGCACGAGATGCTGGTGCAGGAGGGGCGCTCGCTGTCCGGGGCGCGTGTGCTGGTCGTGGGCGTCTCCTACAAGCCGGGCGTCGCCGACGCGCGCGAAGCGCCTTCGCGGGAGATCGTGCGACGACTGCGCGAGGAAGGCGCCGAGGTCGACGTCTACGACCCGCTGGTCCCGTGCCTGGACATCGGCGAGGGGGAGACGCTGCGCAGCGTCAACCCCGACCCGCGCGTGGACGGCTCGGGCTTCGGCCCGGAGGACTACGCGCTGGCCGTCGTCGTGACGGTTCACCCCGGCCACGACTACGGCTGGCTGAACCGCTGCCCCGCGGTGCTCGACTGCACCTACCGCACCCCGGGCGGCCGCCGCAGGATGGTGCCGTAGCGATGCTGCTCCTGCGTACCCTGAAGGTCGTCGCGGCGCTGTACCTGGTGGCGCTGATCGTCGCGGTGATGGCCTACAAGGCGGCGTTCATCGACCTGCTGTTCTCGAACGTCTTCTTCGGCGTCTACAGCGTCTGCGTCGCGAGCTACATCGTCAGCCGCTTCGCGCTGAGCCTGTTCTACCGCTCGCGGCCCGACGTGGGCCTCGAGCCGCGGATCGCGATCGTGATGCCGGGCTTCAACGAGGAGGAGGCGATCGCGCGCTCGCTCAGCTCGCTGCTGGAGCTGGACTACCCCGTCGAGAAGCTGCAGCTGATCGCGGTGAACGACGGCTCCTCCGACGACACGCTGGCGGAGATGCAGCGCGTCGCCGACGGGGCGAACGGGCGCGTGCGCGTGATCGACTTCCCGGAGAACCGCGGCAAGCGCGCGGCGATGGCGGCGGGCATCCGCGCCAGCGACGCGGAGGTGATCGTGTTCGTGGACTCCGACTCGGTCGTGGCGCCCGACGCGCTGAAAGCGCTGGTGCAGCCCTTCGCCGACGGGCGGGTGGGCGCGGTCTGCGGCCACGCGGACGTGCTGAACCTGCGCGATAACTGGCTCACGCGGATGCAGGGCGTGCGCTACTTCGTGGCCTTCCGCGTGGTCAAGGCGGCGGAATCGGTGTTCAATGCCGTGACCTGCTGCTCGGGCTGCTTCTCGGCCTACCGCCGCGAGGCGATCCTGCCGCGGATGGAGTGGTGGGAGAACCAGACCTTCCTGGGCGTGGAGTCGACCTTCGGCGACGACCGCTCGCTGACGAACTGCGTGCTGCGCGACTGGCGCGTCGTCTACGAGAAGCGCGCGATCTCGCACACGATCGTGCCGACGACGTTCCGTGGCTTCCTGAAGCAGCAGACGCGCTGGAAGCGCTCCTGGACGCGCGAGTCGCTGATCGCGGCGCGCTTCATCTGGCGCAAGCACCCGGTCGCGGCGTTCTTCACCTACCTCTCGATCGTGCTGCCGCTGATCGCCCCGGTCGCGGCGATCCACGCACTCGTGTGGGGCTCGCTTATCCAGGGAGGGACGTTGCCGCTGGTGTACCTCGCGGGGATCTACTCGCTGGCGATGGTCTACTCGCTCTACTACGTGATCTTCCAGGACGAGTACAGCCTCGTGTGGCTCTACGGGGTGCTGTTCGTCTTCTTCTACCTCGCGATCATGCTGTGGCAGACCTACTACGCGATCGCGACCTGCCGCACTTCCGCGTGGGGTACGCGCGCGCCGCCCGGCGGTGGGGGCCGCAAGACGGGCGGCGCGCGCCTGCGGACCGGCGGCGCGCAGCTGGCGACGGGCGGGGGTGAGCTGTGACGGACGCCACCGCCGCGGCGGTTTACAAGCCCGGCAGCGAGGACCCGCGCGCGCGAGCGATCACGCCGAAGCGGGTGCTGGCGATGCTGGTCCTGCCCGCCTCGCTGCTGCCCGTGACGCTGCTGGGCCCGGGCGAGCTGAACGCGCCGCGCCGGCTCGCCCACCAGGGCTGGGCGGCGATCGTGCACCTGGAGCGCAAACTGCAGCCGGGGCGGGCGCACCCCAAGCCGGCACCGCGGCCCGCGGCGGTCGTCAGCCTCGGCAAGGTCTACGGCCACTGGCACGCCTTCCCGCAGGTGGGGCGCGAAGGGCTCGTACGACTGGGGCCGGTGCGATGACGCGCGCCGGCAGGGCATCGCTCGCGGTGGCGCTGGCGTCGCTGGGACTCGTCGCGGCGCTCCCCTCCGCCGCGCCGGCCGCGGCCGGGAAGGGCTCGGCCTGCTCGGCGGGCGCGCCGCGCGACCTGCGCCTGACGCGGGTCGGCGGCCCGCGGGCGAAGCTGAGCTGGAAGGCGCCGGCCGGGGGGTCCAGCGGCGTCAGCTACCGCGTGCAGCGCTCGGGGCACACGGTCGGCCAGACCGACGGCGGCTCGCTCATCGTGCGCGTCACGCCCGGCCGGCTGACGACGTTCTCGGTGCAGGCGCGCGGCGGCGTCGACGGCGGGAACGGGTGCTGGTCGAAACTGCGCTCGCGGGTTCCGTTCCACGCTCCGGGCCGGGTCGCGGGGGTTCGCGTGGCGAGCCGTTCGGCGGGGAAGATCACGCTCGCCTGGAAGAGCGCCGCCCGCGGCGACGCGCCGCTGGCGGGCTACCGCGTCGTGCGCGACGCCGCGGTCGTGGGCCAGACGCACGCGCGCAGCTACGCGCTGAAGGTGACCGCGGGGCGCTCGCACCGGATCACGGTCGCGGCGGTGGACACCCGCGGCCATCTCGGCCCCGCGAGCCAGGCGCTGGTGATCGGCGCCGACGGCCGCGTCAGCACCGGCTCGGGCGCCGACGCGGGCGCCCCGGGCGCGCCGAGCGGCGTCAGCGCCTCCGAAGTCTCAGAACAGGGCGCCACGGTTCAGTGGCTGGCCGCGAAAGCCGGCGCGGACCGGATCGTGGGCTACCGCGTCTACCGCGACGGGAAACTGGTGGGGCAGACCCCGGGCAGCTCGATGCGGCTGGTGCACCTCACCTACCCACACACCTACGCGGTCGCGGTCAGCGCGGTGGACGCCGCGAAACGCGAGGGGCCGCGCAGCGCGACGCTGAGCCTGAAGACGGGGCACGTGCCGCCGAACGGCTCGCCGCTGATCGCGGCGGAGCACGTCGGCGACACGAGCGCGACGCTCGTCTGGCAGCCGGGCAGCGCGAACAGCGGCACGCTGGTGGGCTACATGCTCTACAAGGACGGCGCCCCCGTCGGCCTGATCCACGGCCAGAGCGCGACGGTGACGCTCGCCTCGGCGCGCTCCTACGCGTTCACGGTGCGCGCGCTGGACTCCGCGGGGGCGCTCAGCCTGCCGGCGCCGGAAGTCACGGTCGTGACGACGCACACGCCACCCTCCACGCCGACGGGGCTGGCGGCGAGCAATGTCACCAGCGGCTCGGTACAGCTGAGCTGGTCGCCCAGCACGCCGGTCAGCGGCAACATCGTGGGCTACCGCGTGTTCCGCGACGGCGAACCGGTGGGGCAGACGCCCGAACCGGCGATGACGCTCTCGAACCTCGCGCCCTCGACCGACTACGCGATCAGCGTCGTGGCGGTCGACTCGCTCGGCGCGATCAGCGAAGCGACGCCGGCGCTGACGGTGCACACCGCGGAACCGGTCCCGACGACGGGCACGGCGCAGGCGTTCCTGCTCGCCTCCACCGACCAGAGCTTCCACGACCTGGAGGCGCACTACCAGCAGGTCGGCGTGGTCTACCCGACGTACTTCAACTGCCTGTCGGGCGGCGGCGTCGAAGGCAACGACGATCCGCTCGTCACGGGCTGGGCGAACGCGCGCAAGATCGAAGTGATGCCGCGCCTGAACTGCCAGAACCAGGGCCTCGAGGACCAGATCCTGAACAACTCCACTTGGCGCACGGCGCTGATCGAACGTCTCGCTGCGCTGTGCCGCGAACACGGCTACGAGGGGATCCAGGTCGACTTCGAGGACGCGCCTTCGAGCGACCGCAACGCGTTCACCTCGTTCATCACGGCGCTGGCGGAAAAACTTCACTCCCAGGGCGACAAGGTCTCGACGATCGTCACGGCCAAGTACTACAACGTGCCGACGGGCCGCGCGGCGATGTACGACGACGCCGCGCTCTCGGCGGTGTCGGACTACGTGTTCGTGCTCGACTGGGGGCTGCACTGGACGACCTCGGGCCCCGGCTCGATGGACGAATACGGCTGGTTCAAGCGCGTGGCCGAATACACCGCGACGATGCCGCACCTGAGCAAGTTCGTGCTGGGCATGCCGATGTACGGGATCGACTGGCCGAACGGCGGCGGCCCCGGCAACCCGGGGACGCCGCTGGAGTACGAAGACATCGTCGCGCTTCAGACGGTGTTCGGCGCGCTGCCGGAATGGGACTCGACAGCGCTCTCGCCGCACTTCTCCTACACCGACGGCTCCGGGGTACACCACGACGTGTGGTACTCAAACCAGCAGTCGGTCGGGGCGCGGATGGCGCTGGCCCAGTCGCTGGGCCTGAAAATCGGGCTGTGGCACCTGGGCAGCGAGGACCAGACGATCTGGTCGCTGCCCCAGGTCGCTGCCGGTTGATGGGCCGCCGCGCGGCGCTCGCGTGCGCGCTGGGGCTGGCGCTGCTCGCGGCGCCGACATCGGCGCCGGCGTCGGGCTCGGCCCGCGTGCAGGCCTACCTGCTCGCGGGCGCCCCCGACTCGCTGCGGGACCTGCGGGCGCACGCGGGCTCGATCTCGGTGCTGTACCCGACCTTCTACGACTGCGCGCTGCCGGGCGGCGGCGTCACGGGCCGGCCCGACCCGGCGGTCACCGAATACGCGCGCTCGCAGCGGATCGCGGTGATGCCGCGCTTCAACTGCCAGGACGGCGCGACGGTGCACGCGATCCTGACCCGCCCGGCGCTGCGCGCCGCGACGCTCGCGCGCTTGGCGGCGATCGCCGGCGAAGAGGCGAACGCCGGGCTGAACCTCGACCTGGAGAACGACGGCGCCGCCGACCGCCAAGCGCTCACCTCGTTCGTCGCGGCGCTCGCGGGCAGCCTGCACGCCCTGCACAAGAAGCTGTCCGTCGTGGTGGTGGGGGTGGGGCAGGACGACCCGAAGCGCTCCACGGGCTTCTACGACGACCGCGCGCTCGTGGCGCTGGCGGACAACGTGTTCGTGCTCGCCTGGGGCGCGCACTGGGAAGGTTCCGGGCCCGGCCCGATCGCGCCGCTGGGCGCGGCGATCGCCACGGCCACCTACCTGTCCTCGCTGCCCCACCACGCGCGCTTCGTGCTCGGCGCGCCGATGTACGGCCTGGACTGGCCCGAAGGCGAGCGCGGTGCGGCCTACCAGTACCCGGAAGTCGTGGCGCTCGCCCACGCCGAGCACGCCCGTGTACGCAGCGACCCCGCCTCGCACGAGCTGACATTTGCCTATACAGCCGAAGGCGTGCCCCACCGGGTCTGGTCGATGGACGGCGCAGCCGTCGCGGCGCTGCTACGGATCGGTCGACAGCACGGACTCGGCGTCGGGCTGTGGCGGCTGGGGGTCGAGGATCAGGCGCTATGGTCTTCGGCGCAGATCGCCCGATGAAGCCGCTGTTCGCCATCCTTGCCACCGTCGCGGCGTTCGCGCTGCCGGGGGCGGCCACGGCGAGCCCGGTTGCTCATGCGAGCTGCAGCTCGCGCTTCACCTCCGCGACGATCGGCGGCAGCCACAAGTGCCTGCACGCCGGCGAGTACTGCGCGCGGCGCTACGAGCGCCAGTACGAGCGCTACGGCTATCGCTGCAGCACCGCGTATGACCCGCCGCGCCTGCGGGAGAGCTGAGGGCGGTCATAGAGAGAGCCCGCACACGCGGGCTCTCCCATCAACCGGTCGGCACCGCCGAGCAGCTACTTGATGAACAGCATCTCCGAGTACTTCGGCAGCGGCCACAGGTCGTCGGCCACCAGCTTCTCCAGCCGATCTGAGACGTCGCGCACGTCTTCCATCTCCGGGATCACGCCGTCGCGCATGTAGAGCGCCTCCTTCTGCGGGCCCTCGGGGTGGTTCACGTCGAGGTTCGCGTCCTCCAGCTTGCGCAGCGCGAAGTGCAGCTCCTTCACCAACGGCTCCACCTCGCCCACGAGCTCCTCCATGCCGCTTGCCCGCAGCTCGGTCAGGTAGCGCACCGCCGCCGGCAGCACCATCGTGCGCGCGATCGAGGCCTCGGTCTCGGACTCGATGTTGAGGTTGATCACGTACTGCTCGGTGAACACCTCGTAGCGGGACTCCAGCTCGCGCTTGCTCAGCACCTTGTACTTCTTGAACGTCGCCACCGTCGATTTGTCCGTCAGCCACGGCAGCGCGTCCGGCGTCGTCGGCAGGTTCGCCAGGCCGCGCTTCTGCGCCTCCTTGTGCCACTCCTCGGAGTAGCCGTCGCCGTCGAACACCACCTGCTTGTTTGCGGCCCAGGCCTCCTTCACGACGCTCGTCACCGCCTTCTCCAGCGTCGCCCCCGACTTTTTCAGCGCCGACTTCAGCTTGTCGGCGAGGTCGTCGACCGACTCCGCCACGATCGTGTTCAGCACCGTGTTCGGGAACGCCGGGGACTGGTTGGAGCCCAGCGCGCGGAACTCGAACTTGTTGCCCGTGAAGGCGAACGGGCTCGTGCGGTTGCGGTCGCCGCCGTGCAGCGGCAGCGCCGGCAGCACCGGCGTCCCCAGGCCCAGGAACGAACCCGGCTTCGAGGCCTGCGTTTTGCCCTTCTCGATCGCCGTGAAGACCTTCTCAAGCTCAGCGCCCAGGAAGATCGAGATGATCGCCGGCGGCGCCTCGTTCGCGCCCAGGCGATGGTCCTGGCCCGCGCTCGCGATCGACGCCCGCAGCAGCTGCTGGTGCTTGTTCACCGCCTGGATCACCGCCGCGCAGAAGAACAGGAACTGCAGGTTCTCCGCCGGTGTGTCGCCCGGCTCCAGCAGGTTCAGGCCCGTGTCCGTGCCCATCGACCAGTTGTTGTGCTTGCCCGACCCGTTCACGCCCGCGAACGGCTTCTCGTGCAGCAGGCAGACCAGGCCGTAGCGGCGCGCCGTGTTCTGCATGATCTGCATCGTCAGCATCTGGTGGTCGGAGCCCACGTTCGAGTTCTCGAAGATCGGCGCCACCTCGAACTGGTTCGGCGCAACCTCGTTGTGGCGCGTCTTGATCGGCACGCCCAGCTTCGCCAGCTCCAGCTCGACCTCCAGCATGTACGCCAGCACGCGCTCGGGGATCGAGCCGAAGTAGTGGTCGTCCAGCTCGTGGCCCTTCGGCGGTTTCGCCCCGAACAGCGTGCGGCCCGTCGTCACGAGGTCCGGGCGTTCGAAGTAGTACTGCTCGTCGATCAGGAAGTACTCCTGCTCGCAGCCCATCGTCGTGAACACGCGCGAGGCGTCTTCGTCGCCCAGCACCTCGAGCGCGCGCACCGCCGAGCTGGAGAGCGCGTCCATCGAGCGCAGCAGCGGGATCTTGTGGTCCAGCGCCTCGCCCGTCCAGGAGGTGAACGCCGTCGGGATGCACAGCAGCGCCCCGTTTGGGTTCTCCAGGATGAACGCCGGCGAGGTCGGGTCCCACGCCGTGTAGCCGCGCGCCTCGAACGTCGCGCGGATGCCGCCCGTCGGGAACGAGGAGGCGTCCGGCTCGCCCTGGATCAGCTCCTTGCCCGAGAACTCCGCGATCGCCGTGCCGTCGCCCACCGGGCCGTAGAAGGAGTCGTGCTTCTCCGCCGTCGAGCCCGTCAGCGGCTGGAACCAGTGCGTGTAGTGGGTGGCGCCTTTCTCCATCGCCCATTCCTTCATCGCCTGGGCGACCGAGTCCGCCAGCGTTGTGTCCAGCGCCTCGCCGCGCGCGAGCGTGCGGTGCAGCGCCTTGTAGACGTGCTTCGGCAGACGGCTGCGCTGGACGGCGGGCGAGAACACGTTCGCCCCGAAGACCTGGTTGTCCGCGACCGTGAGGTCCAGCGAGCCAAGGGCTGCGCCATTGGCGCTCCACTGCGCGGCGGTGACGTTTTGCTGACGGGTCCTGGGCATGAGCGGAATCGATTCCTCCTGAAGGCCGTCGAGCGCTTCGGCGCTCGCGGGATGGGTCGAAGATCGTGACGGGCTGCCGGGCCAAGGCCCGTGGAGCCGAACGCAATCGTAATGCCAAGCAGGCACCGGGACATCACCGTTTGGCGAAATCCGCGAGGCGGCGTTTCGACAGCGGGCCAAACGCCTCCGCCGGGAGCTCCCGCGGGGGGTGCGCCCCGCTACGTCTCTAGGAGGACTTCGGCTGCGCCGGGAACGGGCCCGGCACCACTTTGCCCGTGTTCGGGTCCACGTGCGTGATCGGCGGCTTCGGCGCGATCGTCGCCGTCAGCGAGCGCGTCACCGGGCCTTCGCCGCCGCCCGCGAGCACCGCCTTCGCGTTGCCCGCCAGGCCAGCCCCCACCCGCAGGTGGACCGTGTAGGAGCCCGACTTCACCGGCACCACCTTCCACGTGAACGTGCGCGAGGCGCCCGCCTTCAACGGTCCCAGCGCCCACGTGTTCACGTACGCCGTCTGCCCGCCGCCCGGTGGGCTCACCGACTGGCTCTGGACCGGCAGCTTCGCCGGCGTTCCGGGGCCTTCTTCCACGACCCAGACCGGCCGCTTGTTCGCCGCCAGCTCGGGATATTTTTCGACATAGGAGAAGGAGTCGACCGTGATCGCCACGTTCGGCACCGTGTGCGAGCTTTCGTTGTGGACCTGCAGCGTCAGCTGCGCCGGGCGCGCCACCGCCTGCTTGGTCGGAAACTTCGCCGCCGAGATCTGCATCTCGTACGTTCGCTTCGCTTCGCCGTGATTCTGTTCGGAGCCGCCGCCACAGCCGCTTGCCACCAGCGCCGCGCAGGCGCCGAGCAGCCCCACCGAGATCGCTCCTCTCCCAGTCATCACGGTCCGCGGGACCCTATCAGCGGCCGTAGCCACCCGTCACAGGCCGGGCCGCTAGCCCGCGGGCGCGATTTCCGAACGGAAGCGCGCGTGCAGCGGGGTTCCGTTCGGCAGCGTCGCCTTTGGCTGCCCGCCCGGCGCCGCGAGGATTTCCAGGTTCACGTGCTGGATCCCCGGCTTCTTCGGGATCACCGTCCATTCGAAGGTGTGCGTCTGGTTCGGCCCCAGTTCGCCGCCCGCCCAGGTGTTGACGTAGAGGGTCTGGCCGCCGCCCGCGGGCGCCTGCACTTCCCCCTTCGCCGGCGGGCCCGGGGCCTTGCTCACCACCCACACCGGCTGCTTGCTCGCCGGCAGCCCGGAGGGGACGGGACCGTAGAAGAAGGAGTCCAGCGCCACCGCGACGTTCGGGATCGTCTCCGTGTCGGCGTTGCGCACCTCGACTCGCATCTTCGCCGGGCGCCCCACCTTCTGCGCCGGCTTGAACGTCACGTCCAGCGCTTGCACCTTGAACGTGTGGTTCGCGTTCGCCGCCGTGCCCGCCGAGCTCTTCCGGCTGGAGCTGCCGCTGCTCCCGCAGCCCGCGAGCAGCGCCGCCGCCGCGACCGCCAAGCCTCCCGCCCGAATGCGCCCTACCCTCCTCACCTGCGCGGAAGATACCGCCTGCGCCTGCCGCTGGCGTCGCCCCGGCGCATCGCGTAGAGTTTCCCGGGCAGCCAAGCAACCCGAGGAGGGGTAGGCAGAAGATGGTGCGCAGCGTCGCCGAGCGAGGGTATGCCTCGGGCCGGCACGTGCTCGAAGAATTCGGCGACATGATGATCCTCACCGGGAGGACCATCATGAGCGCGCTGCGTCCGCCGTACCCCTACGGCGGCGAGCTCGTCTCGCAGTTCCTGTTCGCGCTACGGCTCTGCTGGTTCCCGCTGCTGATCTCGACCGTCTGCCTCTGCTACGCCGCCCCCGGCCTGCAGGCCGCGAACTTCCTCACGATCTTCGGCGCGCTCGACCGCCTCGGCGGCTTCTTCGTGCTGGGCGCTATCCGTGAGATCGGCCCCAGCGTCACCGCCGTCGTCGTCGCCGGCGTCGCCGGCACCGCCATCACCGCCGACCTCGGCGCCCGCAAGGTGCGCGAGGAGCTCGACGCGCTGCAGGTGCTGGGGGTCGACCCCGTCAAGAACCTCGTCGTCCCGCGCTTCCTCGCGCTGATGGTCGTCACCGGCCTGTTCGACATCTACGCGCTGCTGTTCGGGATCTTCGGCGGGATCATCGCCGAGCTCATCAACGGGCAGCCGCTCGGGCCGTTCTGGAACACGCTCTTCGCCAACGCTTCCACCACCGACCTCTGGGGCTCGGTGCTGAAGACCACCATCTACGGCGCGATCATCGCCATCGTCTGCTGTTACAAGGGTATGTCCGCCTCCGGCGGGGCGGAGGGCGTCGGCCGCGCCGTCAACGAGGCCGTCGTGCTCGCCTTCACCGCCATCTTCTCCTTCGACTACGTCTTCACGCAGACGCTGCTGGCCACGCACCCGCAGATCCTCGTGATCAAGTGATGGGGGCCGGCGCATGAACGAGCTTCTGGCGATGCCGCGCGAATGGCTCGCGGCCACCGGCGAAATCGGCAAGTTCACCGGCCGCATCGTCGGCGACGTCTACGGCCTGCGGGTGTTCCGCTTCTTCGGCGAGTCGCTGCGCCAGGCCGGCATCCTGATCGTCGGCTCCACCACGATCATCTGGACGCTGATGTTCATCCTCGGCCTGCAATGCGGGATCGAGGGCGCCTACTTCACCGCCGCCCAGGGCGCGCCCGCCTACTCGGGCGTGTTCACCGCCTGGTGCGACCTGCGCGAGATCACCCCGTACGCCTTCGGCTACATGATGGCCGCGAAGGTCGGCACCGGGATCGTCGCCGAGCTCGGCGCCATGCGCATCTCCGAGGAGATCGACGCGCTCGAGGTGATGGGCATCAACTCGATGACCTTCCTCTGCGCCACGCGCCTGCTCGCCGCCTGGCTGGTGCTGCCCTTCATGTACCTCGCGGGGATCGGAGCGGCCTTCCTGGCCTCCTACATAGCCGTCGTGCAACAGATCGGCTACGTCTCCTCCGGGGGCTACTTCCTGATCTTCTGGCAGTTCCAGAATCCACCCGATTTCCTCTACAGCCTGATCAAGGCCATGTTCATGGCCACCGCTATCGTGCTTGTGGCGTGCTACTACGGCTACAACGCCAGCGGCGGGCCCGTCGGGGTGGGGAGGGCCACCGCGAAGTCGATGGTGCTCAACCTCGTGCTCGTGCACGTCATCGGCATGGTCGGGACGCAGATCTTCTGGGGAGCCAATCCGCGCGCCCCGATCGGGGGGTGAGCTAGGCGATGGCCGAGCAGCCGCCCGGACCGCACGGCGACCGCGAGGGCGCCGACGAGTCCTACGAGCCGATCGAGCACCACGTCGCGCCGGTTGAGCCCGGTGGCGAGACAGACTTCGCCTCGGCCGCTGCCGAGCGTGAGGCCAGCCGCCGGCAAGCCGCCGCGGACCGCCACGACGCCGCCGCGACGCCGCCCGCCGGCACCTCCTTCAGCGCGCGGGAACGCGAGCGCGCCGCGGAGGCCGACGAGTTCGAGTACCACACCGGCACGATCCGGCCCTCCGAGAACCCGGACGCCATCGAGTTCATCGACGTGCACAAGTCCTTCGGGCGCAACCACGTCCTGCGTGGCCTGAACATGGGCCTGCCCGAGAACCAGATCTCGATGATCCTCGGCCCCTCCGGCACCGGCAAGTCCGTCTGCATCAAGCACATCGTCGGGCTGCTCTACCCCGACGAGGGCGACGTGCTCGTGCACGGCGTCTCGATCCCCGGTCTGTCCGACGCCGACCTGTTCGAGACGCGCAAGAAGTTCGGCGTGCTGTTCCAGGACGGCGCCCTGTTCGGCTCGCTGAACCTCTACGACAACGTCGCCTTCCCGCTGCGCCAGCACACCGAGAAGGGCGAGGACGAGATCGCCGAGATAGTCAACCGGCGCATGTCCGAGGTCGGGCTCGGCGGCGAGGGGCAGAAGATGCCCAACCAGCTCTCCGGCGGCATGCGCAAGCGCGCCGGCTTCGCCCGGGCGCTCGTGCTCGACCCCGAGATCGTGCTGTTCGACGAGCCCGACTCGGGCCTCGACCCCGTGCGCACGGCCCTGCTCTGCGAGCTGATCAAGGAAATCCACGCCGAGAACGGCGGCTGCTACGTCGTGATCACGCACGACATCATGAGCGCCCGCCGCGTCGCCGAACACATCTCCGTGCTGTGGAAGGGGCGGATCGTCGAGACCGGCCCCGCCGAGGAGCTGTTCGCCTCCGAAAACCACTTCGTGCGGCAGTTCCTCTCCGGCGAAAGCGCCGGGCCTCTCGGGATGGAGTAGCCGACGCCGCCCGGCGGCCCAGGCCCGTCCGGCCGCCGTCCCGGTGCGCCGCTTGCGCCCCATGGCCACCGCCCCGGTTAGCCTTCGCCTGTGAACGCAGCGCGGATCTTCTCGTCGCTGGCGGCCGCGGCCGCGCGCCGGCCGCGGCTGATCGTCGGCGTCGCGATCGTGCTCGGGCTCGCCGGGGCGGGGCTCGCGCTGCGGCTGAAGCCCACCGCCGCGACCAGCACGTTCGTGTCGAGCTCCAGCCCCGATTACCGCGCGACGCAGAGCTTCTACCGCAGCTTCGGCGAAGAGCCCGTCGAGGTGCTGGTCTCCGGCAACTTGCAGAAGCTCGTGCTGAGCGAAGACATCGACCGTCTCGTCGGCCTGGAGGGCTGTCTCTCCGGCAACGTCCCCGCGCAGGCGCTGAAGGGTGCGGGCGGCGCGAACGGGCCTTGCGGGCAGCTCGCGCACGACCACCCCGTGAAGGTCGTGTTCGGCCCCGGCACGTTCGTCAACGAGGCCGCCACCCAGATCGACGAACAGCTCACCGAGCAGACCAAGCAGGCCCAGACGCAGGCCGCGCAGGCCGAACGCACCGTCCGCCGCGCCGCGCTGCGGCGCGGGCTGAGCGCTGAAGAAGCGGCCACGCTCGGCCACCAGGCGCGCAAGATCACCACAGCCCGCTTCCAGGAGGGGCTCGTCACGCTCGCGCTCCAGTACGGGCTGACCTCGAAGCCGAGCCTCGACAACAGGGACTTCGTCACCGCGCTCGTGTTCGACTCCAGCAAGCCCGCCGGCACGCCCAAGCAGCGCTTCGCCTACCTGTTCCCCAGCCGCGACTCGGCGCTGATCTCCGTGCGCATGCGCGCCGGCCTCAGCGAGTCGCAGCGCCGGCACACGATCGAGCTGATCCGCCGCGCCGTCGCGATGCCGCAGTGGCGGCTGCGCAACGGCGAGCGCTACGTCGTCACCGGCGTGCCGGTCATCACCTCCGACCTCGTCAACTCGATCACGCGCTCGATCGAGCTGCTGCTGGTCGCGGTGCTGCTCGTGATGGCCGCCGCGCTCGGCCTCGTCTTCACCGGGCGCCCGCGCCTGCTGCCGCTCGCGATCGCGCTGCTCGCCGTGGCCCTGACGTTCGGGGCGCTCTCGCTCTCCGGCGCCTCGCTGACCGTCGCCTCGATCGCCGTGCTGCCCGTGCTCGTCGGGCTCGCCGTCGACTACGCGATCCAGTTCCAGTCGCGCGTGCAGGAGGAGCGCGAGCGAGGGCCCGACGCGGAAGGGGCGGCTTCGCGGGACGACGACGGCCCGCGCGCCGCCGGCGGGGCCGAGCCCGCCGTCGTCCGCGCCGCCGCCCTCGGCGCCCCCACGATCGCCACCGCCGGCGCCGCCAGCGTCGCCGCGATGCTCGTGCTGCTGCTCTCGCCCGTGCCGATGGTGCGCGGCTTCGGCGCGCTGCTCGTGATCGGCGTCGTGCTCGCCTTCCTCTGCGCGCTCACCGCCGGTGCCGCCGCCCTCGCGCTGACCGGGCGGCGGGCCGCCGCTGCCGACCGTCCGGCGGGCGCCCTTGGCTCGCGCGCCCTGGGCTCGGCGTTCGCGCTCGACGTCGCCGCCGCGTGGCGAGGCGCCGGGGAGCTGCTGCGCGACAACCCGCTCACGCGCGCCATCGCCCGCGGGGCGCTCGTCGGCGCCGTGCGGCGCCCGGGGCGCGTGCTGGCCGCGGGCCTCGCGCTCGCGGCGCTCGGCTGGGGGCTCGACACGCAGACGCGGGTCGAGACCGACATCACCAAGCTCGTGCCGCAGAGCCTTGGCTCGATCGAAGGACTGAACCAGCTCGAGCGCGCCACCGGCGTCGGCGGCGAGATCGACCTGATGGTCAGCTCCAAGGCGCTGACGAAGCCCGCGACGATCGAATGGATGAGCCGCTACGAGCAGGGCGTGCTGCGCCGCTTCGGCTACAGCGCCGCGCGCGGCTGCGGCAAGGCCGAGCTGTGCCCGGCCTTCTCGCTTCCGGACCTGTTCTCCACGCAGGCGGCCAGCTCCGGGCAGATCGCGCCCACCCCGGCCACGAAATCGAAAAAAGGCAAGGCCGGGGCCGCCGCGGCGGCGAAGCTCACCCAGGCCGAGGTGACCGGCCTGCTCGACGCGATCCCGCCCTACTTCTCCCAGGACGTCATCACCGCCGACCGCCGGGTCGCCACGCTCGCCTTCGGCATCCGGCTGATGAGCCTGCAACGCCAGCAGCGCGTGATCGAAGGGATGCGCGCGAGCCTGCACCCGCCCGCCGGGGTCAGCGCCCGGCTCGTGGGCCTGCCGGTGCTGGCGGCCAGCTCCGGGACCGCGGTCGCCTCGCCGCTGCGGCGCGTCGAGACGCTGCTGGCGAGCCTCGCCGTGGTCGCGCTCGTACTGCTGCTCCTGTTCGGCGGCGACATCCGCCGCGCGCTCGTGCCGCTGGTGCCGATCGCGCTCGCCAGCGGCTGGTCGGCGCTCGTCCTGTTCGCCCTGCGGGTGCCGCTGAACCCGATGTCCGTGACGCTCGGCGCGCTCGTGATCGCGGTCTCCACCGAGTTCAGCGTGCTGCTCTGCGAGCGCCACCGCCAGGAGCTGCGCGCCGGGCACGACACCGTCGAGGCGTTGCGGCGCGCCTACCGCCGCACCGGCGCCGCCGTCGCCGCTTCGGGGGCCACCGCGATCGCCGGCTTCGGCGTGCTCGTGCTGTCCGACATCCGCATGCTGCGCGACTTCGGGCTCGTCACGCTCGTCGACCTGACCGTCTCGCTGCTCGGCGTGCTGCTCGCGCTGCCGGCCGCGCTCGTGCGCTTCGGCCCCACGGACGCCCACGGGGCGGGCCCCCGGCTCGGCGGAGCCCGCCGCCGCCCGCCGCCGCGGCCCGCGCAGGACTCGTCCCCCCGCGCGAGCGCCCCCGTCGAGGGCGGCCCCGTCCATGAGCACGTCTGAGCCACGCCCACCGCGTCGCAGCACCCCACGCTACGGCGGCTACGTCGGGCTGCTCGCGCTCGTGATCGTCGCGCTGATCACCGTCAACACGATCGTCACCAAGCCCAACGGGGTCAAGGGCCTGGCCCGCGGCGAACAGCTGCCGCCGTTCGCGGTGCCGCTTGCGCTCGGCAACCTGCAGGGCGACGCCGACACCGCGACGCATGCGAACGACGGCGGCGCCGGGCGCGTGCCCGCCTGTCAGGAGCGCGGGCCGCAGATCCTCAACGTCTGCCAGCTCTACGAAGGCGCGCCGCTCGTGCTGGCGCTGTTCATCGACGGCGGCTCCTGCCCGGAAGTGCTTGCTCACATGCAGGCGCTCGCGCCGTCGTTCCCCGGCGTGCGCTTCGCGGGGGTGGCGCTGAAGGGGGACCGCGACGGCGTTCGCAAGATGATCCGCCAGCGCGAACTGTCGCTGCCGATCGGGATCGACAGCGATGGCGCACTCGCCGCCCTGTACAAGGTCGGCACCTGCCCACAGGTGACGTTCGCCTACCCCGGCGGGGAGGTGCAGAGCGCAGCCCTGCTGAACACCCCTTCGCCCGCGACGCTGCGCACGCGGGTCGCGCAGCTCGTCAGCGACTCGCGCAGCCGCGGCTGGCGCCCGCCTGCGAAGTGAGCGCCGCGCCGACATGAGCGCCGCGCCGACGCCCGAGCTCCTCCGCGGCTGGTGCGCGCCGGAGGTCGAGCGCGAGCTGCCGGGCCTGCGGCTGCTGGGCACCGGCGCCGAGGTCAGGCGCAGCGGCTCGCTGCTCGGCAACTCGCCCGCCGACGTGCTCGCGCGCCTGCGCGAGAAGTCCGACCGCTTCCGGGGCGCGAACGCCATCGCCGTGCGGCGCGAGCCCGTGCCCTCTGCCTACCGCGTCTTCTTCCGCCACATCGGCCTCGACCCCGAGGCGCTGCCGACGCCGATCGAGGGGGCCGTGCGCGAGCGGATCATGCACGGGGGCTTCGCCTCCGGCGGGCTGCTCGCCGACGTGCTGCTGATCGCGCTGCTCGACACCGGCGTGCCCGTCTGGGCGCTCGACGCCGAGCGGGTCGACGGCGCGCTCGGGGTCCGCGCCAGCGCCGCGGGCGAGCGGCTCGGCGACGGCAGGGACGCGCCCGAGCTCGCGGAGGGCCGGCTCGTGATCGCCGACGCCGCCACGCCGCTGGCGATCCTGTTCGGCGAGCTCGCCGGCTCGCACGCCCCCGCCGCCCGCACGCCGCGCCTGGCGCTGTTCGCGCTACAGGTCGCCGGCGTGCCGGAGCTGTACGTCGAAGAGGCTCTGTGGAACGCCCGCAGCGCGCTCGAAGCCGTCTGAGGCCGCGGGAATCCGGTGGTCATCGGGACCTTGCGCGCTGGTAGAATTTTCTGCGCACCTACCGCGTACGAGGAGGAGTCGGAGGCGTGAGCCAGTCAGGGCAGCTGACGTTCGACCGCCCCACGGGCCTGGTCGAGACGCTCGACGAGACGGCCGCCCGTCGCTCGCTGCGCGCGCAGGTCACGCGCCTTGAGCGCGAGCTCTCGGAGATCGTCGCGGCCCGCTTCCCGCACGTGCCCGCCGGCGCGGCGCGGCTGTCGCGGGACGAAGCCTTCGGCGGCCCGCGCCTGCTTAGCCTCGAGCAGCTCGAGCGCCAGCGCGACCGGCTCGCCGCGCGCGTGCAGGACGTGCGCCTGCTGGCTCGCGAGCGCACCGCGCACGAGCTGCGCGCGCAGGAGCAGCTCGAACGGATGAAGCTCGAACCCGGCCGCTACAAGTTCGCGCGCCTGCCCGTGCGCGAGCTCGGGCAGGGCGGTTGCGGCGTCTGGGAAGTGCGCCCCCGGCTCGGCCTTGTCGGGATGCTGGCCGGCTGGTGGGAGCTCAAGCTCTCGTCAGGCTGTCCGTTACCCAGGGGGTCGCGCCCCAGGCGCGGCCCCGCTCCGAGGAGACGCTGAGCATCTCCGCCAGCGTGCGGCGCTGACGGTCGGTCATCGAGCCGATCGTCTTCTTCTCCGACATCGGGATCTGGGCGAGGAACTTGCGGCAGCGGGTCTGGCCCCAGCGGCGCTGGCTCATCAGCAGGTCGGCCACCGCCATGCTGTGCGCCTCCCATGGGCAATCCAGGATCACCTCCGCGGCGTCGATCTCGTCCATCGAGACCCTGCGCTTCAGCTCCGCCCGGGCGAGGCGGACCTTGTTCGCGCGCTCCAGGGCGCGCATGTACTGCGGGGCAGGGGCGATTGTCGCTGTCGCGTTCATTTGGGACTCTCCCCGTTGCAATGACCGAGGGCGCTCGGCCTGCAACATCCGTGCTTTACGTTTGACGAGTGCGCTCGTGAAGGCGTCCGACATCGACCCCGGGCCGGAGGGATACGGCCCGTAAAGGGTGTCCTGGAGAGACGGGTGCGGGACGAACCCGGACGTCAACAGAGCGCTTCCGCAAGCTATGTCAGGGCGGGGCTTGCGGTCAACTCTCAGAGGGCGCTTCGCACGCTAAAAGCGGGCTTTTTAATTTACGTTCGGACTTGTGAAGATTTGGACAAGTCCCTCCGCGGGTAGGGGGTAGACGGCTAGTGATCCCCCGGCCCCGGAAGCGGACCGTGCTCCGCCTCGAACGTCCGCTTGACCCGCGCGAAGACGTCCAGCGCACGCTCCAGCACCGCCTCGTCGTGGGTCGCCATCACGCTCGTGCGCAGCAGCGCGCCGCCCGGCGGGACCGCGGGGTGCAGCGCGGTGTTGACGAACACGCCTTCGTCGTACAGCGCGCGCCACAGCAGCGCCGCCTTCCAGTCGTCGCCGACCAGCACCGGCACGATCGGCGTCACGATCGACTCGCCGTTCGGTAGGTGTTGCGGGCGGACGACCGCGAAGCCGCGCTCTTCCAGGCCGTCGCGCAGGCGCCGCGCGTTCTCCAGCACCGCCGCCAGCAGCGGCGCGCCGTCCTCCGAGCGCAGCACGCGCAGCGCCGCCAGCGCCGCGCCCACCGCCGCCGGCACCGCCGAGGCCGTGAACAGGAAGGCCCGCGAGTAGAGCCGCAGGTACTCGATCACCTCGTGCGAGCCCGCCACGAAGCCCCCGCAGGACGCAAGTGACTTCGAGAACGTGCCCATGCGCAGGTCGACCCTGTCCGCGACGCCCAGCAGTTCCGCCGTGCCGGCGCCGCGCGCGCCCAGCACGCCGGCGCCGTGCGCCTCGTCCACCATCAGGCGGGCGCCGTAGCGCTCGCACAGGTCGCAGATATCCGGCAGCGGCGCGATGTCGCCCTCCATCGAGAAGACGCCGTCCACCACGACCAGGATGCCGCCGCCGTCGTCCTGCGCGCGCTGGAGCATCTTCTCCAGCTTGTCCAGGCGGTTGTGGCGGAACGGCCGCAGCTTCGCCCGCGACAGCAGACAGCCGTCGAGGATCGAGGCGTGGTCGCCGGAGTCGGCGATCACCGTGTCCTGCGGCCCCAGCAGCGTCCCCAGCGCGCCGACGTTCGCCTGATGGCCCGTCGTGAAGACGATCGCGTCCTCGGTCTCCATCCACTGCGCGATCTCGCGCTCCAGTTCCAGGTGCAGCGGGATCGTTCCGTTCAACAGGCGCGAGCCCGTGAGGCCCGTGCCGTAGCGGTGCAGCGCCTGCTCGGCACCCTGCACCACGCGCTCGTCGCCCGTCAGGCCCAGGTAGTTGTTCGAGCCGAGCATGATCCGTTCGGCGCCCTCCATCTCCACGACCGGCATCGCCGGCGAGGTCAGCAGGTGGAAGTAGGGGAGCACGTCCGCCTCGCGCGCCGCCGCCAGCAACTCGGCGCGGTCGTGGTCGCGAACCTTGGCGAAGACGTCGATCGAAGTCTGCATGTAGTCTGCCCCGCTCGTGAGCGTCGAAGTCAGATCGGTCTCGGGCGGCCGGGATCTGAAGCGATTCATCGACCTCCCCTTTCGCCTGCATGCTAACCGGCCGCTGTGGGTACCCCCGCTGAAGCTCGAGCGGCGGCTGTTCCTCAACCGCCGCATGAACGCCTTCTTCACGCACGGCGAGGCCGAGTACTTCCTGGCATTCCGCGACGGCCGGCTGCTCGGGCGCGTCAGCGCGCACGTCAACGACGCCTTCAACGACTACCAGCAGAAGAACTGGGGCTGGTTCGGCTTCCTGGAGTTCGAGGACGACCAGGAGGTGCTGGACGCGCTGCTCGACGCCGCCTCCGGGTGGCTGCGGGCGCGCGGCAAGGAGCGCATCGTCGGCCCCGCGAGCTTCACGATGAACGACGAGAGCGGCGTCCTGATCGAGGGCTACGAGCTGCGCCCGATGATCGCCCAGCCCTGGAACCCGCCCTACTACCGTGAGCGCTTGGAGCAGGCGGGCATGACGAAGGCGATCGACCTCCTGATGTGGAACCTCGAGGTCACCGACCGCGACAAGGTCATGCCCGTGATCTGGGAGCTCGCGGAGAAGTCCGAGACCGAGCACGGCATCCGCGTGCGCCCGATGCGCCGCTGGCAGTTGCGCAAAGACATGGACCACTTCGCTGAGGTCTACAACGCCGCCTGGTCGCGCAACTGGGACTTCGTCCCGTTCTCGAAGAAGGACCTCGACGCCTACGCCCAGGAGTTGCACCTGGTGTTCGACAAGAACTGGTTCATGATCGCCGAGAAAGTCGACACCGGCGAGGTTGTCGGCATGGCGATCACCGTCCCCGACGCCAATCAGGTGCTCGAAAAAATGAAGGGGCGGCTGCTGCCGCTCGGCTGGTGGTACTTCCTCAACAAAGGCCGGCTCACCGACCGCGTGCGCGTCGGCTTCCTCGGCGTCAAGCCCGAATACCAGCACACCGGCGTCGCCGCGCGGCTTTACCAGATGCACTACGACGCCGCCGAACGGCGCCCGCAGGACGGCGGCGAGATGGGCTGGATCCTCGAGACCAACAAGCCCATGAACCGCGGCATGGAAGCGATGGGCGGCAAGATCGTCAAGCGCTACCGGATGTACGAGCGCGAGCTGTGACGCGCGCCGGGCGCCGGGCGCCGGGCGCACGTTGCGGAGCTTCGTGCGCTGAAGGGTCTGGCGAGGTCTTTACACTCCGTCGGATGAGCGCCGAGCCTCAGCGAGACCAGTCGACCGAGCAGGCGGAGGTCGCGGGCGCGCTGCCCGTGCTGGCCGGGGAAGCTCGCGTGATCGACACGCGGGCGGTCCCTCGCGGCGACGTGCAGAAGCGCGAGGCGACGATGCCGGCCGTGCAGGCAGCGGCCGTCGCGGCGGGCGGGTTCGTCGCCGGTGCGGCCGTCGTCGGGCTCGTCACGCGCCGCCAGCGGGCGGGCGCGTTGGCGCGGGGCCGCGGCTCGGGCCGCAGGCTCGCGCGCGGTCGCCGCCGCAGCTCCGGCTCCGGCGAGCTCGTGCAGATCGTCGGCAGCCGCTCGCTGCTGCTCGACGTGCACCTGCTCGGCGGGCGCGACTAGCCCCCGGGGCGGCGCATGGGGGGCATGGTCGTCGAGCGGCGCGTCGAGGTGCGCCCCGCAGGCCCGTTCCGGCTGCCCGGCGGCGGGCTCGACGGCATGGCGCGCCGGCGTGGGGGAGTGCTGGAGCGGCTGTTGCACCATGGGTCCGAGCCGGTGCTCGTGCGCGCCGCGCAGACCGCCCCCGACAACGTCGTCCTGGGTGCGCGGGCCGGCACGCGCGAGGCCGCCGACTACGGGATCGAGCGGATGCGCTTCGCGCTCGGCGTCGACGACGACCTGCGTCCCTTCCACCGCCGCTTCGCGCGCGACCCGCTGATCGGACGCTCGCTCGGTCGCCGGCCCTGGTTGCGCGTGCGCCGCCGCCCCGAGCCGTTCGAGGCGCTCGCCTGGGCCGTCTGCGAGCAGCTGATCGAGTACGAGCGCGCCGTCGCGATCGAGCGGCGGCTGCTGTCGGCCTTCGGCCGGCGCTGGGTCGGCTGGGACGGGGCCGCCAGCACGCTGCGCGACCTGCCCACCGCAGCGGCGCTTTCGGGCGTCGCCCCGGCGCGCCTGGAGTCCTTCGACCTCGCCGCCTGCCGGGCGATCACGCTCGTGCGCGCGGCGCGCGAGGTCGCCAGGGGCCGGGTGGACCTGTTCGACGCCGATCACGAGCGCGGCTGGCGGCGGCTGCGCGCGATCTCGGGGATCGGCAGCTGGACGCTCGAGATGCTCGCGCTGCACGGCCAGGGCCGCTACGACAAGGTGCCCGCCGGCGACGTCGGGCTGCTCAAGCTCGTCGGCCGTCTGCTCAGCGGCGGCGACCCCTACGCCCGCGCGCAGGAGCACGAGGTGCGGGCGTTCTTCGCTCCCTACGAGGAGTGGGCCGGGCTCGCCGCCGTGCACGCCTGGGCGCTGTGAGCCCCGGCCTCGCGGGCGCGGTCCGCGAGCGCGGTCGCCTAGCGCAGGATGCCGGTATGGCCTACGGAGTAACGCCCGGGCTGAGGCCATACGCACAGGCCGTGCGGGCCGTCGCCGACGGGAATCCGGTGCAGCAGCCGTCCGGTTCGCGTCGAGATCGCATAGACGGCGGCGTCCGAGCGTCCTGACAGCCAGAGGATCCGCCCGTCGGCCGAGACGCCGCCCATGTCGGGCGTCGCCCCGCCGGGCAGCCACCACTTCGCGATCGGCCGTCTCGTCGCGAAGGAGATCACGCTGATCGAGCCCTCGGCGCGGTTGGACACGTACAGCTCCCTGGCGTCGCGGCTCGGGTAGAGGCCGTGCGCACCCGCGCCGGTCAGCTCGAAGCGGATCACGCGCAGAGTGCGTACGCGGATCAGCCACACCCCTCCAAAGGCCATGTCGGCCACATAGAAGGTGCGGCCGTCGGGGGACAGCTTGACGTCCTGCGGCTTGGCGCCGTTCGCGAGCGGGATCGTGCGCACGACACGCTCGCGGCGCAGGTCGACGACGATCACGCAGCCCGCGAACTCGCAGGAGACGAGCGCATAGCGACCGCCGGCGGTGAAGTCCATGTGGTCGACCCCGCGGCAGGTCGGCACCGCCAGCGCGTGGTGCAGGGCCATCGTGCGCGGATCGCGGAAGTCCAGCTCGCGCCGCGCCTCCGCGACGACGATCGCCCAGCGTCCGTTCGGGGTGAAGTACATGTTGTACGGGTCTGTGACCGGGATGGGCCTCCCCGGGCGCCCCGTGCGAGGATCGATCGGCGTGAGGCTGTTGCCAAGGTCGTTCGTCACGTACAGCGTGCGCAGGTTCCAGGCGGGCACGACGTGCTGCGGGAGCGCACCCACCGGGAAGCTGTCGATCACCTTGAAGGTCCTCTGCGAGATCACGTCGACCGTGTTCGATTCGCTGTTCGGCACGTAGACCAGCGCTCTGTCTGCGCGCACCGTGGGGCTGAGCCGGCCGGGCCGGTCCGCCGCGTAGACGTCGGCGCGCGCGAGCGGTGGGGGAACCCGCCCGGGACGCGGGACTTCCACGGCCCCTCCTGGCCGTCCGTCCCCCGCGCTCCCACCGGCGGCTGCGCGGGCCGCCCCCGCCCCGCCCGAACCCGCGCCCGTCGCCGTGGGGCCGCCGCAGCCCGCGATCCCCAGCGCCATCCCGAGCGCGAGCACGAGCAGCGCGCCGAACGGGGCGCTCCTTGCGAGCCTCGTCACGTTCGCCGGTCCGCGCTCATCGTGCACGCGGGGCGAGCGTCAGCGCCGTGTCGCTGACCGTTCCGGCCGCGTCGCGGCCGCCGATCGCGATGATCCTGCCGGGCAGCGAGGCCGCGCCGATGTCCGAGAGCGCCGACGGCAGGCGCCCGGCGGCGTGCACCGAACCGCGCGTGGGATCGATCGCGAGGATCGAGGCCGTCTGGCTGGAGAGCCCTTCGCCGCGTCCGCCCAGAACGTACATCCAGCCGCCGAGCGACGCGCCCGCGGCGTGCGTGAGCGGATGCGGCAGCTCGCCGATCCGGCGGACATGGCCGTCGCGCGGGTCGAAGGAGTAGATCGCGCGCTCCGCCGTTTCGCCGGAGGTTCCCCCCGCGATCAGGAGCCGGCCGCCGACCACGGCCACGGCCGCGTAGCGCAACGGCCGCGGCAGCGTGCCGGCGACCTCGACGTGGGCGGCCGTGCCAGGCGGGCCGGGCGTGAAGGCGACGATCGTGCGCAGCGGGACGGTCTCGGTGTATCCGCCGACGACGTACGCGGTGCCGCCGATCGCCGCGGCGGCCACGTCGGAGGCGGGAGCAGGCAGCTGGGCCACTTCGTGCGCTCCGGCGGCGTCGACCTCGAAGATCGCCGCGCTCGCCGTCGACGCGTTGCCGCCGCCGAACAGGTAAGCGTTGCCGGCCACGCCGGCCGCAGCCGCGTCGTGCAGCGGAGCCGGCAAGGTGGCGAGCGTGCGGGCGCTCCGCTCGTTCACCGCCGTGACGCTCCCAAGCGATGCGTCGGCGGCGTCGAGGCCCGCAAGCGCCAGCGCGCCGTCCCGCCAAGGCGTCACGGCCGGCAGCTGAACCGCGCCCGGGAGCTTCGCGCTTGCCAGGAGCCGCAACGACGGCGCGGTCGCCGGCGATGGCGCAGACGCGTATGGCGCCTGCGCACGCGTGGATCGCGAGGCGTGCGCGGTCGTCGCGCTGCCCGCGGCCCTGGAGCCGCTGCCCCCGCCACAAGCCCCGAAGGCGAGGACGAGGGCGAGGGCCGCGGCCAGCGGCCCGGCAGGGGGGACGCCGGACACGCTGCCAGCTTCCGGTCAATCGCTAAACCCGACCTGAGGGCACGATGAGAACTCGCTTAGGCACCTCGCCCGCGGCCCTCGCCTTCGCCCTCGTCTTCGTCCTCTCGCTCAGGGGACGAGCACGGCCGCGCCGGTGAAACGCCCGGCCCGCAGGTCCGCCAGCGCCTCGTTCGCCTGCTCCAGCGGATACGCGGTGACGTGCGTGCGCACCGGCACCTCCGGCGCGAGCGCCAGGAACTCGCGCCCGTCGGTCCGCGTCAGGTTCGCCACCGAGCGCACGGCGCGCTCCTGCCACAGCGCGTCGTAGGGGAAGGCGGGGATGTCGCTCATGTGGATGCCGCCGCAGACCACGACGCCCGCGGGGGCCACGGCGGCGAGCGCGAGCGGGACCAGCTCGCCGATCGGCGCGAAGATGATCGCGGCGTCCAGGGGCCGCGGCGGCGAGTCCTCCGAGCCGCCCGCCCAGACGGCGCCCAGCTCACGCGCGAACGCCTGCGTGCGCTCGTCGCCCGCGCGCGTGAAGGCGTACACCTCGCGGCCCTGCGAGGTGAGCACCTGGGCGAGGATGTGCGCCGAAGCGCCGAAGCCGTACAGCCCGACGCGCCGGGCGTCGCCGCACATGCGCAGCGCGCGGTAGCCGATCAGGCCAGCGCACATCAGCGGCGCCGTCTGCTCGTCGGGGTAGCCCGGTGGGAGCGGCAGGCAGAAACGGGCGTCGGCGACCGCGTACTCCGCCATCCCGCCATCGACGTCGCGGCCCGTGAAGCGCGCGTTCGGGCAGAGGTTCTCGCGCCCGCTCAGGCACCACTCGCAGGTGCCGTCGGTCCAGCCGAGCCAGGGGACCCCGACGCGGTCGCCGACGCCCGGCAGCCGCGGCTCGCCAGGCCCGTCGGCCGTGCGGGGCGGGACCGGCTCGCCGGCGGCCTCGACCGTGCCGACGATCTGGTGGCCAAGTATCCGCGGCGGCGAGTCGATCGCGACCTCGCCGTCGAGCAGGTGCAGGTCGGTGCGGCAGACGCCGCAGGCGTGAACGCGGACCAGCAGCTCGCCCGGCCCGGCGGTCGGCGGCTCGCGCTCGACCGCCCGCAGCGGCTCGCCCACCCGCTCGAACACCATCGCGCGCACGGCTCGCCGCCCTCCGCTCAGCCGAAGAACAGCTCGGCGGTCTCGAACAGCGCCGGGTCGAGCAGCTTCGGCTCGCGCAGCGCCTGCGACAGCGGCGTCTCGACGATCTCGGTGCCGCGCAGCCCCACCATCTGCCCGAAGCGCCCGCCGAGCGCCGCGTCCATCGCCGCGACCCCGAAGCGCGTCGCCAGCACGCGGTCGTAGGCGACGGGGCTGCCGCCGCGCTGCACGTGCCCGAGGATCGTCACGCGGCTCTCGAACCCTGTGATCCGCTCCAGCTCTCCCTCCAGCAGCGTGCCGATCCCGCCGAGCCGCGCGTGCCCGAAGGCGTCGGTCTGCGTGCCCTCGCGCACTTGCAGCGTGCCCTCGCGCGGCATCGCGCCCTCGGCGACGACGACGATCGAGAAGTTCGCCCCGCGCGCGTGGCGCTTGCGGATGTGCTCGGCGACCTCTTCGACGTCGAACGGGCGCTCCGGCACCAGGATCGCGTCGGCGCCCCCCGCGAGGCCCGCGTGCGTGGCGATCCAGCCCGCGTGGCGGCCCATCACCTCGAGCACCATCACGCGGTTGTGCGACTCGGCCGTCGTGTGCAGGCGGTCGATCGCGTCGGTCACGATCTGCACGGCGGTCTGGAAGCCGAACGTGACGTCGGTGCCGCCGAGGTCGTTGTCGATCGTCTTGGGCACGCCCACGACCGGCACCCCGTCTTCGTGCAGGCGCAGCGCCACGCCGAGCGTGTCCTCGCCGCCGATCGGGATCAGCGCGTCGACCCCGCGCTCGCGCAGCGTCGCGCGCACCGCCGCTGTGCCGTCGCGCCCCTCCGAGTAGGGGTTCGTCCGCGAGGTGCCGAGGATCGTGCCGCCGCGCGGCAGGATTCCCGACGTGCTCTTCAGCGTCAGCTCGATCGCCTCGTCCGCGAGCACGCCGGCCCACCCGTGGGTGAAGCCGAGGAAGGCGTTGCCCTCTTCGGCCAGCCCGCGCCGCACGACGGCGCGGATCACGGCGTTCAGGCCGGGGCAGTCGCCGCCGCCGGTGAGCACTCCGACGCGCATGCGTGAAGCCTAGATGCTCACGACCGGAGTTCCCCGCCGGCCCGGCGCCGGCTGTCCCCGCCTCAGCCCTTGATCCCCTGTCCCGGCAGGAACTCGTTCGTGAACGGCGGCAGCGCTGAGTTCGGGTCGTGCTTCAGCAGCGCGTGGTCGAACATCCAGGCGCCGAACGACGCCCAGGCCGAGGGGCTCTGCCAGCCGTAGGGCTTGCCCGCTTCGCTCGGCACCGTCGCCGGCAGCGTCTTTTCCAACGAGGCCAGCTGGAGCTTGCGTTCGAGCGAGGGGTTCGCCTTGATCAGCAGCGCCGCCGCCGCGGCGGGGTCGGCCCGCGCCTCGCGCTCGCCCTGCGTCAGCGCCTGCATGAACGCGCGCAGGTCCTCGCCGCGCTTGTGCGCCTCGTCTTCGCGGACGACGAGCACCAGCTCGTTGTAGGTGGGAACTCCCGCGCGGTCGACCGGGATGATCAGCGGGTGCTTGTGCAGCTGCTGCAACTGCACGCCCTCAACGTTCCAGAAGCCGCCCAGCGTCGCGGCGACTTTGTTCGTGAGCATCGCCTGCACGAGGTTGTAGCCGACGTCGACTTCCTTGACGCTCGCCGGGTTCGCCCCCGCCGCCTGCACCGCGGTCTTCAGCTCAGCCGCCTGGTAGGGGATGCCCGCGGTGCCGACGCTCTTGCCCGCGAGGTCCGCGACCTTCGCGACGTGCCCTGACGGCAGCGCGATGATCGAGGTCAGCGGCCGTTGCACCAGCGCGCCGACCGACACCAGTTTCAGCCCTTCGTCGCGGGCCAGCAGCAGCTCGGGCTCGTAGGAGATCGCCATGTCCGCCTTGCCCGCCGCCAGCAGCTTCAGCGGTTCGGAGGGGTCGGCGGGGGTCTGCGGCTTCACGTCCAGCCCCACGGCGCGGAAGTCGCCGTGGGAGATCGCCGAGTAAAGCGCCGCGTGGTCGGCGTTCGGGAAGAAGTCCAGCACGACCGTGAAGGGCTTCGTCCCGGCGGCGGAGAGCGTGTCCTGCTTGGAGCCGCAGGCGCCCAGCGCCAGCGCCGCGCAGGTCGCGGCCAGCAGGGCGAGGACGGCTCTCGGGGCAACGGCGGCGCTCGTTCTCAATGCATCTCTCCTCGGGTCGGGTGGGCCCACGGCGCGAGCGCCCGCTCGGCCAGGGACAGGGCGAAGAAGCAGGCGATCGCCAGCGCGAACAGCACGACTGCCGCAGCGTAGGCGCGCGGCGTTTGCAGCGCCGTCAGGTCGGTACCGATTTCGTGGCCGAGCCCCGCGTGGGTGCCGGTCGTGGCGGTCTGGGACTCGGCGATGTAGGCGCCGATCACGCCTACCGCCAGCGCGATTCGCGCGCCGCTCAGCGCCGCCGGCAGCGCCGCGGGCAGCTCCGCGAAGCGGAACGCCTGCCAGCGCGAGGCGTCGAGCGTGCGCAGCAGCTTGAGCTGGTCGCGGTCGATCGCGCGCAGGCCGTCGACGGTCGTGACCAGCACGGGGAAGAAGCAGATCAGCACGATCACCGCGAGCTTCGGCAGCACGCCGAAGCCCCACCAGAACACCAGCAGCGGCGCGATCACCGCAACGGGGATCGCCTGCGAGCCCACCGCCAGCGGGTAGACCGCCCGCCGCAGCGGGCCGGAGAGGTGAACCGCCACCGCGAGCGCGAAGCCGAGCGCCAGCGCGAGCAGGATGCCGAGGCCGACCTCCTCCGCCGTCGGCCCGAGGTTCGCCGCGAGCGAGCCGGCGTTTTCCCACAGCGCCGCGGCGACCGCGTGCGTTGCCGGCAGCACGTAGGAGCTGGTCGGGCCGAAGTCCGCGTACAGCTCCCAGGCGCCGAGCAGCGCCAGCACGAGCAACAGCGGCGGCAGCAGCGAGCGCCTCACCCCGCGGCCGCCCGGGCCTGCGTCGCCTGCCCGGGCTCCGGGCCGGGCGGCTCGTGCCGGCCGTGCGACCCGCGCGAGCCACGCGCCAGCGCCGCGAGCGCCCGCTCGCGCAGCGCGATCGTGCCCGCGTCGGTGCGCAGGCGCGGGCGCGGCAGCGCCACCTCCAGCTCCTCCACGACGCTCCCCGGGCGCGGGGAAAGGACGACGACGCGGTCGGCGAGCAGCACCGCCTCCTCGACGTCGTGCGTCACCAGCACGACGGTCCGCGGCTCGCGCTGGAGGGCCCGTCCCAGCCAGTCCTGCATCTCCGCGCGCGTGATCGCGTCCAGCGCGCCGAACGGCTCGTCCAGGCACAGCACCGGCTTGCCCGCGAGCAGCGTGCGCAGGAACGCGACGCGCTGGCGCATCCCGCCCGAGAGCGTCGCGGGGCGGGCGCGCTCGAAGCCCGCGAGCCCCAGCTCCTCGAACAGCGACGCCGCCCGCTCGCGCGCCTGCGCCCGCGGGACGTGCGCGACGCGCAGCGCGAGCGCTGCGTTGTCCAGCGCGTCAAGCCACGGCAGCAGCAGGTCGCGCTGCGGCATCAGCACCGCGGGCTCGCTCTGGACCGAGCCGGCGTCGGGGGCCTGCAGGCCGCAGATCAGCTCCAGCAGCGTCGTCTTGCCGCAGCCGCTGGGCCCCACGACCGCCAGCAGCTCGCCGCGCTGCACGTGCAGCGAGAGGCCCGACAGCGCATGCACGGCGACGCCGTGCGCGCCCGCGAAGCTCCGCTCCGCCTCCTGCACCGCGATCGCGCGCTCGCGAACCCGCCGGACCGGCGGCTGTGCGCGTGACTTCAATTCGGTCGCCACTTCGCTCCCTTCGCGGGCATTACCCCACAGGTTCTAAGGGTCGGCGCCGGTGGAATCGTTCCCGGGCACCATCTCAGCCGGCCTGCCGCCAGCCCCCCTGGTGTCTGCTTCTCACGGGATGCTACTGCGTCAAGCCTAGTATTACCTGGTTATACTCGTCCACGTGAAAACCGCGATATCGGTACCCGACGAGACGTTTCGGCGCGTGGAGCGAGCAGCCAAGCGGCTGGGCGTGTCCCGCAGCGAGTTCTATGCGCGGGCCGCGCAGAGCTGGCTCGACGCGCTGGAGGACGAGGCAACCACCGAGGCGATCAACCGGACAGTCGAAGAAGCTCCGCCCGACTCGGCGTTCACCGATGCTGCCGCAGCTGCGCTTGCCGCCGGCGATGAGGGTTGATGCTCCGCGGCGAGGTCTGGTGGGCTGACCTCGGTCTTCCACGTGGCTCTGCTCCCGCGCTGCGCCGGCCGGTGCTGATCGTCAGCGCGGACCAGTACAACCGCTCCCGCTTGAAGACCGTCACGGTGGCGGTACTAACCGGCACCGCTCGCTTGGCCGCGCTGCCGGGGAACGTCGCCGTCTCAAAGGAGTTCACCGAGCTGGACGGCGACTCGGTCGTGAACGTCACGCAGCTGGCGACGATCGATCGCGCGACGCTCGAAGAGCGCGTCGCGACGCTGCCCGATTGGCTCATGGTGCAGGTCGACGGCGGCTTGCGACGGGCGTTGGCTCTGGCCCCGCCTGGCTGATCGAGCGGTCCCGCTCAGGCCGCGACGACCGGCCGCGTCAGCGCCCGCACGAAGTCCTCCAGCTGCGCGGTGGTCCAGCACTCGAAGGCGGTGCAGAACTCCTCGTACGCCGCGATCACCGAGTCGCCGTAGTTCCAATACAGGCGCGGCTCGGGGTTCAGCCAGAACGTACGCCCGGCGCGGGCGGCGATCTGGGCGAAGATGTCCGCGCGGGGGTCGCGCCCGTTCGTGCGCGCGTCACCCAGCACGATCACCGTCGCGCGCGGGTGCAGGTCATCCTCGACCTGCACGAGGAACTCCGACCACACGCGCCCGTAGTCGGTGTAGCCCGAGATGTCGGCGACGCCGGCGTCAGAGCCGATCCGCTCGCTGACCGCTTTGAAGTTGCGCTCGTGTTCGAAGATGTCGGTGACCTCCGAGATCCGCTCGATGAACACGAACGAGCGCATCTTGCGGAACGTGTCGTGCAGCGCGTGCAGCACCGAGAGGAAGAACACCGAGGCCGAGGTGACGCTGGTGGAGACGTCGCACAGCACGTAGATCTCCGGGCGTTTCGGGCGCCTGGGGCGAAACTTCAGCTCGACGGGCACGCCGCCGGTCTGCAGCGAGGCGCGCATCGTGCGGCGCACGTCGACCTGCGCGTGCTTGCGGTGCCCGCGCAGCTGCATGCCCTGGGTCGCCAGGCGCCGCCGCAGCTGGGCGACGACGCGGTGCACGGCCGCGAGGTCGGCGAGCGGCCCTGAGGGCAGCGCGCGGTCCAGCTCGCCCAGCGGACGCGCCGGGGGCAGGTTGCCGGTGCGCTCGACCTGCGAGCGCTCCAGCTCGCGGCGCAGCAGCGCCTCGAAGCGGCGCAGCGCCTCGCGCGGCAGGCCGTCGCGGCGCGGGTCGTCCTCCGGCAGGTCGGGCTGCGGCTCGGCGCGCAGGCCGAGCGCGCGGCGAATGCGCTGCACGTCGACGCCGATCACCCCTGAGCCCTCCTGGCGGCGGGCGAAGGCCGCGATCGCCATCCGCGCCAGGTCGCGCATCGCTCCCTCCTCGCCCTCGCGCAGCGCCTGGGCGATCTCGGCGCGCAGCGCGTCTAGCTCCTCCTCGCTCAGCTCGCCCAGCGAGGCGAGGTCCTGCTCGCGCACGCCCTCGCGCGTCGCCGCCAGCTCGACGGCGCGGAAAAAGAAGCGCTCGAACACCAGCTCGAACAGGCGCCGGTCCTCCTGGCTCTTCGCGAGCGTCGCCGCCAGCGCCTCGCGGAAGTCCTCCTGGGTCGTCCAGCTGATCTGCGCCAGCACCGCGAAGGCGTCCAGCAGCTCGGAGGTCCCCACCGCGATGCCCTCGCGGCGCAGTTCCTCGCCGAACTCGAGGATTCGTGCCGGCAGGCCCTCAGGCGCGCCGGGCGTACCGAGTGCTCCGGCGCCGGGCGCGCCGCCGCGTGAGCCCGCGCCGGTCGGCTCAGGCGACATCCGCTACGACGACGACGCGGCGGGCGAGCCGAGCTTCAACCCGACGCGCTCGGCCACGACGTCCATATCGGTGCGGTGCTTGACGATCACCGACATCGTTTCGGTGAACGTGTCGGGGTCGATGTCCTGCACGCCGAGCAGCAGCAGCGCGCGCGCCCAGTCGATCGACTCGGCGATCGACGGCGGCTTCTTCAGGTCCAGCTCGCGCACCATGCCGACGACCTCGACGAGCCGTCGCGCGACGGTCTCGCTCAGCTCCGGCGTGTGCAGGCGGACGATCTGCAACTCGTGCTCCAGCTCGGGGTAGTCGAGCCACAGATACAGGCAGCGCCGCTTCAGCGCCTCGGTCAGCTCGCGCGAGTTGTTCGAGGTCAGCAGCACGACGGGATGCGTGCGCGAGGTAACGCGGCCCAGCTCGGGGATCGAGATCTGGAAGTCGGACAGGACCTCCAGCAGCATCGCCTCGAACTCCTGGTCGGTCTTGTCGATCTCGTCGATGAGCAGCACGACGGGCTCCTCGGAGGCGATCGCCGTCATGAGCGGCCGGGCGAGCAGGAACTCCTCGCCGAAGATGTCGTCCTGAACGCGGTCCCAGCCCGTCCCGTCGGCCTCGGCCTGGATCCGCAGCAGCTGCTTGCGGTAGTTCCACTCGTACAGCGCCTTCGCCTCGTCGAGGCCCTCGTAGCACTGCAGGCGCACCAGCTCGCGGTCGAGGTACTTCGCCAGCGCCTTCGCCAGCTCGGTCTTGCCGACGCCCGCGGGGCCCTCAACCAGCACGGGCTTGCCGAGCTTCGTCGCCAGGAACGAGACGAGCGCCGTGGACTCGCCCGGCAGGTAGCCGACCTCGCGGAGGCCGGCGGCTACGTCTTGCACTGAGGACGGCGAGAACGCTGAGGAGGCCGACAGCTCGGACGGTAGGGGCGACATGCTCAGCCAATGATAGGCGTCCGGTTGTTCTTGGACTCGGTACGAGTTTGAAGCCTCCGCGCGAACTTGAAGCCTCCGCGCGAACTCTCCGCGCCCGTACCAGGTCAGTCGCAAAGCCGTCGTGCATGCCGCACCAGCCGATTAGGCATGATTGGCGGGGTGGAGCCGAGTCAGGGGCAGCCGCCTGGGCGTGAGGTCGAGCCTGGTTACGCGATGAAGCAGGCCGATGCCTCGTTTGAGTGGTACCGAGCCCACGCGATTCGATCTCGGCGTAGCTACAAGCTTTCTGAGACCGTGCTGCTCGCCGTGGCTGCATCCGTGCCCACCTCTGCCGTGGTTGTGCCCCACGAACCAGTCGTGCCGGCGGTCCTTGGCGGGCTGGTCGTAATTCTGAGCGGTCTTCGTTCGATCTTTCACTGGCAGGAGAACTTTCTCCGGTTTAGTGGCGCTCGCGAGGCGATCGAAGCGGAGCGGCGCAGCTACTACACAGGCGCCTCGCCTTACGAGGATGATCAGACGCGCGATCAGGTCTTGGCGGCTGCCGTCACGAGGATCGAGCAAGACGAGATGCGCGGCTGGATACGCATAGCGTCTGAACGGCCGAAGCCGTAACGCTCCGTCTGTCCGGCACCGATAGACGGCTCCGTCGCGCAACCAGGCGTTATGCGGCGGCGGCGGCGAATTCCGGTAGGCGGCATGCCGAATATGCACTACGTCATGATCCGTGCCGTGGACGTCATCGATCGAAACGACGGCGGGCTGGTATTTCTCAGCTACAGCCACAAGGATCGCGACTGGCGCATTCGGCTGGAGGTCTTGCTCGGCCCGCTGGTACGTAACCGCGGGCTGCGGCTGTGGGCCGACGAGCACATTGAGATCGGCAACGAGTGGCGGCGCGACTTCGCCGACGCCGTGCAAGCTTCGCGACTGGCTCTATTGCTGGTCTCGGGCGACTTCCTCGACTCCAAGTTCATCATGGAGGAGGAGCTCCCGGCATTGATCGACTGCGGCGTGCGGCTGGCGCCCGTGCTCGTCCACGACTGCCTGTGGTCGGCGGAACCACGGCTGGCAAGTGCGCAGTGGGCTCACGATCCGGGCCGGGACGGGCCACTCGACCGTGGCGAGATGGACGCACGATTGGTGGAGGTCTGCCGCAAACTGGAACCGCTCCTGGCGCCGGCGGAGGAGCCATCCAGGCGGACCGTGACCGCGCAGGTGCCGATCGCGGTGTCGGCCATCGTCGAGAGCGCCGGGGTCCCTGGTCCTCTGTTCGGCGTTCCTGAGCTACCGCCCAGCTACGCCCCGCGCGAGGAGCTCGATGAGCTGGTGGATAACTTGCTCGGGGCCGGCCAAGGCGCCGTAGGGTTGACGGGAGACGCCGGTCGGTTCGGGTTGTTTGGGCAGGGTGGGATCGGCAAGAGCGTCCTTGCGGCGGCTCTCGCGCGCGACGACCGGATACGTGCCGCATTCCCGGATGGCGTGTTCTGGATCACTGCGGGCGAGGGCGCGGATCCTGTGGCGGGGCAGCTCGAGCTATTGCGACTCCTGGGTGGAGCAGAGGTGACGATCGCCAATGCGTGGGAGGGTCGAGCGCGACTACAGGACGCGCTCGCAGGGCGCAGGGTGCTGCTGATCGTCGACGACGTCTGGTCTGATCCGGTCGCACTCGCGTTCCGCGCCATTGACGCGGGCAGTCGCTTGATCTACACAACCCGCGACCAAGGTGTTCTTGCCGTGGCGGGGGCGCAGGTCGTGATGGTCGAGGTGCTCCCGGAGAAGGCCGCGCGCAAGCTGCTGGCGGAGGTTGCCCACATCGTCGAGGCGGACCTTCCCGAGATTACCGACGCGATCATTGAAGATGCCGGCGGGGTCCCACTCGCGCTCGCGCTCGTCGCGGCGGCGGTGAGTGGCGGGGTTTCTTGGGAGGAGGCGCTCTTCGAGCTTAAACGCGGGGAGGAGACCTTCCACGGCCATCCTTATGCCGACACGTTCAAGGCGCTCGGCGTCGCCACCGCGGCCTTGGGGAAGGGTCTGCGTGAGGCGTATCTGAGCTTGGCGGTGTTTCCGCGCGACACCAACATCCCGGTGCAAGCGATCGAGCGCTACTGGCGAGAGCAACGCAAGATCGTTCAACAGCAAGCCCGGGCGGACCTCCAAGTGCTCGCTGACGCGAGCCTTCTCTCGATACAGGCCGAACACGTCTCGCTCCATGACCTGCAGCACGATTACCTGCTGCTCTATGCGGAGGATCTGGAGCTCCTTCACGCGAGCCTGATCGAAGCCTATAAACGGCTGCTTCCCGATCCTGAAGAAGGCTGGTGGCAGCTACCGGCAGACGAGCCTTACATAGCCGACCACTTGATCGAGCATCTGGCCCAAGCTGGCTACCGCGACATCATCGCCGCCTCGGTTACGGACCTCCCCTACCTGGCCGCCCGAATCGCGAGCTCCGGCCCGCACGCCGCCGAGCAGGACCTTCGCACGGCCGCGAAGTGCCTTCCGCACGACGACAGGATCGAGCGCGTACGTCAGTGGCTCGCCCGAACCGCCTACCTATTCAGCAGGAACCTTGATGAGCTCATCCCGACGATGCTCGACACGTTCCCCGCCGTCGGGACGAGCGTCGAGCTCAAGCGCCTCGCAAAGCTTGCCCCGTCCGTATTTCTCGTGGCGCGATGGAAGAGCGGAGATGACCCGTCGGCGTTGGAACGCGTACTCGGTGTCGGACCGGTCAGCTCGCTCGCGTTCAGCCCCGACGGGAAGCTCGTGGCGAGCGCTGGCAATGACGGGACGGTCCGTATCTGGGATGCCGTCACCGGACAACAGCAGACCCAGCTCGACGGTCACACCGGCTGGGTGTATGCGCTTGTGTTCAGCCCCGACGGGGAGCTCATCGCCAGCGCTGGCACCGACGGGACCGTCCGCATCTCCGATGCCGTCACGGGCCAGCAGCAAACCCAGCTCGAAGGGCACACGGGCTCGATCAACTGGCTCGCGTTCAGCCCCGACGGAGATCGCCTCGCCAGCGCAGGCGACGACGACAGGGTTCTCGTCTGGAATGTCGCGACTGCCCAGGAGCAGCTCCGGCTTCACGGTCACACCGACGACGTAAACTCGGTCGCGTTCAGCCCGGACGGGGAGCTCCTCGCCAGCACGGGGGATGACTGCACCATTCGCATCTGGGACGCCGTCACCGGCAGCCAGCGAACTCAACTCGAGGGCCATACCGAGCCGGTTAGCTCGGTGGCGTTCAGTCCCGATGGGAGGGTTCTCGCCAGTGCGGGCATAGACAGGACCGTTCGCATTTGGGATGTCGGGGCCGGCCGGCAGCAGTCCCAGCTCGACGGTCACAGCGACTGGGTACGGGCGGTCGCATTCAGCCCGGACGGGAAGCTCCTCGCCAGTGCGAGCAACGACGAGACGGTCCGAATATGGGACATCGCCGCCGGCCGACAGCAGACCCGGCTCGATGGCCACAACGACTGGGTACGGGCGGTCGCGTTCGGCCCCGATGGAAAGCTTCTCGCCAGCGCAGGCAAGGACGGAACGGTCCGTATCTGGGGTATGGCAACCGACCGGCAGCAGACCCGGCTCGACGGTCACACCGACCACGTGAACTCGGTCGCGTTCAACCCCGGCGGAACGCTTCTCGCCAGCGCGGCGGACGATTGCACCGTGCATATCTGGGACGTTGCCACGGGCGAGCAGCAGGCCCGGCTCGACAGCCACACCGGTTGCGTGAACTCGGTTGCGTTCAGCCCGAAGGGAGATTTGCTGGCCAGCGCGAGCGACGACGCAACGATCGGCATCTGGGACGTTGCCACAGGCGAGCAGCAGGCCCGGCTCGACAGCCACACCGGTTGCGTGAACTCGGTTGCGTTCAGCCCGAAGGGAGATTTGCTGGCCAGCGCGAGCGACGACGCAACGATCCGCATCTGGGACGTTGCCTCGGGCGAGCAGCAGGCCCGGCTCGACGGCCACACCGGTTTCGTGAACTCGGTTGCGTTCAGCCCCGACGGAAGGCTTCTCGCCAGCGCGGCGGATGACCGCACCGTGCGCATTTGGGACGCTGCCATCGGCGAGCAGCGAACGCTGCTCGACGGTCACACCGACCTTGTGAACTCGGTTGCGTTCAGCCCCGACGGGACGCTTCTCGCAAGCGCAGCGGACGATTGCACGGTGCGCATCTGGGACGTCGGCAGCGGCCAACAGCAGAGCCTGCTCGACGACTATGTCGATCATGTGAACTCGGTCGCGTTCAGCCCCGACGGAATGCTCCTTGGTGGCGCGGGCGACTACAACGTCATCCGCATCTGGGACGCGACTGACGGCAGGGGTTCAACGCTCAGGCTCGATGCGCCGGCTTTCTCGATTGCCTGGGCGATGGATCTCGCCGGGATCGCGTACGGCCACCGGGTAGGTGTCTGGCGCATCGTAAGAACGCACGCAGGACGCTAGGGAGACTCGATGTCTCGCGCTATTCGTCTTTAGCCGGCGAGTCCTCGAAGGACATCTGCTCCGCAGGCGCCGGCGCGGGCGGATAGCGCGGGCGCTCGCGCCGCCGCGCACGCTGCGCGGCGGGCGTGCCGGGGGAGGGCGAGGCGACCGTGGTCTCGGTCAGGTCCTCCC
>DATJMW010000037.1:0-37751 GCA_035508515.1 Solirubrobacteraceae bacterium | reverse complement strand
CGCGGTCGCGACGGCGAGCCCGCACGTGCACGAACTCCTGGATGACCTCGACGGTGGTCGTCGCCTCGACGCGCCGTTCGGCGATCGCGCCGATCAGCTCACGGCACGGCTCGCGCAGGGGGTGGTCCTGACCCTTCGCGTAGACGAGGACGGTTGTGTCGAGCAGGATCACGCGCGACGGGTGCGCAGCGAGTCGAGCTCGGCGCGCAGCTCGGCAGGCTCGGGCACGGTCACGTCAGGCGCGTCGAGCAGGCGCCGGCCCGCGGCACGGCGCCGCGTGTCGGGGCTCGCCAAGCCGCGGTCGATGGCCTCGCGCACGATCGTGGCGACAGAGACGCCGCGCTCTCGTGCGGCAGCTGTGATCCGTCGATGGCGCTCTTCGTCGATCAGGATCTGAAGGCGATGGTCGAGGGACATGCTCATACTGTAGCATGTGTATATCTTTGTGCCGTCTGCTGCTAGCTGCACAATGCACGGCCCGTGCGAGTCGCCCGTTCAAGCAAGCCGGATTGCGTTTTGGTCGTCGGTGCAGGCTGGTCGGCAGCTGCTGGGCTTCCGCTTGCGAGCGAACTTTTCGACGAGCCCCGCGCGATGGTGTCGCCGGAGGCTTCCGGCGACGACGCAGTCCGCAGGGCGTTCAAGCGGTGGCGCAGCGAGCACCCTGGCCTTCCGGTCGAGCGGTTCGTTGCCTTCGCCTATGAAGGGGGCGCGGAAGACGTGGTGCACATCTCCCCCCGCGTCGACGACATCCTCTCGGGTCAACTCGTTCTCGACTTCGCTCTGGCGCCGTGGGCGACCGGCGTCAGATGGTCAGATGTTGCCGCTTTCCTGCAGCGACGCCTTGCGACGCCAACACGTCCTCCGCGACGACCCGGCCGGCTGTTGCGCGAGAGCGAGCTGAGGTATCGACCGGGGCTGCTTCGGCGATCCCCGAGCATCGTGCAGAGGGTTTTCTGGGAGTCGCTGCTCGACGAATGCCTGGTCGGCGCCGTCGTCACGACGAACTACGACCTGACGGGCGAGCAGACGATGGGGCTGTTCCTGAACGCGATCGCCGGATCTCCGGGATTTCACTACGGAGGCATCGATGCGGAAGTGCATCCGGTCACCTCGCCATTCGGGCGCGACCGAGCCGTCGACCCGTCTCCGCGAGGCGCGATCCCGCTCTTGAAGCTTCACGGCTCGCTCAACTGGAGCCTCGGCCACGCCGGTAAGACGCAGGTCTTTCCCGATCTGCGTCCGGCGTTTCGGGGCAGGGGCGACGCTGCGATCGTTCCACCCCTTCCCGAGAAGCACGTTCCCGAATGGCTTCGCCCGGTTTGGGAGCAGGCGGCAAACGCGCTGCGCGATGCGACCGAATGGGTCGTGGTGGGGTACTCGCTCCCTCCATACGACCACGAGATCGAGCGGATGTTCACGCACGCGGGGCGACGGGTCCGTCGCATCCGCATCTACGATCCCGCCGGGCAGGCGGTCGCTGAGCGCTGGGCGGAGGTCGCGCCGCGGGCGGAAATAGAACTGCACGACGGCCTCGCGGATGCACAGGTCGCCGGCCTCGCGGCGGGCTCTCGCGTCGGCCGGGCGGAGGTCGCAAGGCGCCGGGCAAGGGCCGAACAGGACTATGGCGAGAGCCGGTTGCTTGTTCGTCGGCGGCGTTCCGTTCCGCCGGGGCCGTGCCATGCGCGTGGCCTGAGCGCACTGCCCGGAGTCCCGCCTGGGGTCTGTCGCGTCCGGAAGGGTCGCGTAGATGGCCCTATGATGCTCGGCGCCGATGGCCATCAGCACAAACCAATTCAAAAACGGCAACCACATCGAGGTCGAGGGCACGATCTTCAAGATCCTCGAGTTCCAGCACGTGAAGCCGGGGAAGGGCGGGGCGTTCGTGCGCACGAAGCTGCGCCGGGCCTCGGACGGCAACGTGATCGACCGCACATTCCGGGCGGGAGAGAAGTTCCGCGAGGTGCGGACGGAGGCGCGGAAGATGCAGTTCCTCTACGCGGACGGGACGGACGCGCACCTGATGGATAGCGAGTCCTTCGAGCAGCTGGCGGTGCCGGAAGCGACGGTGGCGGACGCCCTGCGCTGGACGCCCCCGAGCAGCGAGGTGGACGTGCTGTTCATCGACGGGAACCCGGCGGAGCTGCAGCTGCCGAGCACGATCGACCTCGAAGTGACGCAGGCGGACCCGGGCGTGCGGGGCGACACGGCCTCGGGGGGAGGCACGAAGCCGGCGACGCTCGAGACGGGCGCGACGATCCAGGTGCCGCTATTCGTGGAGCCGGGCACGCGGATTCGCGTGGACACCCGCTCGGGCGAATACGTAGCCCGGGCCTGAGCGGATGCGCCGTACCGAGCAGCGCAGGGCGGCGGTGGTGGCGCTCTACCAGCACGACCTGACGGGGCGCCCGCTGGCGGAGACGTTCGCGCGCAACGATTCGATGTTCGTGCGGTCGCTGGCGCACGCGGCGGCGGACCGGGCGCCGGAGTTGGACGAGGTGATCGACCGCCACGCCCACGGCTGGTCGGTGCAGCGGATCCAGCCGCTTGAGCGCAGCATCATGCGGGTGGCGCTGATCGAGATGCTGCACCCGGACGCGGTCCCGGGCGAGGAGCCGATCCCCCCGGAGGGGGCGATCGAGGAAGCGGTCGAGAGCGCGAAGCGCTTCTGCGGGGCGGAGGCGCCGGGGTTCGTGAACGGGGTGCTGGCGGCAGTCCTCCGGGACGTGCGCGAGAATGCTGCGATCTAAGCGATGAGCACGGCGAACACGGAGAACCTGGACGACCTGATCACGCGCCTTGAGCGCGCGGCGGAGCAGCTGCGCTCGGGGGAGCTGTCCCAGGACGCGGCGGCGACGATGGTGGAGGACTGCGCGACGCTGGCGACGCAGGCGGCGGCGGAGCTGGAGCAGCTGACGCAGGCGGAAGCGTCGGCGCCGCCACCGGGTCAGGACACCCTGCTGTAGGGGTGGGTCCGGACCGCTGGTGAGCGCCACCTATCCAGAGCACCTGCGCGAAGAGGTCGAGCGCTACCTGGCGGAGCTGCGCTTCTCGGAGGAGCCGTTAACCGCGGGCCTGGAGGAGGCGATGCGCTACTCGCTGCTGGGGGGCGGCAAGCGCATCCGCCCGGTGCTGGCGCTGGCGACGGCGCGGGCGGTGGGCCTTGACCCGGGCGACTTCCTGCCGCTGGCGGCGGCGCTGGAGCTGATCCACACCTACTCGCTGATCCACGACGACCTGCCGGCGATGGACGACGACCGGCTGCGGCGCGGGCAGCCGACGTGCCACGTGAAGTACGGCGAAGACGTGGCGATCCTGGCGGGGGACGGCCTATATGCGGAGGCCTTCCGCCACCTGCTGACCCACCAGCGCTCGGCCCCGGAGCGGGTGCTGGGCGCGGCGGCGGAGCTGGCGGGGGCGACGGGCGTGAACGGGATGGTGGGAGGCCAGTACGCGGACGTGAAGGCGAGCACGACGCTGGGCGGGGCGGAGCTGCGGCGCCTGCACGAGCTGAAGACCGGACGGCTGATCGGTGCCTCGGTGCTCTGCGTACTACTGTTGGGGGGTGTCGCGGATGGACCCGCGGCGGCTCCTTTTCGTCGTTTTGCCTCAGAGTTGGGCGTGCTGTTTCAGATCGTGGACGACATACTCGACGTGACGGGCACGGACGATGATCTGGGCAAGCCTCAGGGCAGCGACGAGCGTCACGGGAAGCGGACGTACGTGAGCGAGTTCGGGATCGAGCGCGCGCGCGAGTTCGCGGCCCAGTCGCACGAGACGGCGCTACAGGCGCTGAGCGAGGCGGCGGAGCGGATGCCGGCGGCGCTGGCGCTGGTGACGGGTGGCGCGGCGCCGGGACCGGGGGAGTCCTCGACGACGGAGCTGGGACAGATCGCGGACTTCATCTACACGAGGAGCTCATGAGCCGCAAGCAGAAGCCAGAGGAGGATCGCAGGCTGCTCGACGAGGTCGACGGCCCGGAGGACCTGCGCGGCCTTTCGGACGAGGAGCTGCAGGCGCTTGCACAGGAGGTGCGCACGCACATCATCGACACGGTGGGCGAGATCGGCGGGCACTTCGGGGCGAACCTGGGGACATGCGAGCTGGCGGTGGCGCTGCACTCGGTGCTGGAGTCGCCGAAGGACAAGATCCTCTGGGATGTGGGCCACCAGGCCTACCCGCACAAGATCCTGACGGGCCGGCGCGACCGGCTGGCGACGATTCGCCAGTACGAAGGCCTGGCGCCGTTCTGCTCGATGGCGGAGTCCGAGCACGACATCATGGGCGCGGGCCACGCCTCGACTTCGATCGGCTACGCGGTGGGGATCAAGGAGGGGATGCGCCACCTGGCCGGTGGCGAGGGGGAATCCCCGGACGGCAAGGTGGTGGCGGTGATCGGCGACGGCGCGATGACCGGCGGCGTGGCGTTCGAGGCGATCGGCCAGGCGGGCGGCCTGGGCACGCCGATGGTGGTGGTGCTGAACGACAACGGGATGTCGATCGCGCCGAACGTGGGGGCGCTGTCGCGCTACTTCAACCGCGTGCGACTGAACCCGAAGCTGTGGCACGCGCGCTCGGGGGTGGAGGGCGGCCTGACGCGCCTGCCGGGCGGGATCGGCTCGGCGTTCGAGCGCCTGGGCCCGCAGCTGAAGGAGTCGATCAAGGCGTTCTGGGCGCCGGGGCTGTGGTGGGAGGAGCTGGACTGGGCGTACATGGGCGTGATCGACGGCCACGACGTGCACGCGCTGCGCGAAGCGCTGAAGGAGGCGCTGGCGGCGGAACGCCCGGTGGTGGTGCACATCGCGACGGTGAAGGGCAAGGGCTTCGCCCCGGCGGAGGAGGGCGGCCTGGAGGGGATGGAGCAGTGGCACGCGGCGAAGCCGAACTCGATCGTGAACGGAGCGCCGGCGGCGAAGGCGGCGCCCCGCAAGGACCGGATGACGGCGAAGGCGAAGCGCCCGGTGCCGCAGTACACGCAGGTGTTCGGGGAAGCGCTGGTGGCGGAGTGCGAACGCGACGAGCGCGTGGTGGGGATCACCGCGGCGATGAACTCGGGGACGGGGCTGAGCATCCTGCAGAAGGCGATGCCGGAGCGCTACTTCGACGTGGGGATCGCGGAGCAGCAGGCGATCCTGTTCGCCTCGGGCCTGGCGCTGGAGGGCGTGAAGCCGGTGGCGGCGATCTACTCGACTTTCCTGCAACGGGCCTACGACCAGATCGTGCACGACGTGTGCCTGCAGAACCTGAACGTGGTGTTCGCGATGGACCGGGCGGGGCTGGTGGGCGACGACGGCCCGACCCACCACGGCGCGTTCGACATCGCCTACCTGCGCTGCCTGCCGAACCTGGCGCTGATGGCGCCGCGCGACGAGGCGATGCTGGTGCACATGCTGCGCACGGCGCTGCTGCACGACGGCCCGATCGCGCTGCGCTACCCGCGCGGCGAGGGCACGGGCGTGGAGTTGCCGGCGGAGCCGCACGCGATCCCGCTGGGCACGGGCGAGATTTTGCGCGAGGGCGGCGCGGGCGAGTCGGCGGGCAGGCGCGTGGCGCTGATCGGCTACGGCAGTGGCGTGGGCAAGGCGCTGGCGGCGGCGGACCTGCTGGCAACGGGCTCGGACCTGTCGGCGACGGTGGTGGACGCGCGCTTCGCAAAGCCGATCGACGCCGGCCTGATGGCCCAGCTGGCGGCGGAGCACGACCTGCTCGTGACGGTGGAGGAGGGCGTCCTGGCGGGCGGCTTCGGCTCCGCGGTCTGGGAGACGCTGAACGAGGCGGGCGCCACGCCGCGAATCCTGCGCGTGGGCCTGCCGGACCGCTACGTGACGCACGGCAAGCCGGCGCTGCTGCACGAGGAGATCGGCTTCACGCCGGAGCGGATCGCCGAGCGCGTGGCGGCCGCGATCTCAGATCGCCACTCCGCGATCGTCGAGGCCTAGCCCCTCTTTTTGATGAGGACCGCTCACGCGGTCCCGCTCGGGTTGCCCGGCGGCTCGGGCTGCTGCCCGGTGCGGCATTCCGCGAGGCGATCCTTAAATGAAACGGCCCGCTGGGGAGGCGGGCCGTTTCGAGGGAGGAGGGATACTGCAGTGCTGCGGGTTACGCACAACATGATGCGCCTCTGCGCAACGCTTCTGTGTGATGTTGCGCACATATAGGTAGTAGAAGTATGTATAATCCTGGCATGGACGCCGAGCGGAAGCCCAAGGCCCGCGAAAACCCCCAGCGCCAGCGCTCCTCGGAATCGGACTTCTCGCTGATCGAGTTCATGCGCCGCTACCCCGACGACGACGCCTGCCTCGATCGCCTCTGGCGCGAGGGCTACGCCCCCGACGGCCACCACGCTCATTGCCCCAAGTGCGAACGGACCCGCAAGTTCCACCGCACCAAAACGCGCGTGGCCTACACCTGCGACTCCTGCGGCCTGCACCTGCACCCGATGAAGGGCACGATCTTCGAGGGCTCGCCCGTCTCGCTCCAGCTTTGGTTCTACGTGATGTACGTCATGGCAAGCACTCGATGTGGGGTCTCGGCCAAGCAGATCGAGCGCGAGATCGGGGTGACGTACAAGACGGCTCACCGGATGATGAAGAAGATCCGCACGCACTTGATGACCGACGAGGAGGACCGGCCGCTGCGCGGAGACGTGGAGGTTGACGAGACCTCCTGGGGCGGCAAGCCGCGCAAACCGCACGGCGAGGCGCGCTACAAGACTTCTCCGCAGGAGCGCCGCGCCGCCGGGATCGCCTTCCGCGAAGCCAAGCCGACGGTGCTCGGCATGGTCGAGCGCGGCGGGCGGGTCCGCGCCCGCGTGATCGCCTCACGGCATGGCGCGACGCTTAGTAGAGCCGTCACCGCGAACGTCAACCCGGAATCGATCCTGTTCACCGACGACTGGGGCTCCTACAAGCCGCTTCGCAACCACTACATCGACCACAAGGTCATCAACCATTCGGCCGGCGTCTACGTCGAAGGTGAGACGCACACGAACACGATCGAGGGCTTCTTCGGCAACCTCAAGACCGGGATGCGCGGCGCCTACAAGAAGGTCTCGCCGCGCTACTTGCAGACCTACGTCAACGAGTACACCTGGCGCTATAACGCGCGCCGCGTCGCCGCACCTCTGTTCGAGCAGCTCGTCGTTCGCGCCGCCAGCGGCATCTAAGCAGTTGACCCCTCCGTCGCGGCTGAGCGCATTCGCGCTAAGCCCTGCAAAAACGGGTTCAGTCCGCGCCTATCGCAGGAACCGTTCCGTTAAGCCGAAAAGGGGCGCTGATGAATCCTGTCGGATATCTGGAGACGGGCGTGATCGAGTGCGCCGATAATCTTGAGAGCCTCGCTGGCTTCCCGGCGGGGTGCGTAGACCTGATCTACCTCGACCCTCCGTTCTTCAGCAACCGTCACCAGCAGACGGTCTGGGGTAAGGAGTTTCGAGAATTCGAGGACAAATGGGAGGGCGGCATGACCGTCTATCTCGACTACATGCGCGAGCGGGTCCGTCAGATGCACCGGGTTCTCAAGCCCACCGGCTCGCTCTACTTCCATTGCGACTGGCATGCCTCTCACCACCTGAAGGTGATGCTCGACACCATCTTCGGACTGAGCCAGTTCCGGAACGAGATCATCTGGAAGCGCACGAGCGCACACTCAAGCGCGAAGCGATACGGCCCGGTTCACGACACGATCCACGTTTACTCGAAGAGCGATGACTACACCTGGAACCAGCAGTTCCAGCCCTATGACGAGAGCTATCTCGACGCGTTTTACACCCATTTCGACGGAGAGCGTCGATGGCGTCGATCCGACTTGACTGGCGCCGGCATCCGTCATGGCGAGACAGGCAAGCCTTGGCGCGGGATCGATGTGACCGCGAAAGGGAGGCACTGGGCGCATCCGCCGTCCGTGCTTGAGGTGATGGATAGTGAAGGCAAGATTCACTGGCCGCGCAAGGCCAATGGCATGCCGATGTTCAAGCGATTCGCAGATGAACAGCCAGGGGTTCCGCTACAGGATGTGTGGACCGATATTCCGCCGATGCACAATCTCTCGCGGGAGCGTGTTGGCTATCCCACGCAAAAGCCTGAGGCGCTTCTTGAGCGGATCATTCACGCTAGTAGTAATCCAGGGGACATCATTCTTGACCCGTTCTGTGGATGCGGAACGACGATCGCTGTTGCAGAGCGACTACATCGTCAGTGGGTCGGCATCGACAAGAGCCCAACTGCCGTTAGCGTCATGAAGCGTCGCATGGAAGCAATGGGCGCGAAGGACGTCACGGTGCATGGGCTGCCAGTGACGTTGGACGACTTGAAGGGCCTCGATCCGTTCGAGTTTCAGAGCTGGATCGTGCAGCGCGCACTTGGTTCGCCCTCGCCGCGCAAGTCGGGCGACATGGGTATCGATGGTCTGTCCTTCTTTGAGGGCCTCCCCATTCAGGTCAAGCAGTCAGAGCGCGTGGGACGCAAAACGGTGGATGAGTTCGAGACTGCGATCATTCGCAATAAGAGCCACAAGGGCTACCTAGTTGCGTTCAGCTTTGGACGGGGGGCGGTCGAGGAGGCCGCCCGGTCGCGTATGGAAGACGGTCCCGAGGTGGTGCTCGTGAAGGTGGCCGATGTTCTGCGGATAGGAGAGCTTGTCGAACGCGCCGAGCGCGAGCGTGCAGACCCGGATCGCGTACAAGACTTGTCGGGGTTGTTTCAGACGAAGCAGCGCCTCGCCGAAGGCTTCACGCTTATCCCTGGGCCTCGCAAAAAGAATCCTCGTAAAACGCGCAAGAAGGTCCCACGTCAACTGAAGATCAGCGAAGCCGAGCCTCAGGCCGATTAGCGGTCGTCCGAGCTGCTGCCGCCGGAGTCGTCTAGGTCCGGCGCTGGCCGGGTCGGTACGGCCCGGCGGACCAGCTTCTCGAAGTCCTCTTCCTTCGGGACGGGAATCTCGATCGGCTTGCCCTCCTTCGGCTGCGTCTGCTGAGTCTTAGGCGTAGGCCGCTCGCCGTGATCGCCAGGCATCTAAGTGGAGGGTAGCGCTCGCGTCTCGGCGCGTTCTGACGTTGCAATAGCGCATGCCGTCGCTGCCGATTGGGCCGGTAGAATGCGCAGGCACGTTGGCAAATGAGCCCAGGCGGCTTCGAGCCGCTGCGAGCGAAGGTGGCCGAGAGGCTAACTTGTCCGCCCGCTCACCCGCATCCCTCTCAGGGACTGGACTCAGGAGTTGACTGGCCCCCCGCTACCTCCTACGTGGAGGTAGCGGGGTGGCGCCCGCCTAGCCAGTCCTCGCGCGCCGGAGCACTGTACGACTCCGACGTTTGAGCTTGTAGACCCGTCGCGCCGTTTGTCGCGGTCGGATCAGGAAGTTCGGTCTCTTGGTACTCAAGGGGCGCGTACATGCCTCGCCCTAGCGCTGGCTTGATCTTCCCTGATTTCGCGGCGTAATGGAGGGCATTCGAGATCGTCTGCCTGCTCAAATCATGGCCCTCGCTTGCGAGGATGTCCCGCACTTCGGATGAGCGAATCTTGCGCACTTCCCGGTTTACGACCTCGACGGCGAGATCGCCTGGCCCTGGCTGCATTTCGGCCGGTCGAGTCGAGACGGGGGGGGCCGTGGGAGCTGGCGCAGCCGAGGATGCAACCTCTGGCTTGGATGGCTGTCCCGGTAGCTGCGACTCCAAGAACGCAACAACCGATTCCCATTTCTTGATTTCGCGAACAAGCTCATGCATCTGATCAAGCTCGCGCCGCTTGTCTGAAAGAATCGCCTCAGCTTGAGCGTGACGAGCAGACAGGCTCTGTGGATCATTCAGGTCGATGACGAAAGGCTTTTGGTCTGCGATGTCCATGATCAAGGAAGTTAGCAGAGCGTGGGAACGGAACCTGAGCCTGATAACTGAGTTATCACCCTGAAGTCCTCAGATTTCGTTTGATTTGTCGAACAAGCGCCTCCAGGCCAGCGAACCGGCGGTGTTCGCCACACCGCTCAGACCTCGATGTAGCCCAGCGCGTCGAAGCGCTCCAGGGCGCTCGACTGCCGCACCGAGCAGCCCGTGCTGACAATGATCCCGACCGCCGCAAGACTCGCGATGGCTTGCTCGACGCGCTCCTGTCCGACTCGACGCAGGTTGCGGATCACTTGCTCGCGTGGCCGTCCACGGGGATTGCCCGCTAGCTGAAGGATCACCAGGCGTTCGGCCCTCACCAGGGTTTCGCCGCCCCTCGGCGTACTTGGCTCTTGCATGGGAAGGTCCTGCCTTTCCGTGCCACGGGGGCGGGCTGTTTGCGCAGCGCCGCCCCCACTTGTTGACGTGGCCGGAAGCTAGGCCGGTGGCGGGACGGAAGAAGTACCTACCTCTGCTACCCATATGTGATGTTGCGCACACTTGGGCAGCCTCCGTATAAGCCGAGCCCCGCTAGAGCGGGGGCAGGCCGAGGATGGCGAACGCGTTGCCGAGCGTTTGCCAGACCGCCTTCCTGATCTGGTCGAGACCCTCCGAGGTCACAAGCTCCTCCCCGAACGCTACCTCGATCGGGAAGTGGCCGTGCACGTGCACATGAGGGTTCGGCCCCGTCACGCGGAAGCACCCGCTCAGTACCTCGTCGCCATCTTTCAGCGGCTTGTCGTAGCGGAGTTCGGCCTGACCGGTGTACTCGATGTCGGTGCCCTCAAACGCCAAGGAGGGTTCCTGAAACTGCCGATGACTCGTTGCCGTGGCGAAGATCGCGCGATGCTTGTCCGCGTTGGACAAGTCCCCCAAGAGCCAGAGCGGATGGTGGGTGTGCCCGTGTTGTCCTCGGTATGGCTGGACCGACTGGATGTAGGCGAACAACTGCCCCTCGGGATCGAGTCCCGTGAGAGGGCCTTGACTGCTTTTCCAGGCCGGTGTCATCACGTCCGTGAAGAACTCGGTCTTGGTCTTGCAGAGCGGAAACGCGGTCTTCCGCGTGTTGTGAGGCACCTCAGCCCCAACGAGGTGTTCCAGAGCGCACCGCAGGCAGTGGATGAAGTCGCCGCAGGTAACGCTCACGGCGAGGGGAGGTTTGGCCTTGATTTCTATGCGGACGCTGTAGCTGCCAGCTTCGTAATCGGCGTCGGTCCGGTAGGTGTGGGGTTCCGTATCAAAGAAGGCGCGGAGTTCGTCTGCGAGGCGTTTCAGGTGCTCATCTGCGCGACTTAGCTTCTCGCGGATACCTTGCTCAGCTTCTTGGTCCATGCGCCGAGCCTAGTCCCGGCTCTGCGACGCGTCAAGACGCTTGACACCATCCGATGTGTCAAGTATATTGACAGTATGGCCGCAGCGAATCGCCACGAACCGACCCGAACGGCGTGCTCGGACTCCACCTTCTCCTTGATGGAGTTCATGCGGGACTTCCCCGACGATGCGGCCTGCCTAGAGCACCTGTGGCGGACCCGCTTCTCGCCCGACGGCGAACACGCCGAATGCCCCAAGTGCGACCGCGAACGGGTGTTCAAGAAGTACGCGACGGCGCAGGGTCGTCAGTCGTGGACCTGCACCGGCTGCGGGCATCACGTCCACCCGACGGCGGGGACGATCTTTCACAAGTCCTCCACTTCGCTGCACCTGTGGTTTTACGCGATGTACCTCATGGCGAGCACTCGCTGCGGCGTGTCGGCCAAGCAGCTAGAGCGCGAGATAGGCGTCTCCTACAAGACCGCCTGGAGGATGCTGAAGCTCATCCGCAATGAGCTAATGGCCGACGATGGAGAGCCGCTGAGAGGAGACGTGGAGGCCGACGAGACTTCCGTGGACGGCAAGCCGCGTAAGCCGCACGGCAAGAACCCGTACTTGGCCGTCGGGCCGCCGGTCAACCGCCGCTCCGAGGCGATGAAACTGCGCGAACGTAGAGCAACGGTGTTCGCTGCGGTGGAACGCGGCGGGCGCGTCAAGGCGACCGTGCTGCCCTCGCGCAGGGGGCCGGCGCTGAAAGCGAAGCTCGTTGAGTGGGTCGAACCAGAGTCGATCATCGTCACCGACGAGTGGCCCGCCTACAAGGGCCTGGACCGGCACTTCCTGGCCCATAGTCGAATCAACCACTCGACGGGGATCTACGTCGAAGGCGACACGCACACGAACACGATCGAGGGCTTCTTCGGGCACCTGAAGCCTGCGATTCGCGGCACCTACCGCAAGGTGTCCCACCACTGGCTACAGGGCTACCTGAACGAGTTCGTTTGGCGGCGGAACGCTCGCTACTCGCCTTCCTCGATGTTCGAGACGCTGCTCGATGAGGCGACGGGATGAGCGAATCCGAGGCCGTCAAGGGCATTCGTCGTGCGGCCAAGCGCCGAGAGTACGCCGAGCGGCTGCGCGTGGCTGCCACGAACGACCTGCGCGACTGCTGCCTGCAAGCGCAAGCCGAGGGCGTACCTATCGCTCAGATTGCTCGCGAGGCTCGTCTGTCTCGGCAGGGCGTTTACGACCTGCTGGCGGCGGCGCGAGCCTCCTGACGATCCGCTCGAAATCCTCGCGCGAGGGGACGCGGATGCGGTGGCCCGCTGGAGTGGTCTGTTTGGGCTCGTCTCGACCGGGAGTCTTGGTCATGTTCCGAGGCTAGCGGAGCGCCCGTCAACGCGCTGCACGATAAGGCCAAGTGTTGTGACCAGCCCGATAACTAGGATTGGCCGGTGACATCGAAGCGACGGGGCAAGCTGCGGACCATCGTCTACGTAGATAGTTTCAACCTTTACTACGGATGCCTCAAGGACACGCCTGAGCGATGGCTCGATCTAGGAGCACTTTGCGAGCGACTGCTTAGTCGCGATTCGGACATCGTTGGCATCAAGTACTTCACGGCTCGGGTGAAGGGTAGGCCAGGGAATCCGCATGTCGCGCAGCGTCAGCAAGTCTACTTGCGTGCTTTGGCGACCGTCCCAAATCTGACTATCCACTACGGCCGGTTCATGACGAAAACTGCGGTTCGTCGCCTCGCAAAAGATCGGAAAGGGAAGCCCGCATACGCCGAGGTAGAGATCACCGAGGAGAAGGGCTCAGACGTCAATCTAGCCAGCCACCTGTTGATCGATGGCTTCCGCGCTCGCTATGACCTGGCCGTTGTGATCTCGAACGACAGTGACCTCAAGGAGCCAGTCAGATTCGTACGCGAGGATCTTGACGCTCCGGTCGGCGTACTCAATCCACACGGCAACCGTAGCTTTGCCCTTTCGCCGAGGGTTCTACCGCGAGGTTCGTTCTACAAGCCAATTAGGAGGGCAGCACTTCGCGCAAGCCAGTTCCCTTCTCAGGTTCCCGATGCAAAGGGCATCATCCATAAGCCCCGAGGCTGGTAGGTGCTCCCCTTAAGTCGCAAAGGCCGCCCGGAGGCGGCCTCGCATCTCCGCCGCCGAAGCGAACGGAGGGGGTATCACCATGATAGGGCGAGTCTCCGTCGCAATCAACACGTCGTCTCTCATGGGTACGGGCCGACCTCTTGGCGGGCACGGATTAGACCTCGATGTAGCCCAGCGCGTCGAAGCGCTCCAGAGCGCTCGACTGGCGGACCGAGCAGCCAGCGACAACCACAATCCCTACCGCGGCGAGGCTCGCAATGGCCTGCTCGACGCGCTCCCGTCCTACTCGGCGCAGGTTGCGTATCACCTGCTCGCGCGGCCGTCCGCGTGGATTGCCCGCAACCTGAAGGATCACCAGCCGTTCGGCTCGCTCCAGGGTTTCGCCGCCCTCCGGCGTACTTGGTTCTTGCATGGGAGCTTCGCCTCCTGTGCCACGGCCCCGGGCAGTTAGCGCTGCGCCGGGGCCAACTTTATGGATTGGGAGGGCGAAGCTAGAGGCCCCAAACGACGGATTCGCTCAGCGTTCGCGGCTTATACAGAGGCTGCCCAAGTGTGATGTTGCGCACAGAAGCATCCTGGGCGCAGCAATTCACGCGGGAAAGCCCACATGTGCAAGGGTTTCCGGGCATGGCGAAGCGACGTCTGGATGCCCTGCTGGCCGAGCGCGGCATGTTCCCCTCGCGCAGCCGCGCGGCGGCTTCGGTGATGGCGGGCGAGGTGCGCGTGGGAGCGGCGGAGCGCCGCGCGCAGAAGCCGGGGGAGATGGTCGAGGAGTCCGAGGCGCTGTCGGTGGAGCAGCAGGCGGCGTTCGTCTCGCGCGGCGGGATCAAGCTGGCGAACGCGCTCGACGCCGCGGGCCTCGACGTCGCGGGCCGCAGGGCGCTGGATGTGGGCGCCTCGACGGGCGGCTTCAGCGACTGCCTGCTGCAGCGCGGCGCCGCGGCGGTGGTGGCGCTGGACGTCGGCTACGGCACGCTGGCGTGGAGCCTGCGCAACGACGAGCGGGTGACCGTGCTGGAGCGCACGAACGCCCGCGCGCTCACGCCGGAAATGCTGCCCTTTCCCCCCGACCTGGCGGTGATCGACGTGTCGTTCATCTCGCTGGCGAAGGTGCTCGGCGCGGTGCTGGGGTGCCTGGCGCCGGGCTATGACGTGCTGGCGATGGTGAAGCCGCAGTTCGAGGTGGGCCGCGAGCGGGTGGGGAAGGGGGGCGTGGTGCGCGACCCCGACGCCCGCCGCGACGCCCTGATCGCCGTTGGCGAGGCGGCGCTGTCGCTCGGCGCGGCGGTCCGCTCATACCACTCCTCGGGCCTGCCGGGGCCGAAGGGCAACCGGGAGACGTTCGTGTGGCTGACCGCGCCGGGTCCCGGCTCCGCGGCCCCCGATCTCGACGGGCTCGCGCGGGAGGTGGAGCCGTGAGGGAATTCACGGTTCTGACGCACCGCCGCCCCGAGGAGACGACACCGGCCCTGCGGCGCCTTGCGGAGCTGGCGGCAGAGGCGGGCGTGAAGCTGCGCCTGGACGAGCGCGAGACCCACCGCCACGAGCTCTCGCCCGGCCCGGGCCTGGAGCTGAACGCGGCGCTGAAGCACGATGTCGAGCTGTGCATCGCGCTCGGCGGCGACGGGACGATCCTCAGGGCGCTGCGGCTCTACCGCGGCACCGACGTGCCGGTGTTCGCGATCAACTTCGGCGAGATCGGGTTCCTGGCGACGGTCGAGCCCGGCGAACTGGAGCAGGGCATGCGGCGCGCGCTCGGCGGCGACTTCGAGCTGCTGCGAATGCCGGGGATCGTGCTCGAGGGCGACGAGCTCAGCCCGCCCCCTGCGGCGACGGCCCGCGTCGCGGCCTCAGAGCGCGAGCAGGACGCCGAACCCGGAGGGCTCGCGGGCCTCGCGGCGGCGAACGACGTCGCGATCCACCGCCAGGCCGGGGAGCGCGTCGCGGAGCTGGCCTACGAGATCGAGGGCGAGGAAGTCGGCAGCGTGCGCTGCGACGGGCTGGTGGTCGCCACGCCCGCGGGCTCCACGGGCTACAACCTCGCCAACGGCGGCCCCGTGATGGCGTGGGGGGTCGAAGGCTTCGTGGTCTCCTTCATCGCCCCGCACTCGCTGACGGCGCGGGCGCTGGTCGTGGCGCCGGGCGACCGGCTGACGATCCACAACCGCTCCGACGACCCGCTCGACGTCGCGCTCGACGGGCGCCCCGCGGGCGAGATCGCGCCGGGCGGGCGGATCGAGGCCCGCTTCGTGCGCGAGATCGGCACGATCGCGCAGCTCCCCGGCTCCACCTTCTACAGGCGCCTGCGCGACAAGTTCGGCCGCCTGGCCAACTAGCGCCGTCGCGACCCGAGCGGTGCCGTCGGCCGGACGGCCTCCGGCTAGGCGACCTGTGCGCTGGGTCCCGCGGAGTCCGTCGGCGCCGCGCCCCCCTGGGCGGGGCCGTCGCGGTGCATCGAGCTCATGAAGTCGTCGAGCTGCTGGCGCGCGAAGCGGCGCTGGCCGCCGGGAGTGCGGTAGCAGCCGATGTGCCCGGCGTCGGTCCAGCGACGGATCGTCGCCAGCGAGACGCCGAGGTAGCTGGCGGCCTGCGAGCTCGTGAACACGAGCTGGCGGCTGTTGCGGGGGAGAGCTGTGCTGGTGGTCATGAGTTGGCCTCGTGTGGTCGCGGTGGCTGGCTCTGTCGGCCGGGGCCGCGAGCTGTTTCCAGGACGTTCTCGGCCGTTGCTGCGGGGAAGTTGAGCGCCGCGAAGGTTTGTGGACGTTCGCCCGAAAGCGGGTAAAGGCTCAACTGGAGTGGACAGAGGTGGCCAGGTGCAAGGTTCTGTGCACAAACCTACGCAAACTGGACATATCTACCGATCTGGGTAGGATCCTCCTCGAAGCTCCGCAGGATGGAAACAACGCGCTGCCCTCTCCTGGGGCGGTGCACGGGAGATAGGAAAAGTTATGGCCGAATACCACGCTCGTTAAGAGTCGTAGTCACCGCTTCGGTCAAGAACGACCAAAGCTTTGAGGGCGTCGCGCCTCCGGGCGTGGCGCCCTCATCTTCATTTCATCCCGTTTGCAGGACTTTTTATGGCGCCCGCCGCGCGCGTCGACGGGATTCCGCGGCTCAGCGCACCGCGGGCTGGGCCATCTTGCGCACGCGCTGCTCGAAGGCGAGCTCCGCCTCGAAGCTGACCTCCTGGCCGAGCTCGACGCCGTCGCGTTCGAGCATCTCCACGAAGCGCTCCACCAGCTCGGCGTCGAGCTGGCCACCGGCCGCTTTGCGCAGCTCGGCCATCGCGTCGCGCGGCGGCATCGGCGCGCGGTAGGTCTCGCGCGCCGTCATCGTGTCGTAGGTCGAGCAGATCGCCACGATCCGCGAGGCCAGCGGGATCTCGTTGCCGATCAGGCCCGCCGGGTAGCCGCCGCCGTCCATGCGCTCGTGGTGGTAGAGGATCGCGTCGGCGACGGCGCCGTAGCCGTCGAGCTTGCCCACCAGCGTCGCCCCGTCCTGCGGGTGGCGGTGGATCACCGCGAGGTCCTCGTCGGTCAGCTGCTCGGGGTGCAGCACGCGGTCTGACCAGGTGAACTTGCCGATGTCGTGCAGCAGGCCGGCGGTGTGCGCGATCTCCTGGTCCTCCTCGCTGGAGCCGATCTCGGCCGCGAGCGCCTTCGCGTAGCGGGCGACCGCCGCGGCGTGGCTGGCCGTGCGCCGGTCGCGCAGCGCCAGTGCGTCCATCAGCGTGGCGAGCACGCCGAACTGCAGCGAGGCAAGCTGGATCGAGCGGGCTTCCAGCTGGTCGGCGCGGTCCTCCGAGCGCAGCAGCGCCACCGTGAGCTGCTGGAAGATCAACAGCACCGCGATCGCGCCGATCAGCACCGGCAGGCCGAGGTTCGTGTAGGCGACCACGAGGATCGTCGCCAGCGCGCCCGTCGCCAGCTGGCCCGAGAGCGTCGGCAGGAACAGCTCGGTGACCTGGCGGCGCAGCGAGCGCCCCTCGTCGAAGCGCACGTCCAGCGCGACCATCGCGAAGTTCACCACGACCGTCACCAGGAACGCCAGGAACACGATCAGCCCGAACGTCACGCTCTGGATGTAGTGCTGGTTCGCGGCGTCGTGCACGTCGCCCGCGAGCAGCCGTACCGTCAGCGCGCCGGCGAAGGGGAAGAAGGCGAAGGTGGAGAGGTTGTTCAGCCAGCGGCTCGCCGACAGCCTCCGCACTCCGGAGCTGACGATCATCGCCACGAGGCCCGCCGCCACCGCGGGGGCCGGGCCCAGCAGCGCCATCGCCATCACCAGCGCCACCATCGAGGCGCTGAAGACGCCGCTGCGGGTCGTGACCGTGAACCACTCCGCGCCCAGCGCCAGGCCGCCGACGAGCGCGACGACCGGCAGCGGCTGCCATTCGTTGCCGTGGCTCAGCAGCACCGCGCCGCCGATGGCGCCCGCGAGCAGGAGGGCCTCCAGTGCCCAGTAGACCTTTTGGCTGATGGGGTGGTCGAGCATCTCTGTGGGGGGTCCGTCCCGAGGCCTGTGCTTCATCCCGGCGGCCTCTCTGTAGTGCTTAACGGCCAAGAGCCGGTAGCACTTAAGGTGCAGAGCCATGAGTGGCCGCCGGGACGGCGGCCCGGCGGCTCTCCGGATCGCGGGGTCACCCCGGAAACCCGCATTCCAATGCCCTTCCATGGAGCCGGGACAGGCCCCGGGACGGCGGTCGTCCCGTTCGGGCAATCGCCGGACGTTCGATCTATTGTCTGGCGGGCTCGTGTGGCAGCGGCTCGTGCGCCTCGACCATGTCGCCGGGCGGAACTTCGATCGCGGGCTCGCCCGCGGTCTCGGCGGCGCCGCCGCTGGGCGCGAGCCGCAGGAACACGAGCGTCGTCGCGGCCGCGCCGGCGCCCACGACCAGGAAGGCGATCCGCGGCGAGCTCAGTGCCACGAGCCCGCCGCCGAGCAGCAGCCCGATCGCCAGGCACAGCGCGCCCATCGATTCGACCGCGCCCATCAGCCGTCCCAGCAGCGACGGCGGCGTCAGGCGCTGCACGAGGCTGATCAGCGACGGCCACTGCAGGCCGTTGCCGATGCCGCCGATGAACGCCGCGCCGCAGGCGAGGCCGAGCGAGGGCGCGCCCGAGAAGCCGAGATATGCCAGCCCGATCGCCAGCGCCCCGCCGCTCAGCATCACGCCCAGCGAGCGTTTCACCATCCGCGCGAACACGAGGCTGCCCAGCACGCCGCCGGAGCCCCACACCGTCAGCAGCAGCCCGAGCCCGCGGTCGCCGGCGTGCAGCGTCGCCTTCGCGTAGGTGACCTCGATCGGCCCGGCCGATTCGAAGAAGACCAGCGCCACGGTCTCCAGCAGCAGCAGCCCGCGCAGCGAGGGCACCTCGTTGATGTGCCGCCACGCCGCGCGCAGGCGCGCCGCGACCGATTCCCCGGCGGCTTCCTCGACGTGCGGGTGCAGGTCCAGCAGCAGCAGGCCGCAGATCAGGAACGAGCCCACGTCGATGAACAGCGCCGCGGAGGCCCCCGCGGAGGCGACGATCGCGCCGCTGATCGCCGGCCCCAGCACGAACGTGGTCGAGAAGGCCACGTTCAGCGCGGCGTTCGCGCGCCGCTCGGACTCGGCGATCGCCTCCTCGCGCCGGCCTTGGTCCTCCTCGCCCGCGAACCCGGCTTCGGTCTCCTGGCGCGCGGTCTTTGCCACTTCCGCGCGCAGCAACGAGCTGGCGGTGAGCGCCGCGGTCCCGTCCAGCGCCGCCAGCAGCAGCACCCCCGGCAGCCAGAAGTGCCAGAGCAGCACCGCCAGCAGCGCGGTGACGATGGCCTCGAAGAAGTACAGCCCGCTCAGCTCGCGCCGGCGCCGCGAGGCCTCGACGCGGGCGACGATCGCCGGCACCACGAACGCCGGCAGCGCCTGGCCCGCCAGCAGGAAGGCCGAGACCGCCAGCGCACTGTGCGTGTGGTCGAAGACCGCCACCAGCATCGCGACGATGCCGAGCCAGGTCCCGACGCGGTTGACGGTGTACGCGCCGACGATCCGCCGCAGGCGCGCAGACTTCATCGGTGATGCCACTTCCGCCACGCTAGCTGATGCGGATTGTCCGAGCTAGCGGTGCAGTCTTGCTGTCAAGCCGCCGCTCAGCAGGCGACGGGGACGGGCGTGGCGGCGGCGGCGTTGCCGACGCTCACGACCGGCAGCCCGGGGTGGCGCTGGGCCAGCATCGACAGCAGCGACTCCGCCGACAGCCCCTCGAGCGCGCCGCTGAGGATCACGATGCTGCTGTCGGCCGCGCGCGCCAGCACCTCCCACACCGCGCCGGCCTGCTCGATCGCCGTCTCGGGCGAGATCGTGCGGGCCAGGTCGCGCCGCACGGCCTCGCGCGCGGCGGCGTCGCCGCCGGCGATCAGCACCGGGCGCTCCTCCGCGGGAGGGTTCAGCAGCCGCAGCGCCGGGCGCGTCTCGGCGTCGCGGATCTCCGAGGCGGTAGCCCGCCTGCGCGTGCGCAGGCCCTGGTGCGCGGGCAGCAGTCGCAGGCGCGGTGCCCGGCGAAGCCCTCTTGTCTCTACGGCTGCGGATGTCATGACCGACATGATGAGCACTCGCCGTGCATTTGTCTGCCGTCTGAAGGGTGCCGACTTTGTCGTCCCGAAAGGGCAGATCCGTGTCGTCCTTTTGGGACGACACGCGGCGGCTTAGGGGAAATCGGCGCCCGCGCCGCGGCAATCCTCCCCAAACCTGCGCACGGCGCTCAAGCTCGCGGCGCAGCTGCCGATACGGACACTGCGATGGAGGCAGGAACACTTCAACTCGACGCCGACGCCCCCGTGGGCGTTCCCGGGATCGACCGGCCGATCAGTGTGATCATCGCCGACGACCACACCGTCGTGCGCGACGGCATCCGTACGGTGCTGGAGCGCGAGCAGGACGAGTTCCGCGTCGTCGCCGAAGCCGCGGACGTGCCCAGCACGATCCGCGAAGTGCGCGAGCACAAGCCGGACCTGCTGACGCTCGACCTCTCGATGCCGGGCGGCTCAAGCCTCGCGGCGCTGCCCTCCTGCTTCATGGCCCACCCGACGCTGGCGGTGGCGATCCTGACGATGCGCGAGGACCCCGAGTACGCGCGCCAGGCGTTGCGGGCCGGCGCGCGCAGCTACGTGCTGAAGGAGGCCGAGCCCTCCGAGCTGTTGCAGGCCTTCCGCCTGGCGGTCTCCGGCGGCAACTACCTTCACCCCCGCCTTGGCGCCCTGATGGCGACCGGCGAGGAGAACGCCTCCGACGGCGTTGTGCTCTCCGAGCGCGAGCGCGAGGTCGTGCGCCTGATCGCGAACGGCTTCACGAACCCGCAGATCGCCGAGCAGCTGCACGTCGCGGAGCGCACCGTGAAGACCTACCGCGCCCGCGCGATCGAGAAGCTGGGCTTCTCCTCCCGTGCCGAGATCACCGCCTACGTGCGGCGCATCGGGCTCGTCGAGTAGCTCCTTTCGAGCAGGAATGGGGACTTCGTCCCCATTCCCCATAAGAACATGCGCTGCGTGCGGCTCAGGGCCTGGCTGCCTGCAGCGACAGCTCCTGCGCGGCGGCCTCCGCCTCCGCCGTGGGCCGGCCCGCCAGCGGGACCAGCAGGCGCACCGTCGTGCCTTTCGTGGGGGCCGGCACGAACTCCAGGTCGCCGCCCACGAGCTCGGCGCGCTCGCGCATGCCGCCCATCCCGAAGCCGCCCTCCAGGCCGTCGCCGCGCGGCCCCAGCCGCTCGGCGCCCGGCATGCCCTTGCCGTCGTCGGTCACCGAGGCGATCACCCTGCCGTCGCGCTCGCCGATCACCACGTCGGCTTTCGTCGCTTCCGCGTGGCGGCTGACGTTCGTCAGCGCCTCCTGCACGATCCGGTAGATCGTGCTCTCCAGCTCGCCGTCGAGCCTGCGCCCGTCCTCCTGGCCCAGCTCGACGTTGATCGACACGTCCAGGCCGTCGATCGCCTGAGCGCGTCGCGCCAGCGCCTCCAGCGCCGCCGCGAGCCCCAACTCGTCCAGCGCCGCGGGGCGAAGCTCGGTGATCAGGTGGCGCAGGCCGTCGATCTCGTTGCCGAGGCCGTCCAGGACCATGTCGACCGCCTGGCGCAGCTGCTGCGGGTCGTCGATGTCGCGGGCGTTCGCGAGGCGCAGCTTCAGCGCGCCCATGCCCTGGATGCTCTCGTCGTGGATCTCCCGCGCCCAGCGGGTGCGCTCGCGCTCGCGCGCCTCCATGCCGTAGCGCAGGCGCTGGATCTCGACCGAGCGCTCCGCCGCCAAGCGCTGGGCGACGCTCGTCGCGAACGCCTTCAGCGCCTCCTTGTCGTGGTTCTTGAAGCCGTTCTTCTCGCGCAGCGCGATCACCATCCCGCCGCCCTGGCCTTCCATCGCCGTCAACGGCTCGATCAGCCCCGCGCGCACCTCGACGCCCAGTTCGTGCAGCCACGCCGCTTCCTGGCCGCGCGGCTTGTCCACCGCCACGGGCTGGCCCGCCTTGTAGATTTCGCCCAGCGCGCTGGCCTCGACTCCCACGATCCGCAGCGTCACCCGCAGCGCCCCGCTGGAGCCCGCCGCGCGCAGCTCGCCTTTCTCCTCGATCAGGATCAGCAGCGCGTCGCAATCCAGCAGCGCCAACCCGCGGTCGGCCATCAGGCGCAGCAGCCAGAGCTCTGATCCCGTGAGCACAGCGTGATTATGAAGGTCCGTCCGGCCGACCAAGCACGGGCGGCGAGGATCCCGGCAGGCCCGCCACCATCTCGGCGCTCGTGGCGCGCGCTCCGGCGGTCCGTGCCTGCTCGATGAGCTCCTCCGCCGAGACGCCCTCCTGCCAGGCCGCGAGCCCCACCGAGACGCGCAGCGGCCGGCGCGTGCCCTGGGCTTCCACCTTCACCGTGCGCAGCCGCTCCAGCACGCGGCGGGCCACCATCTCCCCGCGCGGGCTGTCGGCACCCGGCAGGATCAGCAGCAGCTCGCGTGGGCCGGGCCGGCCCACGCGGTCGAAGCCGCGCACCTGCGCCGCCAGCGTGCGCGTCACGTACGTCAGCGTCTGGAGGGAGAACTCCTCGCCGTGCTCGCGCGCCAGCTGCTCGAGGTTGCCGATCGTCACCAGCAGGCAGCTCAGCGGCGTGCCGTGGCGCTCGGCGCGGGCCACCTCCTCGCGCAGGCGCTCCTGCAGGCCCTCCGCGGACATGCAGGCGACCCGCCGGGGCGGCTCCTGGTTCGTCGGATCTCTGTCGCTGGCAGCCATGCCTTGTGCGGACGCGGTGCGAGGCTCGGCGCCTTCATGGCCCGACCCTCGTCGCCACAGGTTACGTCCCTTATCGTCACCTGGAGGCCACCTCTACAGCGATCCCCGTCCGCGCCCGTTGCTACACCTGGCGTCATGCTCAGCGAGCTGCGCGTCGAGAACCTGCTGCTGATCGAGCAGGCGCAGCTGCGCCTGGCTCCGGGGCTGAACGTGCTCACGGGCGAGACCGGCGCCGGCAAGACCGTGCTCGCGCACGCGCTCGACCTGCTGCTCGGCGGGCGCGCCCGCACGGGGATCGTGCGCCCCGGCGCCGCCGAGGCCTACGTGGAGGGCGTCTTCGAGCTGCCCGCGAGCCTGCCGGCGGAGTTCGCCGAGCGGCTGCCCGCCGACGCCGAGGAGGTCGTGCTGGCCCGCCGCGTCGGCGCCGACGGGCGCACGCGCGCCTACCTGAACGGCCGCACCGCCGCCGTCGGCGAGCTGCGCGACCTGGGCGCGGCGCTGATGTCCTTCTACGGCCAGCACGAGCACCGCAAGCTGACGATCGCCGCCAAGCAGCTCGACCTGCTCGACGAGCTCTGCGGCCCCGAGCAGCAGCTGCGCCTGCGCGCCTGCGCCGAGGCGCACGCCGAGGTTCGCCGCCTCCACGGGCGCCTGGCCGAGCTGCGCGAGCTGGCGGGGGCGCGCGAGCGCGAACTCGACCTACTGGAGTTCGAGCTGCGCGAGATCGACGAGGCCCGGCCCGACGCCGCCGAGCATCAGGAGCTGCTGGGGATGCGCGAGCGCATGCGCCGCGCCGACGCGCTCTGCTCCGCCGCGGGCGCCGCCGGTGAGGCGCTGGCCGGCGAGTCCGGCGAGGGCGACGGTGCGGGCGTCGCCGGGCGGCTCGCCGCCGCGGGCGCCGGCCTTGACTCCGTCGCTGGCGTCGACCCCCGCCTGGACGCGCTCGCCGAGCGGCTGCGGGCGCTCCAGATCGAGTCCGGCGACCTCGCCGCGGAGCTGCGCGCCTACGCAGAGGGCTTCGCCGCCGGTGAGCAGGACGCAGGCGGCGAGCTGACGCTCGACGGCCTGGAAGCGCGCCTGGCGGCGATCGAGCGGCTGATGCGCAAGCACGGCGGCAGCATCGAGCAGGTGCTCGCCCACGCCGAGGCCTCGCGCGCCCGGCGCGACGAGCTCGCCGGGGCCGAGGTCGCGCTGGAGCAAGCCGAAGCGCAACTGGGCGAGGCGGAGGCGGTGCTGGAGGCGCAGGCGCTCGCGCTGCGCGAGGCGCGCCAGGCAGCCGCGCCGCGGCTGGAGCGTGGCGTGCACGAGCAGCTGGCCTCGCTGGCGATGCCCGACGCCGCCTTCGAGGTGCTGCTCGGCGAGCGCGAGCCCGGCCCCACGGGCGCCGACGCCGTCGAGTTCCGGCTCGCCTCGAACCCCGGCGTGCCCGCGGGGCCGTTGCGCGAGATCGCCTCCGGCGGCGAGCTCTCGCGGGTGATGCTCGCGCTCGCGACCGCCGGCTCGCGCGCGGGTGCCGGCAAGGCCGCGGGGCGCAAAGGGAAGGGCGCCGCCGTGCAGGCGCAGGCGCAGGTCCGGGCCGAGACGCTGGTGTTCGACGAGATCGACGCCGGGATCGGCGGTCAGGCGGCGCGCGCCGTGGGCGAGCAGCTGCGCGAGCTGGGCCAGACGCGCCAGGTGCTGTGCATCACGCACCTGCCGCAGATCGCCTCGCTGGGCGAGCGGCACTTCTCGATCGCCAAGGAGACCCAGGAGGAGCTGGCGCGCACGAGGGTCGTGCAGCTCGGCGAGCGCGAGGTCGTCACGGAGCTGGTGCGGATGCTCGGCGCCGACGCCGAGGACGCCACGGCGCGCCGCCACGCGCGCGACCTGCGCCGCGCGGCCTGAGCCCGGCGCGCGAGCCTCACGGCCGACGATCCGGTCGTGCCGGGGCCTCACGACCGCGCTTACGCCTGGGCAATCCGGCCGTGCACGAGGTGCGCACGACGCCTTTGGGCGTTACCCTCGATTGGATGGCCTCGACGCGACCGAGCCCTTCCGCGCCGATCTCGGACGGACCGCTCGCTGGTGCGGCGCCCCCGGCGCACCCGATCGTGCCGCGCGAGCGGCGCCTGATCGCCCGCACCGCGAACGGGCCGGTCCGCCGCGGGCGGCGCACGAAGCTGCTGGTCAAGCACCTGCGGCGCGGCGACGTGGCGCTGATCGACCATGACGACATCGATCGCGTCTCGGCCGAGGAGCTGATCGCCGCGGGCGTCGCGGCGGTCGTGAACTGCGGCGCCTCCTCTACCGGCGCCTACCCGAACCTGGGGCCGCAGCTGTTGGTCGAAGCCGGCGTGCTGCTGCTCGACGTGCCTGGCGACGAGCTGTTCGACAAGCTCGACGACGGCGACCCGCTGGTGATCGTGGCGGAAGGCCCTGCCGACGAGCTGGTGGGCGAGGTGCGCCGCAGGGGCGAGCTGCTCGCGCGCGGCGAGGTGCTGGGCGTCGAGCGCGTGCGCGCCGAAACCGAGCAGCGCCGGCGCGAGATCGGCGAGGCGCTGGAGCGCTTCGCGCACAACACGATCGAGCACATGCGCGAGGAGCGCGAGCTGCTCGCCGGCGGCTTCCAGCTGCCGCGCTTCGCCACCGACTTCCGCGACCGCTCGACGCTGGTGGTCGTGCGTGGCGTCGAGCACCAGCACGACCTGCGCGCGCTGCGCCCCTTCATCCGCGACATGCGCCCCGTGATCGTCGCGGTCGACGGCGGCGCCGAGGCGCTGCTGGAAGAGGGGCTCAGGCCCGACATGATCGTCGGCGACATGGACTCCGCGGGAGAGGCGGCGCTGCGCTGCGGCGCCGAGTTGGTGGTGCACAGCTACAGCGACGGGCGCGCGCCGGGGCGCGAGCGCCTGGAGCGGATGGGCGTGCCGTACAAGCTGCTGCCGATCCCCGGCACGAGCCAGGACGTCGCGATGCTGATCGCCGCCGAGCGGGGCGCGCGGCTGATCGTCTCGGTCGGCTCGCAGTTCAACCTGGTCGAGTTCCTGGACCGCAACCGCAAGGGCATGTCCTCGACGTTCCTGACGCGCCTGCGGATCGGCGAGATCCTCGTCGACGCCAAGGGCGTGAGCCGCCTCTACCGGCCGCGGCCGGGGCTGACGCCGCTGCTGCTGGTGATCGCCGCCGGGATCGTGGCGCTGGCGGCGGTCGTGTGGACGACGCCGGCGCTGCGCGACGTCGTGAACCTGCTCTGGCTGAAGCTCCAGTTGCTGCTCGGCGGCTGAGCGCCGCACCCATCCCTCCGTGTTCGACTTTCGCTACCACGCGCTGTCGCTGGCCGCGGTGCTGCTCGCGCTGGCGGTCGGCGTCGTGATCGGCGTCGCGATCGGCGACTCCGACCTCGTCTCCTCGGCGAAGAGCGGGATCGTCCACCAGCTGAAAGAAGAAGTCGCCGAAGCGCAGCGCCACTCCGGCGAACTGAGCACGCAGCTGCACGAAGGCGAAGCCTTCACGAGCGACCTCTATCCGATCGCCGTCCACGGCCTGCTGGGTGGCGAGAACGTCGGGCTGGCGTTCCTGGGCAGCTCGTCGAACTCGATCAACACGTACGTGCGCGACGCGGTGACGCAGGCCGGTGGCAGCCTCACGACGGTCGTGGCGTTCCGCGAGCCACTCGACCTCGAAGGCCTCTCGCACGCGGCGGAAGGCACGCGCTTTCAGTCGCTCGGCGCCGAATCGGCGAGCACCTCCGGCGAACCCGGCGAAAAGGCCGGGACGTTGATCGAATCGTTCGGCTCGATCGTCGGCAAGCAGCTCGTCAGCGGCGGGCGCGATGTCGAACGCGAGCTGATCAGCCGCGTGCGGGGACGGCTTCTCACGGCGTTCGACGGCCAGCTCGGCAAGCTCGACGCGCTGGTCCTCGTGCGCAACGACCCCAGCGCGTCGAGTCCCGAACAGTCGGAGGCGAGCGAGCAGTTCGAGGACGGCTTCGTCGCGGGCGTCGCGAAGGCCGGGATCACGCTCGTCGGCGTCGAGCAGACCAGCACCGAACCCTCGCAGGTGCCGTGGTATCAGGGCAAGGACATCGCGAGCGTCGACGACGTGCAGGCGACGGCCGGGCAGGCCGCGCTGGTCTACGCGCTGACCGGCTCGCACGGCGCCTACGGGACGAAGCCGACGGCCGACTCGCTGCTGCCGAACGTCCTCGGCAGCGCGGCGAGCGCGCCGTGAGCGCCATCCGGCGCCGTCGCTAGCTTCAGCCGATGCACGCGCTCCCGTTCCTGCTGGCCCTCGCGAGCGCGGCGCTGCTCGCCCCGGCGCTGTTGCGGATGCTGGCGCAGGGCGGCCACCTGAAGGCGAACTGGCGCGGCCGGGAGCTGCCGTTCCCGTTCGGCGTGCTCGTGCCCTGCGCGGCGCTCCTGGCGCTGATCCCCGTGATGCTCGTGCAGCAGCTCGGCTCGGGAGACGTCGTCTACCCGGAGCTGGGGCCGGTGGCGCTGTACGCCGTGGGCATAATCGCGCTGGGGCTGATCGACGACACGCTCGGCGAGCCGCGCGCCGGCGAGCCGGTCGCTCGCGGCTGGCGCGGGCACGGCGCGGCGCTGCTGCGAGGCGAGCTGTCCACCGGCGTGCTGAAGGCCGTGGGCTCGCTGGGCCTGGCGCTGCTGGCGATGGCGGCGCTGGGGTACAGCTCGAACTGGCGCTGGCTGCTGGCGGCGGCGGTGCTGGTGCTGGCGACGAACGCCTTCAACCTGCTCGACCTGCGCCCGGGGCGCGCGGGCAAGGCATTCGTGCTGCTGGGCCTGGGCCTGTCGATCGGGGCGGCCTCCGTGCGCGAGCTGTGGACGCTCGGCCTGTTCGCGGCCCCGGCGCTCGTCGCGGGGCTGTACGACCTGCGCGAGCGGGCGATGCTCGGCGACACCGGCGCGAACCTGATCGGCGCGCTGGCGGGGCTGTGGCTGGTGCTGACGCTGTCGGGCACGGGCCAGGTGATCGCGCTGATCCTGCTCGCGGCGATCACCGTCTACGGAGAGGTTCGCTCAATTTCCGGGTTCGTGGAACGGACTCCGGGGCTGCGCCATCTAGACTCCTTGGGCAGGCCCGCATGACCTCGCAATACTCCGATCGACACGCCCAGGTCCCGAGCGGGACGCGCTTCATCTTCGTCACGGGCGGCGTCGTCTCCTCGCTGGGCAAGGGCATCGCCGCGGCCTCGATCGGGCGGCTGCTGGTCGCGCGCGGGCTGTCAGTCGGGCTCCAGAAGTTCGATCCCTACATCAACGTCGACCCCGGCACGATGTCGCCCTACCAGCACGGCGAGGTGTTCGTGACAGAGGACGGCGCCGAGACCGACCTCGACCTCGGCCACTACGAGCGCTTCACCGACGCGAACACCAGCCGCGCCTCGAACGTGACGGCGGGCGGCATCTACGACACGGTGATCCGCCGCGAGCGCCGCGGCGATTACCTTGGCGGGACCGTGCAGGTGGTGCCGCACATCACCGACGAGATCAAGCAGCGGATCGCGCTGATCGCCGAGACCAGCGACGTCGACTTCGTGATCACCGAGATCGGCGGCACCGTAGGCGACATCGAGTCGCTGCCGTTCCTGGAGGCGATCCGCCAGTTCCCGGTGGACGTGGGCCGCCGGCGCTGCCTGTTCATCCACCTGACGCTCGTCCCCTACATCGGCCACGCGGGCGAGCTGAAGACGAAGCCCACGCAGCACTCGGTCAACGAGCTGCGCCGCATCGGGATCGCGCCGGACATGCTGATGTGCCGCTCGGAGGGTGCGCTCTCGCCTGAGATTCGCAAGAAGATCGCGCTGTTCGCGAGCCTGCCGATGGAGGCGATCGTCTCGGCGCGCGACGTCGACGACATCTACAAGGTGCCGCTGACCTTCCGCGAGCAGGGGGTCGACGAGTTCATCCTGGAGCAGTTCGGCCTCGAGGCCCCGGCGCCGGAGCTGTCGAGCTGGGAAGAGTCGATCGAACGCTCCGAGCGCGCCACGCGCAGCGTGCGGATCGCGCTCGTGGGCAAGTACGTGCAGCTCGAGGACGCCTACCTGTCGGTGTCGGAGGCGCTGCGCCACGCGGCCTCGTCGCACGACGCGACGGTCGAGATCGACTGGATCGACTCCGAGCGGGTCGAGGGCGCCGACGGCGGGGGGGTCCGCGAGCGCCTGGAAGGCGCCGACGGCATCCTGATCCCGGGCGGCTTCGGCGGGCGCGGGATCGAGGGCAAGATCGCCGCGGCGCGCGTCGCCCGCGAGCAGCGCATCCCGTATCTGGGCATCTGCCTTGGCATGCACGTCGCGGTCGCCGAGTTCGCGCGCCACGTCGCCGGCATGGAGGGGGCCAACTCGACGGAGATGGACGTCGAGACTCCCTATCCCGTGATCGACCTGCTGCCCGAGCAGAAGGAGGTCGCGAACCTCGGCGGCACGATGCGCCTGGGCGCCGACCCGATCAAGCTGCACGACGGCTCGTGCGTGCGCGAGGTCTACGGCGGCGAAGCCGTCGTCTACGAGCGCCACCGCCACCGCTACGAGGTCAACAACCTGCTGCGCAAGCGCCTGGAAGCCTCAGGCCTGCGGGCTTCGGGGACCTCGCCCGACGAGCGCCTGGTCGAGGTCGTCGAGCTGAGCGAGCACCCCTTCTTCGTGGCCTCGCAGTACCACCCGGAGTTCAAGTCGCGCCCGGAGCGCCCGGCGCCGCTGTTCCGGGAGTTCGTCGCCGCGGCGCTGGAGCGCGCCGGGGACGCTCGCTCCGGCGAGAGCGCCGGCGACGCCGAGGGCCGCCTCGGCGATCGCGCCGACGTGCTGTGACGGGCCCCGGCGCGGGCCCGCGCGTGGACGAGCTCGAGCGCCGCTACCTGAACTGCACGTTCGCGGAGCTGTGCCGGATCGAGAGCCCTTCCGGGCGCGAGCGCGCCTGCGCCGAGCGCGTGATCGCCGAGCTGCGGGCGCTGGAAGCCGAGACGTATGAGGACGGTGCCGCGGCGGCGACGGGCTCCGATTGCGGCAACCTGCTGGCGCGCATCCCCGGCGGCCGTGCAGGCGGCCCCGGCGAGGGGGGGCGGCGCTCGCTGCTGCTGTGCGCGCACCTGGACACGGTGCCGCTGCTCGCGCCCGTGGAGCCCGAGCTGGTGGACGGCTTCTGGGAGAACGCAAACGAAGGCGTGCTGGGCGCCGACAACAAGGCCGCGGTGGCGGTGATGCTGGCGGTGGCGCGCCACGTCCACAGCCGCGGGGCGCCGGTCGACCTGGAGCTGCTGTTCACGATCGGCGAGGAGACCGCGCTGGCGGGCGCTCGCGCGTTCGACGCCACGCAGCTGCGCAGCGGGTTCGGCTACGTGTTCGACCACGCCTCGCCGATCGGCGAGGTGGTGGTGGACTCGCCGACGCACTTCCGCATCGAGGTCGAGCTGCGCGGCGCAGCGGCGCACGCGGGCATTCGTCCCGAGCAGGGCCGCAGCGCGATCCTCGCCGCGGCGAGGGCGATCTCCGCGATGGAGCTGGGGCGCCTGGACGAGCGCACGACCGTGAACGTCGGCACGATCGCGGGCGGCACCGCGATGAACGTCGTGCCGGAGCGCTGCTCGTTCGTGGCGGAGGTGCGGGCGATGGACGACGAGCGCGCGGAGGAGGTCGTCGCGGCGGTCGTGCAGCGCGTGCACGAGGCGGCGAACCGGCCGGAGTGCGAATGCGACGTGGACGTCGGGGTGCAACGGATGTTCGCGGGCTTCCACCTGACGCCCTCGCGACCCGCCGTGCGCGCCGCGGAGGGCGCGCTGCGGGCCTGCGGCTACGAGCCGGTGCGGATTTCCAGCGGCGGCGCCTCCGACGCGAACGAGCTGCTGGTGCAGGGCGTCGAAGTGGTGAACCTCGCCAACGGCACCGAGCGCAACCACGAGCCCGGCGAGCGCGTCAGCGTCGCGGCGCTGGAGGGGATGCTCGACGTGGCGCTCGCGCTGCTCGACGCCGCCGCCGAGGAGCACGCCGCGGCCGCGGGGGCCGAGCCGGGCGCGGCGCGCTAGGTTCGGGGCACGATGCTGAAGCTCCGTCGCGCCACGGTGATCGAGGCCGAACCCGCCGGGGCCGGGGCCGGGGCCGGGGTCGCCGCCGGCCGCGGCGTCGTCGCCGGCGCGGGCGAGCAGCGGCTGACGATCGAGCTGAGCGACGCGCCGGGGCGGCGGCGCGCGGCGATCGCCGACGTCGGCCTGGTCGGCGCGAGCGAGGCGGGCGACGAGCTGGTCGTGAACGTGCAGGCGCTCGACCTGGGGCTCGGCTCGGGCGGCTTCGACGTCGTCCACGTCAACCTCACGCGCGGGCTGGCCGGCGAGGGTGAGCCGGGGGCGCACGTGATGAAGCTGAACTACACGAGCCTCCAACACGCGGTCGTGCCGGTCGAGGAGGGCGAGCACGCCCCGGGGCAGCCGCTCGAGCGCCCGGTGGGGGTGCTGGGGCTGCACGGGCAGCTGGCGCCGGTGGCGTTCGCGTTCGCGGCCGCGGCGCCGGGGCGGCGCCTGGGCTACGTGCAGACGGAGGGCGGGGCGCTGCCGGGCGGGCACTCGCGCACGGTGCGCGAGCTGCGCGAGCGCGGGCTGCTCGCAGGCCACATCACCGCGGGAGCGGCGTTCGGTGGCGAAGGCGAGGCGATCACGACGCTCGGCGCGCTGCGCCACGCGCTGAGCGCGCTCGGCTGGGACGCCGCGGTCTGCGGGCCGGGGCCGGGGATCGTCGGCTCGGGCTCGGCGCTGGGCCACGGCGGGATGGCCGCCCTGGGCTCGGCGCACGCGGCGCTGGCGCTGGGAGCGCCGACGCTGATCGTGGCGCGCATGTCCTCGGGCGACGAGCGCGAGCGCCACCGCGGCATCTCCCACCACACGCTGGCGGTGTTGGACCTGCTGCTGGAGCCCGTGACGGTGGCGCTGCCGGCGGGGATGCGCTCGCCGGTGGGGGCGGACCTGCGCGCGGGCCTGGGCTCGGTGTTCGCGGGCGCGGGCGACGCGGCCTCGTCTCGCCCGGCCCTGGAGCTGAAAGTCGAGCGCCCGGCGCGGCTGACGCGCCACGACTGGCGCCGCGCCTCGGTTGACCTGCCGGCCTACGCGGCCACGGGGCTGCCGGCGAGCACGATGGGCCGCACGCTGGCGCAGGACCCGCTGTTCTTCGGCGCGGCGCTCGCGGGGGGCGGCGTGTTGGCGGAGATGACGGCCTCCGTCGCGACGGGGCGGAAGGTCTCGGCGTGAGCTTCGAGGCGCTGGGCGGCGAAAGCGTCTACCGCGGGCGGATCGTCGACGTGCGCATCGACCGCTTCCGCCACGAGGACGGCGAGGAGGTCTCGCGCGAGATCGTGCGCCACCAGGGCGCGGTGGCGGTGGTCGCCTACGACGAGCACGTCGTGTGGCTGGTGCGCCAGCCGCGCGAGGCCGTCGAGGAGCCGCGCCTGCTGGAGATCCCCGCGGGCCGGCTCGATGTCGCGGGCGAGGCTCCGCTGGCGGCGGCGCAGCGCGAGCTGGAAGAGGAGATCGGCAGGGGCGCCGAGCGCTGGGAGCCGATCGTCACCTACTACACGGCGCCGGGCTTCACCGACGAGCGCGTGCACCTGTTCGAGGCGACGGGGCTGTACGAGGCGCACGCCGACAGCGGGGAGAACGAGCGGATCGAGCTGGTGCAGTGGCCGCTGGACCGCCTCGACGAGGCGATCGCGGAGTGCCGCGACGCGAAGTCGCTGATCGGGCTCTACTGGCTGGCGCGGCGGCTGAACGCCTGATTGCACGCCCAAGGAGGCTCTGGCGCAGGGGCGAAGCTTGAGCGGTGAGCACGGCCGCGCCCATCGCATCCCCGCCGCAGCCCGCGGTTCCGGCGCGCGGCGCGATCGAGTCGCTGCTGCTGGACTTCCTCGCCTACCTGGAGCTGGAGCGCGGGCTCTCGCGCAACACGCTGGAGGCCTATCGCTCCGACCTGTTGCAGTTCGGCGCCTTCCTGGAGCGGCGGGGAGTGCGGGTGACGGCGGCGAGCCACAAAGACCTGGCGGGGTTCATCTCCGAACTGTCCAGCGGCGAGGCGCCCGCGGCGGCGGCGACGCTTGGGCGCAAGGTGGCGTGCCTGCGCTCCTTCTACAAGCACCTGCGCCGCGAGGGGCTGATCGAGCACGACCCGACGGCGGACCTGCACGGCCCGCGCAAGACCCAGCGGCTGCCGCGGGTGCTGACGCGCGAGGAGGTGGCGCGGCTGCTGCGCGAGCCGAAGGGCACCGACCCCCTGGCCCAGCGCGACCGCGCGCTCCTGGAGCTGATGTACGCCTGCGGGCTGCGCGTCTCGGAGGTGACGGGCCTGGAGCTGGGGGACGTCGACCTGGAGGAGGGGATGCTGGCGGCGCGCGGGAAGGGCTCGAAGGAACGGCTGGTGCCGATCGGCCGCGAGGCGATCGCGGCGCTGAAGGCCTACGCCGGGCGCGGGCGCCCGGCGCTGCTGGGCGTGCGCACGGAGTCGAAGCTGTTCCTGAACCGCCGCGGCGGCGGGCTGACGCGCCAGGGCCTCTACAAGATCGTGCAGGGCCACGCGCGCGGCGCGGGCCTCGAGGACCGGATGAGCCCGCACACGCTGCGCCACTCCTTCGCGACGCACCTGCTGGCGGGCGGCTGTGACCTGCGCTCGCTGCAGGAGATGCTGGGGCACGCGGACCTGGCGACGACGCAGGTCTACACGCACCTCTCGGCGGACCGGCTGAAGGACGCCTACTTCAGCGCGCACCCGCGCGCCAGCTCGCACTGAGCCGATGGGAAGGCGCGCGTTCGTGGTGGTGGTGGACGCCTGCGGCGTCGGCGCGCTGCCGGACGCGGCGGCCTACGGCGACGAGGGCACGAACACGCTGGCGCACGTGGCGGAGGCGGTCGGGGGCCTGGAGCTGCCGGCGCTTGAGCGGCTGGGGCTGGGCTCGATCCTGCCGCTGCGCGGCGTGCCGGCGGCGGCGGAGCCGGCGATCCACGGGCGGCTGCACCCGCTGGGCCCGGGAAAGGACTCGGCGACGGGGCACTGGGAGCTGATGGGGGCGGTGCTGGAGCGCCCGCTGCCGACGTATCCGGAGGGGTTCCCGCCGGAGGTGATCGAGCGCCTGCAGGCGGCGATGGGCCATGAGGTGATCTGCAACCGTCCCTACAACGGGATCGCGGCGATCGAGGACTTCGGCGCGGAGCACCTGCGCACGGGCGCGCTGATCCTCTACACCTCGCAGGACTCGGTGGCGCAGCTGGCGGCGCACGTCGAGCGCGTGCCGCCGCAGGAGCTCTACCGGGCGTGCGCGGCGGCGCGGGCGGCGATGAGCGGCGAGCACGGGGTGGGGCGCGTGATCGCACGGCCGTTCGCGGGGGCGGAGGGGGCGTTCGAGCGCACGGAGGGCCGGCGCGACTTCGCGCTGGCCCCGCCGGGACGCAGCTACCTGCAGGAGTTGCAGGAGGCGGGCGTAGAGGTGCACGGCGTCGGCAAGATCAAGGACCTGTTCGCGGGCGTGGGCGTGGACCGCTCGCACCCGGGCGCCTCGAATGCCGAGGCGCTTGCGAGCCTCGACGGGTTGGTGGCGGATTTGGATGAGGGGTTCGCTTTCGCGAACCTGATCGAGACGGACCAGATCTACGGGCATCGAAAGGACTCGGAGGGGTTCGCGGCGGCGCTGCGTCAGGTCGACAAGCACCTGGGGCGCTGGCTGGCGGCGCTGCGCGAGGAGGATCTGTTGGTGGTGACGGCGGACCACGGCGTGGACCCGGGCCACCCGGGGACGGACCACACCCGCGAGCACGCGCCGCTGCTGGCGGTGAGCGGGGGAATGGTACGAGGGTTCGAGTCCGGCGCTCGCCACGATGGCCCGCTGGCGGACGTGGGGGCGACAGTGCTCGCCTGGCTGACGGGACGCAGTGCTCAGGCTTTGCCGGGGGAGTCATTCATAAGCTAGCGGCGTGCCCGAGTTGCCGGAGGTGGAGACGATCAGGGGTCAGCTGGCCCCGCTGGTCGAGGGCCGCCGCCTGGTGCGGATGGAGATCCTCGACCCGCGCTGGACGCGGCCGCTGGAACCGCAGGAGGTCTCGGCGGCGCTGGAGGGCCGGCGGATCGAGTCGCTGGGCAGGCGCGGGAAGTACCTGCTGTGGCACTTCGAGGGCGACGTGCACCTGGCGCAGCACCTGCGGATGACGGGCTCGGTGCTGCACGACCCGCAGCCGGAGCCGGCGCACACGCGGGTGCGGATCGAGCTGAAGCCGAAACGCCGCCTGGCGATCGTGGACCCCCGGCGCTTCGGGACGGGCGAGCTGCTGCTGGGCGGCGAGGCGCTGGATGAGTTCCTGGCGGCGCGGCTGGGGGTCGAGCCGTTCGACGCGGACTTCACCCCGGAGCGGCTGCGGGCGCTGGCGCGCGGGCGCTCGGCCCCGGTCAAGGCGTTCCTGCTGGACCAGCGGCGGGTCGCGGGGGTGGGCAACATCTACGCGGACGAGGCGCTGTTCCGCGCGTACGTGCACCCGCTGAGGGCGGCGGGGAGGCTGACCCGCGAGCAGTACGCGCTGCTGCGCGACGGGGTCGTGGAGTCGCTGCAGGCGGGGATCGACGCGAAGGGGGCTTCGATCGACGATTTCCGCCACGTGGACGGGGTGCAGGGGGCGTTCCAGAACGAGTTCCTGGTGCACCTGCGCGAGGGCGAGCCCTGCATGCGCTGCGGGACGACGATCGTGAAGATGGTGGTGGGCGGGCGCGGGACGTACGTCTGCGAGCACTGCCAGCCACGGCCGCGGGGGCGCCGTAGGCCCGCAGCGTGTGCGCCCCGCCGCGTGACGGCCTAGGCCGGGAGCGCCGCGCTAGGCGGCGAGCAGCTCGTCGAGCTCGCCGCTGTCGGCGGCCTTCTGCACCTCGGCGTAGCCGCCGAGCAGGCGCTCGCCGACGATCACCTGGGGGAAGCTCATCATCCCGGTGCGCTGGACGAGCTCGACGCGGCCGGCGGGGTCCTTGGAGAGGTTGACCTCGGAGAACTCGACGCCGCGCTTTGCCAGCAGCTCCTTGACGCGGCGGCAGAAGGAGCAGGGGTCCGTGGTGTAGACCGTGACTTTGCTTTCCATTACTTCATTAAGTATAGGAAGCGTCTCAAGACCGCCGCGAACGAGCCTAGACTCGGTGGGTCATGGGCAGAGCGGTCAAGACGGAGGCGGTGGTGCTGCGCTCGATCCGCTACGGCGAGGCGGATCGGATCCTGCACCTGTACACCCCGGCGCGCGGGCGGGTGAGCGCGATCGCGAAGGGCGTGCGCCGCGCGCGCAGCCGCTTCGGCGGGCGGCTGGAGCCGTTCTTCAGGCTGCGGATCGAGCTGCACGAAGGGCGGGGCGAGCTGCTGACGGTGACGGGCGCGGAGACGCTGGACGGCTATCCGCGGCTGCGCGAAGACGCGCGGGCGCTGGACGCGGCGGCGCGCGCCTGCGACGCGGTGGGGCGCCTGTTCGAGACCTCGGAGCCGCACCCGGGGGTGTTCAACCTGCTGTGCCGCAAGCTCACGCTGCTGGACCAGCAGGCGAGGGTTCGCCCGGCGCCGGAGCCGGAGGCCGCGGGTGGCGTGCCGCTGGCGACGCGCGCGGGCGCGCTGGCGTTCCGCCTGAAGCTGCTGCTGGCGGCGGGCCTGGCGCCGCAGCTGGGTGCGTGCGCCTCCTGCGGCGAGCCCGACGGGCTGGTGGGCTTCTCGGGCGCGGCGGGTGGCGTGGTGTGCGGCGCCTGCGAGGCGGGCTCGTTTCCGCTTGGCGAGCACGCCTACCGCTTCATGACGACGGCCTTCGGCTCGCCGTTGCATGAGGCGCCGGGGGCGGTGGAGCAGGCGCTGGGCCAGGTCGAGCGGGCGATCGCCGAGACGCTGGAGCACCACGCGCACCTGCGGCTGATGCCGGCGGCGGCTCGCGCGGGCTGACCCGCTCGCCGCGCCGGGCGTCACCCGCCGCTCTCGGGGCAGGTATCTTGCGCGCTGTGGACGAGGGTCAGCCGATCGCCTACCAGATGCTCGACGAGGGAGTTGCGGTGCTCGCCTCCGACGGCGAGCAGGTCGGCACGGTGGGGGCGGTGCTGAGCGCGCCGGAGAAGGACGTCTTTCACGGCCTGCTGATCAACGTGAAAGGCAGCGGCGTGCGCTTCGTGGAGGCGGCGGCGATCGCGGCGATCCACGAACGCGGCGTCGACCTGAAGATCGACTCCGTGGCGGCGGCGGAGCTGCCTCCGCCGGAGCACGCGGCGCCGGTCTACGACGAGGACCCCTCGCGCGAGCGGGGATGGCGGCACTGGGTCAACACCTTCACGGGCCGCGGCGACTGGGATCGCGGCGCTCGCTGAGCGCGGGCGGGCGGTTCGCAAAACGCGGTTGCTGGACGGCCGCGGGCGCTGCCAGAATCGAAGGGTGGCGACGACAGAGCAGCTGGGGCAGGTGGGCGACGCGTTCGAGGCGCGCGTGCGCGAGCAGGAGGAGCGCCTGCTCTCACCGCTGGCAGCCCGCTCCTATCCGGCGCGCAGGCAGCGGCCGGAGGAAGACTGTGGCCTGCGCACCCCCTTCCAGCGCGATCGCGACCGGATCGTGCACAGCAAGGCGTTTCGCCGCCTGACGCACAAGACGCAGGTGTTCGTGGCGCCGCGCGGCGACCACTACCGCACGCGGCTGACCCACACGCTGGAGGTGACGACGATCTCGCGCACGGTGGCGCGGGCGCTGCGCCTGAACGAGGACCTGGTGGAGGCGATCGGCCTTGGCCACGATCTCGGCCACCCGCCGTTCGGGCACATCGGCGAGGAAGTCCTGGACGGCTGCCTGAAAGAACGCTTCGGGCGGGACTTCCATCACTACGAGCACTCGCTGCGGGTGGTGGACTCGCTCGAGCGCGAGGGAACGGGCCTGAACCTGACGGAGCAGGTGCGCGACGGGATCGAGCGCCATTCGAGCCGCGCCCCGCAACCGCAGACGCTGGAGGGGCGAATCGTGCGGGTGATCGACCGCGTGGCGTACATCAACCACGACATCGACGATGCGGTGCGGGCGGGCCTGCTGCGCGAGGACGATTTGCCGGCGGAGCCGATCGCGGTGCTGGGCGACGGCGGCTCGGCGCGGATCGACGCGCTGGTGCACGACATGGTGGAGCACTCGCAGCGCGCGGGGGACATCGTCCAGGGGCCGCAGGCGGGCCCGGCGATGGCGGAGCTGCGCGCGTTCATGTTCGAGC
>DATJMW010000036.1:0-61310 GCA_035508515.1 Solirubrobacteraceae bacterium | reverse complement strand
CTGAAGGCGGTGACGTAGACGTTCGTCTGGATACGCACGCGCGAGCCGATCGAGACGTCGTTGTCGACGGCGCTGCCGCGTCCGATCACGGTGCCCTCGCCGATCGTGCAGCGCTCGCGCACGAAGGACTGGTCGCCGATCAGCGAGTCGGCGCCGACGGTGGCACCGGCGAGCACGATCGCCGCCGTGCAGACCTTGACGTTCTGCCCCAGCACGAGCTGACCGACGTCGCCGTGCGCGGAGGAGCTGGCGGCGAGCCGCGGGCGCTTGCCGAGCACGGCGTTGTCCTCGATCGTGCAGCCGTCGCCGATCACGGTACCGGCGTGCACGATCACGTTGCCGCCGAAGCTGACGCCTTCGCCGATCTGAACGTCCTCGCCGAGCCGCAGGCCGGGCGCGCGGGGGTCGTCGTGGAGCACGCTAAAGACGTATCACGTCGGCGACATCGAAGGCGCGTGTGACGCCGCGCAGGTCGACGAGCAGGCGCGAGCGCCGGGCCAGCTGCTCGTAGTCGATCCCGGGGTGGGCGGTGACGATCAGCGTCAGGTCGGCGTCCCCGACCGTCTCGTCCAGTGGCCTGCTGGAGAGGGAGAACTCGCTGAGCTGGGGCACGTGCGGGTCGTGGTAGGAGACCTCGGCGCCCATCTTGCGCAGCAGCTCGATGATCTTCAGGGCGGGCGACTCGCGGATGTCGCCGACGCCGGGCTTGTAGCTGACGCCGAGCACCGCGACGCGGGCGCCTTTGACGGACATGCCGGCGTCGTTCAGCGCCCGCTGCGCCTTCTCGACGCAGTGGTAGGGCATCTGCTGGTTGACCTTGCCGGCAAGCTCGATGAACTCGGTGGACATGTCGAACTCGCGCGCGCGCCAGCTCAGGTAGAAGGGGTCGACGGGCAGGCAGTGCCCGCCCATCCCGGGGCCGGGCGAGAAGGGCATGAAGCCGTAGGGCTTGGTCGAGGCGGCCTCGACCACCTCCCAGATGTCGATCCCCATGCGGTCGGTGAGCATCGCCAGCTCGTTCACGAGCGCGATGTTCACGGAGCGGAAGATGTTCTCCAGGAGCTTCGTCAGCTCGGCGGCCTCGGGGCTCGAAACGCGCACGAGCGTTTCGCAGACGATCCCGTAGAGCTGCTCGGCGCGCAGCAGGCAGGCCTCGGTCAGGCCGCCCAGCACCTTGGGGGTGTTGCGCAGCGTGAAGTCGGTGCGCCCGGGGTCGACGCGCTCGGGCGAGAAGGCGAGGTGGAAGTCGCGGCCGGCGGCGAGCCCGGACTCCTCCAGCAGCGGCGCGACGCGCTCGCGCGTGGTGCCGGGGTAGGTGGTGGACTCCAGCACGACGAGCTGGCCCTGCTGCAGCACCTCGGCGAGGCCGCGGGTCGAGTCGATCAGCGGTCCAAGGTCCGGCTCGCGGTTGCGCGTCAGCGGCGTCGGCACGCAGACGATCACGGCGTCGGCCTTCGCCAGGCGCGCATAGCGGGTCGTGGCGTGAATCCGGTCCTTCAGCCCGCCCAGCAGCTCGGAGGGGACGTCCTCGATGTAGGAGTCGCCCGCCTCGATCGCCTCGATCTTGCGGGGATCGACGTCGACGGCGATGACCTCGCAGCCCTCCTCCGCGAAGGCCACGGCCAGCGGCAGGCCGACGTAGCCGAGCCCGATGATGCCGACGGTCTTCACTGCCGGGCAGTGTAGGGGTTGGCGCTCACGTGATCGGATCGGCGCCGGCGCGAAGAGCCTTTAGCCCGTGGCGCTTTCCAGCTCGCGCAGGTCGGCGCCGACCATGCGCTCCACGAGCGCCTCGAACGAGACCCGTGGCTCCCACCCGAGCACCTCCCGCGCGCGGCCGGGGTCGCCGACGCTGGGCGTGCTCTCCGGCGCGCGCACGCGCTGCGCGTCCACCCGCAGGTAGCGCTCGGCATCGAGGCCGACGCAGGCGAAGGCGGCCCGCGCGAAGTCCGCGACCGTGTGCGGCACGCCGCTGGCGAGCACGTAGTCGCCGGGGCGTTCCTGCTGGAGCATCAGCCAGGCGCCGTGCATCACGTCGCCGGCGAAGGACCAGTCGCGCACGGCGTCCAGCGCGCCCAGCTCCAGCGCGTCCTGGCGCCCCAGCGCGATCGCGGCGGCGCCGCGCGCGATGCGGCGCGTGACGAACCGCTCGGGGCGGCGCTCGGACTCGTGGTTGTAGGTGATCCCCGAGCTGGCGTGCAGCCCTTCGTGCTCGCGCATGCGCCCGACGAGCTGGTGCGCGGCGAGCTTGGCGATCGCGTAGGGAGAGCGCGGCCGGCAGGGAGTCGACTCGCTCTGCGGGCTGACGCCCGCGTCGCCAAAGATCTCACTGGAAGCCGCGACGAACACGCGCACCGGGCGATCGAGGTCGCGCGCGGTCTCCAGCACCGTCGCGGTCGAGCCGGCGATCGCGGCGAGCGTCTCCCCCGGCCGTTCCCAGGAGGCGGGCACGAACGAGGGCGCCGCGAGGTGGTAGATCTCCGCGGCGTCCGCGCGCACGATCGCCTCGCGCAACGCGACGGGGTCGAGCGCGTCGCCGGCGATCGGCTCGACCGCTCCGCGCAGGTGCTCGGCGCTGCCGAGCGTGCGCCGGGCGGGGTCGCCGCGGACGAGGCCCAAGACGCGGTAGCCCTTTTCGAGCAGCAGCTCCGCGAGGAACGAGCCGTCCTGGCCGGTGAGCCCGGTGATGAGCGCGCTGGCTTCGTGCGGCACGCGCGGAGCTTACGCGCTGCCGTACAGCTCGGCGAGGGCGTCGGCGACGACCTCCGGCGCGCAGACGGCGCGCACGCGCTCGCGCGCGCGCTCGCCCGCGCCGCGGTCGCCGGTCAGCCGCCCGATCGCCGCGGCCAGCGCGGCGGGGTCACCGGGCGGCACGAGCGCCTCGCGCTCGACCAGCTCGGGCATCGCGCCGACGGCGCTGGCGAGCACCGGCACCCCGGCGGACATCGCCTCGGCGGCGGCGAGGCCGAAGGTCTCCGCGGAGCGCGAGGGCACGAGCGCGATCGACGCCCGCGCGCGCAAGCGCGCCAACTCCTCATCGTCCACGTGCCCCGCGAAACGAACGCTGGCCCCGGCCACCCCATGCGCCTGCGCGGCCTGAGCTTCCAGGCGCTCGCGCTCCGGGCCGTCTCCGGCCACGATCAGCGTCACCCCCGCGCGCTGACAGGCCTCGATCGCGACGTCGACGCCCTTCTCGGGCGCCAGGCGCGAGACGACGAGCGCGTATGACGGCAGCTCCGCGGCGCCCGCGGCCTGCGGGAGGGGCGCCGCGTCGAGCGCGCGCACCGGCGGCGCCAGCACGCGCACGCGCCCGTCGGGCAGCGGCGCGCCCAGCTCGCGCAGGCGCTCGCGCGCGAAGGCGCTGGGCACGACGACCGCGTCCGCCTGACGCACGGTGCGCCCCTGCCAGAGGGCCAGTGAGGCGGCGTAGGCGGCGGCCTCCGAGCGGCTGCCGCGGCAGTTCAGGCGCAGCCCCGGGAGCGTGTCGCGGCCGTGGCAGCGGGTGCACTCGGCTCCGTGCGTGTAACAGACCCCGATCGCGCAGACGAGCCGGTACTGGTGCAGGTGCAGCACGACCCGCGCGCCCGCGGCGCGCGCCGCCGCCAGGGCGCGCCAGCCGAAGGCCGGCAGCAGGTTGTGGGCGTGCACGACGCGCACGCGGTGCTCGCGCACGAGGCGGGCGACCTGCTCGGGATCGAGGCCGCCGCGCAGCAGCCCCAGCGCCGCGCGCGAGCGCCCGAGCGCGGCGGAGTCGCGCGCCAGCAGCTCGACCGGTTCGCCGAGCCGCTCGCGCACGAGCCAGGCGAGATCGTCCACGACCCGCTCCTCGCCGCCGGTGGTGCGGTAGCGGTTGTGCAGGAACAGGACCACGAAACGGCAGCGTAGTCCGCGACGCCCGGCACCGCGCGAGCGAAACCGCCGAAACCGCTGCAAATCTAGACTGCGACGATGAGCCCGGAGCATCCTCAAGCCTCGATCGTGATCCCGACCCGCGCGCGCCTGCCCTACCTGGAGGTGGCGCTGGCGTCGATCGCGCAGCAGGCGGCGCAGGCGGGCGCCGAGACGATCGTGGTCGACGACGCGGGCGCCTCCCCTGAAGCCCGCGAGCTGGCCGAGCGCTTCGGAGCCCGCTACGAGCCGCACGACGGGCCGCGCGGCCTGAACGTCGCCCGCAACACCGGCGTGCGCGCCTCGACGGGCGAGCTGGTGGTGTTCGTGGACGACGACGTGCGCGTGGCGGAGGGCTGGCTGGCGGCGCTGCTGGGAGCCGCGCGCGAGCACCCGGAGGTGGACGTGTTCGCGGGCCGCATCCAGCCCCATCTGGAAGGCCGCACGCCGCGCTCTTGCGGGCGCGAGCACCCACCGATCACGGCGCTGGACCTGGGCGAGCACGACGTGCCCACGCGCTACGCCTGGGGGGCGAACATGGCGATCAGGCGCGCGGCGCTGGAGCGCGCCGGCGAGTTCGACGTGACGCTGGAGCACGGCGGCGACGAGCAGGAGCTGCAGGACCGGCTGCTCGCCGCCGGCGGCGAGGGCGCGCTGTACGTGGCGGCGGCGCGGGTCGAGCACCGCCGCGCGGGGCGCGACGCCCGCCTGCGCTCGCTGGCCCGGGCCGCGTACGTGCGCGGGCGCGCCGCGCGGCGCTTCGACTCCTGGCGCGGCGAGGCGCCCTCGACGTCGCGCGAGCTGCTGACGCTCGCGGCGTGCGCGGGCCACGTCATCCGCCATGCCTGCCCCGCGGGGCTGACGATGGTGGCGCACAGCGCCGGGCGCCTGCGCGAGGCGCTGGGCGAAGGCAGAGGCCGTCGGGCCGCGGGCACCGGGGCGCCCGCGACGGCGGGCGCCGCCGCGGACGGCGACGACTTCCTGTCGGGCGCGAGCGGCACGGTGGGCGGCCTCGACGCGCGCCTGCGCGGCCTGCGCGACGGGCTGACCGACGCGCGCGAGCTGGCGGGCGGACGGCGCCTGCGCCTGGCGCTCGCCGCGCGGCGCGAGCCGGCGCGGCGCAACGTGCTCGTGCTGGGAATCGAGCGCCCGCGCCACCGGGCGCTGGCGCAGCGGGCGCAGGCGGAGCTGCGCCGCTCGCGCCACGCGGTCGAGCTGCACTTCGCCGAGCCAGGCGAGGCGGGCAAGTTCGAGAACCTCAACCGGCTGCTGGCGAGCCACCCGCCGGGCGAGCACGACTGGCTGCTGGTCGTCGACGACGACGTCGAGCTGCCGCGCGGCTTCCTGGACCGCTTCCTGTTCCTGTGCGAGCGCTTCTCCTTGCAGCTGGCGCAACCGGCGCACCGCCTGAACTCCCACGCCGCCTGGCCGCAGACGCGGCGCCGCGCGGGCAGCGTCGTGCGCGAGGTCCGCTTTGTGGAGATCGGCCCGGTGACGGCGTTCGCGCGGGCGACGTTCCCGGTGCTGCTGCCGTTCCCGGAGCTGCGCATGGGCTGGGGCCTCGACGCCCACTGGGCGGCGCTGGCGGGTGAGCACGGCTGGCGCTGCGGGGTGACGGACGCGGTGGCGATCGGCCATCGCGCGGCGCCCGCAGCGGACGCCTACTCGCGCGAGCAGGCGCTGCGCGAGGCGCGCGAGTTCCTCGCGAGCAGGCCTTACGTCCGCGCCGAGGAGGCGAAGCGCACGCTGACGACCCACCAGCGCTGGTGAAGGTCCTCGTCGTCGCGGAGTTCTACCCCAGCCGGCGCGACCCGGTGCTGGGCGTGTGGGCGCATCGCCAGGCGCTGGCGGCGCGCGACGCGGGCGCTGAGGTGCGCGTGCTGGTGCTGCATCGCCTGGTGCCGCCGCGCGCGGCGCTGGCGGCGGGGCCGGCCGCGGCGGCGCGCTCGCTGGCGGCGCTCGCCCGCGAGCCGCGCACGCAGCACCGCGACGGGCTCGAGGTCACCTACGTGCCCTACGTCTCCCCCGACCGGGGCCGGTCCTACGCGAGCTGGGGCGCCTGGGCGGCGCCGTCGCTCGGCGTGGCGATGGCGCGCTTGCGCGGCTCCTTCCGCTTTGAGCTGGTTCACGCGCACAACGCGGTGCCCGCTGCCGATGCGGTCCGGCGGGTCAGCGGCACGCGCGTGCCGCTGGTCGTCTCGGTCCACGGCGGCGACGTGCTCTACACCGCCGAGCGCGTGCGCGGCGGCGGCGAGGCGGTGCGGCGCGCGTACGCGAGCGCGCGCCTGGTGCTCGCGAACAGCGAGGGCATCGCCGAGCAGGCGCGCGCGCATGGCGCGCGCGCCTCGCGGGTGGTCCACCTCGGCACCGACATCCCCGCGGCCTCGCGCCCGCCCCGCGGCGCACCGCCGGCGCTGGTGACGGTGGCCCACCTGGTGGGCCGCAAGCGCCACGGCGACGTGCTGCGGGCGCTGGCGGTGCTGACGCCGCGCCACCCCTCGCTGCGCTACGCGATCGTCGGCGACGGCCCTGAGCGGGGGGCGCTGGAAAGCCTCGCGCGCCGGCTGGAGGTCGCAGACCGGGTCGACTTTCACGGCCAGCTACCGCACGAGCGGGCGATCGAGCTGGCGCGGCGCTGCACGCTGTTCGTGATGCCCTCGACGGAGGAGGCCTTCGGCGTCGCCTACGTCGAGGCGATGGCGGGGGGCGTCCCGGCGATCGGCTGCCGCGGCGAGCCGGGGCCGGAGGAGATCGCGGCGGCGGGCGACGGCATGGTGCTTGTGCCGCCCGGCGACATCGAGCGCCTGACGCAGCGGATCGGCGAGCTGCTGATGGACCCGCACCGGCTGCACGAGGCTCGCCAGCGCGCCCGCGCGACGGTGGCGGCGAACTTCACCTGGGAGCGCTGCGGCCGCGACACGATCGACGCCTACGAGCAAGCGCTGCGGTGAGCGCCCCGCCGTCCAAAGCGCTCTCGAAGCCCGTCCTGTTCGCGACGGGCCACGCCCCCGCCTACCGCGTCCCGGGGCTGGCGCTGCTGCACGAGCGCGAGGGGATCGAGCTGGCGCTGTTCGGCGGCCGCTCCAAGCACGGCGGCGAAGGGTTTGAGGGGGAGATGCCCTTTCCCGTTCGCCACGTGCGCCCGCGCGAGCTGCGCGCGCTGGCGGCCTCCGGCCGCTACCGCGCCGTCGTCTGCCCCACGGGCGGGCGGCTCGCGCCGCTGGCGGCGTGGTCCGGCGCGAGATACCGGCGCACGCCGCTGATCCTGTGGGCGTCGCTGTGGGCGCACCCGCGCACGCCCGCGCACGCCTTCTCCTACCTGCCGTTGCGGCGGCTGTACCGCTCGGCGGACGCGGTCGTCACGTACGGGCCGCACGTCAGCGCCTACGTGCGCGCCCGCGGGGCGCGCAACGTGCACGAGGCGGCGCAGGCGGTCGACAACGAGTTCTGGGCATCGCCGCAGGTGGCGCCGCCGGGCGAGCCGGGCTGGCCGGCGCAGGCGAAGGTGAAGTTCCTGTTCGTGGGCCGGCCCGAGCGCGAGAAGGGGCTCGCGGTGCTGGCGCGGGCCTGGCGCGCCTCCGAGCTGGCGCCGCCGGAGGCGGCGCTGGTGCTGGCGGGCGTGGCGCCGGACCTGGAGGCGATCGCGCCGTCGGGGCCACGGCGGCAGGGCGACGCGGGCCTGGTCGGGCTCGGCAGCGTGCCGGCGCGCAAGCTGCGGGACGTCTACGCGGCCTGCGACGCGCTGGTGCTGCCCTCGATCGCGACGCGCACGTTTCGCGAGCCCTGGGGCCTGGTGATCAACGAGGCGATGAACCGCGGCCTGCCTGTGATCGCCAGCGACGCGGTGGGCGCGGTGGCGGGCGGGCTGGTGCGCGACGGCGAGAACGGGCTCGTGGTGGCGGCGGGCGACAGCGACGCGCTGGCGCACGCGCTGGCGCGGCTGGCGGGCGACCCGGAGCTGCGGTCGCGCTTGGGCGAGCAGGGCGCCCGCGACGTGCAGGCCTACACCTACCGGGCCTGGGCGCAGGGCTTCTCGGGCGCGCTGGCGAGCCTCAACCTCTCCCGGGAGCGTTGGTAGCGTTGCGTCGCTCAATGCGTACCGGCTCCGCACTGGCGCTCGCGCTGTCGCTGCTCGCCTGCCTGGCCGCCACGGCGAGCGCGGACACGGGCGCGAAGATCATCGAACGCTGCACCCATGGGCAGAGCCTGAGCGGCTTCAGCCAGAAGGACTACCGGCGCGCGCTCCAGGAGCTGCCGACCGAAGTCGAAGAGTATTCGGACTGCGGCAACCTGATCCGGCGCGCGCAGCTCGCGGCGCTGAGCAACGGCGGTGGTGGCGGGAGCGGGCCTTCGACGCCCTCGGCGCCGCTGACGCCCGCCGAACAGCGCGCGGTGGCCCAGGCCCCGAAAGAGGGCGCGGCGCCCCAGAAGGTCGGCGATCAGCTGATCAGCCCGGGGGTCGTGCACGCCGACGTGGCCTCGGCGCTGAGCACGCTGCCGGCGCCGCTGCTGGCGGTGCTGGCGTTGCTGCTCGCCTGCGCGGTGGCGCTGGGCGGGCGCGCGGTCTACGAGCGGGTCCGGGCCCGTGCCGACTGAGTCGCCGGCCGCGACGCCGCCGGCGCCGGGCGTCGTCAAGGCGCCCGGCGGCGCGAGCACCCCGAACGGGCTGCCGAGCGCCAACGGCGCCGGCCCCGCGAGCCACGGTGGCTGGCAGGCGACGCTGCTCGGCGGCGCGGAGCGCTGGTGGCCGACGCTGCTGATCGCCGGCGTGCTGTGCTTCGTGGCGTTCGTCGCGGGCGGCGGGCTGAACCTCAGCGACATGACCACGGTCGAGATCGCGCTGACGCTCGGCGGCGGCCTGATCGTCGCGGCGGCGGCGCTGCTGGGACCCTCGCGCGGGCGCGCCTACGGGGCCTGGCCGGTGGCGCTGCTGCTGGCGTTCGCGGCGCTGACGGCGCTGTCGGTGGTGTGGTCGGTGCAGCCGGACGACAGCTTCAAGGACGCGGGCCGGATGCTCGCCTACTGCGGGGTGTTCGGCGCCTCGGTGGCGCTCGCCCGGGCGGTGCCGGCGCGCTGGCCGGCGGTGCTGGGGGGAGTCGTGCTGGCGGCGGCGATCGTCTGCGGCTACGCGCTGCTGACGAAGGTGTTCCCGGCGTCGCTCGACGCGGGCGACGTCTACGCGCGCCTGCGCGCCCCCTACAGCTACTGGAATGCGATCGGCCTGACGGCGGCGATGGGGGCGATCGGCTGCATGTGGCTGGGGGCGCGGCGCTCGGGGCACGCGCTGCTGAGCGCGCTGGCCTACCCGGCGATGGGGCTGATGCTGCTGACGCTGATGCTGGCCTACTCGCGCGGCGCGCTGGTGGCGCTGGTGCTGGGGCTGGCGCTGTGGTTCTGCCTCGTGCCGCTGCGCCTGCGCGGCGCGGCGGTACTGATCAGCGGCGCGGTCTGCGCCGGCGGCGTGGTGGCCTTCGACTTCTCCAAGCACGCGCTGAACACCGACAACGTCGCGCTGGAGCTGCGCACGAGCGCGGGCCACCAGCTGGGCGCGCTGATCCTGGCGATGCTGCTGGCGCTGACGCTGATCGGCCTGGCGTTCGGCTTCTGGACCGGGCGCAACGCGCCCTCGATCATCAGCCGCCGCCGCGCCGGGACGCTGCTGCTCGGGCTGCTGGCGGCGGTCGTGCTCGCCTGCGCGGGCGCGCTCGCGGCGAGCCACCGCGGCTTCACCGGCACGATCTCGCACGCGCTGCACTCCGTGACCGACCCCCACGCCCCGGTCCCCTCCAACGGCCCGGGGCGGCTGACGGCGGTGGGCAGCGTGCGTGCGCGCTACTGGAACGAGGCGCTGAAGGCCTTCCAGGCGCACCCGGTGCTCGGCGTGGGCGCGGAAGGCTACGCGACCGCGAGGCTGCGGTATCGCACCGAGACGCTGGACGTGCGCCACGCGCACGGCTACGTCGTGCAGACGCTCGCGGACCTGGGGCTCGTGGGGCTGGCCGTGACGCTGGCGCTGCTGATCGCCTGGATGGCGGCGGCGGGGCGCGCGACGCATCCGTTCAACCGCAGCTGGACCAGCTGGAAGGTGCTGCGCGGGTGGCTCGACCGCGCCGAAAGCGGCGGCGCCCCCGGCTGGAGGCGGCTGGCGGGGGCCAACGGGCGCCCGCCCCGCTACACGCCGGAGCGGGTCGCGATGCTGAGCATGCTGTGCCTCGTGACGGTGTTCGGGATCCACTCGATCGCCGACTGGACCTGGTACGTACCTGGGAACGCCTGCGTCGCGCTGCTGTGCGCCGGCTGGCTCGCCGGGCGCGGCCCGCTGGGCGCCGCGGCGGCGAACATCGCGCCGGCGGGCTCGCCTCGCGCGATCGAGCCCGGCGCCGGCGCCGCGGCGGCGAGCGCCGCGCTCGGGACGACCGGCACGGCGTATGCCGTCGAGCACGGGAACCGGCCCACGCGCGCGCAGCTGCGCGAGCGGCTCGCGCCGCGCGCGCTCGGCCCCACACGGATCGCGGTGGCCACCCTGGCGATCGTGGGGGCGCTGCTGGCGGCCTGGGCGCAGTGGCAGCCGCAGCGCTCGGTGACGGCCTCCCAGCAGGCGCTGACCGAGCTCTCGAGCAACCCGCGCGAAGCGCTGTCCACGGCGCAGACGGCGGTCTCGCGCGACCCGCTCTCGGCGCAGGCGCTGTTCACGCTCTCGGCGGTCGAGCAGACGACGGGCAAACCGTCGCTGGCGCGGGCGACGCTGCAGCGCGCGGTGCGCCTGCAACCGTCGAACCCGCAGACGTGGCTGACGCTGGGCCAGTACGACCTCGCGAAAGACCCGCGCGACGCCGAGCGCGAGCTGGCGGCGGCGATCTACCTGAACCCGCAGTCGATCGCGCCGGCGCTGATCGCCCAGGGCAACCCGGAAGCGATCGCGATCCAGAGCGACTACGCGCAGGCGCGCCGCGACGCGAGCAAACCCGCCGCCGTGGGCGGCGGGCGACCTTAGGCGGTCGATTTCTAAAAGCGCGAGCGCACCGCGCTGGCGAGCAGCGTCCGGCGCGCGAGCGGCGGCCCGCCGGCGCGGCGCAACTCGATCCGCTCGAAGCCGAACTCCTCCAGCAGCCGCGTGAGCGTGCGCGAGCTGTAGAAGCGCAGGTGGTCGGCGCGCGGGTCGAAGTGCGCGTCGAAGCGGCGCCCCGACAGCGCGAGCCCCAGCAGGCGCAGGCGCCCGTGCGCGGGCGTGCTGAGCAGCAGGCTGCCCTGCGGGCGCAGCAGGCGCCGCAGCTCCGACAGCCAGGCGGCGGTGTCGAGCACGTGCTCGATCGTCTCGCCCGCCCAGGCGACGTCGAACGAGGCGTCGGGCAGCGGCCACTCGCCGCCGGGCTCGACGCGCCGCAGGTCGAGCCCGGGCTCGCGCTCGCGCGCGCGGCGCAGCGGCTCCTCGGCGACGTCGACGCCCACGACCTCGTGCCCCGCGGCGGCGACCGCCGCCGTCAGCTGCGCCTCGCCGCAGCCGGCGTCGAGCACGCGCAGCGGTCCGCCCGCGGCGCCGGTGGCGGCAGCGGCAACGGCGAGTGCCTGCAGACGACCGAGCAGGAAGGCGCGGCGCAGCTCCAGTTCCGGCGGCTCGGCCCCCTCCGGCACGGCGGCCCACACCTGCTCGCGATAGCCGTCGCGCAATTCAGCCGTCATCGCTGCACAAAGCTACGCGATCGGGGTATCTTCGCGACGTGCTTGGGAGGCATGGGAGATGAGGGAGCGGAGCACGCGTTGAACGTCGCGTTCGACAGCCGACCGGTCAGGGATGCCCACGGCGTCGGGCGCTATACCCGCTGCCTGCTGGACGCGCTGCGCGAGACGGCGCAGGCGGGCGCCGAGATCGTCGAGACGCCGCGCCCCGGCGGCGCGGACGTGTTCCACGCGCCCTGGATGAGCGGCGCGCTGCTGCACAGCCCCTGCCCGATGGTCGTGACGCTGCACGACCTCGCGGCGATGAAGCGCCGCAGCGAGTGGCTGCGCACGGACATCCGCCCGCTGCTGCGCCAGCTCGCGGTGCAGCGCGCGGTGCGCGTGATCGTGCCGACGCAGGCGCTGGCGCGGGAGGCGCAGACGCGCCTGGGCCTGGAGCGCGAGCAGATCGACGTGATCCACGAGGCCCCCGCCGCCTGCATGTACCCGCGGCCAACGCATGAGATCGAGGCGGCCCGCGCCCACTTCGGGCTGCCGGAGCGCTACCTGCTGTGGGTCGGCGGGCTGCAGCACCCCGACCCCGCCAAACACGTCGCGAAGCTGGCGGCGACGCCGCGCGGGATGCCGCTGGTGCTCGTCGGCTCCACGAGCCGCTGGGCGCACGAGCTGCCGGACGTGATCCTCACGGGCCAGGTCGGCGACGACGCCCTCGCGGCGCTCTACTCGGGCGCCCAGGCGCTGGTGGTGGCCTCGCGCGAGGAGGGCTTCGGGCTGCCGGCGGTCGAGGCGCTGGCCTGCGGCGCCCCGGTCGTCGCCTGCGAGGTGCCGGCGCTGCGCGAGGTGCTGGACGGGCGCATCACGTTCGTCCCGGCCGACGACCTGGAAGCGCTGATCGGCGCGGCGGAAGCGGCGCGGCGCCCGGCCTCGCAGCCGCCGTCCTGGACCTGGCGCGATGCCGCGCGGGCGACCTGGCAGGTTTACGAACGCGCGCTCAGCCAGGCCAGCCAGCCGCGTCCGGTGGGACGCTTCCTGCGGCGGCGCACCGCGCCCGCGGCCGGGTCTCAGTAGGCGCCGCGGCGCGAGATCACCGCGGGGACGGTCTTCAGCAGGATCGTCAGGTCCAGCGCCAGCGACCAGTTCTCCAGGTAGATGAAGTCGAGGTGCACGAGGTCGTCGAAGTCCAGCTCCGAGCGCCCCGAGACCTGCCATAGCCCGGTGATGCCGGGCAGCACCAGATAGCGCTTGCGGTGCCAGTCTTCGAGCATGTCGTAGTCGCGCTGGGGCAGCGGCCGCGGCCCGACGAGCGACATCTCCCCGCGCAGCACGTTGATCAGCTGCGGCAGCTCGTCGAGCGAGAAGCGGCGCAGGAAGCTCCCGACCGCCGTCAGGCGCGGGTCGTCGCGGATCTTGAACAGCGCCCCCGTGGCCTCGTTCAGCTCTTCGAGGTCGGCCTGGAGCTCCTCGGCGTCGGTGTGCATCGTGCGGAACTTCAGGCAGGGGAACGGCCGCTGGCCGATCCCGCGCCGCATCGAGCGGTACAGCACCGGGCCGCGCGAGGAGAGCCGCACCGCCAGCGTCAGCGCCAGCATCAGCGGGCTGAGCAGCAGCAGCAGGATCGTCGCGCCGATCAGGTCGAACGTGCGCTTCAGCGCGAAGTCGACGCCCTCGAACACCGGCGGGCCCAGCTCGAACAGCGGCACCGCCTGCCCGGGGACGAACTCGGCGCGGTGGATCAGGATCTCCATCGTCGAAGGCGCCAGGCGCACGCGCACGCCGCGCTGGCTGCACTGGTCGACCAGTTCCAGCGCGTCGGCCTGGGGGAAGTCGGGGTCGGCGATGATCACCTCGTCGATGCGCTGCGTCGAGAGCACGCGGTCGAGGTGCTCGAGCCGCCCCAGCGGCTGCAGGCCGTTGCCCGAGACGGCGGTCGGCGCGAGGAAGCCGACGACCTCGATCGGCGAGTGTGGCGCATCGGCGAGCGCGTGGCCGACGTCGGCGATGTGCTTGCCGGTGCCGACCAGCAACGCGCGCCGGCGGTAGCCGGCGGCACGCAGCAGCGCCCCGGTGAGCCATTCGTAGCCGGCCCGCAGCGAGGAGACGTACAGCAGCGCGAGGCCCAGCGAGCCGTAGAACAGGTAGTAGCTGGTGAAGTGTTCGCCGGAGACGACCGCGAACAGCAGCGCGACGAAGGCGACCTGGAACAGCGAGCCGACGATCCGCGCGAGGCCCGGGCGCAGCGAGCGGGCGGCGTACAGCCCCGAGCGCGCGAACAGCAGCGCCGTCAGCAGGTAGGCGAAGGGCAGGATCCGTTCGGTTTCGTGCAGTGCAGGGTGAAACTGGGCTTCGCCGTCGAGCACCAGCGCCTTCAGGACCAGCGAGGTGAAGACCGCCAGCGAGACGCCCACGAAGTCCAGCGCCAGCAGCGACAGCACCCGCGCGAGGCGCCGCGCGGTGGACATCCGCAGCAGGAAGGACAGTAGCGGCGGGCGCTTGCGGCGCATGTCGCGATCGCTGGTCTCCCGGCGCGCGGTGACCTCCGAGAGCACGGCGCGGGGGTTGACGGGGCGGCCGCTCGTGGCGCTGGCGCGGCCCTGCACGGGCAGCCGCGACGGTGCCGGCGCAGACGGCGTGCGCGGAGTGGGCGGAGCGGACGTTCGGGTGGAACGCGGTCCCATCTCACTGCTCACAACGCTTCAGCCTCGCAGATGTAGCGGTCGCGTGAAGGCTCGTTGAGAATCACCGGAGGCGTTGATCGCAAGCGACAGCTACCCACGCCGGTACGCCCGACACCCGCTGGGCGCGATCGCCCGGTGGCGAATCGCTCAGGAGCCACCGATCAGCAGCTCGACGCCGGACTGCTCGATCGTGCGTTCGAGGCCCTCGCGCAACGACACCTCCGGCGCCCAGCCGAGCAGCTCGCGCGCCAGGCCGATGTCGGGCCGGCGCTGCTTGGGATCGTCGGTGGGCAGCGCCTCGTAGACGATCTCCGAGCCGGAGCCGGTCAGCTCCTTGACGGTCTCGGCCAGTTCCAGCAGCGTGAACTCGTCGGGGTTGCCGATGTTCACGGGGTCGTGGTGGCCGGACTCCGCCAGCGCGATCATGCCGCGGATCAGGTCCGAGACGTAGCAGAAGGAGCGCGTCTGGCTGCCGTCGCCGAACACGGTGATCGGCCGGTTGGCGAGCGCCTGGCGCAGGAACGTCGGGATCGCGCGGCCGTCGTGCGGGCGCATGCGCGAGCCGTAGGTGTTGAAGATCCGCATGATCGCGGTGTCGACGCCCTGCTGGCGGTGGTAGGCCATCACCAGCGCCTCGGCGTAGCGCTTGGCCTCGTCGTAGACGCCGCGCGGGCCGACGGGGTTGACGTGGCCCCAGTAGGTCTCCGCCTGCGGGTGCTCGAGCGGGTCGCCGTAGACCTCGCTGGTGGAGGAGATCAGAAAGCGCGCGCGCTTTGCCTTCGCGAGGCCGAGGGTGTGGTGGGTGCCGTAGGAGCCCACCTTCAGCGTGTGCAGCGGCAGGCGCAGGTAGTCGATCGGCGAGGCGGGCGAGGCGAGGTGGTAGACGAAGTCGACCGGCTCCTGCACGAAGTACGGCTCGATGATGTCGGTCTGCAGGAACTGGAAGCGCTCGGGGTCGCGGATGTGGGCGATGTTCGACAGCGACCCCGTCTCGAGGTTGTCGACGCAGATCACGCGGTGCCCGCGCGTCAGCAGCTCGTCGCACAGGTGCGAGCCAAGGAAGCCGGCGCCGCCGGTTACCAGGCAGGTGGACATGACGCGAACAATATCGGCGTGCCGATCGCCCGCTTGAGCGGTGACTTGCGGGATGCAGCCTTATGATCTGCGTATGGCTTCCACGGAGAAGGAGCGGCTGACGGTCGCGCCGATCGTCGGCCCCGACGACCCGCGCCGCTTCACCGACTCCGGCATCGAGGTCAAGGAGCTCTACGACGAGCAGGACGTGCCCGCGGAGCTGGACCTCGGCGAGCCGGGGGACTTCCCCTACACGCGCGGCGTGCACCGCGAGATGTACCGCAAGCAGACCTGGACGATGCGCCAGTACGCGGGCTACGCCTCGGCGAAGGAGTCCAACGAGCGCTACCGCTACCTGCTGTCGAAGGGCGGCACCGGGCTGTCGATGGCGTTCGACCTGCCGACGCAGCTGGGGCTGGACTCCGACAACCCCCGCTGCCTGGGCGAGGTCGGCCGCACGGGCGTGGCGATCGACACGATCGACGACATGCGCACGGCGTTCGACGGCATCCCGCTGGACCAGGTCTCGACCTCGATGACGATCAACGCCCCCGCGGCCTGCCTGCTGCTGCTCTACGAGCTCGTCGGCGAGGAGCAGGGCGTGCCGAGCGAGAAGCTGCGCGGCACGACCCAGAACGACGTGCTGAAGGAGTACATCGCGCGCGGCAACTATATCTACCCGCCGCAGCCGACGATGCGGCTGACGACGGACCTGTTCCAGTACTGCAACCAGAACGTGCCGAAATGGAACACGATCTCGATCTCGGGCTACCACTTCCGCGAGAAGGGATGCTCCGCCGTGCAGGAGGTGGCCTTCACGCTGTCCTCGGGGATCGCCTACGTGCAGGCGGCGATCGAGAAGGGGCTGAACGTCGACGAGTTCGCGCCGCGGCTGGCGTTCTTCTTCAACGGCCACAACAACGTCTTCCAGGAGGTCGCGAAGTTCCGGGCGGCGCGGCGGATGTGGGCGCACATCATGCGCGAGCGCTTCGGCGCCACGAACCCGAAGGCGACGATGCTGCGCTTCCACACGCAGACCGGCGGCGTGACGCTGACGGCGCAGCAGCCGGAGAACAACATCGTGCGCGTGGCGCTGCAGGGCTTCGCGGCGGTCTGCGGCGGCACGCAGTCGCTGCACACGAACGGCTTCGACGAGGCGCTGGCGCTGCCGACGGAGCGCGCGGCGAAAATCGCCGTGCGCACGCAGCAGATCCTCGCTAACGAGTCCGGCGCCGCCGACACGGTCGATCCCTTCGCGGGTTCCTACTTCGTGGAGTCGCTGACCGACGAGATCGAATCGCGGGCGAACGAGCTGATCGCGAAGGTCGACGCGCTGGGCGGCTCGGTCAACGCGATCGAGTTCATCACCGGCGAGATCGACGAGTCGGCCTGGGGCTATCAGGAGCGCTACCGCATCGGCCAGGACGTCGTCGTCGGCGTGAACGCCTACCAGGAGGAGGAGCTGGAGGTGCCGGAACTGCTGCGCGTGGACCCGCAGTCCGAGCGCGAACAGCTCGACCGGCTCGCGAGCTTCAAGGCCGACCGCGACCAGGCCCTGGTGGCGCAGCGCCTCGAGGAGCTGCGCGAGGTGGCGCGCGGCAGCGAGAACCTGCTGCCGGCGATCCGCCAGGCGCTGAAGGACCGCTGCTCGATCGGCGAGGCCTGCGGCGCGATGCAGGACGTCTTCGGCAAGTACGCCCCGACCTTCTAGGTAGTAGTTCGACACCGTGCATGCACGGTGTCGCCGCGGGCGCATGCGCCCGCGGACGGGGAGCCGCATGCGGCTCCCCGCAGGACCGCACATGTGCGGTCCTGACCAACATCTACGATCTGCCACCGAATGGTCGTCGGCGTCACCTTCTTCACGTTCGCCCTCGCGATCCACATCGCGGCGGTGGTGATCGCCTTCGGGGTGACGTTCGCCTACCCGGTGATGTACGCGGTCGGCGTGCGCACCGAGTCGCGCTCGATGCCGGGCTTCCACCGCATCCAGGACAAGGTCGGCAAATTCGTGATCTCGCCGTTCCTGGGCCTGGCGCTGCTGGCGGGTATCTACCTCGCGAGCAAGCTCCACTCCTGGAGCGACTTCTACGTCCAGTGGGGGCTGACGGTGATCGTGATCCTCGGCGCGCTCGGCGGCGCCTACTTCGCGCCGAAAGAGCGGCGGCTCGCGGAGCTGGCCGAGCAGGAGGTCGCCGCCGCGCCGCCCGGCGGGCAGGTCGAGTTCGGCGCCGAGTACACGCGTATCCGTTTGCAGATGTTCCGCGTGAACCTAGTCGCGAATGTCCTCATCCTCTTGACGATCTACTTCATGACCGCCCAGACGGGCGCGTAGACACACCCGCTCGCTCGCGCCCGGCGGCCTGGGGTCGGTACGCTGAGCGACCATGAGCGAGGGCTACAGAGTCGCGGTCGTCGGGGCCACGGGCCAGGTGGGCACGTTGATGCTGCGGCTGCTGCGCGAGCGGGAGTTTCCCGCGCGCGAGATCGTGCCCTTCGCCTCCGAGCGCTCGGTCGGCAAGCAGGTGGGCGAAGGCCTGACGGTGCAGGGCCTGAGCGAGGAGGCGGTGCAGGGCTTCGACCTGGCGATCTTCTCCGCGGGCGGCTCGACCTCCGGCGAGTGGGCCCCGCGCTTCGCGGAGGCGGGCGCCGTCGTCGTCGACAACTCCTCGCGCTGGCGCATGAGCGAGGACGTGCCGCTCGTCGTCGCCGAGGTGAATCCCGAGGCGCTGGAGACACACAAGGGGATCGTCGCCAACCCGAACTGCTCGACGATGCAGATGGTCGTGGCGCTGAAGCCGCTGCACCGGGCCGCGGGGATCGAGCGGCTGGTGATCAGCACCTTCCAGGCCGTCTCGGGAACCGGCAAGCGCGCCGTGGACGAGCTGCTGGACCAGTCGCACGCGCTGCTGCACGAGCGCCAGATCGAGCCGCCGCAGTCATACGCCCACCAGATCGCCTTCAACGCGCTCCCCCACGCCGGCAGCTTCGCCGCGGGCGACGACCACACCGACGAGGAGCGCAAGCTGATCAACGAGACGCGCAAGATCCTCGCCGACCCCGCGATCGCGGTCTCCGCCACCTGCGTGCGGGTGCCCGTGGTGAACGGCCACTCCGAGGCGGTGAACGTACAGACGCGCGAGCCGCTCTCCCCCGAGCAGGCCCGCGAGCTGCTGGCGCAGGCGCCGGGCGTCACGGTGCTGGACGACCCCGCCGCGGCGCTCTACCCGCTGGCGATCGACGCCAACGGCAAGGACGGCGTGTTCGTCGGGCGCATCCGTCGCGACCCCGGGCACCCGCGGGCGCTCGACATGTGGATCGTCGCCGACAACCTGCGCAAGGGCGCCGCCACGAACGCCGTGCAGCTCGCCGAGCTGCTCGACCGCCGCGGCCTGCTCACGGGCCGCGCCGGCGCGCGCGTCTCGGCCTGATTCCCGGGCCGCGCCGGCGCATTCGCCGGCCGCGGGTCGCGCACCTGCGCGCCTAGCCGACGCTGGCGCGGGGAGCGTGCCGGTCGATCAGCTCCAGGTAGGCCTCGGTGCGACGCGGCAGCGGCACCACCGACAGCTCGCTGATCGCCGAGCGCTGCGGCTCCTCAGGCTGCTCGCCGAACTCCTCGCGGATCGTGCCGAGGTCCTCGCGCAGCGCCAGGAACGCCGCCACGACGCGCGGGTCGAACTGGGTCCCGGCGCCGCGGCCGATCTCCGCGATCGCCTCCTCGATCGACCAGGCAGCCTTGTAGGGGCGGTCGTGGATCAGCGCGTCGAACACGTCCGCCACCGCGACGATCCGGCCCACGAGCGGGATCGCCTCGCCGCCCAGCCGCTCGGGATAGCCGCCGCCGTCCCAGCGCTCGTGGTGGGTCGCGGCGATCGTCGCCGCCATCTGCAACACCGGCGAGCTGCCGCTGGAGAGCAGGCGCGCCCCCAGCTCGGCGTGCGTCTTCATTACCGCGAACTCCTGCTCGGTCAGCTTGCCGGGCTTCAGCAGGATGCGGTCCGGGATCGCGAGCTTGCCCACGTCGTGCAGCGGCGCCGCCTGGCGCAGCAGCGTCACCTGGCCCGCCGGGAGGCCGAGCTGCAGCGCGATCCGCGAAGCGACGTGGCCCACGCGCTCGGTGTGCTGGTAGGTCTCGTCGTCGCGGAACTCCGCCGCGATCGCGAGCTGGCGCAGCGTCTCGGCGCGGGCCTCGTCCAGCTCGCGCGTGCGCTCCGCGATCATCAGTTCCAGCGTCCGCGCGTTGTGCGCCAGCTGGTGCTCGGCTTCGTGCTGGGCCGTGACGTCTCGCGCGGTCGCGTGGACCACGCCGTCGGCGCCCGGCGCCGAGGCGTTCCACTCAAGCCAGCGGTAGCCGCCCGCGGCGGTGAGGAAGCGGTTGCGGAAGCCGACCGTCTCGTTGCCCTTCGCGATCGAGCGCATCTCGGCGATCGTCGCCCCGCGGTCGTCGGGGTGGACGAAGTCCAGGAAGCGCTTCGAGTAGATCGTCTCCGTGGCGTGGCCCAGCGTGCGCTCCCAGGCGGCGTTCACGCGCGTGAGACGGCCGTTCACGGTGCCCGATGCCAGCAGGTCCAGCGAGGCGTCGTAGTAGCGCAGGATGCCCGCTTCGAGTTTGCGGCGGTGTTCCACGAACGTGCCCAGGATCGCCGCCACGACCACCAGCGTCGTGCCGCGCACGAGGAAGCCCCTGAACGGCAGCTGCATGCCCGGCACGATGTGCAGCCACAGCTCCACGAGCCCGAGCGCGAACGCCGAGCCCGCAAACGCGCCCTTCAGCCCGAAGCGCAGGGCAAGCACGCCGATCGGCACGATGAACAGCGCGCCCTCCGCGTCGGTGACGTTCGGGTCCGCCACGCGCAACGCGAACACCAGCCCGAACAGCAGCAGCGCCACCCCGATCGTCGGGCGCGCCTCCAGCCGCGGCCAGCGGCGGACCTCGCCCAATTGAGGGAGGTGGAGTGTCGCAAGCTTTCCCACTACCCACCCATATCGTCCGAAATGTCGCAAGACGCGACCGTTTTCGCTATTTAAGCCGCCCGCGGCTGAAAAATTGCGTGGACACATGTCCTAGCGACAAATGCGCACCGTTGTGCCCCGCCGGAGCAGACCCGCCCGCGCACGCCCTTTCCCGCGGCAGGACTAGGCCGAGATCGCTCGAACTGGTCCAGCGATGATCTTCTCGGAGGTGCAGCGCACGCTCGTGAAGTCTCCCCCCGAGCTGTGGGCCGAGCTCAGCGACCCTGAGGCGCTCGCGCGCCACCTCGGCGAGTTCGGCGAGATCCGCATCACGCGCGTGCAACCGGAGCAGAAGGTCGAGTGGGAGGGTGCCACCGGCGAGGTCAGCGGCACCGTCGCCATCAAGCCCTCCGGGTGGGGGACGAAGGTGAAGCTCACCGTCGAGCGCGAGCTGGAGCCCGCCGTCGAGGAGGGGCCGCAGGCGGCGGACGAGCCGAGCGGGGAGCTTCACGACGCCCAGGCGCAGGCCATTGAAGAGGAGGGGCCCGTCGCGCTCGGCGAGGAGCTTGAAGAAGCCGCCGAGCCCGTCGCGCTCGGCGAGGGCGTCGAGGTCGCGGACGACCCCCTCGCCGAAGACGACCACCTCGCCGAAGACGACGAACCCCTCGCGCTCGAACACGAGCTGGAGCCCGAAGCGGAGGCCGCCGAGGATGAGGCTCCCGAGCTGACGCCGGAGCCGGGCCCCGAGCCCGAGCCGCGCCGTGGCTTCTTCGCGCGCCTGTTCCGCCGTCGCCGCCGTGAGCCGCAGGCCACGATCGCGGAGCCGGCCATCGCGGATCTGGAGGAGCCGGGCCTCGACGACGAGCTGGAGGCCGAGGCCGACCTTGCGCTCGACGAGGCCGATGAGCTGCACGCGATCGAGGACGGGACGGAGATCGAGGCCGCCGCGAACCTCGAGGACGACGTGCAGCCGGGGCACGCGCTGGACCCCGAGCTGGAACAGGACCCCGAGCTGGAACAGAAGCCCGAGCTGGAGGGTCAGGAGCCGGAGGAGCCCGCCTGCGAGCCCGAGCCCTCGCCCGACATCGCGGCGGAGCTGGAAGCCGCGGAAGAGCTCGCGACCGAGCAGGCGACCGCGGTGCTCACCGGCGTGCTGGACCGTCTCGGCGCCGCGCACCACAGGCCGTTCTCGCGCGCTTAGGCGCGTGGGGCCCACAGCGCCTCGCGCGCCGCTCTATAGAACGTTGTTCGCGTTCCCGAACGGGGCTCGTACACGCGTCGAGACTCCCGTCCGAGCGGTGTCGCTCGGGCACTGGCGGGCACTAAAGGTCTAGGCCCAAATACCGATCAAGGTCGGGTATTTGGAATTTAGACCTCATCGGAGGCACGCCCAATGACCAGTCGGAACAACCCGCTTCGCACCCTGACCGCGACCGTGCTGCTCTCGCTGACCGCGACGCTGGCACTGGCGACGTTCGTCTCGCCCGCCGCGCTCGGGGCGACGGCCGAAGACCACACCCAGTTCTCCGTCGTCTCGGGTTCGCTGTCGTTCTCGACCGCACCCGCGCTGCCCACGCTCGGCGCGGTGACCCTGACGGGCCAGGCGCAGACGACGAACAGCACGATGACGAACTTCGGGGTCTCCGACGCGACCGGCAGCGGCTCGGGCTGGAACGTAACGGTGCAGGGCCAGTCCGGCACCGGCAAGAGCGCCGTCTTCGCGCAGTACTGCGGCAAAGCCAGCTGCGGCAGCGACAGCGAAGGCTACGTCGCGGGCGGGCGCACGCTCGCGACGAACTCGCTGACGCTGAACAGCACCGGCGCGAGCTTCGCGGCGCAGAGCGGCACCTCCGGCACGGCGCCCGCGCTGCAGTGCTCGGCCTCCTGCAACGTCGACAGCGCCACCGCCGTGAAGATCGCCTCCGCCGCGACCAGCGCCGGCATGGGCACGTGGGCCACGACCGGCTTCTCCGGGTCGAGCCTCGCGCTGGCGACGCCCTCGACGCTGAAAGTGCTGCCCGCCGAAGAGGTCTACCGCGTCAACCTGCTCTGGACGCTCAGCACGGGGCCATGAAACGCGCGCCCGGCATAGCGTTGCTGGCACTCGCGCTTGCCGCGACGGCGCCCGCCGGCGCGGCGGCGTCCCCCCCGCATGGCGGGCACTCTTCGTCGCGGACCGGTAGCTGTTCCGCAAGCGGTGATGGCAATTGCCATCACCGCTCCAGAAACGCGCAACAACGCGGACAGCACACGCAGAGCAAACGTCACCGCAAGCGCAAGCGGCGCGCCGGGCGCACGCACGGAGCCGGCGGCGAAGAAAAGCGGGCGGGCCTCGTCGTGATCCCGCGTTCGAGCACGAACCCCGACCTCAGCTACCTGAAGCTCGAAGGCGAGGCGGGCCAGACATTGCAGGCCGGCGGGCTCGAACTCGCGAACCCCGGCGACGAGACGATCCGCGCGGCGCTCGCGCCGGTCGACGGCCGCACGCTCGACACGCTCGGCTCCTCCTACGACCCGAGCGGCTCCGCGATCCACGGCTCGACCCGCTGGCTCGCGCTGGGCGCCCGCACCGTCGAGCTGGCGCCGCACGAGCACAAGCTGGTCGAAGTCGCGGTGCGCGTGCCTGGCGACGCCAAGCCCGGCGACAGCCTCAGCGGCGTCAGCGTCGAAGAACTCGGCCAGGAGGCGCGCGTGCGCTCCGCCGGCAGCGGCGCCGCCACCGCGAGCGTCGTGCGCTACGCGATCGGCGTCGAGGTTTCGCTCGGGGGCGCGCGCCGTCCGCTGATCCGCTTCACGGGGGCCTCCGTGCGGCGCGACCCCGCGGGACCGACCTTCGAGCTGGCGGCGCGCAACGCCGGCAACGTGATCCTGCAGGGCGTGCACGGCAACGTGCGCGTGCTGCGCGACGGGCGCACCGTCCTCTCGCGCGCGATCCCCGCGGGCACGTTCCTGGCGGGCACCGAGATCTCCTACCCGGTCCCGGCGCTGCACCAGGAGCCCGCGGAAGGAACGCGCTATCGCGTGCAGGCGACGCTGCGCTACCCCGGCGGCGTCGCGCGCCTGAACCGGACCGTCACCTTCGGGCACGCCGCCGCGGTCGTGGCCGCGCGCTTCGGCGGCCCGGCCGCGGGCGGCGGCAGCGGCGACTGGTGGAAGCTCGTGCTGATCGCGCTCGGCGCGACGTACTGCCTCGTCACGACCGCGATGCTGCTGCGCCGCCGCGGGCGCCGGGGCGGGGCCGCGAGCGGGACCGCTTAGGCGACGACGGGCGATGGGATGCGCCTGCTCCGCGGCACGACCGCATCGCGCACGGCGCTCGCCGCGCTGAGCCTGCTCTTCCCCGCGATCGCCGCGGTGAGCCTGCTCTTCCCGGCGAGCGCCGCGGCGCTGTTGGAACTGCGCTTCGCCACGCCCCCCGCGCTCCCGGCGCTACCGGCGGTGACGCTGAACGGGAAGGCCCAGTCCGACACGACCGCGATGACGCCGTTCGCCGTCGAAGACACGCGGCTGACGAAAGCGGGCTGGAACCTCACGGTCGAAGGCCAGTCCGGCACCGGCAGGAGCGCCGCCTTCGCGCAGTACTGCCCGAAAGCGAAATGCGGCGCCGACGCCGAAGGCTACGTCGCCGGGGGGAGCACGCTCGCGCCGGGATCGCTCGTGCTGAACAGCACCGGGGCGTCGTTCACCGGCAGCCTTGGCACCGCCCCGACCCTGCAGTGCTCGACCGGCTGCGCGATCGACAGCGCCACGCCGGTGAAGGTCGCCTCACAGGGGAGCGGGCTGCTCTCGGGGGAAGGCACCTGGAGCACGACGGGCTTCTCCGCGAACAGCCTCGCGCTCGCGGCTCCGACGACGATGCGGGCGCTGCCGAACGAAGAGATCTACCGCGTGAACGTGCTGTGGACGCTGTCCACCGGCCCGTGAGCCGCCGCACGTCCGGGCCGCACGGCTAACATCCTGCGCCGATGTCAAGCAGCTCTCACGACCGGCAGGCGGACGCCGCCCTGCTCGCGGCCTCGCGCAGCGGCCACCGCAAGGAGCCGCGCCAGAAGGCCCCCGAAACCTACGAGGAGAAGCTCGAGCAGCTGCACGAGCTGCGCGAAGGCGCGCTGCACTCCGCCCCCGAGGCCGAGGAGAAGCAGCACGCCCGCGGCAAGAAAACCGCCCGCGAGCGGATCGAGCGGCTGCTGGACCCCGGCTCCTTCCAGGAGCTCGACACGTTCGTGCGCCACCGCACCTACGACTTCGACATGCAGAAGAACCGGCCCTGGGGCGACGCGGTCGTCACGGGCCACGGCACGATCGAAGGCCGCACCGTCTGCGTCTTCAGCCAGGACTTCACCGTCTTCGGCGGCTCGCTCGGCGAGGTGATGGGCGAAAAGATGGTGAAGATCATGGACCTCGCCGCGAAGATCGGCTGCCCCGTGATCGGCATCAACGACTCCGGCGGCGCCCGCATCCAGGAGGGCGTCGTCTCGCTCGGCGCCTATGGCGACGTGTTCGTGCGCAACGTCAAGTGCTCCGGCGTGATCCCGCAGATCAGCCTGATCATGGGGCCCTGCGCCGGCGGCGCCGTCTACTCCCCCGCGATCACCGACTTCATCTTCATGGTGAAGGAGACCTCCCACATGTTCATCACGGGGCCCGACGTGATCAAGACCGTCACCGGCGAGGAAGTCGGCTTCGAGGAGCTGGGCGGCGCCATGTCCCACAACACCAAGTCCGGCGTGGCGCACTTCGCCTCCGAGGACGAGGACGCCTGCCTTGAGGACTGCCGCTACCTGATCAGCTTCCTGCCGCAGAACAACCTCCAGACCGCGCCGCGGGTGCAGCCGACCGACGACCCGCAGCGGATGGACGAGGAGCTCGACCACGTCGTCCCCGACAACCCGAACAAGCCCTACGACATGCGCGACGTCGTCAGGCTGATCGTCGACGACGGCGAGTTCTTCGAGGTGCACGAGCACCACGCGAAGAACATCATGTGCGGCTTCTCGCGCCTCGACGGCTTCGCGATCGGGGTCGTCGGCAACCAGCCGAACCAGCTCGCGGGCGTGCTGGACATCGACGCCTCCGCGAAGGCCGCGCGCTTCGTACGCACCTGCGACGCCTTCAACATCCCGATCCTCACGTTCGTCGACGTGCCCGGCTTCCTGCCCGGCACGAGCCAGGAGTGGGGCGGGATCATCCGCCACGGCGCGAAGCTGCTCTACGCCTTCACCGAGGCCACGGTGCCGAAGCTGACCGTGATCACGCGCAAGGCCTACGGCGGCGCCTACGACGTCATGGCCTCCAAGCACATGCTCGCCGACTTCAACTTCGCCTGGCCCACCTCCGAGGTCGCGGTGATGGGCCCTGAGGGCGCGGTGAACATCATCTACCGCCGCGACATCGCCGGCAGCCCCACGCCCGAAGAGCGCCGCGCGAAGCTGATGGAGGACTACAAGGCGCGCTTCGCCAACCCCTACACCGCCGCGGAGCGGGGCTACATCGACGACGTGATCGTTCCGCACGAGACGCGTCCGAAGCTGATCACCGCGCTGCACACGCTGCAGACCAAGCGCGAACCCGGCCCGAAGCGCAAGCACGGGAACATCCCGCTCTAGCGCCGGCGTCGCCCCACCTTTTCGCCCAGCAGCAGCCACCACGGGTACGTCGCGAACAGCGCCGCCGAGACCGCGTGCGTGCGCCCGCCGGCGCGGCGGTGGTCGAAGGAGAAGACGCCCGAGTTCAGCATCCAGTCGCGCCCGCTCTCCGCGCGGCACATGCGCCAGATCGGGCGCGTCCAGGGACGGTCCAGGTACAGGGAGATGCTCGTCGCAAGAAACGCGCCCGCCGTCGCGGTGTGCACCGCTTTCGCCGCGGGCGTGCGCTCCGGCATCAGCTTGCCGTAGGCGACGCCGGTCGCGTACAGCCAGGGGGGATCGATCAGGAAGGACACCGGGTTGCTCCTTTCAGGGGGTTGTCGAGGCGAGCTTGGGCGAGGCCGGCACGGGCCGGCCCAGCAGGTGGAAGGCCAGGCGCGTCGCGAGCGCCATGATCGTGATCTGCGGGTTGACCCCGAGCGAGCTGGGCACAACGGAGCCGTCGGCGAGGTGTAGCCCGCGCAGGCCGTGGACCGCGAGGTCGCCGTCGACCACGCCGTGGCGCGCCCGCGCGTCGGCGCGCGCGGTGCCCAGCGGGTGGAAGGCCATCAGCCGCAGGTCTCCCCGGCGCGCGGTGCCGGGGGCGACGCCGCGCGGCAGCGGCAGGTAGACCTCGCTCGCCCCCGCGGCGCGGAGCAGCTGTTCGATCCGCGCGAGCCCGCGGCGCACGCGTTCGAGGTCCGCCTCGCCGAGGGTGTAGCGGATCACGGGCCGCCGTCCCAGGGCGTGGACGCTGCCGCGCGAGGAGTCGCTCACCATCAGGCCCAGCTGCGCCAGGTGCGGGTAGCGCGCCATCGCACGGGCGTGCTCCGCCCCTTGCAGCGGCAGCGCCATCGCCGCGTAGGAGGGCGGGCCCGCAACGGTCTCGAACATGATCCCCTCCTGCGCGAACTCGTCGACGTAGAAGCTCTGCGGCACGCCGCGGGCCATGTTCACCTGCTCTCCCATCAGCGCCAGCACCGCGGTCGCGGGGTGCAGGCTGAGGTTGCGCCCCAGCTGCCCCGAGGCGCCGGCGACGCCGCTGTGCGCCAGCAGCAGCGGCGTGTGGATCGTGCCGCAGGCCAGGATCGTCTCGCCGGCGCGGACCTTCAGCCGCTCGCCGCCCTTCAGGCGCGCGACGACGCCGCGCACGCGCGAGCGCACCACCGACAGCTCGCGCACGTCCGCTCCCGTGATCAGCTCCGCCCCCGCGCGCACGGCGCGGGGGACGTAGGTGATGCCGGTGTGCTGCTTCGCGGAGGTGGGACAGCCGAACACGCACACGCCCGACCCGACGCAGCCGCGCGCGTTGCGCCGCAGGTAACCGTGCGACCAGCCGAGCCGCTCCGCTCCGCGCCGCGCCACCGCGGCGTTCTCGCCCGCCAGCTCCGGCGTCACCTCGCCCACCGACAGCGAGCGCTCAACGCGCTCGAAGCAGGCCTCGATCGCCGCTCCCTCCAGCTCGAGCCCGAACTCTGCGCGCCAGCGCGCCAGCACGTGCTCCGGCGTGCGGAAGCAAGTGCCGGAGTTCACGAGCGTCGTGCCGCCCACGCCCCGCCCGAGCGGCAGCAGGATCGGCGGCGAGCCGATCGTCGTCGTCTGTCCCGCGTCGCGGTAGAGCTTCGCCAGCATCTCCGGCGGGCGCGCCGTGAAGCCGTCGGGGTCGTGGCCGGGGCCCTGCTCCAGGAGCGCCACCCGCGCGCCCGCCTCGGCCAGCTCCGCCGCGACGACGGCGCCGCCGCCGCCCGCGCCGACGACGCAGAAGTCGACCTCGAGCGCGCGCTCCTTCACGGCCGCCCCTCGGCGCGGCGCAGGGCGCGGCCGCGCGCCGCGACCGCCGTGGCGTCCCACCCCAGGCGCGCCGCCAGCCGCGGCTCGTCGTAGCGGCCCAGCGCCAGCGTGCCGCCGAGCGCCTGCGCCAGCAGCGGCGCGCGCGCCAGCAGGCGGGCGCCGCGGGGGCGCCGGGCCACCGCCAGCAGCGCACGCATGCCCACGCGCTCCGGCCAGGGCGCCGCGGCCACGAAGCCCCTCAGCGCGTCGCTCATCCGCCCAGCCGCGCCTGCTGCGCGGAGGTCAGCAGGCCGATCGCCCCGGCGGCGGCCCCGCCGTCGCGCGCAGCCACCGCCTCTGCGGCCCGCACGTACAGCGGGGCCAGCTCCTCGAGGCCGGAGACCAGCGCCGCGAACGCCTCCGCCCGCGGCAGGTACAGCTCGCGCACGGAGTTCATCACCAGCTGGAAGACGAGGTTGTGCGCGGACTCCACCAGCGCCGCCATGAACGCCCAGTCGGCCAGCAGCGCCGTACGGCTGTCCGGGCCGGCGTCCGCGACCGCGCGCGCCAGCTCCGCGAGCGCCCGCGCCTGCTCCTCCTCGCGGCGCTCGGCCGCGAGCCGCGCCGACTCGACCAGCAGCAGCCGGCGCGCCTCGAACAGGTCGCCCAGCGCCTCGCCGCCGCCCTGCGGCAGGACCAGCGACTCGAGGCCGCCCGAGCGGCGCCAGTCCAGCACGCGCGTCGCGTTGCCGTGGCGCACCTCCACCAGCCGCAGCTGCTCCAGGCGGCCGAGCGCCTCGCGCACCGTGGACATGTTCACGCCGAGGTCCGCCGCCAGCGCCCGCTGCGAGGGGAGCGCGTCGCCGGGCCGGTAGCTGCCGGTGAGGATCTCCTCGCGCAGGCGCTCGAAGACGTGGTCGGGGACCGACTGGCGCGGGATCGGATCGGCCATCGCGGAGAAGTGTACCGGTGTTCCGAACAGTTGCCCGTAAGCCCGCCCTGGAGACGCTGCGTCACAATGCGGCGATGCCGAACCGCCGTCCCCGCCTGGAGCTGATCGCACCCGCCGCCTCGCCGGAGGAGGCGGCCGCGGTCGTCGCGGCGCTGGAGCGCTTCATGCGCGCCACGGCGCCTGCTCCCGCGGCGCCGCCGCAGGGCCCCGACCCATGGCAGGCCACGGCTATCCTCGAAGGCGTCGAGCGCGAGAACACGGGGGACTTGGCCGATCCCTGGTTGGGATCGAGATGAAGGTCCGCCCTCCTTCGGGCGGACCTGAATAAATACCTAAAAGCCGCTAGGCTTTAGCCTCAATCTTTCGCTCGACCGGACTACTCCCGGATCAGGAGGTCTTCACCAGATGGAGCCAGTTTCCGTACCCGCCCAGCGCGGCACGCTGGACGACCCCGAGGTGCTCCAGAACGTGCCCGGGCACGTGATCCCGATCCTGCAGCGCGAGTACGACGACTTCAAGACCGAGGCCACGAAATTCCTCGCGGGCGAGACCGAGGAAGACACGTTCATCAAGTTCCGCCTGAAGCAGGGCGTCTACGGCCAGCGCCAGCCCGACGTGAACATGATGCGGGTGAAGCTGCCCTTCGGTGGCGTCACGCCTGAGCAGATGGACTCCTTTGCCAGCGTCGTCGAGAAGTACGCGCCGCTGAACAAGGGGCACATCACGACGCGACAGAACATCCAGATCCACCACATCCCGCTGGCCGAAATGGAGCCCGCGATCCGCGAGCTGGGCGAGACGGGGCTGTCGAGCCGCGAGGGCTGCGGCAACACGGTGCGCAACGTCACCGGCGACCCCTGGGCCGGCGTCGCGAAGGACGAGCTGTTCGACATGACCCCCTACGTCGGGGCCTACGTCCGCTACTTCGTGCGCCACCCCACGACGCAGGCGATGCCGCGCAAGATCAAGACCTCCTTCGACGGCTCGCCGCGCGACCGCGCGATCAGCGGCATCCACGACATCGCCTTCCGCGCGCGCGTCAAGGAGGTCGACGGCGAGCAGGTGCGCGGCGCCGAGATGCTCGTCGGCGGCGGCACCTCGATCATGCCGCGCGTCGCCCCGGCGCTCTACGACTTCGTCGGGCTCGATGACGGCGAGTACCTGAAGCTCGCCGAGGCCGTCTTCCGCATCTTCGACCGCCAGGAGTGGCTGCGCGTGAACCGCGCCCGCGCCCGCATCAAGGTGTTCGTCGACAAGTACGGGATCGACGAGCTGCGCAACCAGGTCGAGGAGGAGCTGAAGGGCGACTGGGTCGCCGAACGCGACTTCTCCGTGGAGCACAGGCTGTTCCTGGACGACGAGCGCGAGTCTGCCCCCGCGCCGCCGCAGAGCTACGGCTCGCCGAACGGCGACTTGTCCGAGTTCGAACGCTTCCGCTCCACGAACGTGCAGGAGCAGAAGCAGGAGGGCTACGTCACCGTCGAGGCGAAAGTCACCCGCGGCGACCTGACCCCCGAGCAGTTCCGCGGCCTCGCCCAGATCATGCGCGACTACGCCGGCGGCTACGCCCGCACGACCGTGCAGCAGAACTTCCTCTTGCGCTGGGTGCGCGAGGAGTGCGTCTACGACGTGTGGCGCGCGCTCTCGGAGCTGGGTCTCGGCGAGCCGGGCTCGCGCGAGGTCGCCGACGTCGTCTCCTGCCCCGGCACCGACTCCTGCAAGCTCGGGATCACCAGCTCGATGGGGCTGAACCAGGCGGTCCAGGAGCGGATCCTCGCGATGGACATCGACGACGAGCTGACGCGCCAGATCCACATCAAGATGAGCGGCTGCCCCAACGGCTGCTCCCAGCACCACGTCGCAGACATCGGCTTCTACGGGGCCTCGATCAAAGTGGGCGGACACACCATCCCCGCCTACATCCCCCACGTCGGCGGCGTCTACGAAGGCGGCGAGGTCGCCTTCGGCACGCGCCTGAAGCTGCGCCTGCCCGCCAAGCGCGTGCCCGAGGCGGTCGAGCGCTGGATCCGTCACTACGAGTCCGAGCGCCAGGAGGGCGAGGCCTTCAAGGCGTTCGCCGAGCGCGTCGGCATGCCCGAGCTGGAAGGCCTCGTGAAGGACCTGTCGATGCCGGTCGACTTCGGGCTGGAGACGATGAATCAGTTCATCGACTGGAACCGTGACGTACCCTTCGAAGTGATCAGAGGCGAGGGCGAGTGTGCGGTATGACCAAGGTTGAGATGGAGAGCGAGATGTCCACGTCAAGCACCTCCCAGTTCGACCCGGCCCCGGGGCTGACGCACACGCTGCGCGAGGCCGCGCGCCATGGCGAGAAGGCCGTGCTGCTGTGCTCCTTCCAGAAGGAGGAGTCCGTGCTGCTCGACGAGCTGCTGCGCCTGGACCAGGGCACCGGCCGCGCGGTCCGCATCCTCACGATCGACACCGGCGTCCTGTTCGAGGAGACGATGCAGACCTGGCGCGCCTTCGAGCAGCGCTTCGGCGTGCAGATCGAGGTGTTCGACGCCTCAAGCGACGGCGAGCCCTGGAGCGGCCCCGAGCACTGCTGCTCGGTCGCGAAGGTCGCCGCCCTGGAGCGCTCGCTCACCGGCGCCGAGGCGTGGATCACCGGCATCCGCCGCGAGCAGGGGCCGACGCGCGCGAACACCGAGCTGATCGAACGCGACGACGTGCGCGGCCTGTGGAAGTACAACCCGCTCGCGCACTGGACCGACAAGGACATCTGGCGGCGCATCCACGAGCGCGACCTGCCCTACAACCCGCTGCACGACCAGGGGTATGAGTCGATCGGCTGCGCGCCCTGCACGCAGCCCGGCAGCGGGCGCGAGGGGCGCTGGGCCGGCACCGATAAGACCGAGTGCGGGCTCCACGTCGAGGTCGTCGACCCGTCCTCGCCGGCGGCCTGAGGTCGAGATGGCCGTCGCCACCCGCCCACAGCTGAGCCACCTGCGGGCGCTGGAGTCCGAGGCGATCCACGTGATGCGCGAGGTCGCCGCGGAACTGGAGCGGCCCGTGCTGCTGTTCAGCGGCGGCAAGGACTCGATCGTGCTGCTGCGGCTCGCGGAGAAGGCGTTCCGCCCCGGGCCGTTCCCTTTCCCGCTGATGCACGTCGACACCGGGCACAACTTCCCGGAGGTGATCGAGTTTCGCGACCGCCGCGTCGCCGAGCTGGGCGAGCGGCTGATCGTCGCCAGCGTGCAGGAGTCGATCGACAAGGGCCGCGTCGTGGAGGAGAAGGGGCCGCGCGCCTCGCGCAACCAGCTCCAGACGGTGACGCTGCTCGACGCGATCGCCGAGCACGGCTTCGACGCCGCCTTCGGCGGCGCGCGCCGCGACGAGGAGCGCGCGCGGGCGAAGGAGCGGGTCTTCTCCTTCCGCGACGACTTCGGCCAGTGGGACCCGAAGAACCAGCGCCCCGAGCTTTGGAACCTGTACAACGGCCGCATCCGCAAGGGCGAGCACGTGCGGGTCTTCCCGATCTCCAACTGGACCGAGCTCGACGTCTGGGAGTACATCGACTCCGAGGGCCTCGAGGTCCCCTCGATCTACTTCTCCCACCAGCGGCCGGTGTTCCGCCGCGACGGGATGCTCTACGCCTGGCGCGAGGGCACCGAGCTGATCGAGGGCGAGGAGGTCTTTGAGGAGACGGTCCGCTACCGCACCGTGGGCGACATGAGCTGTACCGGCGGCGTGCTCTCGAAGGCCACGACGCTCGAGGAAGTCGTGGTCGAGATCGCGGCGACGCGGATCACCGAGCGGGGGGAGACGCGGGCGGACGACAAAGTGTCGGAGGCCGCGATGGAGGACCGTAAGAAGGCCGGTTATTTCTAGGATGCTCGCGTCGGCCTCCGGCCTCCCCTTTGATGGAGACGTCCGCCTTCCAGGCGGCCGTAGTCGGGGCCTTCGGCCCCTTTTGATTTCTCTGCCCGCGACTGGGCCGGTCGCATTTGCAACACCACCAAGCCTTCGGCCCCTTTCTTTTCCATCGCTTGCCGCTCTGGCCTCGCGATGACGCTCGACCTCCTGCGTTTTACGACGGCGGGAGCCGTCGATGACGGCAAGTCCACGCTGATCGGGCGGCTGCTGTACGACTCGAAGCAGGTGTTCGAGGACCAGTTGGAGCACGTCGCGGAGGCGAGCCAGCGGCGTGGCGGCGAGGGGGCGCTGGACCTCGCGCTGCTGACCGACGGGCTCCGCGCGGAGCGCGAGCAGGGGATCACGATCGACGTCGCCTACCGCTACTTCGCGACGCCGAAGCGGCGCTTCATCATCGCGGACTGCCCCGGGCACCAGCAGTACACGCGCAACATGGTCACCGGCGCCTCGACCGCGGACCTCGCGGTGGTGCTGGTCGACGCGCGCCGCGGCGTCACCGAGCAATCGAAGCGCCACGCCTTCATCAGCGCGCTGCTCGGCATTCCCCACATCGTCGTGGCGATCAACAAGATGGACCTGGTCGAGCACTCGCAGGCGCGCTTCGAGGAGCTGGTGGGCGAGTTCACGGAGTTCGCGAACGGCCTCGACGCCGCGACGGGCCGCCCTTCGCCGGAGACGACCTTCATCCCGATCTCGGCGCTCGACGGCGACAACGTCGTGGAGCGCTCGCCGAAGATGCCCTGGTACGAGGGCGCGGCGCTGCTGGAGCTGCTGGAGAGCATGGACGTGGCCTACGACCACCCCTTCGATCGCCCGGCGCGCTTCCCCGTGCAGTGGGTCGTTCGCCCCTCCGCGAACGGCGGCGGCGATTACCGCGGCTACGCCGGCCAGCTCGCCAGCGGCGCGCTGCGCCGCGGCGAGGAGGTCGCGGTGCTGCCGGGCGGCGGGCGCACGCGGATCGCTGCGATCGACACCTATGACGGCGAGCTGGAGGAGGCCGTCGCGCCGATGTCGCTGACGCTGCGCCTGGAGGACGAGCTCGACATCTCCCGCGGCGAGCTGATCTGCCGCCCCGAGGAGTCGGCGGTCGTCGCGCGCGAGCTCGCCGCGGACATCTGCTGGATGGCCGACCGCCCGCTGCGACCCGGCGGGCGCTACCTGCTGAAGCAGACCTCCCGCGTCGCGACCGCGATCGTCGACCGGATCGAGGACGTGGTCGAGGTGCACACGCTTGAGCGCACGCGGCCCGCGGAGGAGCTGGCGCTGAACGACATCGGCCGCGTGCACCTGCGCACGAGCGTGCCGCTCGCCTTCGACGCCTATACCAGCAACCGCCGCACCGGCAGCTTCATCCTGATCGATCAGGACAACAACGAGACCGTCGGCGCGGGGCTGATCGCGGCCTCCTAGCCGCGAGGCCGCGCGTGCTCAGGCGGCTACGCGCCGCGGGCCGTCGCCCGGCACCGCGCGCCCGGGTGCGAGCGGCCGGTCCGGGTCACCCGCGCGATCGAGCAGCCGCCCCACGAGCCTGATCTGGGTCTGCGCCGTGCGGCGCTCGTCGCCCAGCAGGCCTGAGGCGAGCACGAGGCCGAGCGAGCGCACCAGCGGGCGCGCCAGCGGCACGAGGCGGACGACCGGCGTGCGCCCGACGCCCAGCTCGTCGCTAACGGCTTCGCCCAGCCAGCGGCGCACCAGCGCCTCGATCATCGGCGTCAGCACGAGCCGCGCGGGCCGCACGCCCCACGGCGGCAGCAGCCCTTCGAGCGGGAGCCCGTGATGCGTGAGCGCGTGCATCAGCGCGGGGCCGTCCTCGTTCGGCCCGAAGTCGAACGTCGCCAGCGTGTCGATCAGTCGCTCGGCCTCGCGCCAGTTGCAGGGCAGCAGCGCGGGCGGCACCCCCATCACGTATCCCACCCACCGCCACAGCGCCGTGCGCGACTCGCGATCGGCCGCCGTGGCGCCGGCGCCGACGTCGCTCAGCGCCCGCTGCGGGACGATGTTGAAGCCGCCGATCGCCGTCGCCATCATCGCGCTGGCGCTGATCGGCACGCCCCACGCCTCTGCGTCCCAGCTTCCTCCGTCGAGCAGGTGCCGGCGCACGAGCGCGTGCACGATCCTCACCCGCAGGCTGCTGCGCCAGCCCTCGCCGCCCGGCGCCATCGCCCCCGGCGTCGTCACCGCCAGCACCCAGCGCGCCGTCTCGCCCAGCCGGCGCGAGGCCATTCGCTCCAGGCGCCCGGTCGCCGCGAGCGGGCGCGACAGGTCGCCGTACTGGTAGCCGAACGCGAGCGAGCCGTAGATCAGCGAGGGCGCCAGCGCCGGCAGCCCCGCGCGCCAGAAGCTCGCGGCGCCCGCGTCGACCAGGTCGAGGTCGAGCCACGAGGGCGTCGAGGACGCCTCCGTCAGCAGCGCTCCCAGCTCCTCCGGCGCGCCGGGAACGGCGTCCACGCCCTGCTCCAGCGCGCGCTCGAACAGCTGCCAGCCGCTGCCGCCGGGCAGCTCGCGGAACACCTCCACGAGCGCGTCCGCCGCGGGGTCGCCGCGGTGTCGCCCCGCCTCCAGTCGCGCGCGCAGGCGATCGTCGTCGAGTCCGGCGATGCCCAGCGTCGCGCGCTCCGGCGCGCCGAATTCGTCGGCACCGGCCGTATGCCGAGCTTGAGCTGAGAGCGATCCAGACACGAGCGTTTCACGATCATACCGGAAGCGGGAGCAGTCGTTTCCTAAAGTGTTTCGCTGTGAGAATGACCGCGGTGGCGAGCGAGCGCACGTACGGTGGGCGATCCGCGCAGGAGCGGCGCGACAGCCGCCGCCGCGCGCTGCTCGACGCGGGTCTCGAGCTGATTGGTACCCAGGGCTGGACGCAGACCAGCGTGCGCGGCGTCCACCAGCTCGCGGGCGTCAGCCCGCGCTTCTTCTACGAGAGCTTCGCCGACCTCGACGCGCTCGCGGTCGCGGTCTACGACGAGATCGTCGGCGCCGCGACCGCGAAGGTGATCGCCGCGGTCTCGACCGCGGGCGACGACCGCCACGCCCAGGCCGAGGCCGCGATGCGCGCCGTGGTCGACGCGCTGACCGAGGACCCGCGGCGCGCGCGCGTCGTGTTCATCGAGGCGCTCGGCAGCGAGGCGCTCGCGCGACGGCGGCGGCGGACGCTGCGCGAGCTGTCCGCCGTGATCGAGGCGCTGGGCGAGGCCAGCTACGACGTGCTGCCGCCCGACCCGCTGACGAAGGTCACATCGACGCTGCTGGCGGGGGGCATCTTCGAGCTGCTCGTCGCCTGGATCGACGGCAGCGTCGAGATCTCCGAGGAGCAGCTCGTCGGCGACGGCGCCGCGCTGATCGTCGGGCTCGGCGACGCCGCCGCGACGCTCGCGGCGGCGCGGATGCGCACGCGCGCCTGAGCCACGCCCCCGCGCCGGGCACCGCCCGGCGCCGAGCCGCCGCCGGGGGCCAGGCCGGGGCCCCGCAACGAGGGAACGCTAAGCTTCCGCGGCCGATGTTCAGCAAGGTCCTGATCGCCAACCGCGGGGAGATCGCGGTCCGCATCGCGCGCGCCCTGGAGGAGATGGGGATCGCGAGCGTCGCCGTCTACTCCGAGCTCGACCGCGACACGCCGCACGTCAAGCGCGCCGACGAGGCCTACAACCTTGGCGACGGCCCCGCCGCCGATAACTACCTGCACATCGAGAAGATCCTCGACGTCGCCAAGCGCGCCGGCGCCGAAGCGGTCCACCCCGGCTACGGCTTCCTGGCCGAGAACGCCCCCTTCGCCCAGGCCTGCGAGGACGCGGGCATCGTCTTCATCGGCCCGCCCGCCAGCGCGATCGAGGCGATGGGCTCGAAGACCCGCGCGCGCGAGCTGATGCAGGCCGCGGGCGTGCCGATCGTGCCGGGCACCACCGAGCCCGTCGCGACGGTCGAGGACGCGCTGCGGATCGCCAAGGATGAGATCGGCTTCCCCGTCGCGGTCAAGGCCGCGGGCGGCGGCGGCGGCAAGGGCTTCCGCGTCGCCCTCTCCGAGGACGAGCTGCAGGGCGCGTTCGAGGGCTCCAGCCGCGAAGGCGAGAAGTTCTTCTCCGACCCCACCGTCTACCTGGAGCGCTACCTGCACGACCCGCGCCACGTCGAGGTGCAGGTGCTCGCGGACCGCCACGGCAACGTGATCCACCTTGGCGAGCGCGACTGCTCGATCCAGCGCCGCCACCAGAAGGTGATCGAGGAGTCCCCCGCGCCCGAGTGGGTCGTCACGCCCGAGATCCGCGAGCGGATCGGCAAGATCGGCGTCGACGCCGCGAAGGCCGTCGACTACGTGGGCGCCGGCACGATCGAGGGCCTGTTCTCCACACACGCCGGCGAGGGCTCAGAGCCTGAGTACTTCTTCCTGGAGATGAACACCCGCGTGCAGGTGGAGCACTGCGTCACCGAGATGACGACGGGTATCGACATCGTCAAGGAGGGCATCCGCGCCGCCGCGGGCGAGCCCCTCTCCTACAAGCAGGAGGACATCGAGCTGCGCGGCCACGCGATCGAGTGCCGCATCAACGCCGAGGACGCCTCGAAGAACTTCGCGCCCGCCCCCGGGAAGATCGGCGCCTACCAGGAGCCCACCGGCCCCGGCGTGCGCGTCGACTCCGGCGTCGAGGCCTACGGCGAAGTCTCGCCGATGTACGACCCGATGGTGGCGAAGCTGATCGTCTGGGACGCCGACCGCGAGCAGGCCACGCAGCGGATGCTGCGTGCTCTGGGCGAATACGAGATCGAGGGCCTGAAGACGCTGATCCCCTTCCACAAGGCGCTGCTCGCGACCGAGGACTGGAAACGCGGCAGCACCTGCAAGGAGCTGCTGGAGGACAAGCAGTGGCTGAAGACGCTCGCCTTCGAGAAGGCCGCGCCGCCCACGGGGGAGGACGAAGAGGAGAAGGTCGAGCAGACCTACGCCGTCGAGGTATCGGGCAAGCGCTTCGACGTGCGCGTCGTCGGTCCGCCGTTCGCCGGCGGCGGCGTCGCGAGCAACGGCGCCGCGCCGGCGGCGGGCGGCGCGAAGGCGCCGAAGCGCTCGGAGCGCAAGTCCTCCGGCGGCGGCGGTGGCGCCGACGTGCTGCCCTCGCCGCTACAGGGCAACATGTGGAAGGTGCTCGTCAAGCAGGGCGACACCGTTGCGGAGGGCCAGCTGCTCTGCATCATCGAGGCGATGAAGATGGAGAACGAGATCACCGCCCACAAGGCCGGCGTCATCGCCGAGCTGCCGATCGTCGAGGGCGAGCCGATCCAGGCGGGCGCGCCGATCGCGACGATCACCAGCGCCGCCGAGAGCGAGGGCTAGGCCCGGCGCGGATCGCGCCGCCTAGCAGCAGAGGGACCGATGGCCGCGGCCGTCGTCGGCCACGAAGTCAAATAGGCCGGAGGAACGCCTACAGCCGCGCGAGGTTCTGCGCGTGCAGTTCCCGCTGGGTCTTCGAGCGGCGCCCGGATGGCAGCTCGGCGTCGCCTCCGCGCTCGCGTAGCGCCTCCAGGTAGGCGACGTCCTCCTGCAAGATGCCCAGGGCTCGCTCACGGTCGAGGATCGAGCCGTGGCCCGGGACAACGTGCTCGGCCGCGGCCACGAGCGGGCGCAACCGCTCGAGCGTCGCCAGATATTCCTCCAGCGCACTCTGAGGCGGGTAGCCCGCCGACCGAAGCCAAGGCTCCTCACCGCGCAGCACCGGCAGCTCGACGTCCGAGACGTAGTCGCCGCTGACCAGCACTCGCGCCCAAGGTATCCACACCGCCATGCCGTCACCGGTGTGCCCCGTCGCGGGATGCAGCTCCAGCTCCGCCTCACCCACGGCGCAACGCCCCGGCACGGGGAGCGCCTGCACGCCGCCGAGCGCCAGCGGCCGCGGGCGCTCGATCACCAGCTCCTCGTCGAAGTCGCGCAGCTCGCGTTGCGCGGCGCCGGGCTCGGCCCGCAGCCGCTCGGCGGTGCTCTCCGCGCAGCCGAGCGTGGCGTCCGGGTAGGCGAGCGGCCCCAGCACATGATCCCAATCGGCGTGCGTCGCGAGCAGCCCCCCCGGCTTCGGGAACCCGGCCTGCTCCACGACCGCGGGCAGCAGTTCGAGCTCTTCAGGCAGCACCGGCGAGTCGATCACGAAGGCCTCGCCACCGGGGCCGCCGACGGGCCTCTCGCCGCTCGGCCCCCCGCCGGACGCGCCCTGCGCCTGCGGGCCGCGCACGAGCGTGCAGTGCGCCTGCAGGACCTGGCTCGTGACGACGACCACGTCACGGTGCAGCGCGACCGCCTTCATGACCGCGTGCGCAGGGCGCCCTGCATGCGCGCCGCCCGCGCGCCCACCTCAGGAGGCGCCGAGCTGTTTCGCGGCTTCTTTGAGGTTCGAGACCTCGACGGTGGGCTTCTTCGCCGAGCCCTCCAACTGCTCCTTGGAGCGGTTCACCCAGATCACGGGCACGCGCGCTTTCACGCAGGGCACCACGTCGTGGTAGTGGCTGGAGGTGACGTGGACCCAGCCGCGCTTGCCGCCGATGCGCCGGGCGCACTCGGTGAAGTGGGCGGCCTCCGGCTTGTAGGAGCGAACCTGCTGGGCGGTGACGACGAGGTCGAAGTCGGTGGGGATGTGGCGCCGCGTCTGTCCCAGCAGCTTGTCGTCGATGTTCGAGAGCAGGCCCAGCTTGTATTTTTTCGCGAGCTTCTGCAGCTGCGTGTTGGTCTCCTTGAACGGCTTCCAGCGCTGCACGGAGTCGGGCAGGAAGCCCGAGCGGGAGGGCTCGAGCGGCCACTCCAGGCGTTTGGCGATCTCGATCGCGGTGCGCCGCAGCACCTCGGCGTACAGCTCGTAGGAGCCGCCCTCGATTTCGCGGGAGATCTCGTGGAACAGCGCGATCAGCTGGGTACGGTCGATCTCGAAGTCGTCGCGCGCGGCCTCTTTCGCGAACGCTTCGTAGATGCCCGTCTCCCAGTCGATCAGCGTGCCGTACACATCGAATGTGACAAAGGTGACGTTCTTCGGAATTGGCATTGGGCGGGCATTATGCCCTGCAAAGGCGGGCGAGCGCGGTCAGCCTCGACCAGCGGGCCACGGCGGGGCGGCCCGGCGTCCGGACCAGGACCCGGTTTGCGTTAGAGTCCCGCGCCGTCATGGATCTGTTGGAGTACCAAGGCAAGCAGCTGTTCGCCCGCCACGGATTGAAGGTCTCTCAGGGCAAGGCGGTCACCACCGTCGAGGATGCGCTCGTGGCCGCGGACGAGGTCGGCTACCCGATCGTCGTCAAGGCCCAGGTGCTGATCGGTGGGCGCGGCAAGGCCGGCGGCGTGAAGCTCGCGAACAACGAGGCCGAGGCGCGCGAGCACGCCGGCAACATCCTTGGCATGGACATCAAGGGACACGTTGTCCGCACGCTGTGGATCGAGCACGCCTCGGACATCGCCTCCGAGTACTACGCCTCGATCCTGCTCGACCGCTCGGCCAAGCAGCCGCTGGTGATGTTCAGCACCGAGGGCGGCGTCGACATCGAAGAGGTCGCCGAGAAGACGCCCGAGAAGCTGATCCGCAGCCACGTCGACGCGCTGGCGGGCCTCTCCCGCGAGCAGGCCGCGCAGATCGCCCGCGACGGCGGCGCGGACGCCGACGTGATCGACGGCGTCGCCGACGCGCTCGTCGCGCTCTACGAGGTGTGGCTGCGGGAGGACGCGACGCTCGCGGAGATCAACCCGCTGATCGTCACGCCGGAGCGCGAAGTGAAGGCGCTCGACTCGAAGGTCTCGCTCGACGGCAACGCGCTCTATCGCCACGAGGAGAACCAGGGCCTCTCCGACAAAGAGAACGAAGACCCGCTCGAACGCCGCGCCAAGGAAGAGGGCGTGCAGTTCGTCAAGCTCGACGGCGACATCGGCATCCTTGGCAACGGCGCCGGGCTCGTGATGTCGACGCTCGACGTCGTCTCGCAGGCCGGCGGCGCGCCCGCGAACTTCCTCGACGCCGGCGGCGGCTCGAACGCCGAAACGATCAAGCAGGCCGTCGACCTGATCCTCGCGAACGACGCCGTCAAGGCGGTGCTCGTCAACATCTTCGCCGGCATCACCCGCTGCGACCTCGTCGCCGAAGGGCTCGTCGCCGCCTTCGGCGAGATCAAACCGTCCGTGCCGTTCGTGGTCCGCCTCGACGGCACGAACGACGTCGAGGGCCGGCGCATCCTGCAGGAGGCGAACCTGCCGAACGTGTACGCCGCGAAGACGATGAACGAGGCGGCCGAGAAGGTCGTGGCGCTCGCCGCGGGCAAGGACGTGCAGGCCGCGGGGGCGGCGGCCTGATGTCGGTCCTGGTCGACGAGTCGACGCGCCTCTGCGTCGCGGGCATCACCGGCCGCGAGGGCACGTTCCACACGCTGAACAACCGCAACTACGGCACGAACGTCGTCGGCGGCGTGACCCCCGGCAAGGGCGGCCAAGACGTCGAGGGCATCCCCGTGTTCGACAGCTGGGCCGACGCCGTCAGCGAGGTGCAGCCGAACACCGCGATGATCTTCGTGCCGCCGCGGTTCGCGGCCGACGCGATCCTCGAGGCCGCCGCCGCGGGCGTCGAGCTGATCGTCACGATCACCGAGGGCATCCCCGCGCACGACGAGCTGCGCGCCTACAACACGCTGCTGCGCGACCATCCCGGCACGCGCCTGATCGGCCCGAACTGCCCGGGCATCCTCTCGCCCGGCAAGGCCAACGTCGGCATCATCCCCGCGTCGTTCTTCGAGCGCGGCAACGTCGGCGTGGTGTCGCGCTCCGGCACGCTCACCTACCAGATCGGCAACGAGATCGCGCGCGCCGGCTACGGCTGCAGCTCGATCGTCGGCATCGGCGGCGACCCCGTCCCCGGTTCCTCGTTCGTGGACGTGCTCGACCTGTTCGAGGCCGACGACGAGACCGAGCTGATCGTGCTCTCCGGCGAGATCGGCGGCTCCGCGGAGGAAGAGGCCGCCGAGCACATCGCGGAGAACATCTCAAAGCCGGTGGTCGCCTACATCGCGGGCTTCACCGCCCCCGCGGGCAAGCAGATGGGCCACGCCGGCGCGATCGTATCCGGCTCCGCCGGCACGGCGGCCGCCAAGGCGCAGGCCTTCGAAGCCAAGGGCGTGCGCGTCGGGCGCACCCCCACCGAAGCCGCCGCGATCGCCGTCGAGGTGCTCGGCGGCGCTTCCGTCGGCGCCTCCTAGCGCTCCGTCCGCCAAGCGCCGCCGGCCCGCGCGCGACCGCTACGCTAGGCGCTCGTGGACCGGGACGAGATCGCAAGCACGCTGGGCGAGCTGGAGCGCAAGCTGCGCGAGCTGGAGCGCGTGCTCGGCGGGATCGCCCAGGACGCCGGGCAGCGAGAGGGAGACGCCGCCCCCGCCGCGCCCGGCACGCTCCCCGGCCGCTCTCCGGTCGCGCCGTCCAGCGCCCAGGGCGTGTCGTCGGCGGGCGCCGCAGGCGCGCTCCCGGACCGGGGCCGGATCGTCGACGAGGCCTACGAACCGGCCGCCGCCGCGCCGCCGGTCGCCGCGCCGCCGTCCACCCCGCCATCGCGCCCGCTCGCGTCGGCGCCGCCGTTTGCCCGCACGCCTCACCCACCGGGCGCCCCGGCGCCCGCCGCCCCGATGGCGACCCCCGCTCCGGCGTTCCCGCCGGGGCGCCGCCCGCCCCCCGCGGCGGACCGCTCCCCCAGCGCCGCGGAGCTGCTGCGCTTCCGCGATCGGCTGGAGCGCACCTCGCGCGAGCTGACCCATGACTACGACGAGCTGCTCGGACGCATAACCTACGCGGCCATGCCCACCCAAACCGGACCCTCGATCTCCTTCGCCCGCGGCGCGCCCTCGCTCGACATCGTCGACGTGCAGGGCCTGCGCGACGCGGCGACGCGCGCCTTCGACAGCGACCCCGGCGGCACCACGGCCTATGGGACCTCGATCGGCTATCCGCGCCTGCGCGCCTGGATCGCGGACCGCCACGGCGTCGAGCCGGAGCGGGTGCTGGTCACGAACGGCTCGATGCAGGCGGACGCCTTCCTGTTCGAGGCGCTCGTGAGCGCTGGCGACGACGTGGTGGTCGAGCGCCCCACCTACGACCGCACGCTGCTCTCGCTGCGCGAGCGCGGCGCGACGCTGCACACGGTCGACCTGCAGGACGACGGGCTCGACACCGACGGCCTCGCGCGGCTGCTGGCCTCGGGCCAGGTCCGCCCGCGCTTCGCGCACATCATCCCGAACTTCCAGAACCCCGCCGGCGTCACGCTCGGGCTCGCCAAGCGCCAGGCGCTGCTGGAGCTCGCGGCCCAGCACGACTTCCTAGTGTTCGAGGACGACCCCTACGTCGCGCTGCGCTTCAGCGGCGAGTCGCTGCCGACGATGCTCTCGATGGACCCGGAGCGCGTCGTGTACGCCTCCTCGTTCTCGAAGACGGTCTGCCCGGGGATCCGCGTCGGCTACCTCGTCGGCCCCACCGACCTGATCGCGCAGATCGCGAAGCTGGCGACGAACACCTACATCTCGCCGAACATGGTCGCGCAGTCGATCGTGTACGAGTTCTGCGCCTCCGGCTCGATCGAGCGCTCGATCGAGACGGTCCGCACCGCGCTCGCCAAGCGCGCGCTGACGCTGGCGGAAGCGCTGCGGCGCGAGCTGCCGGAGGCGGAGTTCGTGCAGCCGGAGGGCGGCTACTTCATGTGGGTCACGCTGCCGCACGGGACCGACGTGGCGCGGCTGTTCGAAAAGGCCGCCGACCTCGGCGTCGCGTTCGTGAAGGGCACCGACTTCCTGCTGGAGGGCGGCGAAAACACGCTGCGCCTCGCCTACTCGGGCGTGACCGAGCAGCAGATCGAAGAGGGCATCACGCGGCTGGCGGCCGCGTACCGGGCGCTCTAGCGCCCGTAGCGCGCGCCCAAGACCAACTGCTCGGGCAGCGCGGTCCGCTCCGGCGGCGAGGGGTCCGCGATCACGGAGACGGTCTCCGCGACGCTGGGGGTGACGACGCAGCGGCTGCCGTCGGCGGCTTCGACGACGACCTGCTCCTCGTCGTGCTCGGCGAGCGTCCCCTCGAGGCCCGGCTCCAAGCCGGACTCCTTCAGGTAGTGCAGCAGGTCCTCGGCCTCGTTCTCGAAGCGCAGCACGCGCACCTTCGCGCCGATCTCGACGTCGGCGAGCGGCACGCCGGAGAGGCGCGCCCCGACGATGATCGGGTGCCCGTGCGGGCAGGTCTTGGCGTCGCCGATCGCCGCGAGCATGCGCTCTTCGAGCGAGGGCGACATCGCGTGCTCCAGGCGCTCGGCCTCCTCGTGGACCTCGTCCCACGGGACGCCGAGCACGTCGGTGAGGAAGCGCTCGATCAGGCGGTGGCGGCGGACGATCTGCTCGGCCTCCTCCTTGCCCGACTCCGTGAAGGCGATCGTGCGGTCCTTGTCGCGGGTGATGTAGCCGTCGCGCTCCAAGCGGCCGACCATCTCGTGCACGGTCGGGGGCGAGAGCTGCATCGCGCGGGCGACGTTCGCGCCCGTCATCGGCAGGCCCGCCTCGTAGAGCCAGAAGAGGATCTGCAGGTACTCCTCCTCGGCGACTGTCGCGGTCTCGCTGCTCATGGGGTGATCCTAGACCACACCCGCGGCCGATCGCTCAGGAGTCGAGCTGGTCGTAGGTGCAGGCGCGCGGCTCCTTGTCCTCGCGCCAGCGGCGGAGCTTGGAGCCGTGGCGGATCCGCCCGGCGGAGACGTGGTCGAAGTCGATCTCGACGACCAGCTCGGGGCGCAGCCCGACCCACTCGAGGTCCTTGCCGCCGCTCCAGCGGCTGGGCTCGCCGGAGCCCTTCTCGCCGGACTCGTAGTCGGCGAAGAAGCCGACGAGCCGTCGCTTCTCCTTCGCGGACAGCCCCGAGCAGTGGCCGACGACCCGCAGGCGCGGCTCGCCCTGGTCGTCGCGGTCGTCCTCGTCGTAGAGCCCCAGGATCAGCGCCCCCACGGTGCCCTTCTCCTTGCCGGGGCGCCAGCCGACGATCACGGCGTCGATCGTGCGCACGCGCTTGACCTTGAACATGCCCTTGCGCTCGCCGGGCAGGTACGGGGCGGAGCGCTGCTTCGCGATCGCCCCCTCGGCCTCCTGCAGCCAGCGCTGTGCCTGCTCGGGCGTCTCGGCGGTCTGCATCAGCTCGACGGGCGCGGCGGCGAACTGCGGCTGGGCCACCAGCTCCTCCAGCGCGGCGCGGCGCTCGGCGAAGGGCAGCTCCAGCAGCACGTCGTCCTCGCGGGCGAGCAGGTCGAACACGACGAACACCGCGGGCGTCTCGCCCGAAAGGCGCTCGATCCGCGAGGCCGCGGGGTGGATGCGCTGACCGAGCGCGTCGAAGTTCTCCCGCCCGCTCTCGTCGCGGACGACGATCTCGCCGTCGATCACGTAACGCCCGGCCGGCAGCGAGCCGGGGGTGGCCAGCTCGGGGAAGTAGCGCCCCAGTTCCTTGCCGTTGCGCGACTGCAGGTAGATCTCCTCGCCGTCGACGAAGGCCAGGCAGCGAAAGCCGTCGAGCTTGATCTCGTAGACGTAGTCCTCGCCTTCGGGCAGCTGCTTGCGCGACAGCGCCAGCGCGGGCTTGACCGGCGGCTTCAGCGGCAGGCTCACGAGCTCTCCTTGCGGGCGCGGCTGGGCTGCACGCGCTTGGGCTCGCCCTTCTGCTTGGCGAAGTGCGGCGGCCAGGGCGCGTCGCCAAGGCCTTCGCGCTCGTCGCGCGCCGCCAGCTCCAGCAGCGGGTCCAGGCGCGCGGCGTGCCGGTCCATGTCGGCGGCGGGGTCGCCGCGCTCCTTCAGCCGCGCGGGCACCGTCAGCAGCGTGAGCTGGTCGGGCTCCACGTCGGCGACCTCCTCCCAGGAGATAGGGCACGAGACGCGCGCGTCGGGCACGGCGCGAACCGAGTAGGCGGAGGCGATCGTGCGGTCGCGGGCGTTCTGGTTGTAGTCGATGAAGACGCCTTCGCGTTCCTCCTTCCACCAGCGGCTGGTGGCGCGCCCCGGCAGGCGCCGCTCGACCTCGCGGGCGAGCGCCAGCGCGGCGGTGCGCACTTCGAGGAAGTCGTGCGCGGGCTCCAGGCGCACGTAGATGTGGATGCCCCGCGAGCCGGAGGTCTTCGGGTAGCCGCGCAGGCCGTGCTCGTCGAGCACCTCGCGCACGCAGAGCGCGACCTGGCGCACCTCCTCGAAGGGCACGTCGGGCTGCGGGTCGAGGTCAACGCGCAGCTCGTCGGGATGATCCTGGTCGGAGCGCCGCACCGCCCAGGGGTTCCAGTCGATCACGCCAAGGTTCACACCCCAGACGAGGTGCGCGGCGTCGTTGGGGACCAGCTCGCGCGCGTGCCGCCCGCTGGGGAACGTCACGACCGTGGTCTCCAGCCAGTCGGGCGCGCTGTCGGGCACGCGCTTCTGAAAGAAAGGCTTCCCCGCGACGCCGTCGACCCAGCGCTTCATCACGGTGGGGCGCTCGCGCAGCCCGCGCACGACGGCATCGGCGCAGTCGAGGTAGTAGTTGACGAGGTCGAGCTTCGTCAGCCCCAGCTCGGGGAAGAAGGGCTTCTGCGGGTTGCTGACGCGGACCTCCTGGCCACAGACCTCGATCACGACGGGCTCGGCCTTCTCAGCAGCCATTGCTGGAAGGATGCACGATCGTGATCCCACGGACGCTGCTGGTCGCCGCCTCGCCCTTCGGCCCGGAGCTGGACGCCGAGCGCGTCGGCGAGGCGATCGCGCGCGGGCTGCGCGCCGCGGGCCGCTCCGCGGACGCCTGCCCGCTGGAGGAGGACACGAAGCTCGACGCGCTGGGCTTCGACGCGCGCATGCGCGCCGCCCGCGCGGTGGTGATCGCGGAGCCGGCGCTGCGCGAGCAGACGCTGGCGGGCAGCCTTGCGTTCGAGATCGCGACCCGCGCGCGGCAGGGCGGCGTGCCGGCGTATGCCATCACCGGCGAGAACCTGCTGGATTCGTTCGACGCTCGCATCCTCGACCTTCAGACGATCCTCGAAGCGAGAACTCATCGCGCGCTGACGGCCGCGGGGCGCAAGCTGGCGAAGCTCCTGTAGCGAAGCGCCGGGCCGCGTGGAAGCGCCGGGCCGCGTGCTCAGAGCTGGCAGCCCGGGCACCAGTAAGTGGTGCGGTTGTCGTCGCCTTGGCCGTGGCTGCGGACGGTCGCGCCGCAGCGCTCACACGGGAGCCCGGCGCGCTTGTAGACGGCGCGGGGCCGCGTGCTGAAGCCGTCGCCTTCGGCGGAGAGCGTCATCCGCTCGTGGGCGAAGTCGGCGATCGCGAGCGCCTCCTGCTCCTGCACCCGACCCAGCGGGCGCCAGGGATTGACGGCGGCGGCGAAGCAGGCCTCGGACTTCCAGACGTTGCCGATCCCCGCGACGATCCGCTGGTCGAGCAGCGCGTCGCCGATCGCGCGGGCGGGGTCCTGCTCGCGCAGCCGCGCGAGGAATTTCTCGCGGTCGAAGCGCTCGCCGATGATGTCGGGGCCGAGCGCCACGAGCCTGCGCTCGAAGCGGGTGCGGCTCTCGCGCATCAGCTCCAGCACGGGCCCGTCGAACTCGACGACGCGCCACTGGCCCAGGGCGATCACGATCCAGGCGCGCCGCGGCGAGCGCTTCCAGCGCGCGCCGTCGCGGTGCACGCCCCAGGAGCCGGTCATGCGCAGGTGCGAATGCAGCGTCAGCTCGCCCTCGAAGCGCAGGAACAGGTGCTTGCCGTGGGCGTCGACCGACCGCACGGCGCGGCCGGCGAGGCGCTCGGGCCAGCGGTCGGCGCCGTGGCGCGGCTGGGGCGTCTCGATCCGCTCCGGCAGGCGGTCGAGCAGCACCGCGCGAATCCGCCGCGCGGCGCTGTGGATCGTGTCGCCCTCGGGCATCGCCTCCTACGCTAGGAGGCTTCCGCCAGGGCAGCGGGCAGCGCGCCCGCTAGCTCGTGCACGAGCCAGGTGACCCGCGCAACCGTGTCGTAGTCGAGGTTCGCGGGGACGTCGCTGGGCAGGTGGTAGTTCGCGGGGCTCATCCACTCGCAGACCGAGACGAGCATCGCGGTGGGATAACCGGCCCGGCTGGTGATGACGCTGTCGGTCGAGGCCCGGGCGCGGTAGCCGCGCAGCAGCGGGATCTCCAGCCGCTCGGCGTGCAGCGCGACGAGCTCGCGCAGCCAGGGCGCGAAATAGTCTTCCATCCGCACGGGGCCCTCCCCCTCGAGCGAGACCAGCTGCGGCGAGCCGACGGTGTCGAGGTTGACGAACGCCGTGCGGGCGGGGTCCAGCTCGCCGCGGTGACGCGCCATGAAGGCGCGGATCCCGTCCTGGAGCGTCTCCTCCGCGCCGCAGGAGACGAGCAGCACGCGCAGCCCGGGCACGGGGCGCTCGCGCAGCAGCTCGGCGAGGCCCACCAGCCCGGCGACGCCGGACAGGTTGTCGTTCGCGCCGGGCACCGTCTCGCTGCGCCACACGTCCGCGACGAGCGCGGTGCCGAGCGCCCCGATCGCGAGCCCGGCCTTCGCCAGGCGTGGGCGGCGGATAAGCGCACCGATGAACGTGGAGAGCGGCCCCGCGAGCCCGACCCACCACTGCGGCAGCGGCGTCTTGGCCCGTTCGATCAGCCAGGGCGCGTGCCGGTGCACGCGGCGCTGGATCGTCTGGTCGAAGACGAGCCCGGTCTGCGGGGCATCGTGGTGGGCGTGCACGACGAGCGTGTGCTCGGCGCCGGGGTCGCCGATTCGCGCGATCACGTTCTGGGTGCTCCTGCGCCGCCGCACGAGCCGGCGCAGGACGCGCGGACCGTTGTGCGCCTCATCCACGATCCCGGCGAAGGCCGCCGCGGCGAGCGAGGCGCCGAACAGGCGGCGGCCGGCGAGGACGAGCGCCGCGGCCGCGACGCCGAGCGCGCCGGTGCCGGTGGCGGTCGGCGGCCACGTGCCCCACGAAGGCTCCTGCTCGACTTCGACGGTCACGCCCTCGACGGCGGCGAGCCGCGCGGCAAGCCACTCGGCGGCCTCGCGCTCGCCCTCCGAGCAGGGGGTGCGGTCGAGCGGGGCGAGCGTCTCGACGACCTCGCGCTGCAACGAGAGCAGCGCCTCCCGGCCGGGGCCGGTTCCGGCTGGCGCCGCGGCGCGGGCGCCCGGCTGGGCGGCGAAGTAGGGCCGGCTGCTCACAGGAAGCAGGTCCCCTCTCCCCGGTAGGTGGGGAGCTCGCCGACGACCCGATTGTCTTCAAGCAGAAACACGCTGTTGAAACGCTCGCACAACTCGCCGGCCTTGGCATGGCGAAGATAGACACGGTCGCCAAGCTCAAGCCGGTCGGCGGCGTCGCCGAGCAGCGGCGTCTGCACCTCCCCGGCGCCCTCCTCGCCGTCGAGCCGCAGGCCCGCGGGCAGGTATGGGTGGGGCAGGCGCGCGCCGTCGCCGGGGCCGGAGGCGAGGTAGCCGCCCCCGAGCGCGGTGACGACGCCCTTGCCGGGGCGGCGCACGACGGGCAGGGCGAAGATCGCCGCGGGGGCGGGCGTGAAGGCGCTGTAGGAGTCGAACAGGCCCGGCGCGTAGAGGCCGGAGCCGGCGGTGACCTCGGTGACGGCGGGCTCGCCGGCGGTCGACTCGACGCTGCCGGTGCCGCCGCCGTTGACGAGCTCCAGCGGCGGCTCGCCGGCCTCGGCGAGCGCCTGCTGCACGGCGCCGACGACCTCGGCGCGGCGGGCGCGCAGCTCGCGCACGGACCGGGCCTGCATCGCCCTGATCGCCTTCGCGCGCAGCGGGCGGCCGGGAGGTTCGTCTCCGACTCCGGCGACCTGGGCCTCGTACATCATCACGCCGACGAGCCGCACGCGCGGGCTGGCGGCGAAGGCGCGGGCGGCCTCGGCGGCCTCGGCGGGCGTGTGCGCGGGCGAGCGCTTGACGCCGATGCGGACGCGCCCGCCGAGCGCGCGATAGCCGGCGTCGACGTCGAGGCAGACGCGCACGCGCCCCCCGGCCCCGGCCGCGTCGACGGCGCGCTCGATCGGGACGAGCTGCTCGGCGCTGTCGACCATCACGATCGCCTCGCCGCCGGGACTCCCCTCCCGCGCGCGCCGGGCCAGCTCGCCCAGCGCGCCCTCGTCGGCGGTGGGATAGGCGACGAGCAGGTCCTGGGCGCCGCGCTCGGCGAGCCACAGCGCCTCCGGCAGCGTGTAGGCCATCGTGCCGTGGAAGCCCGCGCGGGCGAGCGCGCGTTCCTGCAGGCCGCGGCAGCGCAGCGACTTGCTGGCGAGCCGGATGGGCCTGCCGGCGGCACGGCGTTCGAGGTCGGCGGCGTTGGCGTCGAAGGCGTCGAGATCGACGAGCGCGAAGGGCGCCGTCAGCTCGGCGGTGGCGCGCTCCAGCCGCGCGTAGGCGTCGGCGGCGCTCACCCCGTCACCGGCCCGAGCACGCGGTCGGTCCAGGCGTTGCCGAAGCGTCCCCGTGGGTCCAGGCGCGCGCGCACGGCCTGGAAGCGATCCCAGTCGGGATAGCGGGGGCGCAGCGTGGCGGCGGTCTGGAAGTGGCGCTTGCCCCAGTGCGGACGGCCGTCGAGCTCGCCCATGATCGCCTCGACGGCCTCGAAGTAGGGGCGCCACTCCATGCCCTGGAACATGTGCACGGCGACAAAGCCGCTGTCGCGGCCGCCGGCGGTGCTGAGGAAGGCGTCGTCGGCGGCGACGGTGCGGACCTCGATCGGGAAGGGGACCGCGAGCCCGCGGCTCGCGACCAGCTCCATCACCCGCGCCACCGCCTCGGGCGTGCGCTCGCGCGGGAGCGCGTACTCCATCTCGGTGAAGCGCACGAGCCGCGGGCTGGCGAAGATCGAGGCGGAGCGGTCGACGCGCTCGCTCGTGCCGGCCAGGCGCGTGACGAGCCGGTTGATCTGCGGGATCGCCCCCGGCACGCGCCGGCCCAGGCGGCAGAACAGGCCGAAGGCGTGGTTGGTGAGCAGCACGTCGTTGGCGTAGGCGGCGAGCCGCCCGCGCGGGCGCGGCGGCTGGTCGGTGCGGTTGTTCGTGCGCGTCAGCGCCGTCTCGGCGTAGGGGAAGACGAAGAACTCGAAGTGGTCGTTGCCGAGCGCCAGCTCCTCGAAGCGCTCAAGCGTCCGCTGAAGCGGCGCGGGGGCGTCGAGGCCGTGCAGCGTGAAGGCGGGCACGCAGCGCAGCGTCACCTCGGCGACGACGCCCAGCGCGCCAAGGCCGACGCGCGCGGCGCGGAAGACCTCGGGGTCGCGCTCGGGCGAGCACACGAGCTCGGAGCCGTCGGCGAGCACGAGCTTCAGCTCGGCGACCTGGGAGGGGATGTTCGCGAGCCGCGCCCCGGTCCCGTGCGTGGCGGTGGAGATGGCCCCGGCGATGCTCTGCACGTCGATGTCGCCTAGGTTCTCCAGCGCGAGCCCGTGCTGGTCGAGACGCCGGCTGAGCGCCTTGATGGTGATCCCGGCCTGCACGCGCACGAGCCCGCCGGCGGCGTCGACGTCGAGCACGCCGGCAAGGGAGTCCAGCGAGATGAGCATGTCGTCGCTACAGGCGACGTCGCTGAAGGAGTGCCCCGAGCCGACGGCGCGCACGCGCAGGTCGCGCGCGTCGGCGCGCTCCAGCGCGGCGGACAGCTCCTCGAGGGACCGCGGCCGCTCGAAGGCGGCGGGCGCGCAGCGCTCGTCGCCGGCCCAGTTGCGCCACCGTGCGGCGCGCTGAGAAGGATCGCTAGTCTCGCTCATCAGATGATCGAGCCCGAGCCTACTCCGAGCGCTGCCGCTCGCGGGTCGCGCGCTCGCTCGCTCCCATCCCCCGGCGCGCGCCGGGCGACGGTGATCGGAGCCGGCTCGTTCGGGACGGCGCTGGCGGTGCTGTTGGTGCGCGCGGGCCTGCGGGCGACGCTGCAAACGCGCACGGCGGAGCAGGCGGCGGCGCTTGAGTCGGCGCGCCGCAACGAGGCCTACCTGCCGGGCGTCGAGCTGCCGGCGGGGCTGCGGATCGAGCCGAGCTCCGCGGGCGTGGAGCGGGCGGACTACGTGTTCCTGGCGGTGCCCTCGCGCGGCCTGGGCGAGGTGATCGACGAGCTGGCGGGGGCGGGCCTGGGCCGGCGGGCGGCGCTGGTCTCGGTGGCGAAGGGGCTGGTCCCGCCGGACGGGGTGCCGCCGACGGCGGTGCTGAGCGCCCGCTTCGGCGCGGAGCGCGTCGCCTGCGTCGGCGGCCCGGCGCACGCGCGCGAGATGGTGCACGCGGGCGCGGGGCTGGTGGCGGCCTCCAGCGACGAGGAGCTGGCGCGTAGCCTGGCCCAGGTCTTCACCCGCGCGGGGGTGGTCTGCGAGCAGTCGAACGACCCCGTGGGCGTCGAGCTGGCGGGCGCGGCGAAGAACGCGGCGGCGCTGGCGGCGGGGGCGACGGAGGCGCAGGGCCTGAACGCGGCGGGGGCCGCGGCGGGGCACATCTTCGCGGAGGTATGGCGCTTCGCGGAGGGCCTCGGCGCGCGCCCGGAGTCGATGATCGGGCTGGCGGGCGCGGGCGATCTCGTGGCGACGGCGCTGGCGCGCGAGAGCCGCAACCGGCGCGCGGGCGAGCTGCTGGCGGCGGGCGTCCCCGCGAGCGAGATCCCGGGCCGTGTGGGCCAGGCGGTCGAGGCGCTGGAGTCGGTGCCGCTGCTCGCCCGTGCATTGGACCGCGCGGGCGTCAGTGCACCGGTCACCGGAGCCCTGGGACGGCTGATCGCGGGCGAGCTGCCACTGGAGGACTGGGTCGCGCTCGTGCGCGCCACGGTGCCCCCTCCCGCCCGCTGGCGCCGCCGCCCGCAGCCGGGCTTCTGGCGCCGCCTCACCGGCTGACGTCCCCAACGACTACTTCAGTCGTTATAGGACGATCCCCCGCGAGGGGGATCGTTGATCGAAAATCGGTCGCCGATAGCAGGCGTATATACGCACCTTCCTCCTCGTGCCTCGCCAGCGTGTCCCGTCCCAGGCTGTACATACGATTGCTATCGCCAGTTGGGAAATCGAGAACAACTCCCCGGAGGTGGACATGCCACGCGCCGACGAGGACATCGACGTCGCCTTCGGGCTCTCTCGCGATCCTGAGACCTTTATTGAGCAGCAGGCGAGGCGGGAGCGCGTCCTGCGCATGCAGAACGCCGTCCGTCCCGGCCCCACGACCGCGATCGCGCTGCGCCTCGATCGCTTCACGCTGAAACGACTCAAAGCGCTCGCGACCCTGCACGGCACCCCCTATCAGACGCTGCTCAAGCAGTTCGTCGTCGAGCGGCTCTACGAGGAGGAGCGGCGCGCCGGGATCGTCGAGGAGCGCCCGGCTCAGCCTTCTTCGACCAGCGTGCTCACCACCGCTTCGTACACGCCCGCCCCGTGGCCGCGCTCGGCGATCCGGACGTTCTCGTGCCGCGCCAGCTCCGCGCGCAGCGAGTCGTCGCGCTCCAGCGCGTTCGCCACGACCCAGAACGTCCCCACGTGCTCCGCGCAGGCCAGGTCCTCGCGCGAGTCGCCCGCCGCGAACACCTCCTCACGCGCGTAGCCGCGCGCGCGGCGGTGATAGGCCACCGCCGACGCCTTCGACGCGCTGACCGGCACCAGGTGATAGCCGCGCACGTGCGGCAGCGCCGCCAGCGCCTCCGAGCGGCGGTTCACCACGCCGTTGTCGACCAGGCGCAGGTTCGCGTGGCCCTCCGCCGCCAACAGCGCGTCGACCTCCGCCGCGTCGATCAGGCCCCGGAACAGGTGCGAGACCTCGCGGTCCAGGTGCCACGGCTCGTGGTACTCCAGGCGTCCCGCGTAGCGCTCCAGCAGCAGCGCCGGCGCGCCCGAGCGCTCGATCTGCTCCGCGATCGACAGCTCGCCCGGCAGCAGCTCGCCCGTCAGCCAGTGCTCCTCGCCCTCCAGCACCACGCAGGCCCCCGCCTCGTAGATGAACGACGCCTGCCCCAGGAGTCGAGCGTCCTCGAACACCTGCGCCTTGCGGCGCCCCGACATCAGCACCACCTCCACGTCCGCGCGCAGGCACGCCTGCACCGCCCGCACCCCCTCCAGCGAGACGTTGCCCTCGCCGTCGTGCAGCAGCGAGGCGCCGCGGCCCAGCAGCGTGCCGTCGAGGTCCACGTACAGGCAGCGCGTGCTCATCCCCCGCCCCCCGTGGGCTGGGCCAGGCTCGCGAGCGGGGGGCGCTCCAGCGGGACGTGGGCCGCCAGGTCGATCGGGGCGCTCAGCGCCACGCGGCCGTCGCGCTCGCCGCGCGCCAGCGCCGTCGCCAGCACCGTCGCCGCCATCGACTCCAGCGCCGCCAGCGGCTGGTGGCGGTTGCGGTGCTCGTCCAGGTCCACCTGCGCGATCCCCTCCGGCCCCACCGCCCTCCAGGCGTCGATCAGCATCGCCGTCTCGACGCCGTAGCCCGTCGCGAACGGGAGCTCCTGAAGCAGCTCGTGGCGCGCCGCCACCTCGCCCGCCAGCGGCTGGCGGATCTCCGCCAGCTCGGGGTACAGCAGCGCCAGCGCCGGGCGTGCCGCCAGGCGGTTCACGCGCCCGCCGCCCTCCGCGTCCTCGCCCAGCGGCCGGCGATAGAAGGCCTTCACGAACGAGATCCCCTCGCCCTCCTCGCACGTCAGCGGCCCCAGCAGGCCCAGCGCGAAGTGCGCCGAGAAGCCCTCGCTGTCCGCGTCCAGGAAGCAGATCACATCCTCCTCCAGGCGCGAGAGCGCCCGCCACATCGCATCGCCCTTGCCGCGCACCGCCCCGAACGACCCCAGCAGCTCCGCCTCCTGCCAGACCTCCGCGCCCGCCTCGTGCGCCGCCTGCGCCGTGCCGTCCGGCGAGGCCGCGTCGACCACCACCACGCGGTCGATCGCGCCCGCCTCGCGCAGCTCGCCCAGCGCCGCCACGATCTGGCCGACCGTGCCGGCGCATTCGCGCGCCGGGAGGCAGACCGACGCGCTCAGGCCGCGCCGCGCCCGTTCCGCGGCGATCCGCTCTGCCGAGAATGCAGAGTGGTGGAACGTGCGCGCTGGCATCGCCTCTACTATCGCAACCCATGGCCAGCGACCGCCGCAAGCAGCCCTGGAGCGCGCTGCTCGACGCCGGGCGCGCCGACGGGCGGCTCGTGCGCGAGGCGCGCGAAGGCCCCGGCGACGCCACGCTCGTCGACCCGCCCGCCGCGCTGCACCCCGACGTGCTCTCCGCGCTCGAGCACGTCGGCGTCCAGCGGCTCTACTCCCATCAGGCCGAGGCGCTGCTCGCCGCCGCGGAGGGCCCCACGATCGTCACCACCGGCACCGCCTCCGGCAAGTCGATGTGCTTCAACCTGCCGACGCTGCACGTCCTCTCAGAACAGCCGCGGGCGCGGGCGCTCTACCTCTACCCCACCAAGGCGCTCGCCCAGGACCAGGCGCGGGCCTTGCAGGCCTTCGGCATGGCCAAGCGCGTGCGGCCCGCCATCTACGACGGCGACACCCCCCGCGAAGCGCGCGCCGAGATCCGCAAGCGCGCCAACGTCGTGCTCACGAACCCCGACATGCTCCACGTCGGCATCCTCCCCAACCACGCCGCCTGGGCCGACCTGTTCGCGAACCTCGCCGTCGTCGTGATCGACGAGGCGCACGTCTACCGCGGCGTCTTCGGCTCGCACGTCGCCGGCGTCCTGCGCCGCCTGCGGCGGATCGCCGCCGCCTACGGCACCGAACCCGTGTTCCTGCTCGCCTCCGCCACCATCGCCAACCCGCTCGACCTCGCCGGGCGGCTCACCGGGCTCGAAGACGTGCGCCTCGTCGAGCGCGACGGCTCGCCCGCACCCTCACGGCAGATCGCCATCTGGAACCCGCCCCTGACCGACGAGCGCTCCGGCGAGCGCCGCTCCGCGCTCGGCGAGGCCGCCGAGCTGCTGGGCGAGCTCGTGCGCGAGGGCACCCGCACCATCTGCTTCATCAAGTCGCGCAAGGCCGTCGAGCTGCTGAGCCGTCTCGTCAAAGACGACCTGGAGCGGGACAGGCCCGAGCTCGCCGAGCTCGTCGTGCCCTACCGCGCCGGCTACACCCCGCAGCAGCGGCGCGAACTGGAGGGCCGGCTGATGCGCGGCGAGCTGCGCGCCGTCATCACCACCGACGCCCTCGAGCTCGGGATCGACATCGGCGCCCTCGACGCCGCCGTCGTCGTCACCTTCCCCGGCACCGTCGCCTCGCTGAAGCAGATGTGGGGCCGGGCCGGGCGCTCCAGCGTTGAGCGCCGGGGCCGGGGCCTCGCCGTCTACGTCGCCGGCGAGGACGCGCTCGACCAGTTCTTCTGCCGCCACCCCGACGACTTCCTCGACCGCCCCGTCGAGGCCGCGATCCTCGACCACGAGAGCCCGCTCATCTACCGCCAGCACCTGCTCTGCGCCGCGCACGAGGGGCCGCTCTCGAACGAGGACGCCCACTTCCTCGGGCCCCGCTGGGAGGCCCACGCAGAGGTGCTCGAGGCCGCCGGCGAGCTGCGGCGGCGCAGCACCGCCGGCACCTACGTGCCGCGCCGCAACGGCTCCTACCCCGCCGCCGAAGTCTCGCTGCGCTCCGCCTCCCCGGAGGTCTACTCGATCGTCGACGTCTCCTCCGGCGAGCTGCTCGGCTCCACGGAGGCCGCCCGCGCGCACTCCACCGTCCACCAGGGCGCCGTCTACCTGCACCAGGGCCGCAGCTACGAGGTACGTGAGCTGGACCTCGAATCCCGCCGCGCCCTCGTCGCCCCCTTCTCCGGCGACTGGTACACGCAGCCCAAGCGCGCCACCGACACCGAGATCGAGCGGCTGCTCGACCGCCGCGAGACGCTCGGCGTCACGCTGTCCTTCGGCCAGGTCAGCGTCACCGACACCGTCCTGGCCTACCAGCGCAAGGGCGTGCAGGACCACGGCTTCCGCGAGCTCGTCGGGCTCGACCTGCCGCCCACGAGCTTCGCCACGCAGGCGCTGTGGTTCGAGTTCCCCGGCGGGGGGCCCGGCGCGCTGCCGCTGCCCGGCGAGGAAGGCGGCGAGATCCCCCTGGAGGCTTTGCTCGGCGCGCTGCACGCCACCGAGCACGCCCAGATCGCCGTGCTGCCGCTGATCGCCATGTGCGACCGCTGGGACATCGGCGGGCTCTCCACCAACTACCACCCGCAGACCGGCGTGCCCACCATCTTCGTCTACGACGGGCACCCCGGCGGCATCGGCATCGCCCGCACCGCCTTCCAGCGCTTCGAGGAGCTGTGCCGTGACGCGCACCGCCTGATCGCCGAGTGCCCCTGCGCCGGGGGCTGCCCCTCCTGCGTGCAGTCGCCCAAGTGCGGCAACCTCAACGAGCCGCTGTCCAAGAGCGGCGCGCTGCTGCTGCTGCAACGGATGCTCTGCGCCGACGGCGCGCCACCGGAGGGCGCCGGCAGCGGGCGCTCCGAACGCCGCGGCGCGTTGTTGAAGGCATAGCGATGTCCAGCCCACGCAAGAAGGCGGCCCTCGCCGCCCTGCTCGCCTGCGTCGCCTATGCCGCCTCCGTCGCCGCCGCGCAGGCGCCCCCCAGCGACGCGCAGCTCGGCGAAGGCCCCGGCGGGCGCTCCGTGCTCTCGCACTGGACGCTCGCCCTCGACCCACACGACCGCGGCCTGGGGCGCGGCTGGCAGCGCGGCGGCTTCGCCGGGCGCGGCGTCACCGTCCCCAACGACGTCGATCCCCTGCACGTCAAAGGCGCCGCCGGCCAGCGCAACTACTCCGGCTCCGTCGCCTGGTACCGGACCGGGTTCGACGCGCCCGCCGCCGGCACCTACGCCTTCACCTTCGCCTCCGCCAACTTCAAGGCCACCGTCTACCTGGACGGCCGCGCCATCGCCTCCCACCGCGGCTCCTACCTGCCCTTCGAAGGGCGCGCGCAGCTCGCCGCCGGGGCGCACGTGCTCGTGGTGCGGATCGACTGGCGCGACCCCGGCGCGCAGAGCAAACAGGGCTTCCATCGCACCTGGTTCAACTGGGGCGGGATCGACGGCCAGGTCACGATGCGCCCCGTCGGCGCCAGCGAGCTGCTCGAACCCACCGTGCAGACGACGCTCTCCCCCGACGCGCCCGACGCCGCCCAGGCGACCGTCACCGTCGGCGTGCGCGTGCGCAACGACGGGCCCACCCGCGCCATCGAACCGCAGGGGACGCTGCTCGGCGGGCCGGGAGGCAGCCAGACCATCCCCGTCGCCTTCGCGCCGCAGACCGTCGCCCAGGGCGAAACCGTCGCGATGCAGGCCACCGTCGCGGTCCCCGGCCCCGCGCTCTGGTCGCCGGGCCACCCCAACCTCTACACGCTCGACCTCCACGTCGGCGACCCCGCCGCCCCGGAGAGCAGCTACAGCGCGCGCGTCGGCCTGCGCCAGCTCACCTGGAGCGGCGGGCGCATGTTCCTCAACGGCAGGCGCCTGCAACTGCACGGGGCCTCGATCCAGGAGGACGCCAAGGGCCACGGCGACGCGCTCACGCCCGGCGACCAGGCCACGATCGTCAGCGAGCTGAAGGCGATCGGCGCCAACGCCGTGCGCTCGCAGCACCCGCTCGACCCCGCGCTGCTGGAACGGCTCGACGCCGCGGGCATCGTCGTGTGGCAGGGCGTCGGCCCCGTCGAAGGCGCCAGCAACTGGTACTCCAGCACCCCCTCGCTGCTGCGCGAAGCCGAGCAGCAGGCGCGCAGCGCCGTGCTCGCCGCGCAGCTGCACCCCTCGATCATCGCCTGGAACCTCGTCGACGAGGTCGCCAAGAACGGCCATGACGCCGCCGAGGTCAGCTACGTGCAGACGCTGACGAAGTGGCTGCACCAGCACGACCCCACGCGGCTCGTCGCCGTCGACGTCTGGGGCGATCACCCGCCGGTGCACGCCGGCGCCCTGTACCGCGGCGTCGACGCCGTCGCCGAGACCGACTACACCGGCTGGTACGACATCCCGCAGGACAGCGCCGCGCAGCAGGAAGCCTCGATGCGCGCGCGGCTGCGCGCCCAGGAGCGGACCTTCGCCGGGAAGGTCCTGATCGTCAGCGAGTTCGGCGCCGAATCGAACACGCTCAACAAGCCCGGCACGCCCGGCAGCTACGCCTTCCAGGCGAGCCTGCTCGCGCGGCACATCCACGTCTACGCAGCCGACCCCAAGCTGAGCGGGATGCTCGTCTGGAACCTGCGCGACTACCCGCTCGTGCCGCAGTTCTACGGGGGCTCGATCGTCTTCAAGCTGCCGGCGCTGAAGCTGATCGAAGGGATCAACCAGAAGGGGCTGTTCACCTACGGCGAGAGCGCCAAGCCCGCCGCCCGGACCGTCGCGCGCCTGTTCCGAGCGCTGCCCCAGGGCTAGCGCGCGTCGTGCAGGCGCAGCGCCTGGACCGCCAGCTCGCCACCCGCGACCTGCTCGATCTCCAGCTCCGCCCCGTCCAGCACCGTCCCCGCCGTCAGCAGCGAGAACGCGAAGTCCAAGCCCTCCGGCGCCACCTCCCGCTCGCGCCCGACGCGCAGCTCGACCGCCGTGACCGTGCGGCCACCCGCGTGGTCCGTCGCCACGTCGACGATCGCCTGTGCGATCGACAGCTCGCGGATCAGCGAGCCCTCGGCGCTCCCGCGGGCGTGCTTGCTTAAACCGGCGCTGGGCGGCCGGTCTGCAGTCCCGTTCGACTCCGTTCCGCGCACATCTCCACCATTCTCCCCGCGCGGGCCTGAGATTCCGATTACCCGAGCAAGCGCGATATCTAACAACGAGCAGCTAGCGGGGGACCAGCACGTGAACCCGCACCGCCCCGCCCGAGGCGGGCGCCGAGAACGAGGACGCTTCGTAGCTGACGCCGTGGAAGCTGACCGCGCCGGCGTCCGGGAGCTTCGCGGGCGTGTCGTGCGAGCTGCCCGCCAGCGTGCGCGAGCCCGAGCGCACGTACACCAGCGCGTGGGTCATCGTGTGCACCAGTTTGATGTACGGCGGATAGGCCGACTGCGATAGCTGGAAGCGGCGCGAGATCCGCTGCGCCACCAGCGTCAGCTCCGCGGCCTTGATCGCCGCGCACGTCTTCGCCTGCAGGGACTGGGACACTCCCAGCAGCAGCGACACGCGCAGCCGCCCGCTCGGGTAGGCCGCGGCCTTGAAGGAGTAGGCCTCGTATTCCTGGCCGCGGTAGGAGACCGGGCCGTGGTCGGGGACCGTGTCCGGCCCCGGGCTCAGCAGCCCTTCCACCGGGACCTGCCCCGTGTCGGTGCGGAGGATCAGCGGCGCGCCGATGAAGCGCGACACCAGCTTCACGTAGCCGAGGTCGTCCTGCACCGAGAAGACGAAGTGGCCCACCTCCTTGCCGTGCAGGCGCAGCCGCCCTTCGATCGGCGCGAGGATGTAGGGGCCGCCTTCGTCGTAGAGCAGTTCGCTGCCGCGAGAGACGCGCAGCCGCACGATGTGCGTGTGCGAATAGACCAGGTGGTGGACCGCGGTCTTGATCGCTTCGTGGTCGCCGCTCTGCATCGCGCTCAACAGCGGCGCATAGCCTTCGATCTGACGTTTGTCGCTGTCGGTCTCAGAGCTGTGCACCTCTGCCGCGTAGATGCGCTCCGCCACCGTGCCCGCCGTCGTCGCCAGCACCTCCGGCGCCCGGGGGCCGCACGGTTCCGCCGCGGGCGGCGCGGGTTTCGTCGCGGGCGGCGCCGGTTCGGCCGCGGGCGGCGCGGGTTTGGCCGCGGCCCACGAGCAGGCCGGCAGCAGCGAGAGCGCGAGCAGTGCGAGCAGAACCGCCCCCGCCGCCGCGAAGCCCGTCCCGGGCGTGACCGCCGCCGACACTCGTGCCCCCCGCATGGTTCCTCCCCGTTCGCTGTCAGGCGCGATTGCCCTGCGCGATCCTGCGCAGGTCGATCGTCTTGTCGTACAGCTTGGCGTCCACGCCCTCCTCAAGCGCCACCTCGCGCAGCGGGCGTCCGCTGTCGGTGGCCTTCTTGACGATCGTCGTCGCCTTGTCGTAGCCGATCGCGCCGTTCAGCGCCGTCGCAACCGCGAGCGTGGCGCCCGCGGAGGCGTCCGTGCCCGCCTTGTTCGCCCTGATCCCGTCGACGCACTTCTCCGCGAACACGCGGGCCGTCGAGGACAACAGCGTCAGCGACTGGAGCAGGTTGCGCGCGATCAGCGGGATGCGCACGTTCAGCTCGAACTGGCCCTGCATGCCGCCGACGGTGATCGCGGTGTCGTTGCCGATCACCTGCGCCGAGACCTGGAGCACCACCTCCGGGATCACCGGGTTGACCTTGCCCGGCATGATCGAGGAGCCCTTCTGCAGCTCGGGCAAAAAGAGCTCGCCGATGCCCGCGCGCGGGCCCGACCCCATCAGCGCGAGGTCGCCCGCGATCTTGGTCAGCGACACCGCGATCACCTTCAGCGCGCCCGACAGCTCGACCAGCGCGTCGCGATTGGCCTGCGCCTCGAAGGGGTCGGCCGGCGGGGCGATCTGGCGCAGGCCCGATTCGCGCTTCAGCCGCGCGCGCACACGCTCGGCGAACTTCGCGTGCGTGTTCAGCCCCGTGCCGGTCGCGGTGCCGCCGAGCGGGATCTGCCCGACGTGTACGAGCGCCGAGCGCACCCGCTCCTGGCCGAGCGCCATCTGCGTGGCGTAGCCGCCGAACTCGTGCCCGAGCGTCACCGGGACCGCGTCCATCAGGTGCGTGCGCCCGGCCTTGACGACGTTCTCGAAGCTGCGGGACTTACGCGCGAACGAGCGCTCGAGCTGGCGCAGCCCCGGCAGCAGCTCGTTCTGGGCGACGTCCAGTGCCGCCAGGTGCACCGCCGAGGGAAACACGTCGTTGGAGGACTGGCCCA
>DATJMW010000035.1:0-31196 GCA_035508515.1 Solirubrobacteraceae bacterium | reverse complement strand
GCTCGCCCCAGTCGCTGAGCGCTGCCTGCGTGCCGTCGGCGTCGTGGCGGGCGATCAGCAGGCCCTTCACGAACATCGATTCGGGGTGCGCGGCGGTGAACCAGTTGCTCATCTCGATGTCGATCGGCGGCACGGCGCGCGGGATGAAGCCGTACAGCTCGCTCCACTCCCCGTCGGCGCCGGCGCGCCCGAGCACCAGCTCCTCGCCGTCGCGCACGAGCTGATAGCGCCAGCCGGCCTGCTCGTGGACCTCGCCGGGCTCGAAGGGGATCGGTTCGAGCAGTGTTCCCATCCCGAAGCCGACATCGGCGAGCGAGGTGGCGCCCTCGTGCTCGACGCGCAGCACCAGGTGCGTCGGCGCGCGCAGCGTGCCGGGCTCGGCGCCGAGACGCACGCGCGCGAGCATCGTCTCCACGCGCGCCCCGAGCGCTTCGGCGGCGGCCTTCAGCAGCAGGTTCTGCTCGAAGCAGTAGCCGCCGCGCCGTTCGCCCACGAGCTTGCGCTGCACGTCCTCGAGCGCGAGCGAGACCGGCGCGCCGCGATGCGGGTCGAGGTTCTCGAACGGAATCGCCGTGGCGTGAGCACGATGGAGCATGTTTAGAGGGGGTCGGCCTTTCAGGCCGACCCGATCGAGATAGCCCTCCAGGTCGAACATCGCTCTTACGTCTGCTCCTCGGTCAGCGCCCGGTACGTGTCGGGCCGGCGCGTGCGCAGGAACGGGAACAGCTCGAGCCAGTCCTCGCGCTGGTCGAGGTCGAGCTGCGCGACGAGCACCGCGGGCTCCTCGCGCGGGGCCTGCACCAGCTTGCGCCCGTAGGGGTCGCAGATGAACGAGGAGCCGTAGAAGCGCAGCGGCGGCTCCTCCCCGACGCGGTTCACCGCGACGACGAACACGCCGTTGGCGATCGCGTTGCCGACGATCACCCGCTCCCACAACGGTTGCGTGTCGAACTCGGGGTGGTCCGGCTCGGAGCCGATCGCCGTCGGGTAGACGATCAGCTCGGCGCCCTGAAGGCTGTAGGCGCGGGCGACCTCGGGGAACCACTGGTCCCAGCAGGTCGGCAGGCCAAGCTGCGCGCCGGCCAGCGCGACCACCGGATAGGGCTCCCCCTCCGCGGGGCCCGGGCGGAAGTAGCGGTCCTCGTGATAGCCCGCCGTCACGGGGATGTGCAGCTTGCGCGTGCGGGCGGCCAGGGCGCCGTCGGGCGCGACGACGATCGCCGTGTTGAAGCCAAGGCCGTCCGGGGCGTCGGCGCGCTCATACAGCGAGGCGTGCACGAAGACGCCGGTCTCGGCCGCGAGCCGGGCGGCGAACTCGTACGTCGGCCCGCCGGGTAGCTGCTCGGGCTCGGCTCCCGCGGCCTGCGGCCCGCCGGGGTCGACGGCGAAGTAGCGGCTGAGCGTCAGCTCCTGCAGGCAGACCAGCCGCGCGCCGCGCGAGGCCGCGAGGCGGATGCCCTCCGCGAGCGCCTGCTGGTGCTCCTCGGGGTCGGGGTGCCAGCGCTGCTGCACCGCCGCTACGCGGAACGGCTCGCGCCGCGCGGGGCGCGTGCGCGCCGGGGAGTCGTAGCCCTCTGACTCGATCAAGCGCACACCATGACTGTACGGTGGTGGCACAAGTGAGTGCGCGCACCCTGGACTCGACGCCCGCGGCCGACGGCTACCGGATGCCCGGCGAGTTCGAGCCGCACGACGGCTGCTGGATGGCCTGGCCGGAGCGCCCCGACAACTGGCGCGAGGACGCCGGCCCCGCGCAGCGGGCCTTCGCCGCGGTCGCGGCGGCGATCGCGGCCTCCGAGCCCGTGACCGTCGCCGCCTCGCCGGCGCAGCTGGAGCGCGCCCGCGCGCTGCTGCCCGAATCGATCCGCGTTGTGGAGCTGGCGACCGACGACGCCTGGATGCGCGACATCGGCCCGACGTTCGTGACCGACGGGCGCGGCGGGCGCCGCGGCGTCGATTGGCGCTTCAACGCCTGGGGCGGGCACGACGGCGGCCTGTACTCCTCCTGGGAGCGCGACGAGCAGGCGGCGGAGCGGGTGCTTGAGATCGAGGGCGCCGAGCGCTACCGCGCGCCGCTGGTGCTGGAGGGCGGATCGATCCACGTCGACGGCGAGGGCACGGTCCTGACGACGGAAGAGTGCCTGCTGAACCCGAACCGCAACCCCGACCTGTCGCGCGAGCAGATCGAGCGGCTGCTGCTGGACTACCTTGGCGCCGAGAAGGTGATCTGGCTGGGGCGCGGCGTCTACGGCGACGAGACCGACGGGCACGTCGACAACCTCGCCTGCTTCGCGAAGCCCGGCGTCGTACTGCTGACGTGGACCGAGGACGAGTCCGACCCGCAACATGCGATCTCACTCGACGCGCGCGACCGCCTGGGCGCAGCGACCGACGCCCGCGATCGGCCGCTGGAGGTGGTGCCGCTGCCCTCCCCCGGCCCGCTGACCGTCAGCGCAGAGGAGGCCGCTGGCGTGCGCCCCGTGCCGGGCACGAAGCCACGGCTGGCGGGCGAGCGGATGGCGGCCTCATACGTGAACCTCTACATCGGCGACTCGCGCGTGGTGTTCCCGACGTTCGGGGTGCACCGCGACCAGCTCGCGCGGGAAACGCTGGAAAGCTGCTTTCCCGGGCGCGAGGTCGTCGGCGTGCCGGCGCGGGAGATCCTGCTCGGCGGCGGCAACGTCCACTGCATCACGCAGCAGGTCCCGCGCGCCTGATCATTCGACCGTCAGCGTCGCTTTCATGCCCTTCTGCTCGTGCGTCGGCAGCGAGCAGAACAGCGTGTACTGGCCCGGCTGCATTTCGAGCGTCTGGCTCGTGACGGCTTTCGACGGCTCCTTTTCGAACGCGCCCGCCAGCGACCCCGCTTCGGCTTCCACCTTCAGGTTGTGTTCGTCCTGGCCGTCGTTCACGAACTGGAGCACCACCTTCCCGGCGGGGACGCTCGTGCGCGAGAGCGTGAAGGCGTACTCCACGGCGCTGACCTGGACGTGCGGGACCGACGGCGGTTCCGCGGGCGGTTCGGGTTCGCCACCGGCGGGCGTTTCCGGCGCCGCCGGGGGCACGATGACCGGCAGCGGCGAGACGAGCGCCGGCACGGGGACGGCTGGAGCGGGCGATGCAGGGCCGCTCGCCGAGGGCGCGGGGGCGACGGCCGGGACGGGCGTCTCGTGGTGCTTGGCGCAGCGGTGCCGGTGGCGTGAGCGCTTGTGCGCACAGCCTTGCTTGCGCACGTGCCCGTGCGCCAGGCTCAGCCCGGCCGGCAGCGGCCAGGCGGCGGCTGTGGCGCAGGCGCCGAGCGTGAGCACGCTTGCGAGGACAAGCGCCCAGGCTCGCAGCGCGCCGATCACGCGATCAGTTGTGGCACGGTGCCGTAGGCGGTCGAGCCGGCTTCGCCGCTGCCGGCGCCCGGTATCACGAGCCCGGCGTCGGTCTGGAACCACTGCGCCAAGAGCCCCGCGTACATCGTGCGGAAGTCCGAGGTGTTCACGACGTTTTCGTTCGGGTCCAGTTTCGTGAGGCCGGGGAATTCGCCGACCATCTCCCCCTTCACCCGCGAGCCGATCAGGAAGGCCACGCCCGCGGCCCCGTGGTCGGTGCCGGAGCCGTTTTCGCGCGGGCGGCGGCCGAACTCCGACCACAGCTGGATCAGCACGTGGTCGTCGAGCCCGCGCGCTTCGAGGTCGCGCTGGAAGGCCAGCACCGATTCGACCGTCTGGCCCAGGTTCGTGCTGAGCGTGCCCGCCTCGTCGGAGTGCGTGTCGTAGCCGCCCACGGCCGAGAGCGAGACGCATTTGATCGGTAGCGCTTCGTCGGCCAGCATCGCCGCCAGCGCCGCGAGGCGCTTGGGGAACTCGCCGCCGTTCGTGGGATACGTCACCGGCGAGGTGAAGCCCGGTTTGCCTTCGTGTTCGCCGAAGGGCGCGATCTGGTTGCGGATCACGTTCGTGTTCAGCGAGGCGGCCCGCGCCTGCGCGAAGGCGGGCGAGGGCGAGGCCAGCGCCCCCAGCGCGCCGAAGGCGTCGAGCGTCGGGTCGGTCACCGGGTCGCCGAGGCCGTATGCCCAGAAGTCGTAGTCGGTCGGCGAGGAGACCGCCGCGACGGGCACCCGCGCCGTGGCCAGCGCCGGCGCCAGCGAGTAGTCAAGCGACAGGCCCTGCAGCGGGTTCGCGGGGTCGCCCGCGACGTCGAGGTAGCGCCCCATCCAGCCCGAGCGCGTCTGCGCGTTCAGCTCGCCGACCTCCCAGTAGTGGCGGCTGGTGAAGTGGCTCTCGTCCGGCGGGTCGTAGCCGATCGCGGGGAACACCGTGACCTTGCCCTCGCCGTGCAGCGTCGCGAGGCCGCCCGCCTGCGGGTGCCACATCAGTTCTTCATCCTCCGAGAACGCCACGCCTTCGCCTTCTGCCAGCCCGAGCGTTGGGCGCAGCGAGTGATACGCGGCTTCCTTCACGGGCGCCAGCACCGACAGCGCGTCCCAGCCGCCTTCCATGAAGATCGAGACCAGCACCGGCTGTTTCGGCGGCGCCGCCGCGGCCGCCGCGAGGATCCCCTCCTCGAACTGCTTCGGAGCCAGCGCCGCGGCTCCGTACACCGACAGCATCGCGCCGGCGGAGCGCAGCAGGAACGCGCGGCGGTCCATGCCGGTGCCCGCGGGGATCGGCTGGCCCGGCTCGATCGAGGGCAGCCCGCGACCGGCCTGCGCGACGCCGCGGCGCAGCAGCTGCGCGCGGGTGAAGTCGTTACAGGAGCAGGCGCGCACGGCTCAGCTCACCTGCATGTCGGGGGAGGTGGCGATCAGCATCCGCAGCGCGTTCTGGCGCATCGCCTTGTAGGGGCTCTTCTGCCATTTCGCGGTGACGAGACCCTGCAGGCACGACTGCGCGAAGGCGGTGATCGTCTGTAGCGATTCGGCCGAGAGGCCCGGCTGGCTCCAGTAGGCGAGCGCGCTCGCCAGCGCTTCGGGCGGTTCCTCGCTTTCGCTGTACTTCGCTTCGCCCGCGCCCGGCCACGGGTTGGGATAGGTCTTCGCGGTGACGTAGCTCGCCATTTCCCAGCGCGCCTTCGCGGTCGAGGTGTCAAGCCAGCGGGTGAAGTCCCAGCCCGAGACGTTCGGCGGGTAGAACAGCTGCTGCCCCGCGCCCGCGCACAGCCACGCCCAGGCGACCGTGTCGATCGGGCGCGCGATCGCGCGCAGCAAGCCGGCGTTGTAGACGACCGGCGGCGTCACGAGCTCCGGTCCTTCCAGGAAATCCGGGTGCTGGAGGATCGCCTCGACCAGCGGCCGGATCTCATAGCCCGAGCCGATGTACAGACCCATCAGCGACGCCAGCGTGGCTTCGTCGGGCGGCGACGGCACGAAGTATCCCCACAGCTTGCTGACCAGGAACGAGGCGTGCAGCGGGTGCCCGACGCACAGGTTCACCGCGTCTTCCCAGCTCCACTTGCCCGTCTGGTTGAAGACCGTCTTGTTGCCGCTGTCGTGGCGCGAGGCGACAAAGCGGAAGTTCTGAAGGCCCGCGCTTTCGGTCCAGTCCGCGGTCCAGCCCGTCAGCGCCCGCGCCATTTCGCGCACGTCGTCCTCGGTGTAGGCGCCGCGGTCGGCGCCCAGCGAGAACAGCTCCATCATCTCGCGCGCGTAGTTCTCGTTCGGGTCGCGCTTTTCGTTGTAGATCCCGTCGAGGAACACGAGCATCGCCGGGTCGGTCGTGACCGCCATGAACAGGTCGCGGAAGTTGCCCAGCGCGTGCGAGCGGAACAGTTCGTTCTGGTCGAGCATCCGCTGCTGGTCGTTGACCTTTTCGTTCGAGTTCGCGAACCAGTCGTGCCAGATGAAGGTCATCCGCTCGACGAGCTGCTGGTCGGAGCGGACCATGCGGTCGAGCCACCAGCAGTGGTCCTGTCCCCAGGAGTCAGCGGGCGAGAGCGCGTTGCCTTCGTCGTCCGTCGGCGCCGGGCCGTGCAGCGTCGCGGCCCCGCTCGGTCGCGTCAGGCTCTGCACCACGGCTTCGATCGGCTGTCCCGCCAGCGCCTCCGCCTGGCCCGCGGTCGGCCCGAAGCCGGCGCGCCACAGCAGCCGGCGCGCCTGCGCGAGCGAGATCGGCGCGCTCAGCGACGGCGCCGGGACACTCGACGGCGCGGGCGGTTCGGCCGGGATCGGCGGGGGCGCAGGTGCGCCGGGCAGACCCGTCGCCGGCGGGACCGCGGAGGACCCGCTGGTGGGGTGCAGCGCCTTGTGGTGCTTGTGGTGGCGGCGACGGCGCTTGCGGCGATGGTGCTTGCCGTGCTTGTGCGGCGCGGGCTTGTGCGCGCCGGGCTTGTGTTTGATCGCCGGTTTGTGCTGAACCGCGCCCCCCATCTGCGCGAGCTTGCCAGAGCCGCGCGCCCGCGCGGCTCCGATCAGGCGATGTTCGACGTTTGTACGACGGCGCCGCCCGCGCCCGCGACGACTACGGATTCGCGAGCGCGGCGATCAGGCCGTCGCCCGGCGCCCCGATTCCCGTCATCGAGTCGAAGCCCGACGCGACGTTCAGCGCCACCTTCTGGGAGCTGCACTTCTTCGGCCGCTTGCAGAACTGCTCGCGGCCCTCGAAGTCGAGCACGCGCACCGAGGTCAGCACGCCTTCGTTCGCGTCGGTCCCGTCGAGGTAGTCGTTGCGCACGTCGGCCTGCAGGCCCGCAGGGACGACGTCGTAGAAGGTCCCCGCGTAGGCGCCCGGCGCCGCGGCGAGCCGGTAGAGCAGCGGGTTGACGAAGCCCAGCGGGGTGCCCGCGGCCTGGTCGGCGTCGGCCATCACGCCCGCGAACAGCGGCGAGGACAGGCTCGTCCCGCCGATCCGGTACTGGTCGTAGTAGACGCCGTCGGGGAAGGCCTGGGTCTCGCCGACGAGCATCCCCGTCGTGGGGTCGGCGTCCATCGAGACGTCGGGCTCGACGCGGTTGGATTCCTTCGTCGCCTTCTTGTTGCGGTTCGCCAGCGCCGCGGGCACGACGCCCTGCTGGTAGTAGGGCTCGGGGTAGAAGTAGCTGGTGCCGCCGCCGCTGCCGTAGTCGTATTCGCCGGGGGCCTTCGGCACCCAGCTGCCCAGCTTGCCCTTCGTGCAGCCGGGGAGTTCTTCTTCGAGCAGCAAGGTCGTGCACAGATCGGACAGCGAGGTCGACCAGCCGAGCTCGCCGAGCCGGTTGCCGGCCTGGCCGACCTGCAGGCTCGTCCCGCCCACCGCCGTCTGGTAGGGGCTCGAGGAGGGGTAGTCGGCGACGGTCGCGCCGAGGTTCGCGAACTCGTCGCCTTCGTCGCCGGAGGAGAACTGCACGCCGATGCCGGTGCCCCCGGCCATCAGCAGCACGTTGTCGAACGCCTTGCGCGTACCCGCGGAGTCGATCACGTCGCCGCCGTCGTCACCCCAGGAGTTCGTGATGATGTCTGCGAGGTGGCCGTCCACCACCTGCTGCACCGCTTCGAACATCGCCGCTTCGCAGTTCTTCGCGCCCACGTAGAGGATGTGGGCGCCGGGGGCGGTGGCGTGCACGGCCTCGACGTCGAGCGTCTGCTCGCCGAACCATTCGCTCGCTTCGCATTCGGTGAGGTTCGTGAACTTCTTCGGGAGCAGCTGGCTGTACTGCGAGCTTTCCAGCGGCTGCCCCGGCTGGTTGCGCGCGCTGTACTGCTGCGCGTCGGCCAGCAGCGTCGGCGAGGCGTAGGCGTCGACGATCGCGACCGTCACGCCGCGGCCGTCGATCCCGCCCGCGATCTGCGAGGAGAGCCCGTAGGCGCTCTGGAGCTGGGGCGGGGTGTAGCCACAGGGGGCGTAGGGCAGCGGGCTGGGGAAGCCGCCGCCGTAAGGCGGGTCGGTCGTGTCGCTCGCCTGCCCGTAGTAGCTGGAGCAGGGCGGCGCGTTGCGGAAGCCCGGCGGCTGCGGGATTTCCTTGCCGGCTTTCTTCTTCGCGCGCGCGGAGATCTTCGGGGCGCTCTGGGGCGCCGCTTCGGCTTCGCCGGTTTCGGCGGCGCCGCTCGCTTCGGCTTCGCCCAGGCCCGAGCCGTTCAGCGCCGCGGGCTTGTTCAGCCGCTGGTTCACACCGCTCACGCCGGAGATCAACGGCGCGATCGTCGCCGGCACCGAGAGTGCGCCCGTGCTCGCGCGTAGCGTCCTGCCGCGCAGGCGGTACTGGGCCAGGCCCGTGCCGAAGGCGCGCTCGATCGTCGCGGCGGTGGCGCTCGCCTGGATCGTCATGCGGTCGGGGCTCACCGCTCCGACCGCGATCCCCTGTGAGCCGAGCCAGGCGCTGACCGCTTCGACGGAGGCCTTGCTCGGCGAGAAGCGCTTCTCCCACTGCGCCGCGGTGAGGAAGTGGCGATAGCTCGCGCTCGAGGGGTCCGAGACCGCGCGCGCGAGGGCGGCCGCGCTCGCCGGGTCGCTCGGTTCCAGCCCGACCGTGAATTCGACCGGGGTCGGCGCGGGGGTGGCTTCGACCGCTTCGCCCAGCGCCGCCTGCGCTTCGGCGGTCGCGGGCTGCGGCGCGCTGCCGGGGAGCGGCACGGAGGCGGGTGCGCCCACCGCCGCGGCGGCGCTCGCGGTGAGCCAGACAGAACAGAGGCTCCACGCCGCCAGCGCGACGATCCGGTGTTGACGCCTCATGTGCCCTCCTTGTCCGTGGATCCCGTCCGCGCAGCACGCGCGCCAAGTCATCGTACAAGCAGGTTTAGCCCGAGCGAGGCCCGCTCAAACAGGCGTCGCGCCCGCCCGCGGCCGGCGAGGCCGCGGGCGCAGCGCTCCGCCGGCCGCTAGAGGACGCCCTCAACGAGGGTCGTGAACTCTTCCTGGCCTTTGACGTTCGGGTGGTAGCTTTCTTCGAGCGGGTTGCTCTGGCCGTTCAGCCACTCGACCGACGAGCAGACCTCGTGCGCTTCGAAGGGCACCGTCGGGTTGATGAAGGTGAATTTCGACGCTTCCGCGCGGCCCTTGATCACGGCGTCGAGTTTTTCGCCTGTTTCGTTCAGTTTCTTCTCGTTCGAGGACGTGAGGAAGTTGACGTTGCAGGTGGTCCCTTCTTTCGTGAACAGCTTCGGGTAGCCGAGCACGACGACTTTCGCCGTGGTGGCTTTTTCGCGGATTTTTTTGTACGTCGCTTCGAGCAGCGCAGGCAGGTTTTTCGTGATGAATTCGTTCGCTTCGCTGATCGCGGAGCCGCACGTGAAGTAGTACAGCGCGCAGTTCACGATCACGTTCGAGAAGCCGGCGTCGTTGCCGCCGATCGTGATCGTCACCAGCGCCGTGGAGCTCGTCAGTTTCGAGAGCTGGTTCGCGTTCACGTCGGTCGTCTTCGCGCCGCTGCACGCTTCGAAGTTCAGCGTGTAGCCCTTCGCCGCCGCCACCAGCGGGCCGTAGGCCTTCGGGCTGCGCTTGCAACTGCCGGATTCTTCGTAGAAGGTGCGCGTGCCGACGCCGGACGAGTAGGAGTCGCCGAGCGCTACGTACTGCGAGGCCGCGGCGGACGCCGCGGGGATCAGGACTGCGGCCAGGACGGCGAGGATGCCGATCAGGCGGGCTTGCTTGGTCATGGGTCGTCTCCCCAGGTCGTGTGCGGTTTCCCGCGCGCAGGGGTCCCCGTCGCCCATCCCTTCTCCCCCAAGCGCGGACTCGGGCCAACCTATCCGCGGCGATCCGGCAGGGTCAAGCCTCCCGCGCGAACGTTTCCGAGCGCCTCGCCGCCGGAGCCGTAAATGCCGCGTATAGGATCCGCCACGTGCGGGCGAAGGCGAGCATGGCGCTGGCGGTACTCGCCGCCGTGGCCGTCGCCGCCGGGGGCATCTGCCTGTACGCGCGCGAGGCGCTGCTCGACTCCCACTCCTTCGCCGACCGCACCGTCTCGGCGCTGGCGAAGGCGCCGGTGCGCCACGTCGTCTCGCGCGAGCTCGTCGTACAGGTGGTCGACAAGAGCTCGCCCGACCTGCTCGCGGCGCGGCCGCTGATCACCGCCGTCGTCGACACCGCCGTCTCCACGCAGCAGTTCCGCGACCTGATCCGCCTCACCGCCGAGCAGGCGCACCGCCTGATGTTCGACCGCGGCGGCAACGTCGCCTTCAGCATCGCCGACGCCGGGACCGTCGTCGTCTCGGCGCTGCGCACGCTCGCCCCCGACGTGGCCTCGAAGATCCCCGAAGACCTCGACGCGAAGCTGCTGGACCTGCGCCGCCAGAGCTTTGCCGTGCGCACGTTGCGGATCGCCGACAAAGTGCGCCTGCTCGGGATCGTGCTGCCGCTGCTCGCGCTCGCATTGCTCGCCGGCGCGATCGCGATCGCCCCGCGGAGGCGCCAGGCCGTGACGCGCTGCGCCGCCGCGCTCGCGGTCGCGGGCTTCGCGGTGTTCGCGGACCTGATCCTGCTGCGCCACAACATCGTCTCGAACCTGTTCGGCGCCGAAGAGCTCAGCACCGCCGACGTGCGCTCGGCCGCGAAGGGACTGTGGGACTCCTATCTCGGCGCGCTCTCGGACTGGGCGCTGGGGCTCGGCGTGCTCGCGACGATCGTCGCCGCCGCTTCCGCAAACGCGCTGAAGCCCTACACCGCAGGCGCCGGGCTAACCAGCCTGCGCGCCCGGCTGACGCCGCGCACGAAAGCGGCCCTGATCGCTCGCGGCGGCCTCGCGCTCGTGTTCGGGCTGCTGCTGATCGGCGACCCCTCGCTCGCGATCGACATCCTTGGCGTCTGCGGCGGCGTGCTGCTCGTCTACTTCGGCACCGGCGAGGTGCTCACCGCCGTCGGCGTGCCGCCCGAGGACGAGCTGCCGCTGCTGCGCCGCTGGCGCGGGGGGCTCGTCGCGATCGCCGCGAGTCTCGGCGTGCTGATCGGCGGCGTCGCGATCGCGCTCGCCGGCGCCGGGCATCACACCTACCGGCCGCCGATCGACGAGGCGCTGAGCACCTGCAACGGCTACGCCCAGCTCTGCCCCAAGCGCCTCGACCAGGTCGTGCTCGCCGGCACCCACAACGCCATGTCCGCCGCGGACTCACCCGGCTGGTTCATCGCCAACCAGCAGCACGGGATCGCCAAGCAGCTCGACGACGGCCTGCGCGTCTTCAAGATCTCCACGCACTACGGCGAGGGCAAAGCCGGCAACGTCCGCACCGACATCAAGGCCGAGGGCGAGAAGGCCAACCGCGTCTCCGAGAAGCTGACGCAAGAAGCCCGCGCGGCGCTGCAACGCTTCAGCGGCTCCGTCGGCTTCGGCAAGGCCAAGGGCAAACGCGAAGTGTGGCTCTGTCACACGCTGTGCGAGCTGGGGGCCACGAACGCCGTCGGCTTCTTCTCGACGATCCGCCGCTTCCTCGAAGACAACCCCGGCAACGTGATCGCGATGTTCGACGAGGACTACGTCTCCGAGGCCTCGCTTGAAGACGTCTTCAAGAAAGCCCGCCTGTTCTCCCACCTCGCCGTGCTGCGACCCGGCCAGCAGCTGCCGACGCTCGGCGAGCTGGTGCGCTCGCAGCACAACGTGCTCGTCTTCACCCAGGAGCCCGTCAGCGGCCGCTACCCCTGGGACATGTACGCCTTCGGCGGCTTCATCCAGGACACGCCGCTCGGTGCCGTGAAGCCGAAGCAGTTCACCTGCAAGCTCTACCGCGGCCTACCCAGCAGCCCGCTGCTGATGATGAACAACTGGGCCGATGTGTTCCCGCCGCGACGCAGCCCCAACATCCCGCTCGTCAAGCGCGACTTCATCCTCAAACGCGCGCGGCAGTGCGAGGCCGAACGCCATCACATCCCGAACCTGATCCTCACCGACTTCTACGACAGCGGCGACGTCGTCGGCGCCGCGCGCGTGCTGAACGGGCTCGGCGAAGAGAAGGCCGCCCGGATCGTGCCCGTCCAGTCAGGCGGGCGCTAGCGAGCCGTGCGTACATAGAGAACCGCCCTCCGATACAGGAGGGCGGTTCCCCAATCAATCGACTACTTGCTCCCCCGGCCCCTACGGCCCGGTGAAGCTCCCCGCGTAGCAGGGCTTGTGCCCGCAGTTGTCCGACCTCTGGATCGCTCCTTCGAAGAAGTCAGACACGAGCTGCTGCTCGGCGGCCGCTGCGCGCGGAGCCGAGTGCGGGTCTTCACCCGTGCGGTTCGGGAGGTTTTCGTACGGCGGCGGTTCCGTGCCGATCGTCGATTCCGGTTTCGCCGGGTTCGGGCGGACCGGGCCGATGTCCCAGTAGTAGGCAGCCGAGCCCGTGAACGGGTAGCTGCTGATGCTCGGGACGTTCCACAGCACGTTCGTGTGCGGCCAGCGGCCCTTGTAGAGCACCGGCCTGTGCGCCGAGGCGCCGATCGTGCGCGCCTCCACGTCCGCCTGGTAGTCCGTCACCTGGTGGTCGCCGAACGCGATGTCCATCAGCACCTGGTGCGCCGGCGTGTCCGGGAGCGGGTTGGTCGTCATCCGCTCCGCGTAGCCGTCCGGCTCGCCGCGGTCCCACAGCAGCTGCATCATGTCGAACACCAGCGGACGCGCTTCTTCGTCCGGGTAGCTCGGGTAGAGGATCGCCGAGAATTCGTCGAAGTCCACCGAGCGCGGCAGCAGCACCGAGTAGTTCATCGCCGGCACGCCCAGCGACGCCCGCGTGAAGTCCGGCGAGACCGCCGTCAGCGCGCCACCCATGATGCCGCCCTGGCTGTTGCCGTTGTAGTACAGGTGACTGATGTTCAGCACCGACGGCGTCGCCATCGTGCCGTCCTGGTGAAACGCCGCATTCGTGGTGAAGCCGCTCGGGCTGTCCATCGCGCGGCCCAGGTACAGCTCGTCCAGCAGTCCCTGCTGCAGGCGGTCCGTGATCTTCGGGAACGCCGAGAGGTTTTGCAGCGCCTGGACCACCGAGGGGATGTCCGATTCGGACATGCCGATCTCGTCGGTCGCGCACTGCACGATGTCGTGCGACTGCGACAGGCTGCGCTGGGGGCTCGAAGCCACCTCGCTCGCGCTGCCGAACAGCCCGTGCCCGTAGAGCGACGGACGGGCCGATTCGCCCGCGCCGGTCGTCGCCGAGACCGGGATGATGCAGTCGAAGTTCGCCGTCCACACGCCGTTCTGGACCGGTTTGCCTTCGTTCAGCAGCATCGTCCCGCCGGGGGCGCAGCTCGGGAACAGGAAGCACGGCACGACGACCGTGCCCTTCACCCGCCGCGCGATTTCGCCCGGGTTCGGGTTGTTCGTCGTTTCCGTCACCGTGAACGTCGGCGAGGTGCCTTCGACCACGCCGTCGGCGAGGTTGTTGTCGCCCAGCGACGCGAACGCCGCGTTGCGCATCGAGAGCTCTCGGCCCGTGTTGTTTTCGTCGCTTGCGACCGTGAAGTCCCAGGCGAGGTACAGGCTCGAACGCGAGATGCCCGCGCCTTCCAGCGTGCTGAAGATTTCTTCGAAGTGCGGACGCCGTTCGTTGACCTTTTCTTCAGACGACGGCAGGTTGTCGCGGTAGTAGCGGAAGCCCGCGGGCGCCTGCAGGTGTTCTTTTTTCGCGTTTTTCAGGTTCCGCAGCGCGACGATGTAGCGGTCGCCGGAGGTGAAGTTCACCGCCGGGTGGATCTCCAGGTTCGCCTTTTCGGCTTTCACCGTGGAGTCGATCTCCACCCAGATCGGCCAGCGCTGACCGGTGCTCGTGTCGATCACGACGACCGGCGCCTTCGCGGCTTTGTAGCGGCTCAGGTGGTTGATCGGCACCGCGTGCATCGCCTTCACGTCGGCCTTCGTTTCGATGCCGGGGATCTTCAGCGCGATCACCGAGCCCGGGCTGAAGCCGTCGCCCGTGTTGTACGGGGCCACTTCGATGTGCTGGTGCGCCGCATTTTCGGGCGTCGCCAGTTCGCGGAAGTCGATCCGCTTGCCCGTCGGGCTCGTGGGATCGGCCTTCGTGTAGTAGTCGTCCGGGAACGGCAGCATGCACTCCGAGCTGCCCGGACTTGCGATGAACTCGCATTTCGTTTCTGTCGGCAGTTCCGCCGCGCTCGCGGTCCCGGCCAGCACGATCGCCGTAAAGGCAAAGACCGCGATGCAGGCCGCAAAGATGGAGCGAATCCTCATCCTGACCCCCTCTGGGCTCTCCGTGGGCGGCCGGTTCCCACTCTCATCCCTTGAAATCGCGCCCCCTCCTTGTGGCGGCGACGCACCGAAAGCCGGCCCTCTCCGGCTGGCGACTGACCATAACAAACTGACCTACACCGTGTAAAGTCGCCCGGCCTCGGGCGCTCCACGCGGGTGGCCCAGCCGCGTCAGACTGCCTCCGTGGCGCCCGAGTCCCTCCCCTCGATCCTCTACTTCGCCTACGGCCGCAACATGTCCGCCGCCGCGATCGACGCCGCCTGTCCCGGCAACCGCTTCCTCGGCCCCGCCGAGCTGCGCGACCACCGGCTCGCCTTCACGCGCCGCTCCCTGCGGACCGGGACCGGGGTCGCCGACGTGCTCGCCGCGCCGGGGCACAGCGTGTGGGGAGCGCTGTAAGAGCTGGGCGGCCGCGAGGCCGGGCTTGCCGCGCTCGACGAGAAAGAGGGGGTCGGCTGGGCCTACGAGCGCCGGGCCGTGCGGGTGCTGCTCGGAGCGAGCGCGGGCGCAGACGTGAACGCGAGCGCGGGCGCAGACGTGAACGCGAGCGCAGACGTGAACGCGAGCGCGGGCGTGGACGCGAGCGCGGGCGCAGCCGCGGAAGAGCGCGAGGCCTTCGCCTACTCGGTGATCGCCCCCGACGCCGAGCACGTCGTGCCCTCCGCGGAGTACATGCGGGCGCTGCTCGACGGCGCGCGCGAGCGCGGGCTCCCCGCCGCCTACTTGGAGTTCTTGCGCGCCAGCGCGAACACGCGCTGACCGTCGTCGGACATGCAGTAGAGCGAGCTGTAGTCCTCGCGCGATGCGAGGAAGTCGCGATAGCCCCAGTTGAAGTCGACGTCGTCCACGACGACGAAGCCACCCGGGCGGAGCGCGGGCCACGCCCGCTCCAGCTCCCAACGCACGTTGCGCGTCGAGTGCAGGCTGTCGTGGATGAACAGGTCGATCTCGCCGAGCCTCGCCAGCAGTGGCGCCAGCCGGCGACGGCTCGAGCCTTCGAGGTATTCCCAGCGGTCGTGCAGCTCCGGCGTGATCGCCGCGCCGATCTCGGGGCGGCGCTCGAGGATCGTCATCGCCGGCAGGTCGATGCTGAACAGGCGACCGTCGCCGGCGTGCCCGCCGCCAGAATGCGCGCCGCTCGAATGCTCGCCGCCCGAATGCTCGTCGCCGGGGTGCTCGTCGGCACCGCGCGCCAGCGCCTCGAGGATGATCCGGCTGCTGAGCCCGTGGGCCACTCCCGTCTCCACGACAGCGCGCGGGCGCAGATGGTGCACCAGGCACCAGTAGGCCCTTGCCAGACCCGGGTCGGCATCGTCGTCGTCGCCGTAGTTGGCGCGACCGACGCTCAGCCCCTGCGCCGCCATCGTCTCGTTCGCCGCTTTCCACGTCGCGGCGAAATGCTCGGCGTCCGGGCACGGCCAGGGAGCGCCGAGCAATTCGTGCAGGCGCCGCTCCCAGCGCGGGTCGGGCTCGCTCGACGGGCGCTCCGCGCGCACGCGCAGCTCGCGCCGGAGCGCGCGGCGCTCCAGCAGCTTGTCCGCCGCGTCTCGTGGGCTCGCCGCCGCGGCGGCGATCGCCCGCGCGTAGTACGTGACGCCGGTCGGCGCCATCGGGTCTCGGGCCATCCTGGCCTCCTTCCGCTCCCTGGGTCGCGTTTGCTCCCTCGCCTCTTGAGTCATTACCCCCGAGCGTGGCGCATAAGCGCTCAGGGCGCGCCGGTGCGAGCAGGCGTAGGATCACGGCGGTGCCGGACCGCCTGTACTTCACCGACTCCGACGAGGCGAATGAGCTGATCGCGAAGGACGCGATGGCGCTGCTGATCGGGTTCACGCTCGACCAGCAGGTGAAAGTCGAAAAGGCCTTCGTGGGGCCGCTGGTGTTGCGCGAACGGCTCGGCACGCTCGACGCGGCGACGCTGGCCACCGCGGACCTGGAGCCGGTCTTCCGCGAGAAACCCGCGATCCACCGCTTCCCCGGTTCGATGGCCGAGCGCGTTCACGCGCTGGCGGCGCACGTCCGCGACGAGTACGACGGCGACGCCGCGCGGGTGTGGACCGACGCGAAGGACGCCGCGGCGCTCCGCGCGAACATCGAGGCACTGCCCGGCTTCGGCGAGATGAAGGTGAAGTCGCTCAGCGCGGTGCTCTCCAAGCGCTACGGCGTCAAGGCCGCGAAGGAGCTGGTGCCGTGGCACCCGACGCTCGGCGACGTCGACTCGATGCAGGCGCTCGCGGACTACCAGGCGGCGAAGAAGGCCCACAAGGCCGAGTGGTCGAAGGCCGCAGCGCCGCGCACCTGATTGACTTCCCCCACGGGGCGGCGGATCGGGCGCCCGAATCTCGATGACCTGGGGGGAATCGAATGCACGGAACGAACACCCGGCGCATACCGCTTGCCGCGCTGCTCGCGGCGATGGCAGCGCTGCTGACGATGGCGGTGCTCGCGAGCGCCGCGACGGCGGCGGGCGTCAAAGTCTGCATCCCGTCAAAAGAAGGCAAGCCGATCATCACGCCGAAAGCCGGCGTCTGCAAGACCGGCTACACGATGACCGAATTCGGAGGCGCGGGCGAAGGCAAAGAAGGCAAAGAAGGACCGCCCGGTAAAGAAGGGGCGCCTGGCAAAGAAGGCCCTCCGGGCAAAGAAGGCAAAGAAGGCAAACAGGGCAAACAGGGCCCCGAAGGCAAAGTCCCCTTCACCGAAGAAGAACAGGCGACGCTGAAAGCGATTCTGCCCTACATCAAGTTCGTCTCCGCGGGCGTGGGCGGCAAGCCGACGATCCAGTTCTCGGGAGCGAACGTGCAGGTGCTGAGCGGCGCGGGCAACCAGGGGATCCTCAACGGCGTCGGCAACCTGGTCGTGGGTTACAACTCCCCGGCCGGGACCCAGACCGGGTCGAACAACATTGTCGTCGGCAGCGGGCAGTCCTACACGAGCTTCGGCGCGCTGCTGGCCGGCAACTTCAACACGGCCTCCAGTCAGGAAAACGTCGTGTTCGGAGCGAAAAACATCGCCTCGGGCAAATACGCGGCGGTCACCGGCGGCGAGCAGAACACCGCCTCGGGGCAGGAGTCGCTCGTCGCGGGCGGCATCTCCAACGAAGCGACGACCAATCAGGCCACGGTCGCGGGCGGCGTCGGCAACCAGGCGCTGGAAATCTGGAGCTTCGTCGGCGGCGGCAACCACAACAAAGCATCGGCCCTCGCCTCATCGGTGTTCGGCTCCTCGCTCAGCGTCGCCAGCGGTGAAAACGCCGCCGTGTTCGGCGGCAAGGAAGACGAAGCGAGCGGCAAGTTCTCGGCGGTGCTCGGCGGCCATGGCGTGAAAGTCACGACCGAATTCGGTCACACGCCGTAGCGGGCTTCACGGGTCCGGCGCGGTCCGCCTGGCGCGGGCCGTGCCGGCCGTGGCCCGGCCGGCGACGCGACGGCCTGCCGGCCCGGCTCGCCGGGGCGAGGGCGGCCCGGCTAGTGCGAGGGCAGCCCGGCCCCGGGGCCGCTCGTGGCGTCGGGGCTGGTGTCGATGTTCAGGTAGGAGTATTCGCCTTTGTAGGAGTCGCGCTTGGTGGCGAGCATCCCGGCGCAGCCGTCGCGCAGTTCCTCGCAGTCCCACGCCTGGCCCTTGCGCAGGTGGATGTCGAGGCGCGAGGAGTAGTAGAAGGAGAAGGCGTTGCCGTCGTGGTTGGGATCGACGGCGGCCTCGGCGGAGTCTTCGCGCCAGCGCCGGCTGAGCAGCCGCTTGTCGGCTGAGGCCTGGTGCTTGAGGTACTTGTCGAACCAGGCGGAGGTGTACCAGTCGACCATGTCGGGGCCGCGCAGCGAAGCGCCGAAGGCCTGGTTGGGGATGAAGCTGAAGTCCAGGTGCGAGCCGCCGCGGATGATGATCTCGCCGCTGTCTACGCCGGCTTCGCTGTAGGCGTGGGACTCGGTGGACTTCGCGTTCGGGTCCGGCAGGCCGGTGTTGGGCAGCGGCGGCAACCCGTAGTCGGCGGACATGCCGAGCCCGGGCTTGGTGATCGGCACGGTGGTGCGGTCGGCGGGGTCGGCGGGGCAGGGCTTCTCGCCGATCGAGCTCATCGGCGGCGTGCCGCCCTGCTGGCTGGGCACCGAGCCCGATTCCGGGCCGGGGCCACCCAGGTTGTCCCAGGCGACGACTGCCTTCACGCGCGGGTCCCACTGCGCGATGTAGGAGACGCCGGCGGCGCCGTAGGAATGCCCGGCCAGCCCGACCTCGGAGGTCTTCAGCAGCTTCCAGTAGGGGTTGTAGGCGGCGTCGAAGCCCTGCGCGACGCGTTCGTCCTGCTTGGCGGCGTGGCTGGTGCCGGTTTCGCAGCTGGGCACCGGCTCGTAGGGCTGCTTCGGCGTCGAGAAGAAGAAGTCCAGCGCGTCCTCGGTGCCGTCGAAGAAGGGGCGCCCGTCGCTCTGCGCGGGCACGCCCTCCTGTTCGTCCGGGGCCTGGCCCAGCGTGTCGCTGTCACCCTGGCCCTGCGGGTCGAAGGTGAGCACGACGTAGCCGTCCTTCGCCAGCGTCTGCGCGGCGTACCAGTAGAGCTGTTCGTCGGCCTGCACCGAGCCGTCGGTGATGACGACGCCGGGCCTTTTCTTGCGCCCGGCGACGGTGGCCCAGACGCGCCCGGACAGCGTCGCGCCGTCGCGGGCGGTGAAGAGCACCGGCTGGGAGATGCCGTAGCCGTTCTTGACCCAGTCGTTCAGGCGGATGTCCCCGGCGCAGCCGTTGGCGTGATTCCAGCAGACGTTGTTCGTGAAGAAGCGGCCCGGGTCGGCGGCCTGGGCAGCCAGCTCTTCGCTCAGGCTGGTGGCGCTGTCGGCGGCCAGCTGCGCCTGGTATTCGGGCGTGTCGTAGATCGCCTGGCGCTCCTGCGTGATCGAGAAGTTCTGCGCCTCGACCGTGGGGTCGAAGCTGGAGGGCGGCGTCGCGGAGGCCGCGGTCGCACCGAGCAGCGAGGCTCCTGCGAGGACGCTCGCGCAGACCGGCCCCGCCGCGACGCGGCGGCAGCGCTCACGCAATCCCCGACCCCTGCTCCCGGCTCCCTCGCGCACGGGGTCGTAGTACCCCGCGGCGCCGCGCCGCTAAACGCAGCCGCGAAGAGCTAGGAGAGCACGCCGAGCGCGGCGTCGGCGAGAACGTCGTCGCCCGAAGTCGAGGCCGGCTTGGCGGGTTGCTCGGGCGGCGCCTCGGCGATCGTCGCGGCGGCGAGCCCGCGTTTGCGCGGGCGCCAGACGCGCAGGTACTGCGCGGCGACGTATGAGCCCAGCACGAGCAGCAGCGCCAGGAACTGCCCGATGAAGGTCTCCCAGTTGTTGAACAGCGAGAACCAGGTGCCCATCCAACCGGGGATGTGCAGCCAGCTGATTTCGGTGGTGCCGATCCAGCCTGCGAGCTGCATCTCGTTGACCTGCTCGCCGACGGAGACGACGAGCACGAACAGCAGCATCACGCCGGTGATGATGAGCAGCCGCTTGTAGGGCAGCCGCTGGTGCAGGGCGAAGGTGAGCACGCCGGCGGCGGCGGTGAACAGCAGCCCGATCGCGACCCCCTCCAGCACGACGCTCGACCCGTACAGCTCGCGCAGGTTCTGCAGGAAGATCACGATCTCGAAGCCCTCGCGGTAGACGGAGGTGAAGCCCAGTAGCGCGAGCCCCAGCAGCAGGCGGCGCTGGTTGGCCTCGTCGTCGGCGGCGAGCAGGCTGCGGCGGCGCTTGTGGTGGCTTGAGATCCAGCCGGTCCAGTAGACCTTGTGGAAGAACCAGTTCATCACGATCAGCAGCACGATCAGCGCCGGCAGCCCGGTGGCGGCCTGCACGTCGAACTCGCCGCCGTGGAACTGGCCGATGAACCAGACGACCAGGAACCAGGTGCCGATCGAGGCGAGCACGGCCAAGCCGCTGCCGGCGACGACTGGCCGCCGGTAGAGCTTGTTCGCGCCGAGGAAGCTCGCGAGCACCGCGGCCAGCACAAGGATCGTCTCCAGGCCCTCTCGGAAGACGAGGATCGCGCTGTTGACGACGACGGTCGTGTGGCTGAGGCTGCGGCCCGGCGGCAGGTCCGTCGGGTTGGCGGTGCCGCCGGAGGCGTGCCAGCCGAGCACGACGGCGGTCACGGCGACGGCCAGCACGACGACGGTCCAGACGTAGAAGCTGACCCGCTCGGTGGCGCGCTTGCGGGAAGCGCCGGAGGAGACGCGCGTCGTCGGCACGGCGGTGGCCATCGCGTCAGACGCTAGCAAAGATTAGGCGGCCCTACTTAGGCGCGCCTAAGAGGCCCAGCAGGGAGAGAACTTCTTGCCGTTGAGGCTCTTGCCGAAGCGGGCGCCCATGATCCCGGCGGCTTCGTCTGCGGGGCAGAACTTGGCGTTCTTCCTGGCGTACTCGGCGTTCAGCACGGGCTTGCCGGCGGCGAGATAGGGCTCGTAGTCGGAGCACTCCTTGTACCTGTTGCATTCCTCGTTCAGCGCGCCGTCGAAGAACGGCTCCAGTTCGGCGGCCTGTTCGCCGTCGTTCTTCTGTAGCACCGCCATCCCGAGCGAGTGCACGGCTTCGGCGATCCACTCGTTGTAGGCGAGCTGCTGCTGCGGGCCGATTTCGAACCCGGACTTGTTCGAGAAGGCTTCGATGTTGTCGGGCTCGACGGCGTCGAAGCCCTTTTCGGCGCACATCCGAAAGCGCGCGAGCATGATCGGCTCGATCGTGGCGGTCTGGCGGATGTCGAGCCACTTCTCCCCCGGCCAGCCGTTCGAGCGCCCGAGCACCGACTTCGGGAACCGCGAGTAGTCAGGCCTGAAGTTCTCGGCGGTGCCGGCGTCGATGTAACAGATGACGCGCTTGCCCTGGGCGTGCAGCGCGGCGACCTCGCCGGCATCGTTTTCGAAGCCGTCGATGTCGTAGGCGGCGACGGGCACGTCGTTTTGGACCTTGCCCTGGAGCTGCCAGAAGAACGTCAGGCGCTGCGGCGGCGACCACCAGCCGGCGGCGCAGGCCGCGGGAGCGAGCAGCAACAGGGCGAGGATCGGGATGAGGATGAGGCGGGCCTTGGACGGCCCGCCGCTGACGATCCGCCTAAGCCACGGCATCGCTGCGCTCACGTCGCGAGGGCGGCGAGCGGTGCGCGAGGATCGCACCCCAGTCTCCGTCCTCGATCACGCCGGGGTGCGTGTCGCACATGAACTCCCGCAGGAGACCCGAGAGGCCGTCGGGGTCTTCCAGGTGCGGGAAGTGCGCGGCCGACGGCAGCGTGCGAAAACTGCTGTGCGGGATCGCCTCATGCGCTGCGCGGCCGTGCGCGAGCGGGATCGTGTTGTCGCGCTCGCCCCACACGATCATGGTCGGCATCGACTCCAACAGGTACAGCCGGTCGGTCGCGCTGACGCGCTGGCCGCGCACGTCGATCACCGCGCGCAGCGTCTGCAGGAACGCCTGACGCGAGGCCGCCCCCTCGAGCGGGCGCATCGCCCGCGCGGCGGCCTGAAGGTAGACGCCGGCACCGATGCCGCGCTCGCGCATCCGCGCGCCGCCCCCGTACAGCGCGGCGAGCAGGCGCGGACGGATCGTCGCGGCGAGCAGCGCCGAGACACCCGGCATCGCCGCGGTACGCAACGGCGCGCTGACCTCTCTCCCGAGACCTCCGCTGGAGACCAGCACGAGGCGCTCCACGCGCTGGGGGAACTGGTAGAAGAACTGCATCGCGACGCCACCCCCGAGCGAGTGGCCGACGATGCTCGCGCGGTCGATCCCGATCGCGGCGAGCAGGTCACGGATGCTCGCGGCGTGAGCGCCAAGCGAGTAATCCCCGCGTGGCGCGGCGGAGTCACCATGGCCGATCAGGTCGGGGGCGATCACGGTGTATTCGCCGGCGAGGTTCAGCGCCACGGAGCGCCAGTGGCTCGAGGAGTTGAGCATCCCGTGGATCAGCACGATCGGCGGGCCACTGCCGGCGACGCGGTAGATCACACGCCGGCCGTGCAGCTCGATCTGCCACTCGTCGAACTGCGCGGGCAGCGTGCTGACGGCCCGCGGGCCCTGGTGCTCGCGACTCACGCGGTCAACCAGCGCTTCGGGTTCTCGACGAACACGGTGTTGAAGGACTCGTCATCCATCGCCCCATCTTCGCGCAGGCTTGGGACGACCTCGTCGAACACGAGCGTCATCGACCAGTTGCGGATCGCTCCCTGGCTCTCGAACATCTCGGCGGCCTCGGGCGGGAACCAGTCGATCGTGGCGCAGAAGTCCTGCGAGATCATCAGCCGCTCGGCATGCCCGCGCCGCAGCAGCTCGGCGGCGACGGCGTTGCGCTTCTCGATCGGCAGGTACATCTCCAGGCCGTAGCGGTCCAGCCCGACGTAGGCGCCCTGCTCCAGCAGGCCCTCGATGTAGCCGATGTCCTCGCTGTCGCCGCAGTGCGCGATCTGGACCTTCGCCATGTCGACGCCCTCCTCGCGGAAGATCTCGAGCTGGCGCGGCCCCGTGCCGACGGCGGGCATCGAGTGCGCCATGATCGGCGCACCCGTCTTCAAGCTCGCACGGGCGCAGGCGCGGTGGATCTTCTCGACGTTCTCGGTGACGCCCGCGGCGTCGGCGGCGCACTTCAGGAACCCCGCGCGGATGCCGGTGCCCTGGCAGCCGGCTTCGATGTCCTCCACGAAGTGGTCGGCCATCACGTCGACGTCGCGCGTCTGGAAGTAGTGCGGCAGGTAGTCGTAGCTGTAGATGCCGGTGCAGGCGACGATCCGCACGCCGCTCTCCTCGGCGACGCGCTTCATGAAGCGCACGTCACGCCCACCGAACATCGCGGTGGGGTCGACGATCGTGCGCACGCCGCGATCCTTCGCGGCGTTCACGTGCAGCAGCGCCGCTTCGAGCTCGAGCTGCTCGTCGTAGCGGCCGGGCCACTGCTCGGCGACGGCCTCGTCGCGGAAGCGCACGTGCTCGTGCGCCAGCGTCAGCCCCAGCTCGCCGGCGTCGACCGGCCCCTGCACCGTCTGCACCACGTTGGTCATCTGTCCTCCTCGTGTCCTCTGCTCAGCCGCGCACCGGGTTGACGAGCGTGCCGAGCCCCTCCACTTCGACCTCGACGGTATCGCCGTCGTGCAGGAAGCGGCCTTTCGAGGCGCCGACGCCGGCGGGCGTCCCGGTCGCGACGATGTCGCCCGGCAGCAGCGTCATCGTCCGCGACAGCCAGGCGATCGTCTCGGCGACGCTGAAGATCTGATCGGCGGTCGTGCCGTCCTGCAGCGTCTCGCCGTTGACCCGCGTGCGCAGCCGTCGCGCTTGCAGGTCGCCGACCTCGTCGAGCGTCACGAGCGCCGGCCCGCACGGGGCGAACGTGTCGATCGCCTTGCCGCTGGTCCACAGCGGGTTCTGGAATTGCAGGTCGCGGGCGCTGACGTCGTTGAAGGGCATCGCGCCCGCGACGTGGTCGAGCGCCCGCTCGGGGCTGACGCGCCGCGCGGCGCGCCCGATCACGACGGCGAGCTCGGCCTCGTAGTCGACGAACTCGGCGTGCTCGGGCGGCAGCAGGATCGGCTCCTCGCTGCCGATCAGCGAGTTGGCGAACTTCGCGAACCACATCGGAGCCGCGGGCGGCTCCTGGCCGGACTCGGCGGCGTGGTCGCGGTAGTTGAGGCCGAGACAGACGATCTTCTCGGGGTCGGGCACCGGCGCCAGCAGGCGTACGTCGGCGAGCGCGAGCTGCCCGTCGGCGGACTCGGCCCGGGTCCCCAGCTCGTGCAGGCCCTCGGCGTCGAGCGCGTGCAGCAGGCCGCGCACCGAGCCGGTGGGCGCGCCGAGCGCGGAGACCGGCACGATCCCGCCGCCGATCTGCACCCCCGCCTGCGGGCCGGAGCCGTCGTCGTAGGTCAGCAGGCGCACTGGTGCGAGCCTAGCGCGCACCGCGATCGCCGTGCGTACGCGCTCAGGGCGCCAGGCGCGTCAGCGACCAGCCGTCGCCGTCGCGCTCGTAGAGCAGCCGGTCGTGCATGCGCTCCTCGTCCTGGAGCCAGAACTCGACGGCGAGCGGCGCGACGTAGATCGCGCCCCAGTCGGGCGGGCAGGCGGGCGGAGCCTCCATCGCGCCGCGCAGGTGTGCCAGGCGCTCGCGCAGCGGCGCGAGATCCTCGATCGGCTCGCCTTGGCGCGAGACGACGGTCTGCATGCGATGGGCGGGGTCGCGCTCGTCGAACAGCTCCTCCGCCAGCGCGCGCTCCGCCAGGCGCGCCTCGCCGGCGACGTGCACCTGGCGCCCGAGCGCGGGCCAGTGAAACAGCAGCGAGACGTGCGGGTTGTGCTGAAGCTCGCGCGCCTTGCGCGTCCACAGCGCGGAGGTGAAGACGAGCGCGCCGTCGCGCAGGCGCTTCAGCGAGACGGTGCGCGCGCTGGGCCGGCCCTGCTCGCCGACGGTCACGAACGCGACGGACTCCGGCGCGGGCAGCCGCGCGGCGCGGGCGTCCTCGATCCAGCGCCCGAGCAGCTCCAGCGGCTCGCGCGGCGCCGCGGCGGTGTCGAGACGCTCGCTCACTCGGTGAGCGTCGTGTCCGCGTCGGAGTAGGCGGGTGCGCAAGCGCAGACGACGCGCAGCGGCCCCTCCCCGACGTTGAACAGCTTGTGCCGCGCGCCGGGCGGGATCAGCGCGCAGTCGCCCTCGGACACCAGCCGCTCCTCGCCGTCGATCACGAGGCGCCCGCGGCCCGCGGTGATCAGGTACAGCTCCTCGGTGACGCCGTGGTAGTGCTCGGTGGTCGCGCCGCCGGGGGCGATCGTCGCCTCGGCGAGGCTCTGGTTGCAGGCGGGCATCGACAGTTTCCCGGCCCACTCGCGAATCTCCGAGCCGTCGAGCGTCGTGAAGGCGCGCAGCTCGGAGTAGGAGCGAACCTCCATCCTCAGGCGACCGGCGCGAAAAAGGGCGGCTCGCTCACACCGCCAGCATACGTGGCGGGTGGCTGTCGACCGCTCGTCCAAACCGTTTGGGGCGTCGGGATGCGCGGGTATCGTCGGCCCCGATGCCCACGGCGAGCCCAGCGGCGGCAGCGGCCCCGGAGCAGAAGCTCGATCGCACGACGATGCTCGCGCTGATCGCGATGGGCGTGGCGGTCTTCATCATCGCGAACGACTTCACCGCGCTGGCGGTGGCGCTGCCGGCGATCGAGAAGCAGTTCGACACCGACGTCGGCACGGTGCAGTGGGTGATCAACGCCTACGCGCTGACGTTCGGCGTGCTGATCGTGGTGGGTGGGCGGCTGGCGGACATGTTCGGGCGCAAGCGCATGTTCTTCGTGGGCGCCGCGGTGTTCGCGGGCTTCTCGCTGCTCGGCGGCGCGGCGCAGGACACCGCCTGGCTGATCGCCTGCCGCACGCTGATGGGGATCGGCGGCGCGCTGATGTGGCCGGCGATCCTGGGCATGACGTTCGCGGCGCTGCCCGAAAGCAAGGCCGGCCTCGCGGGCGGCCTGATCCTGGGCGCGGCGGGGATCGGCAACGCGGTGGGGCCGATGTTCGGCGGCGTGCTGACGGACCTGCTGAGCTGGCGCTGGATCTTCTTCGTGAACGTCCCGATCGCGGCGTTCGGCGTGTTCGCGACGTGGTACGCGATCCATCAGCGCGAACCGGAGTCGGTCGACCACCGGATCGACTATGGCGGCGTCGTGGCGCTCTCGCTGGGGCTGGTGGCGCTGCTGGTGGCGCTCGACCAGGTGACGGACTGGGGCTGGGGCGACGCGCGGATCGTCGTGCTGCTGGCGCTGTGCGCGGCGATGCTCGTGGCCTTCGGGGTCATCGAGCGGCGGATGGGCGAGGTGGCGCTGATCCCGCGCGACGTGATCGAGAACCGCAACTTCGCCGCCGCCTGCCTGGCGGTGCTGCTGATGTCGGCGGTGTTCTTCGGCTCGCTGCTGTACCTGCCGCAGTTCATGGAGAAGATCCTGGGCTACTCGCCGCTCGAGTCGGGGGTCGGCCTGCTGCCGCTGATGGGGATGTTCGCGCTGGTGTCGTTCGTCGCGGGCCCGCTGTATGAACGGATCGGCGCGAAGCCGACGGTGTCGCTGGGCTGCGCGGCGATCGCGGTGGGCATCCTGCTGCTGTCGCTGATCGACGTCGGCGCCTCCTACGCGGCGCTCGTCCCCGGGATGCTCGTGCTCGGGATCGGGCTCGGCCTGTTCTACTCGTCGGTGACGACCGCGAGCGTGACGGCGCTGGATCCCTCGCGCTCGGGGCTCGCGGGCGGGATCGTCTACATGTTCCAGATCGCCGGCGGCTCGGTGGGGCTCGGCCTGAACACGACGCTGTTCACCTCGTCCTCGAAGTCGGACCTGAACGGCAACCTGCACGGGATCGGCGCACGTGTGACCGAAACGCAGTCCGACCTCGTCCACGGCATCCTGGCGGGGACCGCGTCGGGCAAGCAGGTGCTGGCGCGCTTCTCGGGCGACGTGGCGCACCGGCTGCTGGCGCTGGTGCGCGAGTCGTTCGTGGCCGGGCTGCACACGGCGTTCCGCCTGGATGCGGCGCTGGCCTTCTGCTCGCTGGCGGTGGCGGTCTTCTTCGTGGGCGGCAGGCTGCACCACGCGACGCAGGCGCATACCGAGGAGCCGGTCGGGGAATAGACTCCCCAGCGCATGGGTTTCGACCAGTACCACGAGCCGCCGGAGGAGCTGCCGGAGCAGACACGCACGTTCGCCCGGCTGTGCGCATCGCTGACCGAGGAGGCCGAAGCGATCGGCTGGTACGAGCAGCGGCTCGCGGTCGAGCGCGACCCCGAAGCCGCGGCGATCATGTCCGACGCGGTCGGCGAGGAGTACAAGCACTTCAGCATGGACCTCGAGTTCCTGCTGCGCAAGACGCCGAAGTGGCGCGAGATCGCGCGCGGCGTGCTGTTCCAGGAGGGCGACGTCGTCGAGCACGGCGAGGCCGCGGAGGCGGCGGCGGACGACGGCACCGACGGCGACGCGCCGGGCGCGGGTTCCGCCGTGGAGGGCGTCGCCGGTGGCGACGGCTCGCTGGGCATCGGCAGCCTGCGGGGTGAGGGCCTGTGAGCAACCACCTCCTACGCGAGCACGCGCCGATCACCGAGCAGGGCTGGAAGCTGATCGACGAGGAGGCGCGCGAGCGGCTGCTGCCGGGCCTCGCGGCGCGGCGCCTGGTGGACTTCTCGGGGCCGCGCGGCTGGGAGCACTCCGCGACGAATCTCGGCCGTGTCGAGCGCGCGAACGTGAGCGAGCTGAAAGGCGTCGAGGCGAACCGGCGCGAGGTGCTGCCGCTGATCGAGCTGCGCTCGCGCTTTCAGGTCTCGCGCGCGGAGCTGCGGGCGGGCGACCGCGGCGCGGAGGACGTCGACTTCGCGGACCTGGACGTCGCGGCGCAGCGGATCGTGGAGGCCGAGAACACGGCGGTGTTCCACTCCTGGCGCAAGGCGGGTATCGAGGGGATCGCGAGCAGCTCCCCCCATCCGGCGATCGTCCGCAAGAAAAACTTCGACGAGTACCCGGGCTGCGTTGCGCGCGCGGTCGAGCTGCTGCTGCGCAACGGCATCGAAGGTCCGTACGGCGTCGCGCTCGGCAGCGAGGACTACACGAGCGTGGTCGAAACCGCCGAGCACGGCGGCTACCCGCTGCTCGACCACCTGCGCAAGATCACCGGCGGGCCGCTGGTGTGGGCGCCGGGCGTCAAAGGCGCGATCGTGCTGAGCCTGCGCGGCGGCGACTTCGCCTTCGACTGCGGCGAGGACCTGTCGGTGGGCTACGAGTCGCACGACGCCGACTCGGTATCGCTGTACATCGAGGAGTCCTACAGCTTCCGCGTGCTGACGCCCGAGGCCGCGGTGGCGATCGTCGCGCCGAAAGGGCGCTGAGCAGGCTCACTCCGAGCCGGGCGCGGCGGCGGCGCGTGCCTGCCCTTGCGCGGCCGCACCCGGCGGCTGCGGTTCGGGCCGGGCGAGCAGCACGGCGCCGGCGCTGACGGCGACGAAGGCCAGCACGCGCAGCGCCCCGAGCGCGCCGGAGGGCACGGGCTCTTCGAGCACGATCGTGCCCGCGAGGATCGGCAGCACGTTCGTCAGCAGCGTCGCCAGCCCCGCGACCGTGAGCGCGGCGCCGGCCTGATATCCGAGTTGCAGCAGCGTCGTGCCGAGCGTGTAGCCGGCGATCAGCGACAGCGCGAAGGCAAAGCGCGCCCCTCCCTGTGTCGTGAGCTTCGTGGAGATGTCGCCGATCGAGAACAGCAGGCCGCCCGCGAGCGCGTTGGCGACGGCGACGCCGAGCGTGCGGCGGCCGATGGCGAGCACCGCCAGCGCGAGCACCGCGGTGCCACCGAGCCACACGAGCACCGCGGCGGTCGAGCCGCTGTGGCCTTCGCCTGTCCCTTCGCCGAGCGAGACGGCGAGCGCGACGAGCCCCAGCACCGACAGCGCCGCGCCGGCGATCTGCCGCGAGCCGAGCGGCTTGCGCCCGCCGAAGCGGTAGGTCAGATAGGCCAGCAGGCCGATGCCGCCTGCGACGATGCTCTGCACGAGCGCGAGCGGGGCCAGCGCCAGCGCCGCGGCATAGAGCGCGAAGCCGCTGGACTCCATCGCAAAGCCCAGCAGCCAGCCGCGGTCGGCGAGCAGCAGCGCGAGCGAGTGCAGCGGCCGGCGCATCGACAGCGCCGGCATTGCGGCGGCGGCGTCGTGCTCGCGCAGGTAGGCGAGGCTCGTGAGCGTGGTCGAGGCGAGCGCGAGGCCGAAGGCGACCGCGATCCCCGCGCTCACGGCTCGGCCCTCACCGCGTGCCCGGGGCGATCAGCCCGTGTACACGCGCGAGAGCGACTCCGCGACGCAGACGGGCTTCTCCCCGCCCTCGCGCTCGAACGTGAGCTCGGTGGTGATCTGCGCGCCGCCCGGGATGTCCTCGACGGCGGCGAGCTTCGAGCGCATCCTGACCTTCTCGCCGACGGGCATCGGCGCCGGGAAGCGCACGCGGTTCAGCCCGTAGTTCACGCCGAAGGCGAAGCCCTCGAATTTGACCATGTCGTAGGAGAAGCGCGGCGCGAGCGAGAGCGTGTAGTAGCCGTGCGCGATCGTGCCGCCGAAGGGGCTCTGCTTCGCGCGCTCGGGGTCGACGTGGATCCACTGGTCGTCGCCGGTGACGTTCGCGAACTCGTCGATCTTCTCCTGGGTGACCAGGTGCCAGTCGCTGACGCCCAGCTCCCTGCCGATGTAGCTCTTGACCTCGTCGAGGCCGGTCAGTGTGAGCATGGTGCTCGTCCCTCCGTTCCGTGGGCGGTTCGTGATCGCGGCCGGGCCCTCGCGCCTGGCCCGGCGCGCGTCGGTCGCGACGGCGCTGATGCTACGCGCTAGCCGCCGGCCTCGACGGCCGAGGCTCCGGGCTCGATCTGACGGCTGTGGCTGAACAGCAGCCGGTGCACGATCGCGCCGAGCAGCCCGCCCGCGAGCGGCGCGACGATGAACAGCCACAGCTGCTTCAGCGCCCAGCCCCCGACGAAGATCGCGGGGCCGATGCTGCGCGCGGGGTTGACGGAGGTGTTCGTGACGGGGATCCCGACGAGGTGGATCAGCACGAGCACCAGCCCGATCGGGATGCCGGCGAAGGCGACGTTCGCGATCCGGTCGGTCGCGGCGAGCACCGTGAAGACGAGGAAGGCCGTGAGGATCACCTCGACGGCGAGCGCGGAGCCGACGGGGAAGCCGCCGGGCGAGTGCGCGGCGTAGCCGTTGGCGCCGAGCCCTTCCATGCGCACGTCGTAGCCGCCTTTGCGGCCGGAGACGATCGCCAGCAGGATGCCGGCGGCGACGATCGCGCCGAGGATCTGGGCGACCCAGTAGCGCACGGCCTCGCCGAGCTCGACCTTGCCGCTGACGAGCAGGCCGAGCGTGACGGCGGGGTTGATGTGGCAGCCGGAGATCGGGCCGACGGCGTAGGCCATCGCCAGGAGCGACAGGCCAAAGGCGAAGGCGACCCCCAGGTAGCCGACGTGTTCGCCGGCGAGGACCGCGGTCCCCACACCGCCGAACACGAGCACGAAGGTGCCCAGAAACTCCGCTGAAGCTCGCTTGAGCGCCATCCCAACCTCCTCCTCGAGATCGCCGGTGAGGGACTGCTGTCCCAGTTCGGCGCGAGCGAGTCGATCCCTTCGCCGCCCGCGAGATGGGACTTGGTGCTTGACTGATCGACGCCGAGCTGGCGCAGGCGATCTCGCCGGAAGAGCTGGCGGGACTGCGCGCGGGACTTACGGCGCTTTGCGCGATCCGCGAGCGGATCGAGGACGAGGCGCGGCAGGGCGCCGCCGGACCGGCTTAGCGGCTCCGCCGCGCAGGCCGAGCAGCACGGCCTGCATTTCGCGCAGGTGCAGCGTGTCGCCGCGGACGCCGATGGCGGCGTCGTTGTAGAGGAACGCCTCGCCGAGGCGCACGATCCCGTAGGCGAGGAAGTCCGGCGCGACGGCGGGCTCGAAGCGCCCGGCGTCGGCTTCCTCTTCGATCAGCCGCTGCGTCACGGCGACGACGCGCGGCTGGACCTTCCCGGAGCTGGAGGTGAGCAGGCGCAGCGCGCGCTCCTTGTCCTGCTCCAGCAGCGCCGCGAGGCCGTCGGTGGCGGCGACGTCTTTGTTGAAACGGTCGATCACGTCCAGCAGGCCGCGAGGCCCGCGCCGCCGCGTCTGGGCGCGAATCCGCAGCAGGCGTTCTTCGGCGATCTCCCCCACCGCCTCGCCCAGCAGTCCCTCGCGGGTTTCGAACCACCGGTACATCGTCACCCGCCCCAGCCCCAGCTCGCGCGCGATCGCCTGCACGTCGACGCGCTCGCCCGCGAGGTAGCGCTGCTTGGCGCGCGCTAGCGCTTCCTCTCGCGTGGCGGCAGGCGCCCTGCCGGGCTTGCCGCGCGCGCGGGGGGAGTCCCCGGTCTGGCGCATCGGCGGAGCGTAACCGATCGGCAAGCGAGCCAGACGGCGCCGGTTGGGGCGCCGGAGAGAGGCCGCATGCGCGGCTAACTGTAGTTCCCAGCCACGTTCGTCAGCTCGCGTAGGCGAGCGCCGGGCGGCTTGTGGCTGAGCGAGCCGTGTGGTCTGTTGAAGTTGTAGTGGGTCAGCCAGCCGGGTAACGCTGCGGTGCGCTCGGCTGAGCTGCCGTAG
>DATJMW010000034.1:0-35374 GCA_035508515.1 Solirubrobacteraceae bacterium | reverse complement strand
TTCAGCGTGATCGAGGACGATGTCTTCGTCGGCCCCGGCGCCACCACCACCAACGACGACACGATGGCCCGCCACGGCCCCGAGACGCCGCTGCGGGGCGCCACGCTGCGCCGCGCCTGCCGGATCGGTGGCGCCGCCGTGCTGACGCCCGGCGTCGAGGTCGGCGAAGAGGCCTTCGTCGCCGCCGGAGCCGTCGTCACCAACGACGTCCCCGCCCGCGCCGTGATGATCGGCGTCCCCGCCCGCGTGATCCGCGAAGTGCCCGAGCGCGACCTGCTCGAGCGCTGGCGCTAGTCGAGCCGAGCCGGCCGGCCTCGGCTTGTGCAGAAGCCGGCCTGGATGGCCGGTGCGGTAGCTGTTGTGGCAGCCGGAGCGTTCTCGTCTAGCCAAGAGCGGAGGCCGGCTCGACCGGAAGGCAGGATGCCGGTCACGCTTGGCGGCGCGGCACGGGCCATGTGCGTGCGCGGTCAGCTTGGCGCTGTGCACGATTCAGCCCGGCGGCGCGGCGGCGGCGCGAGTGCGGGCGCGGGTTGCGCAATTCGAGGCGGTGATAGCAATTGTCTATACACCCAGGGCGGTTGCGGACATTCAGAGGTCTCAGCGAGTACTCGCGTATATACGATTGCTATCGGCACTCTTAGAGCGCACACCCGTTCGCAGCCTCTTTATTTAGATTGGGCGCGCAGGAGCGCGCCCCCTGTTCGGGCCAGAGTTGGCTGCCTCTTCGCAGGCGCCGCTGTTTCTAGAGGCTTCTTGCAGCCGACACGACCGCTTCGGCCTGCTCGCGCGTGAGCACCGGGCTCATCGGGATCGCGAGATGCGTGCGCGCGGCGTGCTCGGTCGCGGGCAGCTCCACGTCCCTGCCCCAAGGGCGCATCGACTCCTGGCGGTGGACCGGCGTGCGGTAGTAGGGCTTGTGCCCGATGCCCGCACTGGCGAGCGCCGCTTCCAACGGCTCCGGCCGCTCCAGCGCGATCACATACAGGTGCCACGCCGGCGCCGAGCCCGACGTCGCGACGGGCAGTTTCGCCAGCTCGCCCAACCCCGCCCGCTCGTAGTGGTCCGCCGCATCGCGGCGCCCCTGCGCCCAGCCGTCCAGGTGCGGCAGCATCACGCGCAGGATCGCCGCCTGGATCTCGTCCAGGCGCGAGTTGTAGCCCACCTGCTCGTAGTCGACCTTGTCGCGCGAGCCGTGGAAGCGCAGGATGCGCGCCTGCTCGGCGACCTGCTCGTCGGACGTGGTGATCATGCCGCCGTCGCCGAAGCAGCCCAGGTTCTTGGAGGGAAAGAACGAGAACGTCGCCGCCTTGCCCAGCGCCCCCGGGCGTCCACCCGGGCTGGTCGAACCGGCAGCCTGCGCCGCGTCCTCCAGCACCGGTACGCCCAGCGCTTCGATCTCCGTCACCGGCGCCGGGTTGCCGAACAGGTGCACCGCGATCACGGCCTTCGTGCGAGGCGTCAGCGCCGCCTTCACCGTCTCGGCCGTGACGCAGTAGGTGTCCGGGTCCACGTCGCAGAACACCGGCGTCGCGCCCGTCGGCGGGATCGCCTCCGCGGAGGCGTAGAACGTGAAGGAGGGGACCACCACCTCATCGCCCGGGCCGACGCCCATCGCGCGCAGCGCGATCGTCAGCGCCTCCGTGCCGTTCGCCACGCCGATCGCGTGCTCGGCGCCGCAGTAGGCGGCGAACTCCCGCTCGAACGCGCTGACCTCGGGGCCAAGGATGAACTGGCCCGACTCCATCACGCGCGCGACCGCCGCGGACAGCTCGCCGCGCAGGCCCGCCAAAGGGCTTGAGGTGTCGAACAGTGGGACCGGCATCGTGGGCTTGGGGAAGTGGCTCGTGGGGACGGGCCTCTGCCGACTTAACGCGCGCCGAGCAGCTCTACGTCCGCGCGGGTCATCAATCGGATCAGCTCCTCAAAGGAGGTTTCCGGCTTCCAGCCCAGGTCGCGTTCCGCCTTCGCCGGCGAGCCGATCAGGTGATCGACCTCGGCCGGGCGCACGAACGCGGAGTCGATCGTCACGTACTGCTCGAAGTCGCCTAGGCCCGCCTCGTCAAAGGCGACCTCGCAGCATTCGCGCACCGAGTGCGATTTGCCCGTCGCGATCACGTAGTCCTGCGGATCGTCCTGCTGGAGCATCAGCCACATCGCCTCGACGTAGTCCTTCGCGTAGCCCCAGTCGCGTTCGGCCTCGAGGTTGCCGAGGTGGACGTCCTTCATCAGCCCGTGCTTGATCGCCGCGGCGTGCCAGGTGATCTTGCGCGTCACGAACTCCAGGCCGCGGCGCGGGCTCTCGTGGTTGAACAGGATCCCCGAGGTCGCGTGCAGGTCATAGGACTCGCGGTAGTTCACCGTGATGAAGTGGCCGTAGACCTTCGCGACGCCGTAGGGCGAGCGGGGATAGAAGGGCGTCGTCTCCGTCTGCGGGACCTCAAGCACCTTGCCGTACATCTCGCTGGAGGAGGCCTGGTAGAAGCGCGCCTCCGGGCACACTTCGCGCATCGCCTCCAGCATTCGCGTCGCCCCGACGCCAGTGAACTCCGCCGTGAGCGTCGGCTGGATCCAGGAGACCGCCACGAACGACATCGCCGCCAGGTTGTAGATCTCCTGCGGCTTGGAGGCGCGCAGCGCGTCCACGAGCGAGCGCTGGTCCAGCAGATCGCCTTGGTGCAGCGTGATGCGGTCGCGTATGTGCTCGATACGGTCGAACTTCTCCGTCGAGGCGCGCCGGACCATGCCATGCACCTCGTAGCCCTTCTCGAGCAGCAGCTCCGCGAGGTAGGAGCCGTCCTGCCCCGTGATTCCGGTGATCAGTGCTGATTTCTTCTCGGTCATTGGCGCCAGCCTATAGAGCGGAGCCGATAACGCCGCCGGTCTGCGCGAGCGATGCGACGCCGTCCTCCGGTGCGATCTGGGCTTCCCAGCCCAGCAGCTCGCGCGCCTTCGCGGTCGCCGGGCAGCTGCGCTCCGGTTCTCCCTCGCGGGCCGGGACGTGCTCGAACGGCGGCTCGCCCGCCGCTCCGCCCGCCTCCCACGCCAGCGCCGCCAGCTCCATGAGCGACAGCTCGTGTCCCGACCCCAGGTTGAAGTCCTCGTTCGCCGCCTCCGGCGAGCCCAGCGCCGCGACGATCCCCGCCGCGAGGTCGTCTACGTGCGTCGGCGTCAGCCTCTGTTCACCCGTGCCGGGGAGCCGCAGCGGCCGCTCGCCCCCGATCGCCTCGTCGATCAGCTCGCTCAGGCCGTGGGCGCCGGCGCGCGGGCCGTAGGCCCCGAACGGGCGGCAGATCGTGGATTGCAGGCCGTGCTCGCGGCCCGCCGCCGCGCACAGGCGCTCGCCCGCCAGGCGGGCGAAGCCGCGGGCCGAGCTGGGCGCCGGGCATTCCCGCAGGTGCTCCTCCGGGGTCGGGAACAGCGTCGCATGCTCGAACACCAGCGGCGAGGAGACGTGCACGAAGCGCTCCACCCCGCGATCGAGCGCCGCCCGCAGCATCGCGTTGTGCAGTGCCGCTTCGTACTCCAGCAGCGCGTGCGGAGCCTCGTCCTGCTCCCCGCGCTGCCCGAAGCAGGCCAGGTGGATCACGTGCAGGCACCCCTTCACCGCTGCCAGCGCCTGCTGGGAGGAGCGCAGGTCGCCGCGGTGCATCTCACAGCCTTCGCGCATCCACCGCGGCGCCTCGCGCGCGTCGGAGATGCGCACATCGTAGGCGGGGTCGCTCAAAAGCCGTCTGGCCACCGCGGCGCCCAGCGGCCCCGCGCCGCCGGTGATCAGCACGCGGCTCATCCGCGCCGCGCCGCCGTCATGACCGCTGCCCGCGGCGGTGCCGTGCGTACTGACGCGCGAAAGCCGCCACGAACAGGGGGTTGTAGCGGGCGTAGCGCCGCCACAGCCGTCGCGGCTCGCGCGAGAGCCGGTAGATCCACTCCAGGCCGTTGCGCTGCATCCACGGCGGGGCCTGTGAGATCAGGCCGGCGTGGAAGTCGAACGCCGCGCCGACGCCCACCAGCAGCGGCGGCTTCAGACGCGGGCGCATGCGGTGCATCCACTGCTCCTGGCGAGGCTGGCCTGTGCCAACCCAGACGATCGCCGCCCCGGAGGCGTTGATCAGCTCGATCTCGTGCTCGTCCTCCTCCGCGGTGAGCGGCCGGAAGGGCGGCGAGGAGGCGCCTGCGATCTCAAGCCGCGGGAAGCGCTCGCGCAGGCGCCTGATCAACAGCTCGCGCGCGTCGTCGTCGTGGCGGCCGCCGTAGAGGTAGATCGGGAGGCCCTTGCTCGCCGCGCGCTCGCAGCACTTCAGCATCAGGTCGGGCCCGTAGACGCGGGTCGAGCGCTTGTGTCCCAAGGCGCGCAGCGCCCACACCAGCGGCATCCCGTCCGGCACCGCCAGCGTCGCGCCGAGTACCGCCGCCAGCGTCGCGGGCTGCTCCTGCGCGGACATCACCAGGTTCACCGCCGCCGCGGTCAGGTAGCCGCGCGCGTCGGCGGCGATCATCGCCTCCATCCAGTCGATCACCTGCTCGTAGTCGGAGACCGCCAGCGGTATCCCGAGGATCTCCGCCGTCGGGGGCGGTGGCGGCGAGGTTGCTGTGGTCGAGGCCGAGATGGCCCGCAAGATAGCGATCCACGGGAGTCGCGCGCGCGACTCCCGGACGGGCCGAGCGCGACTCCCGGACGGGGCCGAGCGCGACTCCCGGAGGGGGCCGGATCTTGCAAGAAGGCAAACTATTGCTTGCAAATTGCGGCTTTAATGGCAAACTTTCCCTACTGACTTCGGGGGGAAGTGCCGATCCGGTCATGGACGGTCGAATCGTCGAAGTCGGGCTCGATGCAGGGCCGGCGGCAAGGCTGCGGTCGATTCGCCAGCGTCGAGATCGCGAGATACACGGAATGGACAGCTCGCACACCGCATCGGTACTAGCGCTCGGAGGCTCCGGGGGAGCGATTCCTGTGCTTCCTCCCACGCGGATTCCCGCGAGGACGCCAGGAGCGCCGAATCTCGTCGCGCTCCCGCCCGGGTGCCGCCGCCGCGGCGGCCGGCGGGCCAGCGACCGCCAGCCGGGCGAGGAGGAGCGCGCTTCGCAGGCGCTCGCCGCCGCCGAGAGCAGGCGCTTCGCCGCTCAGGTGCACGACCTGATCATGCAGGACCTCAGCTACGCGCTCGCGAGCGCGCGGGCGCTGGAGGACGATCCCGCCCTCGCCTCGCGCGTGGCGACCGTCATCGCCTCGGCCGAGCGCGCGCTGGCGGGCGCACGCGAAGTGCTGGGCGACCTCTCCACGCGCGAGCGCAAGCCGCTCGCCGCGGTGCTCGAGCAAACGGTCCGCACGGCCGCGCGCGACACGCCGATCACGCTCGCGCTCGCGCCCGGGATCGGCGCCGAGCCCGACGGCGTGACGCTCGACGCGCTCGTCCACATCGCCCGCGAGGCCGTCACGAACGCCGTCAAGCACGGCCAGGCCGAGGACATCGTCGTGACGCTCGACCACGGCGACGAGTGGACGCTGCGCGTTGCCGACCGTGGTCACGGCTTCGACCCCGCGGATCGCCGGGGCGGCGGCTTCGGGCTCGACAGCATGCTCCGCCACGCGCAGGAGCTCGGCGGACGGCTCGGCGTGACGAGCGCCCCCGGCGCCGGGACCACCGTGGAGGCCGTGCTGCCGTGAGCGCCGCCGCTCCCAGGGTCGTCATCGCCGACGACCATCAGGCGATCCGTCTAGGCGTTCGCATGTCCTTGATGAGAGGCGGCTTCGACGTCGTCGCCGAAGCCGTTGACCGCGACAGCGCCATCGCGGCGGCGCGCGAGGAGCAGCCCGACGTGTGCCTGCTCGACATCCGCATGCCGGGCGGGGGGATCGAGGCCGCCGCCGCGATCGCCGAGGCCTCGCCCGCGACCGCGGTCGTGATGCTGACGGTCTCCAACGCCACCGAGGACGTGCTCGCCGCGCTGCGCGCGGGCGCCGTCGGCTACCTGCCGAAGGACCTTCGCCCCGACAGCCTGCCCGCGGCGCTGTGCGGCGTCCTCAGGGGCGAGGCCGCGCTGCCACGTGCGCTCGTCGGACGGGTGCTCGCCCAGCTGCGCGACTCCAGCGCCGCCTCGTCCAGCGCGATCCGGGTTGGCAACGTGAAGCTCACACCCAGGGAGTCCGAGATCCTGCGGATGCTCAGCTCCGGCATGACGACGACCGAAGTCGGCAAGCTGCTCTCACTGTCGCCGATCACCGTTCGCCGCCACGTCTCGGCCAGCGTCGCCAAGCTCGGCGTCGCCGACCGGGAGGAGGCGTTCCAGGCGATCCTGCCGCTCGCCGCCAGCGCGTAGGGGCGTTCGCCGGCGAGCAGTGCCGGCGGCGCTTCGGGCGCCGCCGTCTCCAACGAGCCCTGCCCGGCGCCTGTATCGTGGGCTCGGAGGCGGTCCTCAGACCAGCCCGGCCCGGACCGCGTAGACCGCGGCCTGCACGCGATTGGGCGAACCGAGCTTCTCGAGGATGTTCGTCACGTACTGCTTGACGGTGTGCTTGCTGATCGAGAGTTGCTCGCCGATTGCCGCGTTGTCCGCGCCCTGGGCGATCAGGCGCAGAACCTCCAGCTCGCGCGCGGTGAGCGCGCGCCCCTCGTGCGCCGCTTGTTCCGCGCTTTCCGCAGGCTCGGCCGGGACGCGCTCGACCAGCGCCCGCAGCACCGTTTGCGAGAGCACGCCCTGGCCCGCGGCCGCCTGGCGGATCGCCCCGGGGATATCGCTCGTGCGGGTGTCCTTCAGCAGATACCCGCTCGCCCCGGCGGCCAGTGCCTCGCGCGCGTCTCCCGCGTCGGCCGAGACGGTCATCACCACGACGCGGACGTCTGGACACGCTTCGGCGATCGCGCGAATCGACTCGACGCCGGAGACGTCCGGCATGTGCAGGTCGAGCACCATCACCTGGGGCGCCAGCTCGCTCGCCAGCGAGACCGCGCCGCGACCGTCGCTGGCCTCTCCGACTACGGAGATCCCCGCCGAGGCCAGCACCTCGCGCAGGCCGTCGCGAAAGAAGTGATGGTCGTCGGCGAGCACGACGCGCAGCTCCTCGCTAGCCGATCCCACAAAATGCAAAATAGAGGAGCGCCCGGCAGAGCAGGTCGTCCCGCCGGGCGGACGACGCGTCGTCCCTTTGGTGCCGGCGCGCAGCAGAACGTCCAGGAGTCGAGCGAACGGCTCAAGGCCTGCCCCGGAAGCTGACGAGAGCCCCGCATATGCCCATCTTCCGGGGGGAGGCTTTCGATGTTCAAGCAGTCCATGCGGGCGCCGGTCGCGCTCGTCGCGACGTTCGCCGTGCTCGTCCTGCTCACCGCTTCATCGGCTGTCGCGTCGTCCGGCGCGCATCCTGCAAGGGCACATGCAGGCGACGGTCGCGCTCATGCGCGGCATGCGCGGCGTCACGCCCCGCGCCAGCTTGAGCCAAGGCCCTCGCGGGCGGGAGACGCTTCCTCTTTCGCCCCGGCCCAGACGCAGCCCACGATCCTGCTGGGCGACCGCGCCGTCGAGCCGCAGACCGACTCGCTCGCCCCGGGGCGCGCCGGCGCCTTTCGCGTCCGCGCCCTCTCCTCGGGAGCGGTCCGCACGATCTACGTCTATCTCGCCCCGGGCAGCGCGGCCGGGAGCCTGAGCGCGGGGATCTACCGGGACGCGCACGGACACCCCGGCGCGCTGCTCGCCTCCGGCGCCGCGGCGATGTCCGCCCCCGGCAGCTGGAGCCCGGTCCCGATCCCGCGGACGACGCTCGTCTCCGGCGCGACCTACTGGCTTGCGGTGCTCGGCAAAGGCGGCGCGCTGCGCTACCGCGACCGGCTACGGGGGCCTTGCGCCAGCGAGGCCAGCTCGCAGAGCTCGCTGACGGCGCTGCCGGCTTCCTGGAGGACCGGGGCATCCGGCGCCAGCTGCCCGCTCTCGGCGTACGCCACCTCCACTGCGTCCGTCCCCGCCAAGGCCGGCGCCGAAGCGCCGGCGCCGGGCCCGAAAGCTCCGGGCGGCAGCGGCGAAACCTCTACGAACCCGTTGGAACCGGTTGCCCCGGTGCTGCCGCCGGGGAACGAAACCCCCGCGCTGCAACCGTCACCCGTCGAACCGGCGCCCCCGGTCGAACCGCCCCCCGTCGAATCCCCTCCGGTCGAATCGCCCCCGGTGGAACCGCCTCCCGTCGAACTCCCGGTCGAACTTCCCGTCGCTCCCGTCGACCTCCTGCCGCCGACCGTGAGCGGGACCGCGATCGAAGGCGAAACGCTCACCGCCGGGCATGGCACGTGGGCGGGCGATCCGGCGTCCTATGCCTACCGGTGGCAGCGCTGCGACGGCGCCGGCGGAAACTGCTCGAACATCGCGGGCGCGACGACCAGTGAACGCGTGCTGTCCTCGGCCGACGTGGGGCATACCTTGCGCGTCCGCGTGACGGCGTCCAACCAGGCGGGGTCCACCGAAGCCGGCTCGGCCCCGAGCGCGGCGGTCGCCGCGAAATCGACGGGCGGCGGCGCGCCGGGCGGCGGCGCGCCGGAACCCACGTGCACCGTGGAAACCGAAAGCGTCGCGACCGCGAAGAGCGATCTCGCGATCGACGGCGAGGTCGTGTGCCTGAAGGAAACCGGGAGCGCGTACCCCTCGATCGCGATCACGGCGGGGCCGCCGTCCACCAACTCGACGCTGGTCCCGGCGCCGGGCAGGCACGTCTCGGTGAAAAGCGTGACGATCGCGGCCAGCCACATCACCGTCGAGGGGCTGCACATCGAAGGCGGCATCGACGTGGGCACCGGTAACTCGACGGCTTACAGCCACGACGTGATCGCGTGGAACGACATCTCCAACCCCTCCGGCGACGGCGTCGGCGTGTTCGCGCGGGTCGAAGGCCCGGTCGCGGAATTCATCGACATCGAACACAACAAGATCCACAACACCTCGGTGACGAGCGAGGGAGACGCGATTCACGCCCAGGGCTGGGCGAACCTGACCGTGCGTGAAAACGACATCTACGCGATCAGCGAAGAAACCTGCAAAGGGGCGTGTCACGACGACATCTTCCAGACCTACAACGCCGGTTACAGGACCGCGCACGACTTCGTCTTCGAAAAGAACTACGTGCACGACAACGACACCGAGGGGATCCTGCTGAAGGACGGTGACACGGTGACGAACGCGACGATCCGCGACAACCTGATGATCCGCGACGAACGCTGGGGAGGAATCGCCGGCGTGTGGGTGGACGACTGCACGCACGGCCTGGTGATCGAACGCAACACGCTCACCGAAGGCAACAACATCCAGCCGCTGAGCAGCAGCTGCGTGGAACCGAGCGCCGTGATCAGGCACAACGTGCTCGGTCGCATCAAGCTCGGGGGTGAATCTGCGTCGGGGACCTACGCGTTGACGTCGGAAGGAAATCTGTTCGCGGAAAATCCGGCGGGCCTGTACAGGACGGGGCCGGGGGACGAAACGAAATCGCTTTCCGGATCGGGCACCTACAAGTGTTCCCCGACCTGCAAAGTGGGAAGTGACGACTACCGGCTCGCCGCGAACCCCAAAGAAGCCGGGATCGACTGGAACCCCGGCGAACAGTCCTGGGGCCCGAACCAGTGATCCCCGTCGTTCACATGCAGCCGCGGTTGCAGGGTCGCCCGGGAGGGGCCGGTATGTATTCTTGGCGTGGGCGGTGTCGAACGATCGCGACAGGAGGTCAGCGATGCGCAAGGTTGCCGCGTGCTCCCTGTTGCCGATCGCCGCAGTGCTCGTATTGGTCGCTCCGCATGCGTTTCAGACGCGAGCGGCGGCGACCTCGGCCCGAACGCTGCCCGCAGGCGACACGAAGGTCGAGCCACGGCGTGGCTCGCTGAACCCTGGCCGCCCGCAGGCGTTCCAGCTCCGCGCACGCTCCACCGGCGCGGTCGAGCAGGTGCGCGTCTATCTGGATCGCGGGACGACGGCGCGCGCGATCGTCGTGGGTCTCTACAGCAACGCGGCGGGTCATCCAGGCCGGTTGCTGAGCACGGGTAGGGTGTCTTCGCCGCGCCCGCACGCCTGGAACACCGTCTCGATCTCCCAGCGGCGCCTGCTGTCGGGAAACAGGTACTGGCTCGCGGTGCTCGCGACCGGAGGGAAGCTGCGCTATCGCTATGCGCGTGACGGGCGCTGCCCGAGCGAGACCGGTGCCCAGCGCCGCCTCCGGCGGTTGCCCCAGAAATGGCTCACGGGCAGGGCCGGCTCGCGCTGCCCGATCTCGGCGTATGCGACCGCCACCGCCGGGCCGACCCCCGGGGCGACGGCCGCGCCGCCTGCCGCAGGCGTCGCTCCCGGGCAGTCTCCGGTCGCGAAAATTCTCCCGTCGAAAGCCCCGCTCCCCTCGCCCGCCTGCACGACGATCCTCTCGAGCGTCTCGGCGCTCGCCTCGCAGGTGACCTCGGCCGTACCGGGCTCGGCCATCTGCCTGACGGCCGGCACCTATGGGCAGCTCGAACTGTCCGGCGCGCACGCGGGCAACGTGACCGTGGAGTCCGTGCCGGGCAGCGCCGTCGCGCTGGCCGGGGTGAAGGTCGCCGCGGGGGCCAGCAACCTCACGATCCACGACTTCGCCACGAGGGAAATCAACCTGGCGCCGGGCGCCTCGCACATCACGATCGACCACAACGACATCAGCGGCGGCGGCGAGGGCATCGTCAACTCCTCCGTGAACTGCTCTTCGCCGAACGCGCCCACCTACTCCGGTTGCACCTCGACGGCCCCGAACAGCTACATCACGATCAGCGGCAACAAAATCCACGGCTACGGCGAAGGCGGGGGCGAAGACGCGATTCACCTGAGCAACTGGGAACACATCGACATCACCGCCAACGAGATCTACGGCTTGGAGGAGCATGGCAACCACACCGATGCCTTCCAGAGCGTCTTTGGCGGCAGCGATCTGACGTTCGACCACAACTACGAGCACGACAACCAGTCACAGGGCTTCTTCATCAAGGACGGCGATGCCAGCAACGTCACCGTTTCCGACAACCTGTTCCTGCGCAACGACAACCTCGGCGAGGGCGAGAACAACATCCAGGTGTTCAACACAGCCGGCTTCACGATGACGGGCAACACCGTCTGGGACGGGCAGGGCGATCTGATCCGCGCCGAAAACGCAGCCGAGCCGCTGAGCGCCACCGTCAACCACAACGTCGAGCAGCTGTTCAGCGTCCTGCACGAAAGCGGCCCCGCCTACAGCCTCAGCGAGGACTACGACATCTTCAAAGAACAGCCGCTGTTCGCCAAGGGCCCGCACAGCACGGTCGTCGCCAAACCCGCGTTCGCCAACCCCTCCGCAGACGACTACCGCCTGGTCACGAACCCGAACAAAATCGGCGTCGACTGGGCGCCGTCGGAATACGTCTACGGGCCGACGGGGTACTGAGAGCCGGAACAGGCCGCCCGGTCAGAATTTGGGGTGGCTCCTGCGGAGAGCCGCGGGAGCGGAAGCCGCCGGGCCAACCCGCTCATACCGGCGCAAAGCTGCGCGTTCGTTACCATCCCGCCGCAAAGCGTTTCGGGCGCTGCTGCATGGGTAGGTTCTCAGGGATGGTTCAAGGATGGTGGTGACGTACCGCCCAAGGATTTCGGCAGGAGGAGGAAGCGTTGAAAACCCGGTTCGCTGAGGGTCGCACCGGCGTGCGTGCTTCGCACGCGCCGATCGGCGCTAGAAGGTTTCTTCTCGCGCTGTTGGTCGTTCTGGCCGGCGTAAGCGCCGGCACGGCGCCGGCGGCCGTGGCTGCGGCTTCGGGGCCGACGAACCTGCGAATCGTGCCGGGCCCCGGCTCGCTTGCGCTCCGCTGGGGCGCCACAGGCCGGGCGAACATCGACGGCTTCAGGCTTCGCTGGCGTCCCGTGGCGGGGCTGCCACAGGCCGGCGGGGGGCTCGATCCGCTTGCGCTGGCGCGCCCATGGAGCGCGCCCGTCCAGCTCCCGGCCCGCGCGCGGCGCTACATGATCACCGGCCTGAGCGCGCAGGCCTACGAAGTCCGGCTCCGCGCGCTCGCGTCGGGTGGCGGCGGGCTCGTGCGGGGCATCGCCACCCCGCTCGCACCGGAACAGGAAGAACCGCCGGAAGAAGAACCGCCCGCAGAAGAAGAACCGGCGGAAGAACCGCCGGCCGAAGAAGAACCACCGGCGGAAGAACCCCCGGCCGAAGAAGAACCGCAGGAAGAAGAATCGATCGGGGACTGCACGAGCACGGTCTCCAGCGTCTCGCAGCTGAACGCCGCCCTGAAGCCCGACTCGGTCGTGTGCCTGACGGCGGGTACCTACGGAGCCGTGAGCATCGCCGTCAGCCCGGCGAGCAACGCGACGCTCACCGCGGCCCCCGGAGCCCGGGTGATCACCGGAGCCATCAACATCGCCTCGAACACGAAGAACCTCACGATCCACAACCTGATCGTCAAAGGTGGCATCGCGATGGGCACCGGCGACTCGAACATCACGATCGACCACAACGACATCAGCGGCGGCGGCGAGGGCATCGTCAACTCCTCGGTCAACTGCTCCTCCCCGAACGCGCCGAGTTACTCGGGTTGCACTTCCACGCCGCCCGACACGTACCTCACGATCAGCGGCAACTCGATCCACGGCTACGGCGAAGGCGGGGGCGAGGACGCGATCCACCTGAGCAACTGGCAGCACGTGCGCATCACCGCCAACGAGATCTACGGCCTGGAGGAGCACGGCAACCACACCGACGCCTTCCAGAGCGTGTTCGGCGGCAGCAACCTGACCTTCGATCACAACTACGAGCACGACAACCAGTCGCAGGGCTTCTTCATCAAGGACGGCGACGCCAGCAACGTCACGGTCAGCGACAACCTGTTCCTGCGCAACGACAACCTGGGTCAGAGCGAGAACAACGTCCAGGTGTTCAACACGGCCGGCTTCACGATGACGGGGAACACCGTCTGGGACGGGCAGGGCGACCTGATCCGCGCCGAAAACGCAGCCGAGCCGCTGAGCGCCACCGTCAACCACAACGTCGAGCAGGTGTTCAACGTCCTGCACGGCGGCGGGGGGCCCGCCTACGCGGTGACGGAGAACTCGGACGTCTTCAAAGAAGCTCCATGGACCCTGACCAAAGGCCTGCTAAGCATCGTGCTCGCGAACCCGGGCTTCGTCAACCCCTCGGCCGACGACTATCGCCTGACGCCGAACCCGAACAAAATCGGCGTCGACTGGGCACCGTCGGAATACGTCTACGGGCCGACGGGGGACTGACCCCGTCGTCTGTTGGCGGCGAGGCGAACACACCCAGGCAGCGGGGCGTGCCGCCGCCCGGCTGTGAGCTAGCTCCCGACGGCCACCGGCTCGGCGTGGGCGGGCGTCGCGGCGGCGTCGAGGCGGTCGCTGCGCACGGCCCAGACCATCCCGACCTCCGGGAAGTCCACGCGGTCGTCGACGATCGTGAATCCGGCGCGCTCGAGCGCCTCACGGGCGGCCTTGCGCGGCTCGGCGTGCGGGCAGAGCAGCTCGTGCCACTCCATCACCAGCGCCCCGGCGGACAGCTCGGCGAAACGCGGGTCCGCGAGGATCTCCCACTCGCTTCCCTCGATGTCGATCTTGATCAGGTCGGCGGCGTCGGCCAGGCGGAAGACGTCGACGCAGGGCACCTCGATCGTCTCCTCCTCCGCCGCTTCGGCGTCGGCGACGTGCGAGCCGGCTTCCTGTCCGGCGACGAAGCGCAGGGTGCCGTCGTGATCGGAGGCGCACGCGGCGACCACCTGCAGTCCCGATCCCGCCTCGGCATTGCGCCGCAGGATCTCGAGGTTGTCGGGGTCCGGCTCGATCGAAACGACCTCGGCGCCGGGCCAGCGGTCGCGGGCGAACGTCGCGAACAGCCCGATGTTCCCGCCGACGTCCAGGATCCGCGGCGGGCGCCCGAGCTGGGAGAGCCAGTCGGCGACCTCGCGCGGAGGCACGTACTCGCCGAGCACGAAGACCTCCGAGAAGACCCCGATGTCACGCGTGGTGTGCCGCACGAAATAGGGCACCCCGGCCGTGCGGGTGTGGTAGCCGCCGACGATGTCGTGCCGGCGGTTCTCGTGCCACTTGAAACGCCACAGCTCGCGCACTGCCATGCGCCAGCTCGCATAGGTCTGAAGGAACCTCAGGCGGCGCCGCATGCCCTTGGGGCCCTGCTCGATCGCGCCCACGTCGTGATTGCTCATTTCCGCTCCGATGACAGTTGCAGGACAGTGAAACCCTTCGACGGGATCGTCCCGCCGGAGGGGTCGGACAGGGTGCCGACGACGATGCTCGCGCGCGTCGAGGCGCGCAGGTACGAACCCAGCAGCTGGTTGTAGTTCTGGCCGAACGTGGGCGTGCCCCAGACCGACAGGTCGCGCGCGCCGATCACCGCGAGCGCGACATGCTCGCGTCGCATGCGCGCGACCGCGGCGGCTTCCGCCGAGCGCGTGGCGAGCAGCCCCGGCAGCAGCGTCAGCTCGTGCAGGGCCGGCCGCCTGTCGGACATGAAGTACAGCCCGCCGTCGGTCGGCGCGGCGAGGATCGCCTGTCGCGGGCCACTGTGCCGATCGATCTGGCGCACCGCCGCCTGCAGCGCGGTGGCGCCCGCGCGCGTCGTCACGAACGATCCCCGCGGCGTGTGGACGGTCGTCGTGTCGTGCACGTAGAGCCCGCCAAGCGAGAACGCGAACAGCCCCGCGGCGGCCAGCGCCAGCGCGCCGAACGCCGCGCCGCGCGCCGCCGGCCAGCGCTCGGCCACGCGTTGGTGCAGGATGCCCAGCAGCAGCACCAGCGGGGCGGCGTAGTAGGGGGCGTAGGAGCCCTCGGCGGTGAATGCGTTGTAGGCGCGCAGGCCAAGCGCGGCGCCCGCGACGATCAGGGCGCAGTCCACCGGCCAGGAGCCGCCGAGCGGGGAGTCCTCCCGGCGCAGCAGGCGCCTCGCGGCGAGCAGCGCCGTCCCGACCCCCAGGCCCGGGAGCCAGCTCATCCCGAGAATCAGATGGTGCAGCTCGCGCTCGATCGCTTCGCGCTGTCCCGTGAGCAGGCCACCCGCGCGCAGCAGTCCGTCCGCCAGCGCGATCGCCAGCGCGCAGGCGAGCAGTGGCCATAGGCCGAGCACCCGCGCGAGCCCCTGCCGGCGCCGCCAGCCGAGCACGCCGGCGACGAGCGCGGCGAGCAGCCCCAGGTAGATCGCCGCGCGCGCGAGCAGTCCCGCCAGCCCCGACAGCGTGATCGGCGCCCAGTTGCTCTCGGTTTTCGCGCCGACCTTGATGAACTTCGTCGGCCAGAGGTCTTCGCTCAGCAGCTTGCCGAGACCGGTGTGCAGCGCGAACCAGCCGAGCACGATCGCCGGCACGGCGATGCCCGGCAGCGCGAGCCGCCAGGCGGCGTGCAGCGCCTGCGCCCGCCCCGTCGTGCGCCACGTCACGAGCACGTAGGCCGCGGCCGCGGCCGCGGCCACCACGAAGAATTCGGGGCGCGTCAAACCGATCAGCCCCAGCGCCACGCCCGCGCCGAGGGGTCGCTCGTGGGCGAGGGCGAGCAGCATCACCAGCAGCAGGAACAGGCCGAAGGTGGCCGAGTTCGTGTGCGGCAGGACGAAGTTGAACTCGGTCCCGGAGAAGCCGATCGCGATCAGCACCGCGCTCGCGAGGCCCGCGCACAGCGGCGTCAGCCAGTGGCGCGCCAGGGCGTAGAACGCTGCGACGATCGCGCCCGCCTGGACGAGCCCGAAGGCGAACGCGGTCGTGAAGCTGCTGCCGAAGAGCTTGAACGCCAGCGCCAGCGAGTACAGCCCCAGCGGGCCGTAGTAGTAGCGCACGTCCTGGTAGGCGAGGGCGCCGTGCTTGACGAGGTCGGCCGTCGTGAGCTCGGCTCCGGCGTCGATCTCCGCGACCCCCCACTTGCGCCAGGTCAGCGCCGCGACGGCGGCGAAGCACGCCGCCAGCGCCACGATCATGGTGCGGTCGCGCGGCGCCGGCGAGAGCCGCTGCTCAGGGGCCTCTACATGCGACGACCGGCGGTCGCGGGCGCTCGCCGGGCTCGGAGCCAGGCCGGGCTTGAGGACCGTGACGCTCACGCCGCTGCCGGACGGAGGTCGGCGGCCCGCAGCAGGACCTCGAGCTGCGGGCGCGCCACGACGCTCAGGCCCGCGAGGTAGACGGTGCCGCCGAGCAGGCCGGCCACCGCCGCCTGGGCGACGCCCGAGGGCAGCGCCGTGCTGACGGCCCAGCCCGCCCCGAAGGCGATGCCCGCCAGCCCGAGGAAGCGCACCGCGTCGATCAGCATCTCGCGCGCCAGCAGACCCGCCTGCCCGCGCCCGACGCCCGTCACGAGCAGCACCGCCGCCAGCGCCGTGGGCGCCAGCCAGAAGGCCCCGACCGCGCCGTCGACGCCGAGCAGGGCCGCGGCGATCGCGGTCACGGCGAGATGGATCAGCACGAGCGGCACGGCCAGCGCGCCGAGCAGGCGCGAGCGGCCCAGGGCAAGCAGCACGGGGAGCAGGAAGTTGACCAGCAGCGCGGCCAGCGTCCACACGACCAGCAGCGCAGTGAACGTGCGCAGCGAGCCGACCTGCGCCGCCGAGAGGCTGTGCGGCAGCAACGCGTGGATCAGCGGCGCGCCCGCGGCGATCAGCCCGGCCAGCGCGGGGGCCACGATCAGCATCGCGTAGCGAAAGCCGCGCGGCACGGTCGCGGCGACGAGCGTGCGCAGCTGCGCGCGGGCGTCGCGCGTCATGTCCGGGATGTTCGACATCCCCAGCGCCATGCCGGTGCCCGCGACCAGATAGCTCGCGAACAGGTAGGCGTAGGAGAGCACCGTCGTGCCCCCTGCGATCGAGCGGCTCGCGAACGCCAGCGTGATCACGAACAGCACGTTGACCGCGAGGTAGATCGCCGTGCGCCCCAGCACCATCCCGCAGTCGCGCAGGATCGCCGAGAGGCGACGGCCGCCCGGTGCTGATGCGCCCGGTGCTGATGCGCCCGGTACCGATGTGCCCGGCGCCCGGCGCCCGGGGCTCGCGGGGCCGAGGCCGCCGCTGCGGCGCACGCCGAGGAGCATCCAGCCGCTCGTGACCACCGACATCGTCAGCATCGACCAGCCGAGCGTGTGCACGCCCGTCCGCGTCATCAGCGCCAGGAAGGCGATCAGCCCGGCGAGCGCGCCGAAGAAGTAGGCGGCCGCGATCGTCGTGAAGCGGTCGCGGATCGCGAGCACCGTCGCGCCGCCGGCGGCCCACAGCTGCAGCACCATCGCGCAGCCGAGCACCGGCAGGGCGCTGCTGGTGACGCTGCGCCCGGCGGTGCTGAGCCCCGGGGCGATCAGCTGCGACAGCGGCCCGGCCAGCGGGCAGGTCACCAGCAGGACCGGCAGGGCGATGCAGAGCAGCACCGCCGCGAAGCGACGCGCGCTCAGACGGGCGCCGGGCTCGACGAGCAGCGGCACCGAGGTCACGCGCAGGCTCTGGGCGAATACGCCGAACGTCGAGTACAGGGCGAACGCGACGAAGAAGCCGTCGGTCCTGGCGTTCGTGCCGAAGCGGCCGAGATACAGCACCGCCTGGATGCCCGAGGCGGCGGCCATCGCGAACGTCGCGAGCGACATCGCAAGGCCCGCGCGGGCCTTGCTCTCCGCGCCCGCGGCCTCGCGCTCGGCCGGCGCTTCGGCGGCGATGGGCGTAAGCAGCTGGGTGCTCATGCCGAAAAAACGCATCGATCCCCGCTTTTCTCGCACCGGTGTCCCGGAGTCCCGTCGCGCACACAAGCTGGGAGGCGGCCGAGCGTTGCTTTGCTGTGGGCGCCAAACACCTGTGCGTAGGCATTTCTCCCGCTCGCGAGCTCCCTCGCCGAGGGCGGCTGTGGGCGGCGCTCGAAGCTGCCCACGGCGTCTGTTTCCAGCCGCTGGAGACAAGCGAGCCCGGCGATCTCGACGCGATCGTCCGGATCGGGGAGACGATCGACCCGCATGCGCCGCCCGCGATCGCGATGCCCGCCATCCCGCTCCTGGAGATGGCCGCGGAGGAGCGCCCGGGCGGCACGGCTCGCCCGGTCGAGCTTGCCGACGACGGCGCGCTCGCGCGTCCGCTGCGCGGGGCCGGGCTCTCTGACTCGTTCGCGGCGCTGCCGACGGAGCCGATGGCGCCGGCGCCCGGCGAGGTCGTGCTGGCGCGCCTGGGCGATTCGCCCGCCTGGCTGGTGAACCGCGCGAGCAGGCATCACCGCGTCGCCTGCGCGCCCGCCGAGCTCGCGCAGGGGCAGGCGCTTCGCGAGCGCCTGCAGGCCGGGCGCTGTCTGGCGGTGCTGGCCCTGTCGCAGTTCCTGCGCGATCTCGATCCGGGCCATGCGCTGCCCGCCCCCCGCGCCGCGTTCGTGATCGACGACCCGAACCTGCACTGGCCCAGCTACGGCCACATCCGCTACCCGCAGCTGCTGGGCCACGCCCGCGAGCACGGCTACCACCTGTCGATCGCGATGGCGCCGCTCGACGGGTGGCTGGCGCACCCGCGCGCCGTGCGCGTGTTCCGCGAAGGCTCCCGCCACCTCTCGATCTGCATCCACGGCAACGACCACGACGGGCCCGAGCTCGGGCGCGAGGATTCCTGGCAGGGCAATCTGGCGCGGGCCGCACAGGCGCTCGACCGCAGCGCCACGTTCGCCGAGCGCACCGGGCTCACCGTGGAGCGGGTGATGGTGCCGCCGCACGAGCGCATCACCGAGTCCGCCGCCCGCGCCCTCGCGGCCTGTGGCTTTCAGGCCGTCTGCACGACCCGCCCGTACCCCTGGATCGCCGCGTCCGAAGAGGTCTCCTGGCTACAGGGCCCGCCGGAGGCGGGCGCCCTCTCCGGCTGGCCGCCGGTCGAGCTCGTGGCGGGCGGACTGCCGATGCTGCTGCGCACCGACTTCCGCTACCCCCGCGAGGATCACGTGCTGCGCGCGTTCCTTGGACAGCCGACGATCCTCTACGGACACCACGATCTGCTGGCCGGGGGGTTGGACGTGCTCGCCGAGGCCACGCACGAGCTCAACCGGCTCGGCGACGTCGAGTGGTGCTCGCTGGGGTCGATGGCGCGGGCGGCGCCGGCGCCCGGGGCCGTCTCGGGCGAGGATCGTCGCAGCGGGCCGATCGCGACACCGCCGACGCGGCTGCGCCCGGTCCTGCGGCGCCTGCTCAGCGAGGGGCGCGACCGTCTGCAGGCAATAGGCTGAGGCGATGGTCGAGCGGCAGCAGATGCTCGAAGAGGCGCTTGCGGCGGGTCCCGATCCGGCCGGGTTCGGTCCGGCGGGTGCCGGCCCGGCGGGTGCCGGCCCGGCGGGTCTCGATCCGGCAGGCGCCGGCCGGGCAGGTGCCGACGCCGGCGGCCCCGCGGCGGTGCCGGCAGGCGAGCGCGGGAGGCCGCTGTCCTTCGCCGAGCTCCACCGCACCTACCAGCGCCTGCACACGCGGGTCTTTTCGGCGCTGCTGCGCCCGTCGTTTGCGTCGTTCGCGCCGAGCGCGCGCGTGCAGCACCCCCTGCGCCTGGACGGCGAGCGCCGCATCTCGATCGGGACAAACGTCTTCATCGCCTCGAACTGCTGGCTTGCGACGTACGAGGTGAATGGCCACGGCGGCGAGCTCGAGATCGGCGAGGGAACGCGGATCACGGGCTACTGCGTGCTCGCGGCCGCCGCGCGCGTCACGCTCGGTCGCTCGGTGCTGCTCGCCCGCAACGTCTACATCGCCGACCACCGGCACGCCTACGAGGACGTCTCGCTGCCGGTGAGCGAGCAGGGGTTCGCCGGGATCGCGCCGGTGGAGATCTGCGACGGGGCGTGGCTCGGCCAGAACGTGGTCGTCGCCCCCGGCGTCAGGATCGGGCGCGGCGCGGTGATCGGCGCGAACTCCTTCGTGCGCGAGGACGTGGACGACCACTGCGTCGCCGTCGGCGCTCCCGCCCGCGTGGTGCGGCGCTTCGCTCCTCCGGCAAGCTAGGCGAGCGCGGGTTCGAGCACGGGCCGCTGGGCGAGCGCGGGTTCGAGCATGGGCCGCAAGGCGAGCGCGAGCTCGGGCGCAGCGAGCTAGGCGAGCGCGAGCTCCAGCAGCCGCCGGTGGCGCGTGCGCCAGGAGTTGGCTTCGACGAACCCGATCCTGGCTTCCTCGGATGCCCGTCCGAGCTCGACGGCCGTGTCGACGGCGGGCGCGTATTCGCGGCCCGCGGGCACGAGCAGGACGCGACGGTCGATCGACCGCATCGGCGCCAGGTCGGTGGCGACGACGGGCAGGCCGGCGCCCAGGTACTCGTACAGCTTCAGCGGGCTCATCGCCTCCGTGAGCGGCGAGCGCACGTGCGGGATCATGCCCACGTCGGCCGCCTGCACGAGGCCAACCAGCTCCTCGCGGCCGATGGGCGGGCGAACGACCACGTTGCCGGCGGCGTGCAGCGGCTCCAAGTGTCCGGGCTCGACCAGCGGCCCGACCAGCAGCAGCGTCGCATGCGGCTTCTGCCGGGCCAGCGCGAGCAGGCCCGGCACGTCCAGCCTGGAGTCGAGCGTGCCCGCGTACAGCAGGATCGGGCGCGGCAGCCGCGCCAGCCACTCCGGCGCGCGCGCCGGCTCGATCCACTCGTTCGGGTCGAGCCCGTTCGGCACGACGGCGCTCGCGCCCCGGGGTTCGATGCGTTCGAGCAGCGCCTGGGAGACCGCGCCGACGCGGCGGTCGCTCGCGCGGACGCGCGCGTAGCTCTCGCGGTAGGCGTCCCACCAGCGGCGAGCCGGCGGGTACGCGGTCCAGTCGTCGGTCGCGTAGAAGGTCACCGACCCGGCCCAGGAGAAGTCCGCGAAGCCCGCCAGCAGCGGGTGCGAGACGATCACGACCGGTTTGCGGAAGCCGGCTCGCTCGGCGCCGATCCGCAGGGCGCGATCGTAGCGGGCGATCGCCCGCGCGACGCCCTTGATCGACGTCGGCTCGTGCCGGCGCAGGCGCACGGGCTCGAGCAGCCGGCGCCGGTCGTCGCCCGGGAAGCGCTCGCTCGTCCCGCGCGCGCGAGCGACGGTGTCGGCGGCGACTTTGCGCGGCAGGCTGCGGATCGTGTTGCAGATCAGCGTCCGCCGCACCAGGCCGTCGTCGAGCAGCGTCTGGGCGAAGCGCGCCTCTGAGTGGAAGCCGCCCGCGCGAACGCAACCCTCCCAGGTCAGATATGAGAAGCAGAAGACCACGTCGCTCTTCGCCGCCGCGGCCACGCGCGGCATGCCTCGTGCCCTCTGCGTGCTGAGCATCACATGCCTTTAACGCCTTTCTGCCCGCGGGACTTGCGAATCCCGGTGGCGCCGGCGGGCCTTTTCGGCGCAAGAGCAGGGCCCGGCCGGTCGTTTCGTGATTGGGATCCCTGTGGCAGGAAGATCGATGAAAGATGCGGCGGTGAGCGGCGTGCGCTGGCTTGTGTTGACGCGCGCGGTCAGCGAGAGCGTCGCGGTCATCGCGACCGTCGCGCTGGCGCGGATGCTCGCCCCGGCGGAGTTCGGCCGGGCCGCGGTCGCGCTGATCTTCGTGCCGCTGGCGGGCATCCTCACGTTCGAGGGCTTCGCCTCGGCGCTCGTGCAGCGCGAGTCGGTCGAGGACACCCACCGCAGCTCGGCGTCGCTCACGAGCCTCGTCGGCGGGCTCGCGCTCAGCCTGCTGCTGTTCGGGCTCTCGCGCGTGCTGCTGGGACGGATCTTCGGCGCGGAGACCGGGAGGCTGGTCGAGCTGATGTCGCCGATCTTCTTGCTGGCCGCGATCGGCGCGGTGGCCCGGGCGACCCTGTGGCGCGCCCTCCGCTTCCGGGCGCTCAGCCTGATCGACATGGTCGGCCTGGTGTCCGGCAACGTCGTCGCGATCGTGCTGGCCGCGCTGGGCCTCGGCGGCAGCGCGATCGTCATCGGGGCGCTGGTCCAGGTCGGTTCCAGCTCGCTGCTGCTCGTGATCGCCGCGCCGCCGCCCCTGCCGCGCTGGCATCGCGGCTCGCAGCGCCAGATCAGCAACTTCGGCGTGCCCGCGGCGCTCGCGGGGCTGGTCGACGTGCTGTTCCGCAACGTCGACTACGCGATCATCGCCGCCACGCTGCCGGCGGCGCAGACCGGGATCTACTGGCGCGCCTTCAACCTGGGCGTCGTCTACCAGGACAAGCTCAGCGGCGTGATGATGCAGCTCGCCTTCCCGGTGTACTCGCGGATCGAGAGCCGCGAGGAGCTTCGCCGCCTGCACGAGCGCGCGGCGCGCGTGCACGCCGCGGTGATCTTCCCGCTGCTCGCGCTGCTGATCGTGCTCGCCCCCGTGGCGATCCCTTACATCCTTGGCAGCGCCTGGGCCCCCTCCGTGCATCCCGCGCAGATCCTCGCAGTCGCGGGGATGATCGCCGCGGTGCTGACCGGCTACGCGCAGGTGATGCTCGCCGTCGGGCAGCCGCGCTCGTTGCTGCGCTTCAACCTGGGGATGCTGGCCGGATACGCGGCTGCCGTCGCGGTGGCCGCCAGCCACGGCCTGATCGTCGTCTCGATCGTCGTCTCGGTCGCCTACCTGGGGATCCTCGCCGGCGTCTACCGCTTCCTGCTGCAACGCTACGTCGGCATCTCGATCGCCCGGCTGATCCCCGAGCTGGGACCGGCGATCGTCGGGTGCCTGGCGCTGGCGGCGGTCTCCGTGCCCCTGCTGCACCTCGTGGACCCCACGCTCGGAGAGCTGCCGTCGCTGCTGATCGTGGCGCCCGCGGGCCTGGTCGCTTACGCGCTCGCGCTGCGCGCCGTCTCGCGGCCCGCCTGGAGCGACCTCAGCCTGCTCTTTGCGCGGGTGCTGCCGCCGCTGACGCGGCTGCGGCGGCTGCGGGGGGCCGTGCGGGTCCGGCCTGGGCTGACCGCGCAGCCCGGCGCCGAGGTCGATTGACCTGGATCTCGCGCGCCGCGAAGTAGGAGCCGAGCACGAACACCAGGGCGCCGACCTGGGCGCCGATGCCCTCCCACGTCGGGTAGACGCCCAGCCACGTGCTCCAGTCCAGCGGGACCGTGAAGCTGGTCGCGCTGATCGGCAGCCAGCCGATGCCCTGCATCGTGTGCACCGTCGTGCCGACCATCACCGCCAGCACGAGCGCGATCAGCACGCCGGTGAGGATCAGCATGCGCTTGAACGGCAGCTTGCGCTGCAGGCGGAAGGTGACGGCGCCGACGAGCAGCGTAGCTCCCAGCCCGATGCCCGCGCCGAGCAGCGTGGCGCCGGTGCCCGCGCTGGTCTGAAGCGCCTGCAGGAATAGCACCGTCTCGAGCCCCTCGCGGTAGACACTCGAGATGCCGAGCAGCAGCAGGCCCAGCACCTGGCCGGAGATGAAGCCGCGGCGATCGAAGCGCTCGAGCATCTTGCGCCGCCGGTTGAAGCGCGAGATCCACTCGCTCCAGTAGAGCCGGTGGAAGAACCAGTTCGTGATCAGCAGCAGCACGGCGATCGCGACCAGGCCGGTGATCGCCTGTAGCTGAAGCCCGCCGTCGCCCAGCAGGTGCAGCAGCTCCTGCCCGACCACGAACGTCGCGATCGTCGCGAACAGCCCGGCCAGCGCGCCCAGCAGCACCGGCCGGCGGAGATGGCGCTTGGCGCCGACGAACGAGGCGGTGATCGCGGCCAGGATCAGGACCGCCTCAAGCCCCTCGCGGAACACGATGATCGCTCCGTTGACGACGATCGTGGCGTGGCTGACGTGCACGAGCCCGAGGAGCTGACCCGCGACGCTCACGTTCGCGCGCACGCCGGCGATCGCGTGCTCGATCCGCGCCGCGCTCGCGTGCGAGCCGGCCAGCGCGTGCGAGCCGGCCAGCGCCAGCAGCGAGGCCGTCGTGCGGGTGCCGGTCAGCATTTCCTGGTTGATGCGGGCGTCGAGGCCGGGATCGACGGCCTGCAGGCGCCCGCCCGCCCCGGCCGCGTAGAGCGCGTATGCGCGGAGCACCGCGGATCGGGCATCGCCCCCCGCGCCCGCCTGCCTGCCGATCGCGTCGAGCGCCGATTCGAGCGAGCCATAAGTGTCGGCGGGAGCCGCGGCCGGATGCAGCAGCGCCCCCAGGTCGCGCCTGGCGCCGGCGCTCACGGCGGTTACTTCGAGTGCCAGCGGCCACGGCTGAAAGCGCTTGGAGGTGGCCCTCAGCATCGAGACGAGCCTGTCGAGCGCGGCGAGCGTTCGTGTCTGCTGTGCCTGGGCCTGCGGAGTCGTCGCGGCGGATTCGCGGACCCGATCGCGGACGCTTCGTGCGATCGCGCGCACCGGCGCGGCGAGGCTCGTGTCGTGGAGCGAGTCGGCGCGCGCGTAGCGGGCCGACAGCGAGCCGAGCAGCATGTCGAGCGTCTGGGCTTCGCTCGCGGTGACCGCGGCTCCCGCGGGCGGCGCCGTCGTCGTGGCGGCGTCAGCCGCCGTCTGGGCGCACGCCAGGGCGACGGTCAGGATCGCCAGCACGCCCAGGGAGCGGGCGCACCACGTGCCGCGCGGGCGCGGCCGCCCGGGGCCGTTTCCCACGGCGCCGAGAGGATCGGCGGGGGAGGTTGCGAATCGTTGTAGTATGCGCGTCCGCTCGTCTAGTTAGGGTTACCTAATGTCGCCGGACGCGACGATCTTTGTAGCGCGCCCCACCGACATAACGACCGCCACAACTTCCTGCTTGCGCCCTCCCCGGCCCTACCAACGAATGATCGGACGTACGCTCAAGGCGACGCCGCTGCTGACCGCGCTCGCGCTCGCGGGGTGCGGCGGGGGCGGAGGGCCCCACAGCTCGTCGCTGAAGTTCACGCTGACCGATCAGGGCTGCCTGCCCGACCAGGCGAGCGTGCCCGCGGGGCCGGTGACGTTCACGGTCACCAACGGCGGCAGCACGCTGGTCACCGAGCTCGAGCTGCAGAACGGCAACGGGATCATCATCGGCGAGCGCGAGAACGTCCTCCCCGGCCTGTCGGGGTCGTTCTCGCTCGACCTGCAGCCGGGGACCTACGTGCTGAACTGCCCCGACGGCAACGTAACCCAGGGCAAGCTGACCGTCACCGGCAAGCCGTTCCCGGTGCGCGGTTCCTCCGACGTGCTGACGAAGACCGCGGTGCTCCAGTACCGCACTTACGTCGAGCACGAGATCGCCGAACTCGTGACGGGCACACGCAGGTTCGTCGCCGCGATCGAGCAGGGCAATCTCGAGGAAGCGAAGCGGCTCTACGGGCCGGTGCGCCGCCACTACGAGGCGATCGAGCCGGTCGCCGACAGCTTCCCCGGCCTGGACTCCTCGATCGACGCGCGGATCGACTCGCCGACCGTCGCGGGCGACGTGTCGAAGTGGACCGGCTTCCACCGCATCGAGCAGCTGATGTGGGTCAAGAAAAGCCTGCGCGGCGCCGGCCCGCTCGCGAGCCGGCTGCTGAGCGACGTCGAACTGCTCCAGCAGAAGGTGCCGACGCTGCCGCTGGCCGCCACGCAGCTCGTCAACGGCTCGGTGCAGCTGCTCAACGAGATCGTCAACGTCAAGATCACCGGCGAAGAGGATCGCTATTCGCACACCGATCTCTCCGACTTTCAGGGCAACCTGATCGGCGCCCGCAAGGCGTTCGAATACCTCCGCCCGACGCTCGAACGCAAAGGCGACGCCGAGCTCTCGCGCCGCGTCGCCCAGAAGTTCCGGTCGGTTCAGGAGGTGCTGAACCGCTACAAGCGCGACACCCCGCTCGGGTTCGCGCTGTACGGCGCGCTCAGCGAAGCCGACAAGCGGACGATCGCCAAGGAAGTCGGCGAAGTGGCGCAGGAACTGTCGACGGTGGCCGAGAAGCTGGCCATCGGCGGCTAGCGCGACCCGCGGTCAAGCACTCGGCGCGGCGGTGCCCGCCGTCGCCTGATCGGCGAGGCGGGCACCCGGCGCGACCCCCGCGCCGCGCGCTCAGAACAGGCGGATGCTCGAGCTGGTGAAGGTTTCGCTGCTGGCCGGGTGGCCGGAGGTGTCTTTGATCGCCGAGTTCAGCACGCCGCTGATCGAACCCGGGCCCGCGGCGTTCAGGTTGCCGCTGGGGTCGTTGACTTTCGTCACGGTCAGCTTGACGGTGTTGCTGCTCACAGTGGTGCTGGCGGTCAGCGTCGGCGCCGTGCCGCCAGTGTCGATGTAGCGGGAGAAGAGGTTGTCGCCGGTGTTCCAGCTGCCCGAGCTGATGCCGGTGATCGTGATCGTCGTGTTCGAGCTGCCCGAGCGGGCGTAGGCGATCGTGACCGAGGACGGGATGCTGCTCGCGAGGATCGGCGCGCTGAACGTGAGCGTCAGGGCGTCGTTGACCTGCGGCTTGCCCTGGGTGCTGCCGGGCGTCGTGTCGGCGATCGCGGTCAGCGTCGGGTTCGGCGATATCACCCGCACGGTCGCGGCCGAGGAGGTCGTCGAGTTGCCCGCCCGGTCGGAGACCACGTACTCGTACTCGTAGCATTTGCCGGTCGTCACGGTGGTGTCGCTGAACGGCGAGGTCACGCCCGCGGAGCCGATGTTGCTGAAGCCGGAGAAGCCGCCGCAGCTGTTGTTGGAAGCCGTGTACGTCGCCGAGGCGCGCCGCAGCTGGCCGGAGGCCGTGTTGACCCCCGAGCCGGAGTCCGTCGCGTTGAACGTGACCGCTACCGGCGCTCCCGACGCGCTGGCCGGCACGCTGATCGTGGCGCTCGGGGCCGTTTTATCGACCTGCACGATCGTCGTCAGGACCGAGGCGTTGCCTACCCGGTCGAGACCGGTCAGCGAGTAGCGGTAGCAGCCCGCGGACAGGTTGCTCTGCGACGGGGCGCCCGTGAGCGTCGTCGGGGTGCCGAACGTGCCGCAGACGTTGTTGGACAGCGTCGCGGTCGCTCTCGTCAGCGTCGAGCTGATGAAGCCCGAGCCCGCGTCGTTGTTGAAGTCCGTGCGCGTGATCGTGTAGGCGCCGTCGTTGCTGTAACTCGCGGCGCCCGCGGCCGTGCCGGGGGTGCCGTTGACCGTCAAGGCGCCGCCGGTCGGCCCGGCCGAGTCTTCGATCAGGCTGTAGGTCGATTTGGTCGAGATCGCGCCCGCGTTGCTCGCGGCGTACAGCGTCGGCGCGCTCGAAGGCTGGGTGGCCGTGGCGCCGAACGTGTAGTTCATCACGCCACCTTTCTGCGTTTCGAGGAAGCCGTTGGCGGCGAGCGAGGAGAACACGTATTCGCGGATGCCGGTGTCCAGGTCGGTGGACGCCGCCGTGAGCGTGAAGGCGCCGCCGGCCGCCGGGCGGAAGTACAGCGCGTTCGTCGAGGGCTTGTAGAACGTGTTGGCCGACAGCCCGCTGAACGTCAGCGACGGCGTCGTCGGGGTGCTCGTGTCCACGAGCACCGTGGCCGTCAGGACGGCTTTGTTGCCGACGTTGTCGATGCCGGTGAGCGTGTAGCGGTAGCAACCCGTGGGCTCGCTCTGCGCGGGCGCCCCCGTGATCGTGCTCGCCGCGCCGAAGCTGCCGCAGACGTTTTCTTTCAGCGTCGCGCTCGCGATCGTCAGCGTGCTCGAACGCAGGCCCGAGGCCGTCGCGGACTGCGCCTCCGAGAAGTCGGTGCGCGAGAGCGTGTAAGCGCTTTTGATGCTGTAGCCCGACGAGCCGGTCGCGGTCGCGGCCGTGCCGTTGACCGTCAGCGCGCCGCCCGCGGGAGCTGTCGTGTCGGGCACGACGTTGAAGTTGGAGCTCGCGCTGAGGCCCGCGTTGTTGTTGGCCGTCACGGCCTGCGCGCCGCTGGCGGTGGCGCCCGCGCCCGACCAGCTGTAGGTCGTCTGGTACGGCGTCGTGGTGTCGGTCGCGCCGCCCGAGCTGAATCCGGTCAGGGCGGGGAACACGACGTTCTTGATGCCCGAGAAGGAGTCGCTGGTGCTGGCGCTGACCGTGAAGCCGCCGGAGTTGCCGGCCTGCGGGTTGGTGTACGCCGTCGTGCCCGCGAGGAACGTGCTGCCGGTCGCCGCCGAGAGCGTCAGCGCGGGCGTCGCGGGCGGCGCGTTCGTGACGGTGATCGTCCGCGTCGTACGGGCGACCACGCCATTGCTGTCGGTCGTCTGCAGGCCGACCGTGAAGGTCCCGGCGGCCGGTGCGGGCCCGGTCAACGTGGGCGTCGTGCCCGTGTCGATCGCGTAGTTGCCGCTGCCGTCGATGTCCCACTTGTAGTCGGTGATCGTGCCGTTGGTGTCGGTCGAGCCCGAGGCGTCGAGCGTCGTGTTCTGCCCCTGCACCGGTTTCGCCGGGGTCACCGTGAAGCTCGGCGTGAGGCTCGTGTTCACGTCGGTCGACTCGTAGTGCGCGAAGGCCGTCGTCGCCGGCAGCGCCTGGTTGTAGATCGCCAGCTCGTCCAGCGCGCCCGCCCCGAACAGCGAGGTGCCGGCGCGTGACATCAGGTACAGCGTCGAGTTCGCGAAGGCTCCCTGGCCGCCGGAGGCGCTCTCCTGCTGGAAGCCGACCGCCTGGCCGTCGACGTAGGGGGTGATCTCGTTTTCGGGCGCCGCCGTCGTGTCGATTGCGATCGCGTAGTGGTGCCACACGCCGGCGCTCGGGCGGTGGAAGAAGACGCTGTTGCGGTCGCCGCTGGAGCCGATCGCGATGCCGAAGGTGCCGCCGAACTCACCCGCGTTCGGGTCGACCAGGAAGCCGCCTTCCTGTTCGTTGAAGTTCGGGGTGAACTCCATCGCCAGCGCGTCGTTATTGGCGTACTGGTTCCACTTCAGCCAGAACTCGATCGTCACCTTGCTGGTGCCGGACAGGTTCAGCGGGATCGCGCCGGAGTCGCTCGTGCCGTTGAACGCGAGGCCCGTGTTCGGCGTGATCGCCCCGGCGACGCCGAAGGTGCCCCCGGTGATCGTGCCGTTGCTCGTGCCCTTGCTGTCTTTGATCGTCGGCCCCGTCGCTTCGTCGAGCCGGTAGTAGTCGATCAGGCCGGGCGTGTTCTGAACGGCCGTCGCGTAGTTCGTCGGCGCCTGTTCGAGCACGGTGATCGTGACCGTCTTGGTCGTCGTCAGCCCGTGGTCGTCGGTCAGCTTCAGGCCGACCGTGTGTGCGCCGGGGGTCTGGAAGGTCACCGTCGTCGTCGGTGTCGTGCCAGTGTCCGTCGCGAAGTTGCCGCTGTTGTCGAGGTCCCACTTGTAGTCGGTGATCGTGCCCTGGTCGGTCGAGCCCGAGGCGTCGAGTTTCACCGTCTGCCCGACCATCGTCGGGTTGGGCGTCGCGGTCAGCTTCGCGGTCGGCGGCAGGTTGCCGACGGTCAGCGTGTGCGTGACCGACGCGCTCGCGTTGTGGTTGTCGATCGCGCGCAGGGTGATTTCCCGCGTGCCTTCTTCGGGGAAGTTCGTCGTCAGGACCGGGTTGCTGCCAGTGTCGGTCTCGTAGGTGCCGTCGCCGTTGAGGTCCCACTGGTAGTCGGTGACCTGCCCGCTCGGGTCGGTCGTGCCCGAGGCGTTGAGCGTCACCGTCTGGCCGGGGCGCGGCTGGCTCGGGGAGATCGTGAAGGACGGCGCCGGCGGTTTGGCGGTGCCGGAGGAGTTGTAGTGCTGGAAGATCGTGGCGGCGCTCAGCGGCTGGCTGTAGATCGCCAGCTGGTCGAGGCTGCCGTTGCCGAACAGCGCGCTGCCCGCGCGGGACATCAGGTACAGCGTCGAGTTCGCGAAGGCGCCCTGGCCGGTCGCGTTGTTGGCCTGCTGGACGCTGACGGGCTGACCGTCCACGTACGGCTTGATCTCGTTTTCGGCCGCGGCGGTCGTGTCGATCACGATCGCGTAGTGGTGCCAGACGCCGGCGCTCGGGCGCTGGAAGAAGACGCTGTTACGGCTGGAGTCGCTGCCGATGCCGATCCCGAACGTGCCGCCGAACTGGCCCGCGTTCGGGTCGATCAGGATGCCGCCGGACTGTTCGTTGAAGTTCGGGGTGAACTCCATCGCCAGCGCGTCGTTGTTGGCGTAGGCGTTCCATTTCAGCCAGAACTCGATCGTCACCTTGCTGGTGCCGGACAGGTTCAGCGGGATCGCGCCGGAGTCGCTCGTGCCGTTGAAGCCGATCGCCGTCGTCGGGTCTTCCTTGACGGCGCCCGGCAGCCCGAACGTGCCGCCGCTGATCGTGCCGTTGCTCGTGCCCTTGCTGTCGGCGATCGCCGGCCCGCTCGACTCGCCCAGCTTGTAGTAGTCGATCAGCCCCGGCGTCCCGAGCACGGCGTCCTCGTAGTTGCTGACGCCCTGCGCGAGCACCGTGACCTGGACCGTCGTCGTCGCGCTGAGGCCCTGGCTGTCGGTCAGCTTGACGCCGACCGTGTGCACGCCGGCGGTCTGGAAGGTCGTGCTGGCGACCGGGTTGGAGCCCGTGTCCGTGGCGAAGTTGCCGCTATTGTCGAGGTCCCACTTGTAGTCGGTGATCGTGCCCTGGTCGGTCGAGGCCGAGGCGTCGAGTTTCACCGTCTGCCCCGTCAGCGCGGGTTTCGGCGAGACGCTGACGCTGGGGTTGGGCGGGAAGGTGCCGACGGAGATCTGCTTGGTCGTCGTCGCGCTGCCGCCGTCGCTGTCGGTGACGCGCAGGCCGACCGTGTAGGTGCCGGGGTTCGCGAACGAGGTCGTGGTCGTCGGCGTGGCGCCCGTTTTCGTCTCAAAGCTGCCGTTGTTGTCCAGATCCCATTCGTATTTGACGATCGAGCCGCCGGCGTAGTGCGAGGAGGCGCCGCTGAGCGTGAACGTCTGGCCCGCGTGCGGGAGGCTCGGCGTGCTTGTGATCGTCGCCGTCGGGCGCGGCTCCTGGCCGTTGGAGTCGGACTGTTCTTCGATCGTCGCGGCGCTGAGTTCACCCGAGTAGATCGCCAGTTCGTCGAGCGAGCCCGAGCCGAACAGCGAGGTGCCGCCGCGCGAGAACAGGTACAGGTTCGAGGCCGCGAAGGCGCCCGCGCCGGTGCCGCTGCTCTCCTTCTGGTAGCTGACGGGCTGACCGTCGACGTAGGGGGTGACCTGGCTCGCCGCCGGGGCCTGCGAGTTCAGCACGAAGGCGTAGTGGTGCCACACGCCGGCGCTCGGGCGGGCGAAGAACACCGAGTTGCGGGTGGAGCCGATGCCGATGCCGACGCCGAACGTGCCGCCGTACTCGCGGGCGTCCGGGTCGACGAGGAAGCCGCCCCCGTTTTCGTTGTAGTTGGAGGTGAGCTCCATCGCCAGCGAGTCGTTGTTGCCGTAGGCGTCCCATTTCAGCCAGAACTCGACGGTGATCGAAGTCTGACCGGAGAGGTTCATCGGGATCGTCCCGAAGGAGCCGGTCTGGCCCTCCAGCGGGTCGCCGTCGCCGGGGAAGTTGACCGCGGTGCCGGGGTCGCCGTTGACCGCGCCCGGGACGCCGAGCGTGGCGCCGCTGAGCGTGCCGGGGCTTTCGCCCGCGCTGTCGGCGATCGTCGTGCCGCTCTGCTCGTCCAGGCGGTAGTAGTGCAGCAGGCCGGGCGCCGCCGTGACGGCGTCGCCGTAGCGGCTGACGCCGTGTTCGAGCACCTGCACCGAGAGCGTCGTCGTCGCGGTCGCGCCTTTGCTGTCGGTCACCTGTACGCCGACCGTGGCGGTGCCCGGCGTCGAGAAGGTCTTGTTGATCGTGGGGGTCGAGCCGGTGTCGGTCTCGTAGGTGCCGTCGCCGTTCAGGTCCCACTTGTAGTCGACGATCGTGCCGCCGACGTCCGTCGATTCAGCCGCGCTCAGCTGGTCGCTCTGGCCGACGCCGACCGGGTTCATCGCGGCACTCAGCTTGGCCGTCGCGGTGTTCGAGATGTTGATCGTTCGCTGCGTCGTTTCCTGCTGGCCGAGGCTGTCGGTCACCTTCAGGGTCACCTTGTAGATGCCGGGCTGCGTGAACGTGTGCGTCGTCGTGGCGGTGGTGCCGGTGTCGGTCGCGAATTTGCCGCTGTTGTCGAAGTCCCACTTGTAGTCGGTGATTTTCGCGTCGGGGCTGCTCGACAGCGAGGCGTTGAAGCTCACCGGCTGGCCGATCAGCGTCGAGGTCGGGCTGGCCGTGAACGTCGGCCACGGCGCCTTGGGGGCGGTGGGCGAGTCGGTTTTGATGTCTTCGGCCGGAGTCCCGGGCTGCACGCCCATTTCCGAGAGGACGTTGTAGGTCCCCTGGTCGATCACGGGGTCTTCGTCGAACGCGAGGCTCCACTCCATCGTGCCCGAGGAGAACACCAGCGCGCCGCTCGGAGCGCGGTACTCGACGGCGCTCACGTTGCTCGGCGTCCCCGGCGGTGCGGTCGAGGCGCGCGCACGGCCCGCGTCCTGGATCCAGGAGTCTTCGGGGTTGGTGACGTCGGTGAGCGAAAGCTGCTTGACGCCGGCGGGCTCCTGCGCGAGATAGCTCGGCTGCGTCGGGATCTGGTCCCACTCCCAGCCGACGAAGCCCTCCGGCAGGGTGGTCGACTGCGTCGTCGACAGGCCGGTGTTGCGCCAGAAGCGGGCGGCGGCGAATTCGCTGTTCGCGTTCCCCGCCGGGATCGTCATGTGGAAGTTGTTCTCGTCGTTGTCGCCGACGTACATGTTGCCCCACAGCGAGTTCTCCGGTTCGTTGGGGCCGATCCGCCCGCCCGGGGGCGCGTTCGGGTCGCCGGGAGGCGCGCCGGGGTCGCGTCGCGTGGTCGTCGCGTTGTGCGGCAGCGCTTCGCCGTTCGGCCCTTCGGAGGCGGGGTCGTTCGGCGTGCCGCCGGGGTTGCCGTCGGCCGAGCCCTGGATCGTCTTGTAACAGACGAGCGTGCGGTGGTTGTTTTCGTAGCGCGTCTGCCAGTAGGCGGTGTTGGCGCTGAGCGAGACGATGTTCACGCCCGCGTCGCGGGCTTTCTTGAAGTTGTTGAAGGAGTTGTAGCTCCAGTACTCGCTGTGGCCAGAGACGAGGTCGACCTTGTGGTTCAGCAGCGCCTGCGCGTTGGAGTCTGTCTGGATGTCGTCGGTATAGGTGACGTCATAGCCCTGCTGCTCCAGCCAGAAGACGGTGTTGAAGTCCGGCCCGAAGAAGTGGTTCAGCTGCTTGTCGCCTTCCTCCTGGGGCCGGTCGAAGGAGACCGCGACGGCGCGGCCGTCGCCGGAGATCGTGTTGGCGCCGCCGCAGGCGTCGAAGTACAGCGACTTGCAGCCCCACGTGTTGTAGGCCTCGTAGTCGGCCGTCGGCAGCACGTAGAGGATGTCCGAGGCACGCGAGTCGTTGCGCACCGGGAAGATCACATAGTTCGTGATCCCGCCGTCGGCGACGTCGGTGAAGACGGCCTCGTAGATGCCCGAGACCGGCAGTTTGTTGCCGGGGATCGTGTAGCTGACGTTCCAGTTGGAGCAGCTCATTTCCCCCGTGGTCGTGTTCTCGGGGTTGCACTGGTAGGTGTTGTTGACTTTGACGTTCGTCGCGCCCGCGCCGGGGATCAGGCGTGCACCCTGGCCTCCGTAGTAGCCGATCCGGTAGACGTCGATGTTGACGCTCGTGGCGGGGAAGGAGGGCAGGTCGGTGCCGATCTTCACGGGCACGTTTTCGCCCAGTGCGTAGCTCGTCTGCGGCGTGAAGCCGCCGAGGTCGTCGCTGTAGTTTTCGAGCGCTTCTTTGTTCGCGTCGGTGCCTTCGCCCATGCAGTTGTTCTCGTTGACGATCGGGTTCGAGTTCGGGCACGAAACCGCCGCCGAGGCGCTTCCCGGAGCCAGCATCAGGAGGAGCAGGCAGGTGATTGCAAGACATGCGGCGAGACTGCTGCTCGCTCGTGTGGTCAGTCGCTTGGGCATATGGTTGGGCACGGCGTCGAGGTTGGGCATCTGATGAGCAAACGGACGCGGGCACCGTCTGCTTTTGCGCGAATTCGAGACTCTTTGCATCGCTTCAGGCCACGGGGACCGGTGCGCGCCGCCGCCGGACCGGCTCCAGCGGCTCAAAATCCCCGCCGTTACGAGGGGAAAGGGCATCTTCGGTGGCAGCGGTGTGCCCGAGCGGGAGCGTCGGCGGAGGGGCGACCGCGGCCCGGACGGGCTCCGAGGCGGGCGAATGCTCGCGCAGCGCGAGGATCATGCCGCCGATGAAGAACAGCAGGTAGGGGACGTGCGGGAAGGAGAGGACGTCGAACAGCGCGCTCGAAAGCGCGATCACCCCGACCGCCGCGAAGGATGCGAGCGCGAGCGAGGCGCGCCGTGGGTCGGGGCCGCGGATCGTCCGGCGTGCCGTGTTCATCATCGTCGCGAAGATCGCCAGATAGGCGAGCACGCCCAGCAGCCCGGTCGTGATCAGCAGGCCCAGGTACTCGTTGTCGAGGATCCGGTACTTGTGCGGGTCGTAGCTTTCGTAGCCGCGCCCCAGCAGCGGATGGCTGAGCAGATCCGGGCGCACCGCGTCGTAACGGGCGGTGCGGTCGGTCGTCGTGAGCACGTTGTTGACGTGCCCGGGCTCGAGCTGGCTGAGCACAGAACCGAGCGCGCCCGGCGAGGTGAAGTGCACCACGACGCCGAGCACCAGCGCCAGGCCGAGCAACGAGCGGACGATCGTGCGCGGGCGGAAGATCATCAGCAGCGCGATCGCGCCGACCGGGGCGACGATGCTGGTCTTGCGCGACGTCGCCAGGCCGCCCGCCAGCAACAGGCCGATCGCCAGCGAGTAGAGCAGTCGCCGGCGGCGGGTGGCCGCGTCGCTTGAGCCGATCACCGCGAACGGCAGCACCATCGCCAGCAGCGCCGCGAGCTCCAGCGGCTGGCTCGTGGGCCCGTAAACGGTCAGCCGCCCGATCGAGTCGGGGGCGTCGAGATCGCTGGGGGTGAGGACCGTGAAGACCTTGCCCCACAGCGTGTAGAAGACGTTGTAGTGCAGCCGGTACTCGACGATCGTCGCGATCGCGACCGTCACGCCGAGGCCGACCATCAGGGCGGCGTAGCGCGGCACCTCGCGGGGGCGGATCGTCGAGGCGACCACGAAGAAAAAGGCGATGTAGGAGGCCAGCAGCGCGAGCTTCTTGCCGACCAGCGACAGCTCGTCCATGTTCGCCAGCGCCGGGCCGTTCAGCACGACGCCCAAACAGCAGATGCCGAACAGCGCCAGCACCGCGAAGTGGACGCTCGACAGACGCAGCCGCGGTCGCGCCGCGCCGCTGACGATCGCCAGGCTCAGCAGCCACAGCGTCACCAGCGCGATCAGCAACGGCCGGTCCAGCGTGCTGCTCAACGGCAGGTTGACCGGCAGCTTGATCGCGTCGAACGGCGCGAGGAACAGCATCACCATGAAGCCCGCCAGAGCCCACGGCAGCACCCGCGTCGTGTGCGGCCAGTCGTCGCTGCGCGGCCGTACCTCGTCGAGGCGATCGAGGTCCGCTGCGCTCGCGGCGACGCGCGCGTCGCGCAGGCGCTTCGTCCGCCGCGCCCACAGCAGGCTCGCGCCGACCGCGAGGAAC
>DATJMW010000033.1:0-37021 GCA_035508515.1 Solirubrobacteraceae bacterium | reverse complement strand
CCTCCCTCTCGGGGTCGTCCTGCGCGCGGCGCGGTGGCGCTTCGTGCGGCCGCTCCCCGGGCGGCGGCTCCCCGAGCGGGGCAGGGTCCTCGGAATGAGACAGCGGCGGCGCTCCGCGTTCGCCCGCGCGGATCACCCGCCCAGCGTAGGCGAGCCCGAGCGCGAGCAGCAGCGCGATGAAGATGCCCCACTGCACCCCGACGGTCGAGACGATTCGCTGGTTGCCTTGGAGGCCGGGCTTGTCGAACAGGCGGTAGAAGATCAGGATCGCCACCCACGCCCCGGCGATCGTGACGATCAGGCCGTCGCCGCCCGGGAGCTGGAAGTCGCGCTGCTCGGCGCGCGCGAACAGCATCGCCAGCACGCCGATGCTCACGAGCAGCACGGCGGCCTCGACGAAGGAGAAGGCGCCGAAGGCGCTGAGGCTCTGCTCCGCGGAGCTGGCGGCGCCTTTGACCACGACGGTGCTCGTCTTGCTGTACCAGGGCAGCAGCATCGAGACGAACAGCGCCAGCGAGATCCCCGCCGCGAGCCGCCGGTCCCGGCCGAGCGTGCCCCAGGCGTTCAGCAGCCTCATCATCCCCGCTCAGTCTAAGCGCGCCCCGGCGCGAAGATGACGGCTCGCGGCACGCCGCCCGGGCGGGCGCGTCCGCGCGCCCCGCACCGTCCCGCGCCGTTCCCGGGAGACCGGCTACCCCTTCGAGACAGCGATCGTGCCGGTGCTCGTCGCGAAGTTGCCCGCGGGGTCCGTGGCGCTGACCGTGACGCTGAAGTTGCCGCCGGCGCGGGGCGTCGTCCACAGCAGCTTCGGCTTGCCGCGCGCGAGGTAGGCGCTGTTCGTCCAGATCGTGCGCGAGCCCTGGCGCACCGTCAGCCGCACGGTGGAGATCTTCGAGAGCGAGATCTGCACGCCGGCGCGGGTGCCGCCCTTCAGCGTCCTCGTCAGCAGCGAGATCACCGGCGGCGTCTTCAGGTAGCTCGTGAATTTCTGGGCGGTCGTGCAGTAGATCTGGTCGCCGGGGATCTGCGTCGCCGACGGCGTCGTCGTGGTCGTCGCGGCGCTGTGCGCCCGCGCGGCTTTCGCCCCCGCGGCGGTGCTCGTGCCTTCGGGCGCCGTCCCGCCGGAGGGCGCCGTCGGCTGCGTGGTGGTGGGGGTCGTCGGCGCCGGGGCGGGGGTCGTCGTGGTGGGGGTCGTCGGCGTCGGCGCGGGCGTCGTGCCGATCGGCTGCCCTTTGCGGGTGCGTTCGCACAGGTGCTGGAGGAATTCGGTCAGCAGTTCGTGGTAATTGAGGTTCGATTCGGAGAACTGGTCGTACAGCGACCAGGCGCCCGTGTCGTAGTGCGGCGTCTCCGCGCGCGCCTCGGCGTCGCCGGCTTCGAACAGTTTCTGGCCCAGCGGGTCTTTCGTGATCTGGGTGTAGTCGTAGATGCCCACGACCGCCTGGATGAAGCCGTTGAGGATGCGGTCGCTGGGGGCGTAGGTGTACTCGGCGTACTCGGAGCCCGCCGGCGTCTTCACCTGCACGCCGCTGGAGGGCGGCGTCTGGAAGATGCCCAGCGCCTGCTGGGCCGCCGTCAGCAGTTGCGGTTCCTTGAAGCGCGACCACGAGCGCGCGAGCACCTGCAGCGCCGTGCCCTGCGAGAGCCCGCTCGTCCAGGGCGGGTGGCCGCCGTCGAACTGGAACATGTACTCCCAGGCGATCCCGCCCGCGCGCTTGGTGGCCAGCGGCAGGATTTCCGACAGCAGCTGGCGCAGGTTGGAGTTTTCGTGGCCGGAGAGGTAGTAGCCGTTGCCCTCGCCGAACGTCCCCAGCCACTGGATCTCGATCCCCTGCCCGCCGTAGTACTCCCAGACGATCTTCGAGCCCGGGAAGCTCACGCGCGTCCCGCTCGCCAGCAGCGGTTCGGTCGTCCACCATTTGCGGTTGCGTTCCAGCGTCAGGAAGATCACCGGCAGGCGCGAGGCGATGAAGTAGCCGCCCGCCGCCATCGCCTGCACGTTCGCGAGCACCGCGCCCAGCTCGGTGTGGCGCGTGCCCTTCAGCTTCGCCAGCGAGCTTTTCGCCGCGGTGTAGGCGCCCAGGTACTGCGTGTACTGCGCCGGGGTGATCTGGTTCGAGCGCTTCAGGCTCTGCAGCGCGCCGGAGACCGTCGGCTTCGCCGTGGCGGCGGCCAGCGAGGTGCCCACGGCGCCGAAGCAGAGGGCGAGGGCGCTAAGCGTCAGCGCTGCGAGATGCCGGGTGCGCACCGGCGGCATGCTAGGAGCGGCGGGCGCCTGCGGTGCAGAGCGCGTTGCAGCGTTGTCCGTGAGGGTGGTGTGCACGTGCCCAAGAACACGTGCGCGGGCGCGCGAGTTGCGGCGCGCGGCGGCGCCTGGCCTATTCGGCCTCCAGCTCCTCCAGCTCGTCCGGTTCCAGTTCGTCCTCGTCGTCTTCGACGTCGTCGCCGTCGTCGAGCGCTTCGCCGCCGGGCTGGTAGGTCGAGCGGAACTCCTCGATCAGGTCATCGCGCTTGCCTTCGTCGACGGGCGATTCGTCGGAGATCAGCACCCAGTCGGCGCTGTCGAAGTCCTCGGACTCGAAGATCTCGTGGTCGACCTCGGGCGAGTCATCGACGATCACCATCACCTCGGTCGAGGGGTTGAAGTAGGTGCCGGGGCGGAGCGTCAGCTCGTCCAGCTGGAAGCGGCGGGCGTCCTTCATGGGCGCGTTTATACCCGACTTCCGGGCGCGCGTGGTTACGGGCCTGGCGCCGCGCGCGGGCTAGGAGGGGTCGAGCTCCTCCAGCGTGCGCTTGACCTCGGCCTCGACGTCGAGCGGTTCCAGGCCCTGGCGGGCGCGCCGCTCGTTGCGGGCGACGACGAGCTGGCGCACCTCGGTCACGAGCCCCGGGTCGTGGCCCGTGCGCTGCACCGGCGCCAGCAGGCGGGCGATCTCGGCCTCGATGTCGAGCGGCTGCTCGCCGCGGGCGACCATCCGCGCGCTGCGGGCCTGCAGCATCTGGCGGACTTCGAGCTCCTGCTCGGCGCGGGCCGCGGGCGAGTCCGGGGCGGGCGGCGCCATTTCGGGGCCGGGGTCGCGCTCGACCTCGAAGCCGCCGTTGCCGATGTGGTCGAACAGGCTGCCGCGGCTGAGCAGGAACACCAGCGACATCACGATCGACAGCGCCACCGCCCCGAACACGACGATCGGGAAGGCGCTTTGCAACGCGACGGCGGGGCTGCTGGCCACGCCTTGATTGTTGCCGATCGCCAGCGGCTCCGCTACCCTCCGTGGGCTGAATTGACTGACCAGTCAATCACCGTCAAAGGCGCGCGGCGCGAGCGCTAGCGGAGCGTCACGCGCGACCTACCCGCCACCTGTTAGGGGGATTCAGAAGCAATGGTCGATTTCACGCTCACCGATGAGCAGAAGAACCTGCGCGAAATGGCGCACGACTTCGCGGAAAAGGAGATTCGTCCGAAGGCCTGGGAGTACGACAAGGACGGCACGTGGCCACAGGACATCATCGAGAAGGCGTGGGAGGTCGGCCTGATGAACTCCCACATCGAGGAGGCCTACGGCGGCGCCGGCGCCGGCTACCTCGACGGCTGCCTGATCGAGGAAGAGCTCTCCTGGGGCTGCTCCGGCATCCAGACCTCGCTCGGCTGCAACGGCCTGGCGACCGCGCCGATCGCGCTGGGCGGCTCGGAGGAGATCAAGAAGAAGTACCTCGGGATGCTGACCGAAGCCCCGAAGCTGGCCTCCTTCTGCCTGACCGAGCCCGAAGCGGGCTCCGACGTCTCCGGGATGCGCACCACGGCCGTGAAGAAGGGCGACAAGTACGTCATCAACGGCTCGAAGTGCTTCATCACGAACGGCGGCTACGCCGACTACTACACCGTCTACGCGAAGACCGACAAGGACGCCGGCCACCGCGGCATCAGCGCCTTCGTCGTCGAGCGCGACTGGGGCGTCGTGGTCGACAAGAAGGAGGACAAGCTCGGGCAGCGCGCCTCGAACACCGCGACGATCTCCTTCAACGACGTCGAGGTCCCCGCCGAGAACCTGCTCGGCGAGGAGAACAAGGGCTTCAAGCTCGCGATGATGACGCTTGACCGCACGCGCCCCGGCGTGGCGGCGATGGCGACCGGCATCGCCCGCGCGGCCTTCGAGTTCGCGACGAACTACTCGCGCGAACGCACCCAGTTCGGCGTTCCGATCGCGATGCACCAGGCGATCCAGTTCATCATCGCCGACATGGCCACCGAGATCGAAGCGGCGCGCCTGCTGACGTGGAAGTCGGCGTTCATGCTCGACAACGGCGAACGCAACACGCTCGTCTCCTCGCACGCCAAGCGCTTCGCGGCCGACACCGCGATGAAGGTCGCAACCGAAGCCGTCCAGGTCTACGGCGGCTACGGCTTCATCAAGGAGTACCCCGTGGAGAAGCTGTTCCGCGACGCGAAGATCATGCAGCTCTACGAGGGCACCTCGCAGATCCAGCGCCTCGTGATCGCGCGCGAAACGCTGCTCCCGCGCCGCGAAGAGCAGCCGAGCGAAGTCGGCGCCGCGGACACGGTCGCCGTTTAGTTGATAGGGGGAACCCCCCATATGGGGGGTTCCCTTCTCGAAAAATCAGCGAATCAGCAGCGGGGTGCCGTACGCGGAGATGACCGCGCCCGGCGCCACCTTCACCAGCACGCGGTAGGCGCCTTTTTTGACGCGCACCACGCGGCTGAACTGCGAGCTGCCGGCGTTCAGCGGCTTCGCGATCGTGCCGCCCGCCAGGATCCCGTGGCCCTGGGCGATGCGGAGCATCCCCACCTGGGCGCCGTTCACCGCCGGCGTCACCGTGCCGTAGATCCGCGCGAAGCCGCGCCGCTTCGTGCGCGCGACGTGGCTGGAGACGCGGACCGCCACGTTCACGCTCGCCGTCGGGCTGATCACCGGCGTGCTCGTCGGCGTGAACACGCGGAACTGCGCCGAGGCCGTCAGCGCCGGGACGATGAACTTGAATTCGCCCGTCGCCGTCGTCAGCTCGGTGTTGCCGATGCTCTGGAAGCCCGCCGTGTAGGGGAACGAGTTCGCCTGGAGCACCACGGCGCGGTTCGCGTTGCCGGTTCCCGAGAGCGTCCCCTGGACCGTCACCGAGCCGCCGAACGGCGTCGGGTTCGGAGCCGCGAGGATCGCCAGCGACAGCGGCACCTTTTCCGTTTTCAGCGTGCGGTCCGCGCCCAGCGCCACCCCCGCTGAGTTCACCGCCACGAGCCGGTAGTGGTAGATCGTGATCGGCTGCAGCCCCGAGATCGTCAGGCGCACGTTGTTCGCGCTCGATCCCGAGCCCGCGTCCGCGATGCCGGTCTGGCTGCCGTAGGCCTTCGTCGGGCCGTATTGGAAGTAGTAAGAGGTGTTGCTGCCGTTCGGGTTCACCGCGCCCGTCAGCACCGCCGAGGCGTAGCTGACGCTGCGCGCCGTGCCGGTCGTGACTTTCGGCGCGCCGGCCGCCTGTGCGGCGACCGGCAGCGCCAGCGCCGCGGCGCTCGCCGCGAGGACCAGCAGCCCGCTGCGCCGGCGCGCAGCGGGCCCGTCACCCCCTCGACGTCGAGCCTGGGAAATTCTCTGAAGCGTTTTCATGCCTGCCTCCTACCCCGCGATCGCGATCGCCCCACCCACATCAACCCGCGCGGGCGCCGGGAGGTGCGGTCCAGCCCCGGCGAGCGCTGAGAAAGCCGCCGGACGCTAGGCTCCGGCAACCCTAGCCAGAGAGCCAGAAGGAGAAGATCGGAAAGCATGTTCGTGTTCAGAGCAGCAGTCGTCGGCGCCGGGACGATGGGCGGCCAGATCGCCCAGACGATCGCCGCCGCTGGAATCCCGGTAGTGCTGAAGGACATCGACGACGCGCTCGTGCAGGCGGGGCTCGACGAGGCCCGCAACGTCACCACGGGGCAGATCAACAAACTCGCCGAGAAGGGCAAGATCACCGCCGAGCAGGCCGAGCAGCAGATCGCCGAGGTCCTTGGCCGGATCGAGGGCACCACCTCCTATGCCTCCTTCGGCGACGTCGACTTCGTCGTCGAGGCCGTGCCCGAGCGGATGGACATCAAGCAGGCCGTCTTCGCCGAGCTCGACGCCGCCACCCCCGGCCACGCGATCCTCGCGTCGAACACCTCCTCGCTGTCGATCACCGAGATCGGCGAAGCCACGCTGCGCCCGGAGAAGGTGATCGGCTTCCACTACTTCTACCCCGCGTCGATCATGCCGCTGGTGGAGATCGTCGAGGGCGAAGAGACCTCCGCCGAGACGGTCACCGCCGCGCTCACGTTCGCGCAGGCGATCCGCAAGCAGCCGATCACCTGCGCCGAGGTCCCCGGCTTCGTCGTCAACCGCATCCTCAACTCCTCCAGCGCCGAGGTCTGGCGCGAGCAGGAGGAGAAGAAGCTCTCGATCAAGAAGATCGACGAGGGCCTTGGCGCCGCGGGCATCCTGCCGCTCGGCCCCTACACCCTGATCAACCTGCTCGGCCTCGACACGGTGCTGCACGTCGCCGAACACCTGCTGGAGTCCTACGGGGGGGAGCGCTTCTTCGTCCCGAAGGGGATGCAGAAGCTCGTTTCGGAAAAGAAGCTCGGCGCGAAGACCGGCGGCGACGGCTTCTACTCGCCCAGCGGCGAGGCGAACCTCGAGGGCGATAACGACCCCGACATCGAGGAGCTCGTCGAGCTGCTGTCGCTGAAGACCTTCAGCGAGGCCTGCCTGGTGCTGGAGGAGGGCGTCGCCAGCCACCGCGACATCGACTTCGGGATGATGGCCGGCGCCGGCCTGGACCCGCGCCGCGGCCTCCTGCCGCCGTTCATGCGCGCCGACGTCGAGGGCCTCGACACCGTCCTTGAGCGGATGGAGAACGCACAGGAGAAGCACGGCGAGCGCTTCGCGCCGCCGACGATCCTGCGGCGGCTCGTCGCGCAGGGGCGGCTCGGGCAGAAGACCGGCCAGGGTTTCTACGCCTACCCGCAGCCCGACTCCGAGCAGCCCGCCGAGGTGATCAAGCTGGAGACGCGCGCTGACGGCGTCGCGATCGCCTGGCTCGCGAACGGGCAGATGAACTCGATCTCACCGCAGGTCGCCGGCGACCTGAAGAAGGTTTGGGAGCAGGTGAAAGCGGCTGGCGTGCGCGCGCTCGTGATCGCCTCCTCCAACCCGATGCTCTACTCCGCGGGCGCCGACATCAAGGCCTTCACCACGATGGACGCCGCCGCGGGCGAGGAGCTGATCCACGCTACCCACGCCCTCTTCAAAGAACTGGGCGAGGACGGGATCGCCACGATCGCCGCCGTCAACGGGCTGGCCTTCGGCGGCGGCTGCGAGCTCGCGATGGCCTGCGACGTGCGGATCGCCGCGCGCTCCGCGCTGTTCGGCCAGCCCGAGATCAAGCTGGGGATCATCCCCGGCTTCGGTGGCACGCAGCGGCTGCCGCGGCTCGTCGGCTCGAACAAGGCGCTGGAGATGAACCTCGTCGGCGACCCCGTGCCCGCGGAAGAAGCCTTCGAGTTCGGGCTCGTGAACCGCGTCGTCGAGGACCACGAACTGCTCGACACCGCCCTGTCGTGGGCGAAGAAGCTCGCGGGTCAGGCGCCGCTGGCCCTGTCGAAGATCAAGGGCATCTCCGGTGCCGGCGACCTCGACAAGGGGATCGAGGACGAGAAGCGCGGCTTCGCCGAGGTGTTCGCCTCCGCCGACGCCAAGGAGGGCATCGCCGCCTTCCTGGGCAAACGCGCGCCGCGGTTCGAGGGCAAGTGAGGCCCGTGCGTCCGGGGCGGCTTTCGTTTTCGAAGTACCGATAGCAATTGCTATCGCCCCTCGATAAATGGACACCGTCCCCACCGCAACACCGCCCCCGTACGCTGAGCTGACTCGCCTCGCCGAGCTGACCCGCGGGGCGCGCTCGGTCGTGGCGCTCACCGGCGCGGGGATCTCGGTGCCCTCGGGCATCCCCGACTTCCGCACGCCGCGCACGGGGTTGTGGGAGCGCGTGGACCCGATGGAGGTCGCCCACGTCGACGCCTTCCGCTCCGACCCCGTCCGCTTCTGGAGCTTCTACGGCGAGCGCTTCGCGACGCTGGGGGAGAAGCAGCCCAACGGCGCGCACCGCGCGCTCGTCGAGCTGGAACGGCGCGGCGTGCTCGACGGCGTCGTCACGCAGAACATCGACATGCTGCACCGCAAGGCCGGCACGCGCGAGCCGGTCGAGGTGCACGGCAGCATCGCGACCTGCTCGTGCCCGAGCTGCGGCACCGGCGCCGGGCCGGTCGAGCTGGTCGAGGTCCAGCGGCGGCTCGCCGCCGAGGGCGACGGCGTGCCGCGCTGCGACGGTTGCCGCGGCCCGCTGAAGCCCGACGTCGTGCTGTTCGGCGAGCTGCTCGACCCCGTCGCGCTCGAACGCGCCCGCGAGCTGTGCGCGGGGGCCGAGCTGCTGCTCTGCATCGGCTCCTCGCTCGAAGTGCATCCCGTCGCGGGGCTGCCGATGCTCACGCGCGATTCCGGCGGTACGGTGGCGATCGTCACGCAGGGGCCGACGCCGTACGACGATGTCGCCGACGTGCGGCTCGGCGGGGACGTGGTCGAGGAGCTCGAAGGCCTGCTCGCGGCGCTCGGCGAAGGCTGAGCCACCGCCGCGCCGCCGCTCAGCCGGGAAGCTGCGCGATCGTGAGCAGGTACTCCGCACGCACGCGCATGCTGCCGTCCGCGGCTTCGTTCGCGTTCGTGTAGAGCCTGATCAACTCGCCGCGCAGATCGTCCCACTTGCCCTGCGGCTCCAGGGCCGCCTTGGCCATCACGATCGGCCCGAGCACCTGCTCGTTGTAGCCGACCCAGGACTCGACCGACTCGCTCTCGTAGGTGACCATGTGCCGCTCGAAGGCCAGCTCCGCGCCGCTGTCCGCGAACAGCGAGCGAACTTGGTCTTCGACCCCCCACGTCACCGGCGGCTTCAGCTCCGGCGGCGGGGGCGGCATGTACGAGCCGACGGTCTTGAACATCTGCCCGTGCAGCCCCTCAGGCGTCCACGCCGTGAACACGATTCGCGCGCCCGGCTTCGCGACCCTGACCAGCTCCGCCGCCGCGAGCGGCTGGCGCGGCGCGAAGATCACGCCGAAGCACGAGGTCACGCGGTCGAAGGACTGCGCCTCGAACGGCAGCTCCTCCGCGTCGCCCTCGACGAACGCGATGTCGAGCCCCGCCGAGGCGGCGCGGCCGCGCGCGGCCTCCAGCAGCTCTGGCGTGATGTCGAGGCCCGTGACCTGCGCACCCGCGAGCGCGGCCGGGATCGCGACGTTGCCGCTGCCCGTCGCGACGTCCAGCAGCGTCTGCCCCGTGCCCGCGTCCGCACGCTCGACCACCAGCTCGGCGACGCTCTGGATCGTGCGGGCCAGGTCGGGCCAATCCCCTGAGGCCCACATCGTTCGCTGGCCCTGCTTGATCCCGCTCACGTCGATGTCCATCAGTGTCCTCCCCGGGGTTGCGTGTCAGCGTGTCAGTGGAGCTTGACGAGATCCTTCTCCGGCGCGATCCGCCAGCGCGCCGCGAGCCTCGTCAGCTCGTCGTCCAGCGCCCAGCGGTCCGCGGCGGGCGCGCCTTCGTATCCGGCGCTCGCCCCCTTCAGGGCCATGCAGCCGGCGTTGTCCCCGATCGCCGCCAGCTCCGCGACCTCGCGCTCGCTCAGCGGCGAGGGCTCGCGCACGGCCGCCAGCTCCGCCCGCTTGTCCTCGACCGGCCGCGCGCCCGGGCCGCTCTCCTGGATCAGCGTCGGCGCGACGCAATGGACGGGGTCGTGCGCGAGGTTCCAGGCGCAGGCGAGCTGCAACGTGCTCAGCCCGTGGCGCTCGGCGTAGGGACGCATCGCCGCGAGCTTCTCGCGTCCCTGCTCGACCCAGCCCTGCGGGCGGAACTTGCGGTGGTCGTACTCGGCGAAGGCGTGGCCCGGCAGCACGTCGTCGTGGAACAGGCCGCCGTAGTCCACGACGCGCGTGATCAGCTTCACCTCGTGCGCGCTCGCGGCGTCGAGCGCCAGCGTCCCCGGCCACGGCTCCAGCGGGTTGAGGATCACCATCGCCCAGTCGATCAGCTCCGCGAAGCGCTCGAAGCAGTCGATCAGGTCGAGCGTGAAGCCGTTCGCCGGCCCGGGCGCGACGCCGAGCAGGCGCGTGAGCCCTTCGTCGCGCACCTCGCGCATGCCCTCCCAGACCGCGGGGCTGGTGTAGCCGGTGCGGTCGGGGTTGTGCAGCAGCAGCAGGTCGAAGCGCTCGGCGCCGATCCGCTCCAGGCTGCGCTCGGTCGCCATGCGGATGTAGCCCGCGTACTCGCGCTCCTCGCGCAGCCGCGGGTCCGTGAAGCGCGGGAAGCCCTTCGCGCCTTCGCGCTCGCCCGCGTAGAAGTCGTGGCCGATCGCGCCGACGAGGCAGTAGTCCTCGCGCGGGACGCCCGCCAGCGCGCGGCCCAGTAGCTCGTCGGCCTCGCCGGCGCCGTAGGCGTCAGCGGTGATCACCGTGTCGATCCCCGCGCCGGGACGCAGCAGCGCCAGCAGGCGCTCTTCCTCCAGCGGCTCGCCGAAGTGCATGTAGCGCCCGCCGCTCCAGGTGCCGATCGCCGTCGTGGTCGGGTCCATGCTCACCCCAGCCTAAAGCCCGTCGCCGTGCGTGCGCGGAGCGTGGCTTCGAGCCGCCCGAGCGCGTGGCGCAGGGCCTCCTCGTCCAGCTCGCCCGGCGCTTCCCGGCCCGGCGCCTGCTCGCCATCCGCCGCCTCACCCGCGGCCTCCGCGCCGCTCGCCGAGTCGGCGCCCGCCGGTTCGCCGCGCGCGATTCGCGCCTGGCGCTCGACCCCCTCGCGCAGCTTCTGCAGCTCGTCGATGCGGATCGTGAGATCCTCGCGCCGCTCGCCCGGCAGCTCGTGCAGGGCCATCGCATACGCGCCCTGCAGCTCGATCGCGGCGTGCGCGAGCCGGCCCCTGTCGAGGTCGCCCCGCGCCCGCAGCGCCAGCTCCTCGCAGACGAGCGCCGCGCCGCGGCCGCCCAGCAGCACCGCGAGCCGCTCCTGCGGGCGCAGCGCCGCGGCGCGGTCGCCGATCCGTTTGCGCCGCGCGCCTCCCGGGCCGCGCCACGGCAGCTCCACCGCGTGCGTCCAGACGCCGTCGGCGACCTGCTCGCCCTCGCCCCAGCCCGCGCGGATCACGAGCGCCTGCTCGGGGGAGACCTCGTGCACGTGGGGGTCCGCCGCGGCGATGCGGTGGTGGTGCAGGACGCGGTTGAGCGCCGCGATCGCCGCGACGATCTCGCGCTCGCGGTCGAGCTCCGACAGCCACGCCTTCGCCTGCCGCTCCGCCGAGACCGACACCGGGTCGACGATCGTCGCGCGCGCCGTCACGACCCGCGTCGGCTCCGGTTCGGGCTCGACCGCTTTCGCGCGCGAGCCCGCGCGCGTCGCCGCGCTCCAAACCTGCGCGCGCGAGGGGGGTCGCCGCCGGGCGCCGAGCGTGCCGAGCACGACCACGCGGTCGGGCTCGGAGTCGGGGCCGGCGCGCATCAGGTAGCGGCCGTCTTGCGGTCCCAGCTCCCAGGGAAACTCGAACTGTGTGAACAGGAACCAGCGGTCGGACATCCCTGCACCGTATTCTTCCGCGTTGGCGGTGACCGGGTAGCCGCCGCGGGCACGTCGCCCGTCAGACCACGACACACCAGGAGCGCACGGATCGGATGTCAGCAGATGCGAGCAACATTGCGAAGAGCCTGCGCGAGCGGTTGGGCGTGAACACGGAGGAGCGTCTGGGGAAGGCGCTTTCCGACTTGCTGGAAAACCCTCTGATAACAGGAGCGATCGGCAGGGCGTTCGACGCCCGCGAGAAGGCTTCTCAAGCACAGGAGGTCGCAATGGGAGCGCTGAACATCCCGTCGGCTGCCGACATCGAACGGCTGACGCGGAGGCTGCGGGCGGTTTCGCATCGACTTGAGGGCATCGAGGACGGCGTGCAACGCCTCGACCGCGCGCTCTCGCCGGGTGCGGTCGAGTCGCGTCTGTCCGCGATCGAGGAGCAGCTCAGCAAGCTGGCAGGGAAGCTCAAGGCCGACGCGCCGCGCCCCGCCCGGGCGGCCGCTGCGGCGAAAGCGACGCGCAGCAAAGTGAAACCCACAAAAGCGAAAGCGAAACCGAAAGCCAAAGTGACCAAAGCTAAAGCCGCGACCAAAGCAAAAGCGACCGCTACTAAAGCGAAAGCGAAAGCCACCGCCAAAACGAAAGCCGCCGCGAAAAAAACCACGCGCGCGAAAGCGGCGGGTAAAGCGAAAGCGAAAGCGACCGCCGCGAAAACGAAAGCGAAAGCGACGAAAGTCAAAGCGAAAGCGACGAAAGCGAAAGCCAAAGCCGCCGCGAAAACGAAAGCCGCCGGCAGCAAAGCGAAAGCCGCGAGCAAAGCGAAAGCCGGCACCAAAGCGAAAGCCGCGACGAAAGCGAAAGCCGGCGCGAAAGCGAAAACGACCCGCGCCACGAGCAAACCGGCTCGCGCCACGAAAAAACCCGCGCGCGCCAAAGCCAAACCGGCGAAAGCCAAAGCGCGCAAATAGACCCGGCGGCGCGAGCCTCGCGCCGCCGCTTCCGTGCGAGGACTCGCCGCGCCGCTCAGGCGAGCGCGGCGAGCGCCACGGTGCCCAGGCGCTCCGCCGCGGCCGCGAGCTGCTCGGCCGCGATCCGCGTGCGCGCGCCGCGCGCGTCGAACACGTCGGTCACCGCCAGCAGGCACGCGACCGGCGTCGCCTCCGCGGCGCCGAGCGCGAACAGCGCCGCGGCCTCCATCTCGACGGCGATCGCGCCCGCGTGCCCGTCGGCGCGCGGCGTGCCCTCGCGCTCGTAGAAGAGGTCCACGCTGACGACGGCGCCGGCTGTCGCGGCGGGTTCGCTGCGGGCGAGCGCGTCGCTCAGCGCCGCGTCGGCCGCGACCCGCTCGCCGCCGCCGAGCGCGCGCGAGGTGCCGTCGGCGCAGATCGCCTCGCGCGCGAGGACGAGCTCGCCGAGGCCGAGCGAGGGGTCCAGCGCGCCGCAGGTGCCGACGCGAATCGCGCGCCGGGCGCCGAGCGCGATCAGCTCCGCCAGCACGATCGCCGCGGAGGGGCCGCCCATGCCGGTCGCCTGGATCGTCAGCGGCTCGCCGTCGCGCGCCCTGCCGGTGTAGCCCCACAGCCCGCGGTTGTGATTGAACATCAGCGGCTTCTCCAGCAGCGCCTGCGCCAGCGCGAGCGCGCGCCCCGGATCGCCCGGGAGCAGCACGCGCTCGGCCAGCGGCGCCGTCGGGTGCAGATGGATCTCCGGGGAGGGGATCGGCGCGCCGTCGCCGGCCACGTCCTCACCCGGCTTCCCGGTAGCCCGCGTCGCGGGTCTGCTCGCGCTGTCGCTCACCGCGCGCGACTTTAGACTGGGCGGCATGGGAAAGCCGGGAAAGCCCCTCGCCCCGCTCCCGCGTGGCTGACCCCCGAGCAGACGACCCCGCCCCCGACGCGGCCGAGCCGACGCTGGCCCAGGTGGCGGCGCACGCGGGCGTCTCGACCGGGACGGTGACGCGCTGGATCCGCAAGGGCCTCGTGCCGGGCTACGACGGCCACTGGACGCCCGCGGCGGTCGCCTACGTGCGCGTCGTCGCGCGCCTGCGCGCGCGCGGGCACACGCTGGAGCAGATCAAGCGCGCGAGCGACAACGGGCAGCTGGCGGTGGGGCCGCTGGAGAACCTGCTCTCCGGTTCGGAGGGCCGCTACACGGTGCGCGAGGTCGCGCGCGAGACCCGCCTGGAGGCGGCGCTGGTCGAACGCATCCTCGCGGCGATGGGGCTCGCGTCGTCCGGGCGCGAGCTGCTCTCCGAGGAGGACCTCGAAATGATGCGGTACGTCGCCGCGGTGCTCGAGGCGGGGCTGCCTGCCGTCGCGTTCCTCCAGCTCGCTCGCGTCTACGGGCAGGCGATCGCGCAGATCGCCGAAGCGGAGGTGCGGCTGATCCACCTATACGTGCACGAGCCGCTGATGCGGGCGGGGATGCCGAACGTCGAGATCGCCGAGGAGATGGAGGGCCTCGCGCGCGAGCTGATCCCCTTCGCGGCGCCGCTGCTGCGCTACGTGCACGACCGCATGCTGGAGGCATTCGTGGAGCAGGACGTGATCGGGCACATGGAGAACGACCTCGTCGAGAGCGCCTCCGAGGAGGGGCGCGTGCGCGTGGCGATCGTGTTCGCGGACCTCGCCGGCTACGCGCGGCTGACGGTCGAGCGCGGCGACGAGGAGGCGCTCGCGGCGGTCGAGCGGTTCGTGGAGGCCGTCGAGCACACGCTGCCCGCGGACGCGCGCGTGATCAAGACCCTGGGCGACGAGGTGATGGTCGTGGGGCCCGACGCCGGCGGGCTCGTGCGCTGGGCGGTCGCGCTGCGCCAGGCGATCGCCGCGGGCGACCCGCCGCCGCGGATCGGCATGCACTACGGCGAGGCCCTGTATCGCGACGGCGACTACTACGGGCGCGAGATCAACCAGGCGGCGCGCGTCGTCGCGCGCGCGGGCGGCGGCGAGGTGCTGGTGACGCGGCCGGTGGTCGACGTCGCCGCGGGCTTCGACGGCGTCCGCTTCGAGCGCATCGGCGAGGTCGGGCTGAAGGGCTTCTCCGAGCCGACCGAGCTGTTCATCGCCTCCGCGCGCGAGGCGCGCGAGGGGTAGCGCCGTGGGGGGCGCGCGGCTCGGCGAGGTCGAGGCGCTGCGCGCCGAGGTCGGCGCCGGGGGACTGCTCGACGGCGGGCGCCCGCTGGTGGCGATGCTCTCCGGCGGGCGCGACTCCGTCTGCCTGCTCGACGTCGCGGTCGCGCTGCGCGGCGCCGGCGCTGTGCGCGCGCTGCACGTCAACTACCGCCTGCGGGCGGCGGCGGCGGCGGACGAGGACGAGCGCTACTGCGCCGCGCTCTGCGAGCGGCTCGGCGTCGAGCTGTCGGTCGTTCGTGCGGGCGAGCCGCCCACGACCGGCAACCTCCAGGCTTGGGCGCGCGAGCTGCGCTACGAGGCGGCGGCGGGGCTGGCGGCGACGCTCGACGGCCAGGCCCGCGCAGACGGCCGGCCCCGCGCCGACGGCCAGACCGGTGCCGACGGCCAGACCGGTGCCGACGGCGAGACCGGTGCCGACCGCGAGGCCGGCGCCGGTGGCGGGCGCGCGGCGATCGCCACGGGCCACACGGCGAGCGACCAGGTGGAGACGATCCTCTACAGGCTGGCGGCCTCGCCGGGCCGCCGCGCGCTGCTGGGGATGCCCGCCCGCGACGGGCGCCTCGTGCGCCCGCTGCTGGGCTTCACGCGCGAGCAGACGGCGTCCTACTGCCGCGCGCGCGGCCTGGCCTGGCGCGAAGACGAGAGCAACACCGACGAGCGCTTCGCGCGTGTGCGCGCGCGCGAGCGGGCGGTGCCGGCGCTGCGCGAGCTGCACCCCGCGGCGGAGGCGAACGTGCTGCGCACGGCGCGCCTGTTGCGCGAGGAGGCCGAGCTGCTGGAGACGCTCCTCGACGCGGAGCTGCCCGGCGGCGGCGAGGCGGGCGTGCCAATCGAGCGCCTGGCGGCGATGCCGCGGGCGCTGGCGCGGATGGTGGTGGTGCGGCTCGCGGAGGAGGCCGCCGGCGGCCACGTGCCGCAGGCGGGCGAGCGGGTCGCGGAGCTGCTGGAGCTGGGCGCCCGCGGCGGCCGCGCCGAGCTGCACCTGGGCGGGCTGGCGTGCGCGGTGGTGGCGGACGGCGCGCTCACGGTCCGCAGGCTGGCGCCGGACGAAACGTCGATGCGGGTGCGAAACGCGCCGCCGGACGGCGACTAGACTCCACTCGGTGGCGGGTCCGGTGAGTGCTCCAGAGGAGTCGGCGGTCGGCGAGGTGCTGGTCAGCGCGGAGGAAGTGCAGAGCCGCGTGGCCGAGCTCGGCGAGCAGATCTCGCGCGACTACGCGGGCCGCTCGCTGCTGCTGATCGGCGTGCTGAAGGGGGCGGTCTTCTTCCTCAGCGACCTGATGCGCTTCATCGAGGTGCCGGTGGAGGTCGACTTCATGGCGGTGGCCTCCTACGGCTCGGCGACGGACTCCTCGGGCGTGGTGCGCATCCTCAAGGACCTCGACGCCGCGATCGAAGGCCGCGACGTGCTGATCGTGGAGGACATCGTGGACTCGGGGCTGACGCTCCAGTACCTGATGCGCAACCTCGGTTCGCGCAACCCGGCCTCGCTGGAGGTCTGCGCGCTGCTGACGAAGCCCGAGCGGCGCAAGGTCGACCTGCCGACGCGCTACGTCGGCTTCGAGATCCCGAACCGCTTCGTGGTCGGCTACGGCCTGGACTACGACGAGCGCCACCGCAACCTGCCGTTCGTCGCGGCCCTGGAGCGCTAGCCGGCGGCGCGCATGAGGCGGCTACGAGCTGCGGTGGGCTTCTCTGTACGCGAGCGTACAACCAACAGGAGCGCCGTGGCGGCCATGGTAGGCTGAAGCACTGGCGGCCATAGCTAAAGACGGCGCCAGAGCACCCGAAAGAACCTCATGAGCCGTTTCTTCAAGAGCGCCGCATTCCCGATCCTGATCGTCGTGGTGCTGGCGTTCCTGGCCGTGAAACTGGTCAACCCCGGGTCGAGCGCCCACCGCACCCACAGCTACCAGACGCTGGTCTCCAGGGAGCTGCCCCAGGGCGAAGTCTCCGAAGTCAAGTTCAAGAACAAGGGCAAGTCGCTCGAAGTCAAGCTGAAGAACAAGGAAACGTATGAAATCGGCTTCATCGAACAGGCTTCGCCGGAACTGATCAAGCAGCTCGGCAGCGCCGGGGTCAAGTACAACATCGAATCCGAAAAGAGCAGCGTGCTGCTGGGCCTGCTCACGTACCTGCTGCCGGTGATCCTGTTCTTCGGCTTCTGGATCTTCCTGATGAACCAGGTCCAGGGCGGCGGCTCGAAAGTGATGTCGTTCGGCAAGTCGCGGGCGAAGCGCCTCTCGGCGGACTCGCCGAAGATCACCTTCCGCGACGTCGCGGGCGTCGACGAGGCGGTCGAGGAGCTCCACGAGATCAAGGAATTCCTCGAGAACCCCAAGAAGTTCCAGGCGCTGGGAGCGCGCATCCCGACCGGCGTGCTGCTCTACGGGCCGCCCGGCACCGGCAAGACGCTGCTGGCGCGCGCGGTCGCCGGGGAGGCGGGCGTGCCGTTCTTCTCGATCTCGGGCTCCGACTTCGTGGAGATGTTCGTCGGCGTCGGCGCCTCGCGCGTGCGCGACCTGTTCGAGCAGGCCAAGCAGAACAGCCCCTGCATCATCTTCATGGACGAGATCGACGCGGTCGGCCGCCACCGCGGCGCCGGCCTCGGCGGCGGTCACGACGAGCGCGAGCAGACGCTGAACCAGCTGCTGGTCGAGATGGACGGCTTCGAGGCGAAGGACAACATCATCATGATCGCGGCGACGAACCGCCCCGACATCCTCGACCCGGCGCTGCTGCGCCCGGGCCGCTTCGACCGCCAGATCGCCGTCGACCGCCCCGACCGCAAGGGCCGGGCGAAGATCCTCGAGGTGCACACCCGCGGCAAGCCGTTGGCGAAGGTGATCGACATCGACGCGCTGGCGGGACAGACGCCGGGCTTCACGGGCGCGGACCTCTCGAACCTGATCAACGAGGCGGCGCTGCTGTCGGCGCGCACGGGCAAGCGCGAGATCGGCCAGGACGAGCTCGAGGAGGGGATCATGCGCGTGATCGCCGGCCCCGAGAAGAAGACGCGGGTGATGAGCGAGAAAGAGCGCCTGGTCACGGCCTACCACGAGATGGGCCACGCGATCGTGGGGCATTTCCTCGAGCACTCGGACCCCGTGCACAAGATCTCGGTCATATCCCGCGGACAGGCGCTCGGCTACACGATCTCGATGCCGCAGGAGGACCGCTTCCTGACGACGCGCGCGGAGCTGAAAGACACGATGGCGATGACCCTCGGCGGCCGCGCGGCGGAGGAACTGATCTTCGGCGAGATCACGACGGGGGCGTCAAACGACATCGAGAAGGTCACGGCCACCGCAAAGCAGATGGTGATGCGCTTCGGCATGAGCGACAAGCTCGGCCCGCGCGTGTTCGGCCACGACCACGGCCAGCCGTTCCTGGGCCGCGAGTTCTCCTCCGAGCCGGACTACTCCGACGAGATCGCGCGCGAGATCGACGACGAGGTGCGCGGGATCATCGAAGCGGCACACCAGCGCGCCCGCGACATCCTCACCGAGCACCAGCACGACCTCACGAAGATCTCCGAGATCCTCGTCAAGCGCGAGACGATCGAGAAGGAGGAGTTCCTGGCGCTGCTGGCGGGCAAGAGCGAGGAGGAGGTGTTCGGGGTCGAGGAGCCGGCAAAGCCCGAGCTGCCCGCGCCGCCCGCCGCCGAGCGCGGCACGCCGGAGCGCGAAGCGCCGCGCACGATCCCGCGCCCCGGGCTGGCGGGTGGCACGGCGGAGAACCGCGCGCACGACCCGAAGGGCCCTGGACTTCTCTGAGCCCCGGCGCGACGATCGCCCGCTCCCGGCCTTCCGGGTGATGGGGATCGTCAACGTGACGCCGGACTCCTTCTCCGACGGCGGCAGCTTTCTTGCGCCGGAGGCGGCGATCGAGCAGGGCCGCAAGCTCGCGCTGGAGGGCGCAGAGATCCTCGATGTGGGCGGCGAGTCCACGCGCCCGGGCGCGGAGCCGGTCGGCGCGGAGGAGGAGCTGCGCCGCGTCGGCCCGGTGATCGAGCGGCTTGCGGCGAGCGGGTCGGGCACGGCGGCGCCCCCGCAGATCTCGATCGACACCTCGAAGGCGGCGGTGGCGGCGGCGGCGCTGGCGGCGGGGGCGAGCTTCGTCAACGACGTCAGCGCGCTGCGCGCCGACCCCGGGATGGCGGGGGTCGTGGCGGACGCGGGCGCCGACTGCTGCCTGATGCACATGCTGGGCGAGCCGCGCACGATGCAGCGCGACCCGCGCTACGCCGACGTCGTCGGCGAGGTGAAGGCGTTCCTGGAGGAGCGGATGGCCTTCGCGGTGCGCGAGGGCGTGCAGGAGCGGCGCATCCTGCTCGACCCCGGGATCGGCTTCGGCAAGACGGCCCGGCACAACCTGGAGCTGCTGCGGCGCCTGGACGAGATCGCGGCGCTGGGCCGGCCGGTGGTGATCGGGACCTCGCGCAAGAGCTTCCTGGGCCGGATCGCCGGCGAGCCGGCGGCGCAGGCGCCCCCTGCACCCCCGGACCGGCTCGCGGGCACGATCGCCACGAACGTGCTGGCGCTCGCCAACGGCGCGAGCGTGTTCCGGGTGCACGAGGTGGCCCCGGTGCGCGAGGCGCTGACGGTCGCTGCTGCTACTTTGGCGGCAGGATGGACCGCGAGCGGGGCGACGACGACGCAGACGACGAGCTAGAGGACGACGAGCGCGAGGGCGACGGCCAGGAAGAGGCCGCCGAGGCGATCACGGTCGAGATCACCGGCCTGTCGCTGTACACGCACCACGGCGTCAGCGAGGCCGAGCGCGAGGTCGGCCAGCGGCTCGTGCTGGACCTGCGCCTCGACGTCGGCGAAACCGACGCGACGGTGACCGACTCGATCGAGGACACGGTCGACTACGCGGAGGTGTGCCAGCTCGTGGCGCTGATCGCGCAGCAGCGCTCGCACAAGACGCTGGAGCGGCTGTGCAGCACGATCGCGAACCGGCTGCTGGAGGACTACCAGCTCGAAGGCGTGTGGGTGAAGGCGACGAAGCCCGAGCCGCCGATCCCGCTGAGCGTCGACGAGGTCTCGGTCGAGGTGTGGCGCGAGGGCGAAGCGTGAGCCCCGGGCGCGAGGCGTAGAGTTCGGCTCATGTCACGGGCAGAAGGGATCGAAGGGCGATGAGCACGGCCGAGGCGACGAGCACGGCGGCGCGCTTCCGGGCGGCGGTCGAGCGCAAAGACCTCGCGGCCGCGGGCGAGCTGCTCGCCCCGGACGTCGTCTTTCACAGCCCCGTGACGTTTCACCCGTTCCTGGGGCGCGAGACTGTGAGCAGGCTGCTGGGCGAGGTGATCCAGGTGTTCACGGACTTCCGCTACACCGACGAGCTGGCGATGGATGGGGCGCACGCGCTGATCTTCCGCGCCGGCGTCGCGGGGACGGATCGCGAGATCGAGGGCATCGACCTGCTGCGCTTTCAGGACGGTCGCGCCGACGGGCCGATCGTCGACTTCACCGTGATGCTGCGGCCGCTGTCGGCGCTGGTCCCGTTCGCCCAGCAGATGGGCGAACGCGCGCAAGCCGCGGGCTTGCAGACGACGCGCGCCTAGCGGCGGCGCCAGGAACGTCGCGGTGCCGGTGCGAAGCGGACTGCTGGGCCTGGGCTCGAACGTCGGCGACAGGCGCGCCGAGCTGCAGGCTGCGGTAGCGGCGATGCCCGGCGCGGGGATCGTGCCGCTGGCTAGCTCCTCGACCTACGACACGGACCCCGTCGGCGAGGTGCTGGACCAGCCGAGCTTCCTGAACGCCTGCGTGACGGTGGAGACGGAGCTCGAGCCACTGGCGCTGCTGGATGCGGTGAAGGGCCTGGAGCGCGAGCTGGGGCGCCGCTCGGGCGGCCCCCGCCACGGCCCGCGGGCGATCGACCTCGACGTGCTGCTGCTGGGCGGGCTGGAGCTGCGCCACGAGCGGATGACGCTGCCGCACGAGCAGCTGCTGGCCCGCCGCTTCGTGCTGATCCCCGCGCTGGAGCTGGACTTCGAGCTGGCGGTACCGGACGGCCGGCGCCTGTCCGATGCGCTGGCGGCGCTGCCGCTCGACGAGGGCGTGCGCTGGGCGGGACCGCCGCTGGCGCTGCCCTAGCGGACGACGACCTTGCCCTTCATCCCCTTCTTGACGTGGATGGTGCACTCGTAGGAGAAGGTCCCGGCGCGCGTGAACCTGACGGTCAACGAGCCGCTGGAGCCGGTGCGCGAATGGACGTTGGCGAAGGTGACGTTGTGTTCGCTTCGGGGGATATTCCACGACCAGCGGACGCTGTCGCCGCGGTTGATCGTGAGCGTGGCGGGGTGGAAGCTGAAGCCGCTGAGCGAGACGGTGTGCGTCGTGGCGGCGCGAGCGCCGGCATGGGCGCCGGCGAAGGCTCCGGTGGGGATCGCGGCGAGCGCGGCGGTCGCAGCCAGGGCGAGGGCGAGGCACGGTACGCGCCGTACCCGGATGGCGAGGGTGTTCCTGCGGTTCTGGTCCATACCCACCAGACGCCGCTGCGGGCGCGACCTTCCCGGCGAAGGTCAGGAAGCCTCGGTGCGGTGGTCGTCGCCCCAGCTGGCGAGCCGCAGCAGCGTGGCGCCGCTGACGCCGTGGCCGGAGACCACGCACAGGTGCCCGTCGCGTAGCCAGGTGACGACGGGCGCCCCGCGCACGGTGAGCGTCCAGTAGGGGGTGCCGTCGCGGCGCGAGACGACGCCGCCGCCGGGCCGTTCGGGCGTGGGGCCGGAGACGATGGCGTAGCCGATGCGCTGGCCGTGGCCGTTCTCGTAGAAGATCGTCTGCACGGTGCGCCCGGCGACGCGGTCGGTGCGCGAGCCGCTGGCGTGCCAGCCGAAGCGCCCGCCCCAGTAGGGGAAGGAGACGCCTTCGACGGCGGCGGCGAGCTCGTCCTTGTCGCCGGTCCGCTCGGCGGGGGGCGCGAGCGTCGCGGGCTTGACGGTCAGCGCCGCGGCGTCGCGGACACTGAGCGTGGAGCTGGCGCCCTCGAGGCTGAAGGCCAGCACGAGCGCGATCACGGCGGCGGCGAGGGCGCCGCCGGCGGCGAGCCGCGGCAGCAGCCTGCCGGAGCCGGCCCGCCGACCCAGCCCGGCGTTGCCCGGCGCACGCGAGCCGCCGCGCGAGCGCGCGGCGATCATGGCGTCCACCTTGCGGTGCAGCGAGTCGGGCGCGGGCACGTCGACGGAGCGGATCAGCTCGACGAGCTCGGTCTCGTCTGCGGGGCGGCTGCTGGGGTGCGGTTCGTTCATGGCGACTCCCTACCGGGAAGGACTCCGCGGGGCCGGATTCGTTCCCGCGCCTGGGCAGCCGCCGGCTCGCGCGCGGCGGCCGGCCCGGCGCCGCCGGGCGCGGCGCCCTCCTCGCGGCCCCCGTGACCGCGGTCGATCAGGGCGCTGCCGGCCTGCTCGCGGGCGTTGCCGGGCTCCTCCGGAGGCTCGGCGGCGAGCCGCGCTGCGACCTGCTTGCGGGCGCGGAACAGGCGCGTCGTGATCGTGGCCTCGCGCACGCGCAGCGCGCGGGCGGCCTCGCGATAGGAGAGGCCCAGCACGTCGACGGCGACGAGCGCCATGCGGAAGTCCTCGGGCAGCTGGGCGATGGTGGCGTACAGCTCCTGGACCTCGAGCGCCTGCTCGGGGCGCCCGGCGGGGCTGGGGTCGGCGGTGATGACGTCCTCGATGGCGGCGACGGTGACGGGGCGCCGCCCGGCGGTGCGCCTGCTGGTGAGGAAGGTGTTGCGCAGCACGCGCATCAGGTAGTAGAGCTCGTCGTCGCCGTGCAGCATGCGCTGGCGCGAGAGCACGCGGGCGAAGGTCTCCTGCACGAGGTCCTCTGCGTCCTCGCGCGAGCCGCAGAGGCTCCATGCCGCCCGGTAGAGGCGGTCGACGTGCTGGCCGAGTGACTGCGGGTCGAGGATGCGCATCGCGATGGACCGGCTGCGAGGGCCGGATGCGGCATGGACGCACGCTTGACCCCAGTGGCGACTGTAGCGCCGCGTGACGACTGCGTGGCAATTTGCGAAGCGCCGGGAAGGATCGGGGGGCGACGGGGTCAGTCAGTCACATGAGCGGAACGCATCCAGCCCGCACGGGCGACGGAGCGCGCTACGCCCGCACGGGCGCGATCTGCCTGGTAGCCGCGGCGCTCGGCGCGCTGGCGATGGTGCTCCCCGCGGTGGCGGGCTCGGAAACGGCGCCGACGGTGACGGCGGTCAACTCGACGGGCCTCTATGAAGAACAGATCCACTCGTGGTCGCCGTCGCACGTGACGGTGGGCGAAGGCGGGAGCGTGACGCTGACGAACCCGACGACGGTCCCGCACGGCGTGCGCTGGGTCAGCTCGCCTGCGACGCCGGCGTGCACGAGCGGCGTGCCGGTGGGCACGACGCTGAGCGCGTCGGGGACGGAATGGAGCGGAAGCTGCACGTTCGCGCAGCCGGGCACCTACGTCTTCTACTGCACCGTGCACGGCGCGGCGATGAGCGGGACGATCACGGTGGCGAACCCCTCGGAAGTCCCTACGGGCACGAATCCGAGCCCAAGTCCTACGCCGACGCCGGGCTCGCCGGGAACCGGGAGCGGTTCGGGCGCGGGCGCTGGCGGCGGCGAACCGGGCACGGCGGGAACGGGCGCCCCGGGCGCAGGCGGGAAAGCCTCTCCGTTCGCGGCGGGCGCCTTGAAGCTGGCGTCGGCTCAGCGCGGCGACGCGGTGCACGGCTCGCTGGCGCTCTCCAGCGCGGCGGCGGGTGGCCGGCTGGAGGTGGACCTGCTGGCGAACGGGGCAACGCTGCCCGGCGCCTCGGGCGGCCATGCGCGGCGGGTTCGTGTCGGCAGATTCGAGCGCGGCTCGCTGGGCGCGGGGACGGTGCGTTTTGGGGTGGCGCTGAGCGCAAAGGCGCGCGCGGCGCTGAAGCACGCGGGCCGACTGGCGCTGACGGTGCGAATCGAGCTGACGCCGCGGGGCGGGCGGTCGGCGGAGCTGACGCGCGCCGTGGTCCTGCGTCCGCCTGCGCGCTGACTCGGTAGGGCAGTCCTAGACGGCCGCGGGCGCGCCGGGGACCCACTCGGCGGGCAGTACCCCGGCGGGCACCTCGCCGACGCTGGGGGAGAAGTAGCGGGCGAGCGCGGCGGCTGGCCGGCTCTCGATGGCGGGGCGCAGGTCGTGGATCGTGAGCAGCAGCTGGACGGTGCTGCCGATCTGCAGGTCGGCGGCGTTGGGCTGCTCGGCGCCGAGCAGCCCGTCGGCGATCCACGCGTCGATCCGGTCGAGCTGCGCGGGGAGCGCGGCGAGGTCGGCGCGCACGGCGTCGGCGCCGGCCTTGTTCTTGCCGGCCATCAGTTTGGCGACGAGCGGTGCGGCGGGGCGCATCAGCCCGACGGGCAGCGGCAGCTTGGCGTCGCCGGCGTAGCTGAGCATGGCCTCGGGCCGGCGCACGAAGGCGAGGTCGAGGATCCGCCGCGGCACCGCCTGCAGCACCTCGTCGCCCCAGCGCTCGGCCTCCAGCACCTGTGCGTACTCGGGGCTGCCGGCGGGCGGCAGCAGGGAGGGCTCGGGCACGAGCTGGTCGAGCCGGCGCATGATGGTGCGCGAGCCGACGAGCCGCTCTCCGTTCAGTTTCATGCCGGGCACGGTGCCGCCGCCATAGAGCAGCGGGCCGGCGACGATCTGGCTGAGCGGCAGGAGGTCGACCCGCTTGAAGTCGATGGACTTCATCCGCAGCGCGACTTCGACGGCGGCGCACGGGTGCGAGGCGGGGAGGACGTAGAGCTTTGCGGAGTGCTTGGACATCGGCACGCCGAGCATAATGCTTCGCGGATGCTGCTCGTAGTCGACGTGGGGAACACGCAGACGCACTTCGGCCTGTTCCGTGGAGAGGAACTCGTCGAGCACTGGCGCTTCGCGACGGTGCGCCAGTCGACGGCGGACCAGCTGGGGGCGGCGCTGCGCAACCTGCTGGAGCTGCGCGGCTACGGCTTCGGCGACCTGGAGTCCTCGATCGTCTCCTCGACCGTGCCCCAGCTGGAGCCGGAGTGGACGGCGATGGCGAAGCGCTACCTGCGCCACGAGATGCTGGTGGTGGGGCCGGGGACGAAGACGGGGATGGCGATCCGCTACGACAACCCGCGCGAGATCGGGGCGGACCGGCTGGTGAACGCGGTGGCGATCCGCGAGCGCTTCGAGGGGGCGGCGGTGTGCGTGGACTTCGGCACGGCGACGACGTTCGACATCGTCTCCAGCAACGGCGACTACATGGGCGGCTCGCTGATGACGGGGATCGAGATCTCGCTGGAGGCGCTGTCCGAGCGCGGCGCGCGGCTGCCAAAGATCGACCTGGCGCCGCCGAAGAGCGTGATCGGCAAGAACACGATCGACGCGATCCGCGCGGGGGTTGTGTACGGCTACGCGGGAGCGATCGACGCGATCCTGAAGCGGATCTACGACGAGCTGGGGGATAAGCCGCAGCGGATCGCGACCGGCGGGCTGGCCGGGCTGGTGGTGCCCTACAGCGAGGAGATCGAGGAGGTCGACGATCTGCTGACGCTGACCGGGCTGCGGTTGATTCACGGGAAAAACGTCTAGGGGGCGCTGCGGAGCCCGGCGTGTACGATCGGCACGGTCGTGGTCGAGTCGAAAGAGCCGAACGAGCCCGAGAGCGAGGACCTGAGCGCGATCCTTCACGCGACGCTCGCGCTTTCCCAGACGCAGCTCCTGGCCCAGATCGCGGACGAGACGAGCTTGGACGGACGGACGATGGGCTTGCTGGGCTTCAACGGAGCGCTGCTTGCGGCCGACATCGCGGCGAAGGACGTGCTGGGGAGCTGGTGGTGGGCTCCACTCCCGTTCGTTGCGATCACGACGACGATCTGCGCCCGGTCGATGTTCGGCAAGGACACGTTTCTCGGACCGACGGCGCTCACGTTCTACACGAGCTACGGGGGCCAATCCTCGATCCTCGCCCGCAAGACGCTGCTCGCGGATCTCGATGTCGCTTACAAAAGCAATTCGAGCCGGGCCAAGCAGAAGGCCGACGGTCTGAGGTGGGCGCTCCTCGTCCTCGGCTGTGGTCTTGTGCTTGCAGCCTCATTGATTGCGTTCGATCGACCGAGTAAAGTGAGTGGCGATGAGAACTGCACGCACACAGCCCCAACAGCCTGCGCAGCCGCGACCCGTTCCGGCTCCGGCCCCCTCTGGGCTCCCGCAAGCTGGGCCGCGCGGCATCATCGAGTAGACGCCTCCAAGCCCTAGTCAAGTACGAGCGAAGCGCATGCGCTGCGCGGAGCCGGGCATCCCGCTCGCCATAATCGAACGATGAGCCCCGACCGCTTGACGGAACCCTGGACGCTGGGCGAGCTGCGCGTGCCGAATCGCGTGCTGCTGGCGCCGTTGGCGGGCATCGGGAACTGGTTCGTGCGATTGCAGGCGAAGCGGTACGGGGCGGGGATGGCGGTGTCGGAGATGGTCTCGACGCACGCGATCCACTACGGGAACGAGAAGACCTGCACGGAGATGCTGCGGATCGACGCGCGCGAGCGCGAGGGCGGGCCGGTGTCGATCCAGCTGTTCGGCGAAGACCCGGAGCTGATGCGCGAGGCGGCGGGGCACGTCGCGGGCGTGGGGGCGGACGCGATCGACATCAACATGGGCTGCCCGGTGCCGAAGGTGCGCAAGACGGGCGCGGGGGCGGCGCTGCTTGCGAACCCCGACGGCGCCGTGGCGCTGGCGCGCGGGGCGGTGGAGGGCGCGGTGCGGGCGGACGGGACGCGGCTGCCGGTGACGGTGAAGCTGCGTTCGGGGCTGCGCCCCGGGGAGACGAGCGGCTTCGAGCTGGCGCACCGGCTGGTGGCGGAGGCGGGCGTCGCGGCGATCGGCTTTCACCCGCGCTCGGCGGCGGTTCACCACAAAGGTGTTCCCGACTATGCGCTGGCGGCGGAGCTGGTCGGCTCGCTGCCGGCGCCGGTGATCCTCACGGGCGGCATGGACGACGCCCACAGTGTGCGGGAGGCGTTCGAGCGGACGGGGGCGGCGGCGGTGATGCTGGCGCGTGGGGCGCTGGGCAACCCGTGGCTGTTCGCGGAGCTGGTGGGCGATCGCGCGGCGAAGCCCACGAGAACGGAGGTCTGTGAGGAGCTTGGCTGGACGATTCGCTGCGCGGTCGAGCACCTGGGCGAGCCGCGCGCGACGCGCTACCTGCGCAAGTTCTACCCGTGGTACGTGGCGCGCCTGGAACTGGATCCGCGCGAGGCGAAGACGCTGCAATCGGAGCTGCAGCAGGCCGAGACGGTGCAGGCTGCGCAAGCGCTGTTCGAGCGCGGCGGGGCGCCGCTGACGGTGGCGGTCTGAGCCCGTCCGGCGGGGCTTGACGCCCCGCTATACTGCTGCGCTCTCTGGGGGCCGTCTGCCGCGACGATCCCGCCGCCAGGCGGGGTTCGCTCTCCGTCGGCCCATCGTTCAAATCCGTATCGAGGGCCGCATGCCGAAGGACGTAATCCTCACCCCCGAAGGCCTGAAAAAGCTGAAAGACGAGCTCGAGCTGCTCTCGACGGAGAAGCGGCGAGAGGTGGCCGAGCGCATCAAGGAGGCCAGGGAGTTCGGCGACATCTCGGAGAACTCCGAGTACGACGACGCCAAGAACGAGCAGGCGATGCTGGAGGCCCGTATCGCGCAGCTGCAGGAGAAGCTGCGGATGGCCAGCGTGATCGAGACGAAGGACCTCTCGACCGACGTCGTCCAGATCGGCTCGGTCGTCCACGTCAAAGACGAAAAGACCGGCAAGTCGGTGAAGTACACGATCGTCGGCTCCTCCGAGGCCAACCCGGAGGAGCAGAAGCTCTCCAACGAGTCCCCCGTCGGCCGCGCCCTGATCGGCCGCAAGCGCAACGAGACGGTGGCGGTGAAGGTCCCCCGCGGCCCCGCGCGCAAGCTCAAGATCACCAAGATCGACGTAGGCCTCAAGTAGGCTCGCGCAGCCGGCTGGTTGCTGCTCCCGGCTGGGCGATAGCCGTACAGTTAGCCGGCCCGGATGGCCGGCCCGGTAACTGCCGTGGCGGCCTGAACGACTTCAAGTTGTAACTCCAAGAGAAGGCCGGCTCGGCCCAAGAGGCCGGATGCCGGTCACAACGCCGATGACCAGCACCCCGAACGACCCAGAGCCAACCCGCCACGGCCTCCAAGAGCTGATCGCCGAGCGCCGCGCCAAGCGCGAGCGCCTGCGCGAGGCCGACCCCACCGCCTTCCCCCACACGTTCCCGGACGTCGAGCCCGTGGCGAGCGTGCTGGGCGCGTACGAGCACCTGGAGAAGGGCGAGGAAACGGAGGAGCGCCACCGCGTCGCGGGCCGGATCACCGCGCGCCGCGGCTCGGGCAAGGCGGCCTTCCTCGACCTGGTCGACCGCACCGGCAAGATCCAGCTCCACGCCCGCCAGGACGTGCTGGGCGAGCAGCGCTACGCGCTGCTGACCTCGCTCGACCTCGGCGACCTGCTGGGCGTCGACGGCAGCGCGATGCGCAGCCGCCACGGCGAGGTCTCGCTGCGCGTGGAGGACTTCCGCATCCTTGGCAAGGCGCTGCGCCCGCCGCCCGACAAGCACCACGGGCTCAGCGACGTGGAGACGCGCTACCGCCACCGTGAGCTGGACCTGATCTCCAGCGAGGAGAGCCGGCGGCTGTTCATCGACCGCGCGCGGATCGTCTCGGCGGTGCGCGCGGCGCTCGACGGCGACGGCTTCGTCGAGGTGGAGACCCCGGTGCTGCAACCGCTCTACGGCGGCGCGATGGCACGCCCCTTTACGACCCACCACAACGCGCTGGGCCGCGACCTGTACCTGCGGATCGCCACGGAGCTCTACCTGAAGCGGCTGATCGTCGGCGGCCTGGAGCGCGTCTACGAGCTGGGCAAGGACTTCCGCAACGAGGGCGTCTCGCACAAGCACAACCCCGAGTTCACGATGGTCGAGTGGTACGAGGCCTACGCGGGCTACGAGGCGGCGATGGAGCGCACCGAAGCGATCGTGCGCGCCGCCGCGGAGGCGATCGGCTACGAGGGCGAGCTGGACTTCTCGGCGCCCTGGCAGCGCGTGAGCTTCGTGGACGCGATCAGCGAGGCGACGGGCGTCGACCTGCTGGCCTTCTCCACGGCGGAGACGCTCGCGGCGGAGATCGGCGGGCGCGACCTTGGGATCGAGACGAAGGGCAAGGCCTGGGTCCAGCTCGCCGACGACCTGATCGGCAAGTACGTCGAGCCGACGCTGACGCAGCCCGCGTTCGTGGTCGACTACCCGAAGGACCTCTCGCCGCTGTCGCGGGAGCGCCCCGACCGCCCGGAGATCGTCGAGCGCTTCGAGGCGTTCGCGGGCGGGGTCGAGATCGCGAACGGCTTCAGCGAGCTGATCGACCCCGACGAGCAGCGCAAGCGCTTCGAGGCCCAGACCCGGATCGAGACGCAGACGGAGGGCGAGGCGGAGACGATGCCCTACGACGAGGCCTTCGTGCAGGCGCTGGAGCAGGGCATGCCGCCGACGGGCGGGGTCGGGCTCGGCATCGATCGCCTCGTGATGCTGCTCACGGGCCGCGACTCGATCCGCGAGGTCGTGCTGTTCCCGGCGATGCGCGACTGACCTTCTCCGGGAGCAGCGCATGCTGAGGAGCTGTGCGCTGGACGCATGCTTTGTCTTCTGGGCCGGAGGGCGCATGCGCCCTCCGGCCGAGCGGCGCATGCGCCGCTCGGGACGACTCGCACATGTGCGAGTCGCAGGGCCGCACATGTGCGGCCCTGAACCGACCGCGCATGCGCGGTCGGGGGACCGGTACATGTACCGGTCCCTTCAATCAGGACTCAAGGATGTTCGCCCGCCCGACGATTTGACCCTCACGGGGCCAGAGGGCCGGTTGGTAGACTGCCTTCCAGGCCTGAAACCCGTCCAGACAGGCCAAGACCGGACCACAGAGCTCACTTGAGGCACCGTCCTCGCAGGAAGGAAATTCATGTTCGAGCGATTCACAGAACGAGCCAGGCAGGTGGTCGTTCTCGCGCAGGAGGAGGCGCGCACGCTCAAGCACAACTACATCGGCACCGAGCACATCCTGCTCGGCCTGCTGCGCGAGGAGGAGGGCCTGGCGGCCCGGGTCCTCGAGAGCCTGGACATCACCGTCGAGCGGGTGCGCGCGCAGGTCGTGCGGATCGTCGGCTCCGGTGAGGAGGTCACCTCCGGTCAGATCCCCTTCACGCCGCGCGCCAAGAAGGTGCTGGAGCTGGCGCTGCGCGAGGCGCTGAGCCTGGGCCACAACTACATCGGCACCGAGCACATCCTGCTCGGCCTCGTGCGCGAGAACGAGGGCGTCGCGGCGCGCATCCTGCTCGACTTCGACGCCGACTCCGAGAAGATCCGCAACGAGGTCATCCGCATGCTCTCCGGCCCCGGCGGGCGTCGCCAGGGACAGTCCGGCGGCTCGGGCGCCGGCGCCGGCTCGGGCCCCGGCGAGGGCAAGAAGTCCTCGAAGCTGCTCGACCAGTTCGGGCGCAACCTGACGAAGCTCGCCGCCGAAGGCAAGCTCGACCCCTGCGTCGGGCGCGAGACCGAGATCGAGCGGATCATGCAGATCCTCTCGCGCCGCACGAAGAACAACCCCGTGCTCGTGGGCGAGCCCGGCGTCGGCAAGACCGCCGTCGTCGAGGGCCTGGCCCAGCGGATCACCAGCTCCGACGTGCCCGAGCTGCTGCGCAACAAGCAGATCTACACGCTCGACCTCGCGGCGCTCGTCGCCGGGTCGAAGTACCGCGGCGAGTTCGAGGAGCGCCTCAAGAAGGTGATGAAGGAGATCACCCAGCGCGGCGACATCATCCTGTTCATCGACGAGCTTCACAACCTCGTCGGCGCCGGCGCGGCCGAGGGCGCGATCGACGCCGCCTCGATCCTGAAGCCGGCGCTCGCGCGCGGCGAGCTGCAGACGATCGGCGCCACGACGCTCGAGGAGTACCGCAAGTACCTGGAGCGCGACTCCGCCCTGGAGCGCCGCTTCCAGCAGATCCGCGTCGACGAGCCCACCGTCGACCAGACCGTCGAAATCCTCAAGGGCCTGCGCGACCGCTACGAGCAGCACCACAAGGTGCAGATCACCGACGAGGCGCTGCGCGCCGCGGGCGAACTGGCCAGCCGCTACATCTCCGACCGCTTCCTGCCCGACAAGGCGATCGACCTGATCGACGAGGCCGCCTCGCGGATGCGGATCAAGTCGATGACCTCGCCGCCCGCGAACCGCGAGCTCGAGGGCGAGGTCGAGACGACCCGCCGCGAGAAGGAGGCCGCGATCGAGGCGCAGGAGTTCGAGAAGGCCGCCGCGCTGCGCGACACCGAGCGCAAGTTGACGAACAAGAAACGCGAGCTCGAGCAGGAGTGGGAATCCGGCGAGTCCGGCGAGCGCCCCTCGATCGGCGAAGAGGAGATCGCCGACATCGTCTCGATGTGGACCGGCATCCCCGTCTTCAAGCTGACCGAGGCCGAGACCCAGAAGCTGATGCGGATGGAGGACGAACTGCACAAGCGCGTGATCGGCCAGCACCCGGCGATCGAGGTCATCTCGAAGGCGATCCGCCGCTCGCGCGCGGGCCTGAAGGACCCCAAGCGCCCCACCGGCTCGTTCATCTTCCTGGGCCCCTCCGGCGTCGGCAAGACCGAGCTGGCCCGCACGCTGGCGGAGTTCCTGTTCGGCGACGACGACGCGATGATCCGCATCGACATGTCCGAGTACATGGAGAAGCACGCCGTCTCGCGTCTGGTCGGCTCGCCTCCCGGCTACATCGGCTACGACGAGGGCGGCCAGCTCACCGAGGCCGTCCGCCGCAAGCCCTACAGCGTGCTGCTGCTCGACGAGATCGAGAAGGCCCACCCCGACGTCTTCAACATCCTGCTGCAGATCCTCGAGGACGGGCGGCTGACCGACGCGCAGGGACGCACCGTCGACTTCCGCCACGCGATCGTGATCATGACCTCGAACATCGGCGCTTCGGAGATCGCCCGCAACACGCCGCTCGGCTTCGCGGTCACCGAGGACGAGACCGGGATCACCTACGACGACATGAAGGCCCGCATCATGGGCGAGCTGAAGAAGGTGTTCCGGCCCGAGTTCCTGAACCGCATCGACGACGTGATCGTCTTCCACAAGCTGCAGAAGGACGAGATCAAGCAGATCGTCGAGCTGCTGCTGCTGCGGATCCGCGAGTCGATGGCCGAGCGCGAGCTGCAGCTGGAGCTGACCGGCGAGGCGAAGGACCTGCTCGTCGAGAAGGGCTGGGACCCCGCCATGGGCGCCCGCCCGCTGCGCCGTGCGATCCAGCGCTACATCGAGGACCCGCTGGCGGACTTCGTCCTGCGCGAGCAGGTCGTGCCCGGCGCGACGATCGTCGTCAACCCTGCTCCGGAGGATGCCGACGATGCCGGCGAGGTGCGCCTCACGATCGTCAAGCCCAAGAAGCAGAAGACGCCCGTCGGCGTCGGCGCGGAGGGCTCCTCCGAGGAGCTCACAGAGGGCGGCGACGCCCCCGCGGACGGCGACGCCGAGCTGGACGACGCCGGCGGCGAGTAGCCGCTCGCCGCCGCCCGGGGGTCGGGTCGGGGCTTCTCTTTAGGCGCTAGGACTGGGCTCGGCGCAGGAACTCGTCGAACATCGGCACGGTGAACGCCGTATCGCCGTGAGCCGGGCTGTAGAGCATTCCCTTCTTGATCAGGATCGAGCGCCGCGGCGCGACGCTCTCGACCTTTACCCCGAGCTTCGACGCTATGTCGCCCGATCGATGGGGCCCGGCCCCCATCTCGGCCATCGCAACGAGGTAGCCCCTCTCGGCTGGTGTCAGCCTGTCCATCCGGACGCGGAAGAAGTTCTCGTCGAGCTGGCGCTGGACGTCCGGCGCGGCAAGCAGGACGTCGTCCAGCGTGATCGGCGATGCCGGCGCCGCGTTCCACACGTGATAGCCCCACTCCTGAAGGAAGTATGGGTAGCCCTTCGTGTAGCCCAGAAGCGCCTTCAGCGCCGCTTGATCGAAGGTAACGCCGCGCTCTTTGGCCGGCAGCGAGAGCGCCGCGAAGGCATCCACATCGCTCAGCGAGCCGATCTCGGGGAAGTCGAACAGGCGCTCCGCGTAGGACTTTGCATCTCCGGCCAGGCCCGGCAGCTGGGGCAGGCCCGCGCCCACGAGGATTGCCGGTAGCGCCAATTGCGCCGTACGGTGAATCGCGCTGATCAGTCCTCCGAGCTCCTCGGCGCTCAGATACTGCACCTCGTCGATTGCGATCAGGAGCCCGCGCTCGCGGTCCTGCGCAGCTTCTGCTGTGGCGACGAGCAGATCCGTGAGGTCGTCGGCGAGGACTCCTGAGTCGGCGGCGCCAACGACGGCATCGACGTTGAGTGAGATCGAAGTTCCATCCGGAAGGTTGTAGGTGAACGACTTCAGGACGCCCAAAGCGCGCTTTACCGCGCGGGACACCGATCCTTGGTCGAGTTCGAGCAGGATCGTCCGTAGCCGGGCGGCGAGGATCGACTTGAAGTCACCGGTCTCCGGGGCCTCGATGAAGGTCGCCGCGAACTCCGCTTCTTGTCCGAGCTTGTAGAAGCGATTCAGCAGCACCGTCTTGCCTACGCCGCGCAGACCGATCGGCATGATGCTCTTGCCCGGGCGCCCCGATCGCGTCCGCTCCAGTGCGATCTGGTAGCCGGAGAGGAGATCGTCACGCCCGATCAGTGCGGGTGGGGGCGTTCCGGCACCGGGCGAGAAGGGGTTTTCGAAGCCGTCCATCTAGATCGACCTTACCAAGACTTATTGATCTTACTGTCGATCTGAATAAGATCGGTAAGGCGTGAATCGGGCGGGGCGTCCTCGTCGCGCCGTAGGCTCACCCGATGGCCCGCGAAACCGCCTTCACCTGCACCGACTGCGGCCTGCAGTCGGCGAAGTGGCACGGGCGCTGCCCGGGCTGCGAGGCCTGGAACACGCTGGTCGAGGAGCGACTGCCCGCCGCCGCGCCGAAGCGCGGGGTGGGTGGCGGCGCCCGCGGGCGTGAGCGCCGCCCTGCGCTCGCGGCGCGGCCGCTGCGCGAGGTCGGCGCCGCGCCGGTGGAGCGGATGTCGACGGGCATCGGCGAGCTGGACCGCGTGCTGGGCGGCGGGCTTGTCCCCGGCTCGCTCGTGCTGCTCGGCGGCTCGCCGGGGATCGGCAAGTCGACGCTCACGAACATGGCGCTCGGATACGTGCAGGAGAGCGGGCGGCGGACGCTGTACGTCAGCGGCGAGGAGTCCGCCGAGCAGGTCCGGCTCCGCGCCGAGCGGCTCGGCCCGGGCGCGCTGAACGTCCCGATCCTCGCCGAGACGGACCTCGACGTCGTGCTCGACACGATCGCCGCGGAAAACCCCGCGGCGTGCGTGATCGACTCGGTGCAGACGCTGAACTGTGCCGAGCTGGGCGGCGCCCCGGGCTCGGTGGGGCAGGTGCGCGAGGTCGCCGGCAGGATCATGGAGCTGGCGAAGGCCCGCGGCATCGCCGTGCTGCTGGTGGGCCACGTCACGAAGGAGGGCGCGCTCGCGGGGCCGCGGGTGCTCGAGCACCTGGTGGATTGCGTGCTGCAGTTCGAGGGCGAGCGCGAGCGACCCTACCGCGAGCTGCGGGCGCTGAAGAACCGCTTCGGCTCGACGAACGAGGCGGGGCTGTTCGAGATGCGCCAGGGCGGGCTGGTCGAGGTGCTGGACGCCTCCGCGCGCTTCGTCGCCGAGGCCACGCGCGCGCCGGGCAGCGTGCTGCTCGCCGCGATGGAGGGCTCGCGCCCGCTGCTGGTGGAGGTGCAGGCGCTGGTGGCGCCGTCGGAGCTGGAGCAGCCGCGCCGCGTGGTCTCGGGCATCGACCGCAACCGGCTCGCGCTCGTGCTCGCGATCCTGGGGCGGCACGGGCGCGTCAGCACCGCGGGCGCGGACGTGTTCGTGAACGTCGTGGGCGGCGTGCGCGTCGACGAGCCGGGCTGCGACCTCGCGGTGGCGCTGGCGGTCGCGAGCGCGAGCCGCGGCGTTCCGACGACGGTCGGCGGCGACGGCGGCAGCCCGCGGGCGTGCTTCGGCGAGCTGGGGCTGACGGGCGAAGTGCGCTGGGTCGGGCACCCGGAGCGGCGGCTGGAAGAGGCCTCCAAGCACGGCTGCGAGGGCGTGATCGGGCCCTCCGGCAGCGGCGGCGGCGTGCGCGAGGCGGCGACGCTGCGCGAGGCGCTGGCGCTGGCGCTGCCGGCGCGTTCGCGCGGGCCCGTGGAGGTTGCTGCATGAGCTCTCCCGGCGCCCGGTGGGAGACGCTAAGAAAACGCTAAATGCCCTAGAATATGGGCAGTGGTACCGCGATCCGGCGAAGATTTTCATACTGAAGTAAGGCCGGAGCCGGGGTTGATGAAGGCGCTGGAGATGATCGCTCCGGGCACCGCGTTGCGTGAGGGGATCGAGAACATCCTGCACGCTCGCACCGGTGGCCTGATCGTGATCGGCGAGCCTGAAGACCTCAGCTTCCTGAACTCGGGCGGGATCAAGCTCGACATCGAGTACACGCCCGCCTTCCTGTACCAGGTCGCGAAGATGGACGGGGCGATCATCCTCAACGCCAGCGCCACGAAGATCACGATGGCGAACGTGCAGCTGATGCCCGACCCGACGATCCTCTCGCACGAGACCGGCACCAGGCACCGCACGGCGGAGCGCGTCTCCAAGCAGACGGACGCACTCGTGATCGCGGTCTCACAGCGCCGCGAGGTGGTCTCGGTGTACGTCGACGGCGCGAAGTACATCCTCGAGGACATCCCGGTGGTGCTGGCGAAGGCGAACCAGGCGCTGGCGACGCTCGACAAGTACCGCACGCGCCTGGACCAGGTGTCCACGCGGCTGACGGCGCTGGAGTTCGAGGGCGGCGCCACGCTGCACGACGTGCTGACGGTGTTGCAGCGCTCCGAGCTCGTGACGCGGATGGCGGTCGAGATCGAGCGCTACATCGTCGAGCTCGGCAGCGAGGGCCGCCTGATCGAGATGCAGCTGGAGGAGACGACGGTCGGCACCGCCGCGGAGAAGGCGGCGCTCGTGCGCGACTACCTGTTCGACTACTCCGACGAGGCCTTCGCCGCCGGCCTGGAGGAGATCGGCCGGCTCGCGCACCAGGACCTGCTCGACTTCGGTCGCCTCGCCGAGCTGCTGGGCTACGACCGCAAGCTGAACACGCTCGACTATCCGGTCTCGCCGCGCGGCTACCGCGTGCTGGGACGGATTCCCCGCCTGCCGAAGCTCGTCGTCACCCAGATCGTCGCGGAGTTCGGCGGCCTGGACGAGCTGCTCGCCGCCACCGACGCCGAGCTCGAGGCCGTCGAGGGGGTCGGGGAGATCAGGGCGAAGGACATCCGCGAGGGCCTGCGCCGGTTGCAGGAGATCAACCTCGTGGATCGCTACCTGCAGACTTGAAGAGGGCCGCCTTCGCGGCGGCCGAACCAAAGGAGAACACCATTCCGCCACAAGCAACGCAAGACGAAGTCCTGGAAGACGAGATCGAGGTCACGCGCGAAGTCGAGTTCATCGAGTTCGAGCTGGGCGATCACGTCGTCTACCCCCATCACGGCGCCGGCAAGGTGCTGAAGAAGGAGGAGATGGAGATGCTCGGCGAAAAGCGCGAGTACCTCACGATCAAGATCCTCCACAACGACATGACGGTGAGGGTGCCGACGGAGAACGCCGCGATCGCCGGGCTGCGGCGGGTGATCGACGAGGAGACGGTGAAAAAAGTTCTCGACGTGCTCGGAGACGAGGTCTCGGAGATGCCGAAGAACTGGAACCGTCGCTTCAAGCACAACCGCGACAAGATCAAGACCGGCGACATCTACGAGCTCGCCGAGGTCGTTCGCAACCTCTCGCTGCGTGAGAGCCAGAAGGGCCTCTCCACCGGCGAGAAGCAGATGTTCACGCGCACGAAGAAGATCCTCGCCTCCGAGCTGATGTACGCGCTCGACAAGGACGAGGAAGAGGCCGAGAGCTACCTCGACGAGCTGCTCGCGGCTTCGGCTTCGAGCCAGCTGGCCGGAGCGGCGGCCGACTGACGGGCTTTCGCGCACGCTCCAGCGCCCTGTAAGGGGCTCGTCTGGGGCGTGCGCGACAGTCTCCGCGAGATGCCGGCGGGCCGCTGAGAGATGGCGATCGCGCTGGTTGTCGCGGCGGGCAGCGGCACGCGCCTGGGCGCCGACCGCCCGAAGGCGCTGGTCGAGCTGGCGGG
>DATJMW010000032.1:0-59717 GCA_035508515.1 Solirubrobacteraceae bacterium | reverse complement strand
GCAGCTGCGCGAACGCGTCGAGGCGCTGCTGCCCAAGTCCGAGCAGGTCGACGGCGAGCGCTACGACCACTCGCAGCGGATCAAGGCCGTCATCAAGGAGGTCTCGCCCTCCACCAAGGGACCAGCGATCATCGTCTCCCGCCGCGACCCGGAGCTGATCAAGAAGCTGTTCGAGCTGGAGGTCCCCGAGATCGCCGACGGCCTCGTCGAAATCGCGAACGTCGCCCGCGAGCCGGGCTACCGCTCGAAGATCGCGGTCGTCTCGCACACCGACGGCGTCGACCCGGTCGGCGCCTGCGTCGGCCCGCGCGGCTCGCGCGTGCGCATGGTCGTCTCCGAGCTGCGCGGCGAGAAGATCGACATCATCCCCTTCAATGACGAGCCCGCGCGCTTCGTCGCCAAGGCGCTCTCGCCCGCGCGCGTGCGCGAGGTGCTGGTCGACGACGACGCCAAGCAGGCGACCGTGATCGTGCCCGACGACCAGCTCTCGCTGGCGATCGGCCGCGAGGGTCAGAACGCGCGCCTGGCCGCGCGCCTCACCGGCTGGCGCGTCGACATCCGCTCGGAGACGGAGTTCGCCGCCGAGGAGGCCGAGCACGGCTTCGAGGAGGAGGAGGTCTCCGGGCGTTGCGCGGCGATCCTTTCCAACGGCCGCCGTTGCCCGAACGCCGCGCTCCCCGGCTCGCGCTACTGCGGTATCGAGAGTCACCAGGCGCTCGCGGACATCGACACCGACAACGTCGCCGACCTGAACGGCGGCCCCGCCGCGGAGGCCGCCCCGCCGGGGGAGACCGAGGCCGCCGTGCTCGCGCCCGAGCCGGCCGAGGACGGCGCCGAAGCCGAAGGCGACGTCGCCGAGAAGCTGGAGGCGGACCAGCGGGAAGAGCCCGCCGGCGAGCCGGCCGCGGCTGCGCCCGAGGAGCAGCCGGTCCCCGACCAGGTCACGGAGCCGGCCGCCGGGGAGCAGACGGCATAGCCGCGCACGTCCCGCGCCGCCGCTGCGTCGGCTGTGGGCGGATCGCGCCGAAGCCGGAGCTGCTGCGGATCGCGGCCGCTCCCGCCCAGCGCTCCGGGCGCGCCCACGCCGTCGCCGACCCGTCCGCGCTGATGCCCGGGCGGGGCGCCTACCTGTGCCGTGCCGAGGGCGAGGCCTCGCAGCCGCTGCGGAGCTGCCTGGAGCAGGCCGAACGACGCGGGGCGATCGCCCGCGGGCTGCGCCGCGCGATCCCCGGCGGGCTCGTGCTGGAGGGCGCCAAGCCCCTAGAATCGGTGGGCCCATGAGCAAGAAGCGCGTACACGAAATCGCCAAGGAGCAGGGCCTCTCCAGCAAAGAGGTGCTCCAGAAGCTGAAGGCCGCCGGGATCGAGGCGAAGGCCGCTGCCTCCTCCGTCGAGGAGGCGCTCGCCCTGAAGGCGCTCGGCGCCGCCACCCCCGCGAAGAACGGCGGCGACCCCGCGCCCGCAGCCGGCAAGCCCGCAAAGGCGGCCCCCGCCGCCGCGGAGCCCGCTGCTCCGAAGCCGGCGGCGCCCGCGCCGGCCGCCGCCAAGCCCGAGCAGGCAGCCGCGAAGCCGGCCGCACAGCCCCGGCAGGCGCCGAAGCCCGCGGCGACGCCCGCCGCACAGCCGTCGGCCGCGAAGCCCGCGGTGCCGGCCCCTGCGCAGCAGGCTGCTCCCGCGTCCGCGAAGCAGGCCGCTCCCGCACCGCAGCCCGCGCCCGCCGCGCCGCAGGCCCCGGCCGCCACGACCGCGTCCCCGCCGCGGCCCGCGGCTGCACCGCCCGCCGCCGCGCCGCCGTCGCAGCCCGCGCAGGGCCAGCCCCCCGCTTCGGCGGGCGCCGCCGGCGACCGCGTGCGCCCGACGCGCGACTCGCGCACCGGCGAGCGCACCCCCGGCGACGTCGGTCCCGGCGGGCGCCGTCGCGTCGTGATCGACTCGCAGGCCTCGCGCCGCCAGCAGGGCGGCCCCGCCAACCAGCCGCAGCGCCGCCCGCGCCGCGGGCGCCGCCGCCGCGGCACCTACGACGACACGATCGCCCCGATCGACAACACGGCGATGGAGGCCACCGACGACGTCCGCATCAACTCGGGCTCCACCGTCAAGGACGTCGCCGAGTACATGGGCGTGCCGGTGCCGGAAGTGATCAAGAAGCTGATGACGCTCGGGGAGATGGCGACGCTGACGCAAACGCTCTCCGACGAGGCAATCCAGGTGCTGGCCGACGAGTTCGAAAAGAAGATCGAGATCGTCCATGCCGCCGACGACGTCGAGGTCGAGCCGACGTTCGAGGACGCCGCCGAGGACCTCGTCGAGCGCCCGCCCGTCGTCACGATCATGGGCCACGTCGACCACGGCAAGACCTCGCTGCTCGACGCGATCCGCACGACCGAGGTCGCGGCCGGCGAGGCCGGCGGCATCACCCAGCACATCGGCGCCTACCAGGTGCACCACGGCGAGAAGGAGATCACCTTCCTCGACACGCCAGGCCACGAGGCCTTCACCGCGATGCGCGCCCGCGGCGCCAGCGTCACCGACCTCGCCGTGATCGTCGTCGCCGCCGACGACGGCGTCAAGCCGCAAACCGAAGAGGCGATCGACCACGCGCGCGCCGCGAAGGTGCCGATCGTCGTAGCGGTGAACAAGATCGACAAGGAGGGCGCACAGCCGGAGCGCGTGCGCACCGAGATGACCCAGCACGGCCTGCAGCCCGCGGAGTGGGGCGGGGAGATCGAGTTCGTCGACGTCAGCGCCAAGACGCACCAGGGCCTCGACGGCCTGCTCGACACGATCCAGGTCGTCACCGACCTCGAGGAGCTGAAGGCCAACAGCAAAGCGGAGGCCTCCGGCACGGTGATCGAGTCCAAGCTCGACCCCGGCCGCGGCCCCGTCGTCAGCATCCTGATCCAGCGCGGCACGCTGCGCGTCGGCGACGCGCTCGTCGCGGGCGCCCACTTCGGGCGCGTGCGCGCGATGCACGACTTCACCGGCGCGAAGATGAAGCGCGCGATGCCCGGCCAGCCCGTCGAGGTGCTGGGCTTCGACGGTGTGCCCGAGGCCGGCGAGATCGTGCGCGTCGTCGAGAACGAGCGCCGCGCCCGCCAGCTCGCGGGCGAGCGCGCCAACCGGCTGAAGACCGAGGCGCTGGCGCGCCGCTCCGGCCGCAAGGTCTCGCTGGAGGACGTCTTCAAGCTCGCCCAGGAGGGCACCGTCAAGGAGCTGAGCCTCGTGATCAAGGCCGACGTCGCCGGCTCGCTGGAGGCGATCGAGGACGAGATCGCCAAGCTGCCCCAGCAGGAGGTCGCCGTCAACATCGTGCACCGCGGCGTCGGCGGGATCAACGAGTCCGACGTGATGCTCGCCGCCGCCTCCGAGGGCCTGATCCTCGCGTTCAACGTCCGGCCCGTCGGCGAAGCCCGCCACGTTGCCGACCGCGAGGGCGTCGAAATCCGCTCCTACGCCGTGATCTACCGCGCGATCGAGGAGCTGCGCGCGGCGATGCAGGGGATGCTCGAGCCCCAGGAGGTCGAGACCGCGGTCGGCCAGGCCGAGGTCCGCCAGCTCTTCAAAGCCTCGAAAATCGGGACGATCGCCGGCTCCTTCGTCACCGAGGGCAAGGTGGTCCGCGGGGCGAAAGCGCGCGTCGTGCGCGACGGCACCGTGATCTACGACACGACCATCGGCAGCCTGCGCCGCTTCAACGACGACGCCCGCGAGGTGACCGCCGGCTTCGAGTGCGGGATCGTGCTCGACAACTTCCAGGACCTGCACGAGGGCGACGTGCTGGAGACCTACGAGACGCAGCTGCAGGAACGCGAGCTGTCTTCCTGAACCCGAGTGCGGCACCGCGCATTGCGCGGAGCCGGCGGGCGTGGGAGAAATCGGTCAGCGTTTCTTCCTGGGAGGGACAGGCGAGTAGGATGAGCTCAGGACGCATGCGACGGGTCGATGAGGCGATTCGCCAGGTGATCGGCGACGCCGTCGCATCAGATCTGAAGGACCCCCGTGTGGGATTCGTGACCGTGACCGATGTCAGGACAAGCCCCGACCTGCGCCATGCCCGCGTGTACGTCAGCGTGCTCGGCGAGGGCGGCGCCTCCTCGCAGCCCGGGCAGCGCGAGGCGAGCCTCGAGGGCCTGCGCAGCGCCCACGGCTACCTGCAGGGCCGGCTCGCCAGCGAGCTGCGCCTGAAGCGCACGCCGACGCTCGAGTTCGCCTACGACGACACGACCGATCGCGCGCTCCGCGTCGAGCGGCTGCTCGACGAGATCGGCCCGTCATGAGCGGGGCACAGACGGTGGCGGACACGCGCGCCCAGGTGCTCGCGCGGATCGCCGCGGACACGCGCTTCGCGCTCGCGACGCACGAGCACCCCGACGGCGACGCGCTGGGCTCGCTCGTCGCGATGCACGAGCTGCTGAACGCGCTCGGCAAGGACTCGGTGATGTACGTCTCCTCCGACGATCTGCCGCTGCCGGAGGAGTACCAGATGTTCCTGCTCGACGGGGCGATCCACCAGCCGCCGGCGGACATCGCCGAGCGCACCGTGGTGTTCCTCGACTGCGGCAACATCGACCGCAACTCCGCGGCGGTGCTGCGCGACGGGGCGCACCTGCTGAACATCGACCACCACCACGACAACACCCGCTTCGGCACCGTCAACCACGTCGTGGCGAACGCCTCCTGCACCGCGGAGATCGTCTGGGACCTGATGCACGGGCTCGAACTGCGCCCCTCGCCCGTCGCCGCGCAGGCGCTGTACGTCGGGCTGATCACCGACACCGGCCGCTTCATGTACGAGAACACCGGCCCGCGCGCGCACGAAATGGCCGCCGAGCTGATCGAGGAGGGCGTCGACGTCGCCGACGTCTACCGCCGCCTCTACGAGGAGATGCCCGCCGAGAAGCTGACGCTGATGGCGCTGGCGCTCGATCACCTGGAGCGCTACGACGAGGGCGAGCTGACGGTCGCGGCGCTAAGCGCCGAGGACTTCGCGCGCTCCGGGGCGCGCGAACACTATTCCGAGGGGATCGTCGACCAGCTGCGGGCCGTGCGCGGCACGAAGGTCGCCGTGTTCGTGCGCGAGCTGCTCGGCGACAAGCGCGGCGTGCGCAAAGTCTCGCTGCGCGCAACCGGCGACGACGTCGACGTCTCGGCGATCGCTCGCGCGCAGGGGGGAGGGGGGCACCGGCGTGCCGCCGGCTTCTCGACCGAGCTGGGGCTGCCGGAGCTGATCGCCTTCCTGCGCCCCGCCGTGGCGCAGCAGTTGCACGCCCAGAACGGCGACGGCCCCGCCGCCGCGACCGTCGCCTGACGCCCGGCGCCGATGGACGGCGTCCTGCTGATCGACAAGCCCGCCGGGATCACCTCGCACGACGCCGTCGCGCGCGTCAAGCGCGCGCTCGGCGGACCGCGCACCGGCCACGCCGGCACGCTCGACCCATTTGCCACAGGTCTTTTGCTCGTGCTCGTGGGGCGCGCCACGAAGGCGCAGGCGCGGCTGATGGCGCTGCCCAAGCGCTACGCCACCGTCGCCCAGCTCGGCGCGCGCTCCAGCACCGGCGACCCCGAAGGCGAGATCGAGCGGACCGGCCGCCTGCCGCCCGACCCGCCGCTGCTGCCGACCGGCGAGGTGCGCCAGCGCCCGCCCGCCTACTCCGCCGTGAAGATCAAAGGCCAGCGCGCCTACAAGCTCGCCCGCCGCGGCGAGCAAGTCGAGCTGCCCGAGCGGATCGTCACCGTCCACAGCTTCGAGCAGCTCTGGCGCGAGCCCGACCCCGAGCTGGCGGGCCTCGAACGGGCCGCCTACGCGATCGAATGCGGTTCCGGCACCTACGTGCGCTCGCTGATCGAGGACCTTGGCGACGGCTACTGCCTGGAGCTGCGGCGCACCGGCATCGGCCCCTTCTCGGTCGAGCAGGCCGTGGCGCCCCCCGAGCGCGGCGCCCGCGCGTGGGCAAAGGCGCCGCTGATCGAGCTGGAGCGGGCGCTCGCGCTGCTGCCCGCGGGCGCTGCGGACTAGGCTTCAGTGCCGTGAAGGTCACCCTGCTGCCGGACGTCGGGCCCAGCGAGGGGCGCAGCGTGGCGGTCGGGACCTTCGACGGCGTCCACCTCGGCCACCGCGAGGTGATCTCCGGGGCCGACACGGTGCTGACGTTCGACCCGCACCCAGTCTCCGTCGTCGCGCCGCAGCACACCCCGAAGCTGCTGACGACAGCGGCGCGCAAGGCCGAGCTGATCGCCTCCCTGGGCGTCGCGGAGATGGTCGTGATCCCGTTCGACGCCGCCTTCGCGCAGCGCTCCGCCGACGAGTTCGTCGAGCAGGTGCTGGTGGGCGCGCTCGATGCCAGGCAGGTCTCGATCGGGGAGAACTTCCGCTTTGGCAACAAGGCCAAGGGCGATCCGCGCCTGCTACAGGCCGACGGGCGCTTCGCCACGACCGTCCATCCGCTGCTGGAAGCCGACGGCGAGATCGTCTCCTCAAGCCACATCCGCGGGCTGCTGCTCGCGGGCGACGTCGCGATCGCCGATCGCCTGCTCGGCGCGCCCTTCCAGCTCTGCGGCGAGGTCGTGCACGGCGACGAGCGCGGGCGCGAGCTCGGCTTTCCCACCGCGAACCTGATCCCCGAGGAGGAGCTCGCCTGCCCCGGGCACGGCGTCTACGCCTGCCGGGCGCGCGTCGAGGGCGCCGAAGGCCCGCTCGGCGGGGAGGGCGTCGCGGCGGCGGTCTCGATCGGCGTGCGGCCCACGTTCCAGACCGGCCGCGGCGAGCTGATCGAGGCCTACCTGCTCGACTTCGAGGGCGATCTGTACGGCCAGCCCCTCTGCCTGGAGTTCCTGGCCCGCCTGCGCGGGGAGCGGCGCTTCGAGAGCGCCGAGGCGCTCGTCGAGCAGATGCACCGCGACGTCGAGCAGACGCGCGGGCTCGCGGATTCTGGTCCGCGATAGCAGCTGTATATACGCGCGCAGGGCGTCCGCCCGGCTCCGGGGAGATGGAAGCGTCGCCGTATATACGCCTGCTATCGGCGCGCGGAAATCGACAGCCCGTCTGCTAGCGTGTGCCGCCGCCGATGAGTGCAATCACCACAGAGCGCAAGCGCGAGATCGCCGCGAAGTTCGGCTCCAGCGAGCAGGACACCGGTGCCACCGAGGTCCAGATCGCGCTGCTGACCGAGCGCATCAACCACCTCACCGAGCACCTGCGCGCGCAGAAGAAGGACCACCACTCGCGTCGCGGCCTGTTGATGCTCGTCGGTCGCCGTCGCCGCTTTCTGGACTACCTCCAGAAAAAGGACCTCGACGGCTACCGCGCTCTGATCAAAGAGCTCGGCCTGCGCAAGTAGCGCGCCATGAGCGTGATCGAGCCCGGCACGCCTGCGCCCGAGTTCAGCTTGGCGCGCGAGGAGGGGGCGCCCTTCACGCGGGCCGACGTGAAGGACCGTTACACGGTCCTCGTCTTCTACCCCTTCGCCTTCAGCCCCGTCTGCACCGACCAGCTCCAGCTCTACGAGCAGGCGCTGCCGGAGTTCGCCGAGAAAGGCGTGACCCTCTACGGGGTCTCCTGCGACGCAGTTCCCTCGCAGAAGGCCTTCAAGGACAAGCTGGGCGTCACCAGCGAGCAGCTCTCCGACTTCGAGCCCAAGGGCGCCGCCTGCGCCGCCTTCGGCGTCTTGCACCCGGGCGGCTTCGCCGAGCGGGCGCTCGTCATCACCGGCCCCGACGGCGTCGTCCGTTGGAGCTTCCAGGCCGCCTCGCCGGGAGAGCTGCCTTCGCCGAAGCTGCTGCGCGAAGGCGTTGCAAGCGCGCAATCAGCGTAGACCGCCTGAAGGAATCTACGCCCGTTTCGCTAAGCTCGTCGGGTTCGGAAACGAGAAAGCAAAACAGACCGCCGACCGACGGGCGGAACAGGAAGGCAGTGAATATGAGCAGTGACGTGACGCGGATCTCCGTGGAGATCTCCGGCAGCGAGATCTCGTTCGAGACCGGCAGGATGGCCAAGCAGGCCTCCGGAGCCGTCGTCGTCCGCCAGGGCGACACGATGGTTCTCTGCACCGCGGTCGCGGGAGGAATCCGCGACATCGACTTCATGCCCTTGACGGTGGACGTCGAGGAGCGCATGTACGCCGCGGGCAAAATCCCCGGCTCCTTCTTCAAGCGCGAGGGCCGTCCCGGCGAGAAGGGCACGCTGACCGCGCGCATGATCGACCGGCCGATCCGCCCGCTGTTCCCGAAGGACTGGCGCTATGACACGCAGCTGGTGGCGATCCCGCTCTCGATCGACCACGAGCACCCCTACGACATCCTCGCGATGAACGGCGCTTCCGCGGCGCTGATGATCTCCGACATCCCGCTGCCGACCCCCATCGGCGCCGTGCGGATCGGCAAGATCGACGGCAACTTCGTCGTCAACCCCAACGAGCCCGACCTGCTCGCAGACGCCGAGAACCCCTCCGACCTCGACCTGATCGTCGCCGGCACCGAGGAGGCGATCCTGATGGTGGAGGCCGGCGCCAACGAGATCCCCGAGGCCGAGATCCTCGACGCGCTCGACATCGCCCACGCCGAGATCAAGCGGCTCTGCGAGCTGCAGCGCGACCTCGCCGCGAAAGTCGGCAAGCCGAAGAAAGAGATCGTCAAGATCGAGGACGACCCGGCGATCCTGGAGGCCGTCCGCGCCTCCCACGGCGACAAGCTCGACGCCGCCACGCAGGTCGAGGACAAGCTCGAGCGCCAGGACGCCACGAAGGCCGTCGAGGAGGAAATCCTCGAGCAGCACGGCCCTGCGGCGCCCGAGGGAGCCTCCGAGGAGCAGATCCAGGCCGCCAAGGAGCAGCGCGCCGCCGCCCAGCGCGCATTCGACAAACTCGAGAAGTCGATCATCCGCGAGCGGATCGCCGTCCACAAGAAGCGCCCCGACGGTCGCTCCGAGAACGAGATCCGCGACATCTCGATCGAAGTCGGCGTCACGCCGCGCACGCACGGCTCCGCGCTCTTCACGCGCGGGCAGACGCAGGCGCTCTCGGTCGTCGCGATGGGCACCCTCAAGGAGGAGATGCGCATCGACACGCTGGGCCTCGAGACGAAAAAGTACTACTGGCACCACTACAACTTCCCGCCCTTCTCGGTGGGGGAGGCCGGCCGCATGGGCGGCGTCAAGCGCCGCGACATCGGCCACGGCGCGCTCGCCGAGCGCGCGCTCGCGCCGATGGTGCCCTCGATCGAGGAGTTCCCCTACTCGATCCGCGTCGTCTCCGACATCCTCGAGTCCAACGGGTCCTCCTCGATGGCTTCCGTCTGCGGCTCCTCGCTGTCGCTGATGGACGCCGGCGTGCCGATCAAGCGCCCCGTCGCCGGGATCGCGATGGGCTTGATCAAAGAGGGTGAGGACTACGTCGTCCTCACCGATATTGCCGGCGTCGAGGATCACCTCGGCGACATGGACTTCAAGGTCGCCGGCACCGACCGCGGCATCACGGCGCTGCAGATGGACATCAAGATCACCGGCGTGACCTTCGAGATCCTGCGCGACGCGCTCGCGCAGGCGAAAGAGGCGCGCACGTTCATCCTCGGCAAGATGGCCGACGTCATCAAGACGCCGCGTGAGCAGCTCTCGCAGTTCGCACCGCGCATCCAGACGATCCAGATCGATCCTTCGCAGATCGGCCTGTTGATCGGCAAGGGCGGCGAAACGATCCGCGGCCTCGCCGAGGAGTTCGAGTCCCAGATCGACGTCAACGACGACGGCCAGGTGCTGATCTACTCCGCCAACGGCGAGCTCGGCGACGCGCTGGTCGAGCGCATCCGCGTGATGATGAAGGAGGTCGAGGTCGGCGACGAGTATCTGGGGAAGGTCGTCAAGACCACCACCTTCGGCGCCTTCGTCGAGCTCTCCAAGGGCACCGACGGGCTGCTGCACATCTCCAACGTCTCGCCCGGCAAACGGGTCGACACCGTCGAGGACGTGCTCAACAAAGGCGACGAGATCAACGTCCGCGTCGTCGAGGTCGACAAAGAGCGCGGCCGCATCGGCCTGCGCCTCGCCGACGACCCCGACATCGCCGGCAAGTCCGTGGAGGAACTCGCCGGCGTCGGCACCGGCGGTGGTGGGGGCGGCGGTGGCCGCCCGCCGCGCGGCGACGGCGGCTCGCGCCGCAACGGCCGCGATCGCGACCGCGGCGGCTCGCGCGAGCGCGGCTCCGGCCGCCCGCGCCACGACCGCGACCGCGACTAGCCGCGAGCCGGCGAGGGCGCGCTGCACCCCGAACATGAGATGAGCACGCTCACCGCCGGCGACGCCGGCGGTGTGGGCGTGCGCGTGATCACCGAGCGCATGCCCAGCGTGCGCTCGGTGGCGCTCGGCTTCTGGATTCCCACCGGGTCGGCCTCCGAGCGCGACGAGCAGGCCGGCACCTCGCACCTGCTGGAGCACATGCTGTTCCGCGGCACCGAGCACTTCGGCTCGGAGGAGATCGACCAGATCTTCGACGCCATGGGGGCCGAGGTGAACGCCGGCACCGACCGCGAGGCCACGTCCGTCTACACGCGCGTGCTCGACCGCCACCTGGAGCGGGCCTTCGAGGTGATCGGCGAGATGGTCTTCCAGCCGCGCTTCGGCGAGCTGGAGACCGAGCGCGAGGTCGTGCTGGAGGAGATCGCCATGTACGAAGACGACCCGCAGGAGCGGGTCTTCGACCTGCTGGGAGAGGCCGTCTTCGGGCGCCACCCGCTGGGGCGCGCCGTGATCGGCAGCGCCGAGGTCGTCGGCTCGATCACCCGCGAGCAGCTCGCCGCCTTCCACGCCGCGCGCTACCGCCCCCGGGAGATCGTCATCTCCGCCGCGGGCTCCGTCGACCACGACGCGCTCGTCGCGCTCGCCGAGTCGCTGCCGATCGGCACGGCGCCTGCGTCCGGCTCGGTGGCGGACGCCCCCGCGAGCGGCGCCCCGGAATTCGACCGGCGCGTGCGCTTCTTCGGGAAAGACACCGAGCAGTTCCACTTCTGCCTCGGCGGACGCGGGCTTGCCCGCGAAGACGAGCGCCGCTTTGCCCTGCGCGTGCTGGAAGGCGTGCTGGGCGGGACCTCCTCCTCGCGGCTGTTCCAGGAGGTGCGCGAGCGGCGCGGCCTGGCCTACTCCGTCTATTGCTTCTCGAACATGTACGCGCACACCGGCGAGGTGGGGCTGTACGTCGGCACGCGCCCCGACAACCTGCCCGAAGCGCTCGCCGTGATCGCCGCCGAGCTTCAGCGCTGCGTCGAGGACCCCGCCAGCGAGGAGGAGCTGACGCGCTCGCGCGAGAACCTCAAGGGCCGCGTCGTGCTCTCGATGGAGTCCACCGGCGCCCGCATGAGCCAGCTCGGCGCCTCGCTGCTGCACGAGATGCCGATCCTCTCCCTCGACGAGCTGATCGAGCGGATCGACGCCGTCACGCTCGACGACGTGCGCGCGCTGGCGCAGGAGCTGTTCGCCCCCGAGTCGCTGTCCGTCGCCTGCGTCGGCCCCGACGGCGAGACCTTCGAGGCCGCGATCGCTCCATTGCAGGATGGGCAGCTCGCGCCGGGGGCCGCGCGATGATCCGCGTCGCCGTCGCCGGCGCCGCCGGACGCATGGGGGAGACCGTCTGCGCCGCCGTCGAGGGCGCGGAGGACACGCAGCTCGTCGGCCGCGCCGACCCGCTGCTCGGCGTCTCGCTGGAGGACGTCCTCGGCGACTCCGACGCGGGCGCGCAGGTCGTCGTCGACTTCACCCGACCCGACACCGCGCTTGCTAATACGCTCGCGTGCATCGAGGCAGGCGTGCACGCCGTCGTCGGGACGACGGGCTTCGATCTGGAGCCGCTGCGCCAGGCCGCCTTCGCCCAGGGCGAACCGCGTGCCAACGTGCTCGTCGCCCCCAACTTCGCGATCGGCGCCGTGCTGATGATGCGCTTCGCCACCGAGGCCGCCCAGCACATGGCCAAGGCCGAGATCGTCGAGCTGCACCACGACCGCAAGCTCGATGCGCCCAGCGGTACGGCTGCGCGCACCGCCGAGCTGATGGCTGCCGCGACCGGCGGCCCAGCGCCGCCCATCCATTCCGTGCGGCTGCCGGGGTTCGTCGCCTCGCAGGAGGTGATTCTCGGGGATCTTGCGCAGACGCTCACGATTCGGCACGACACGATCGGGCGCGAGTCCTTCATGCCGGGGGTGCTGCTGGCCGTGCGCGGGGTGGCCGGGCTGGAGGAGCCTTTGACGGTTGGGCTGGAGGGCCTGCTGTTTTGAGTTCTGTCGCAGCTGCTCGCGTTGACCCCTTTGACGGCATCCGGCCTCGTAGGTCGAGCCGGCCTTCACTTCTTGTTTCTATTTGTGACCGTTTCGGCCGCCACGACACGTCACCTGGATCGGTCATCCGGACCGATCGGCGCTCGTGAAATACTGGTGGCATGACTGAGCTGGGCGCGGTTCTGACCGCGATCGTGACGCCGTATGACGCGGATACGCTAGAGATCGACGAGGGCGCGTTCGTGCGGCTGATGCACCATCTGGCCGACAACGGGTCGGACGGGTTCGTCGTGGCCGGGACGACCGGCGAGGCCTCGACGATGACCGACGACGAACAGCTCCGGCTGATCGAGCTGGCGCTTGCCGAGCGGCCCGCGGGCAAGACGATCGTCGCGGGGACCGGCACGAACGACACGAAAGAGGTCGTGCACCTGACCGAACGCGCCACCGAGCTGGGCGTGGACGCCACGCTCGTCGTGAACCCCTACTACAACCGGCCCAGCCGCCTCGGCATCGTGCGCCACTACGAAACCGTCGCCAGGGCGACGGACAAGCCGCTGCTGCTCTACAACGTCCCCAGCCGCACCGCAACGAACATGCCGCCCGACCTGCTCGCCGAGCTGGCGCAGATCGAGCACGTCGAGGGCGTCAAGCAGGCCAACGGCGAGGAGCTTCAGCCGATCGACGGCCTCGCGCTGTACGCCGGCGACGACGGCACGTTCGCGCGCACGCTCGACCTTGGCGGCGCCGGCGGGATCCTCGTCGCCAGCCACATCGTCGGCAACGAGATGCGCCGGATGGTCGACGAGCCCGAGCGCCGCGCCGAGATCGACGCCTCGCTGCGCGACGTGTATGAGACCTTGTTCATGACCGCGAGCCCCACGTGCACGAAGGCGGCGCTCAACCTGCTCGGCCACGAGGCCGGCGGGCTGCGGCTGCCGCTCGTGCCGGCGACCGAGGAGGAGCTGGAGGTGGTGCGCGCGCTGCTCGTGCGCCACGGGCTGCTCGACGGCGAGGGCGCGGCCCAGGCGACGGACTCCGGCGCGACGCCGGCGCAGGCCCGCATCGCGTGAGCAACGTTCGCGTCCTGCCGCTGGGCGGTCTCGGCGAGATCGGCAAGAACATGACGGTCGTCGAGCACGACGGCCGCATCGTCGTCGTCGACGTCGGGCTGCGCTTCCCGACGCCGGAGATGGTCGGGATCGACCTCGTGCTGCCCGACTTCTCCTACCTGCGCGAACGCGCCAAGGAGATCGAGGCGATCGTGATCACGCACGGCCACGAGGACCACATCGGCGCGCTGCCCTGGGTGCTGCGCGAGCTCGCCGAGGAAGCCGATCTGCCGCCCGTCTACGGCGGGGCGCTGACGATCGCGATGGCCCGCTCGAAGCTCGACGAGCACAAACTGAAGGACGTCGAGCTGAACGAGGTCGACCCCGCCGAAGAGCTGACCCTGGGGCCCTTCACGATGGAGCTCGTGCACATGACCCACTCGATCCCCGACGCCAGCGCCGTCGCGCTCGGGACCGAGCTGGGGACCGTGCTGATCACCGGCGACTACAAGTTCGACCAGACCCCCGTCGACGGGCCGCCCGCCGACGTCTCGCGCCTGGCCGAACTGGGGCGCGAAGGCGTGCTGCTGCTGTGCGGCGACTCCACGAACGTCGACCGCGAGGGCTTTTCTCCCTCGGAGTCCGTCGTCGGGCCGCACCTGGAGGAGGTCTTCGCCCGCTGCGAGGGGCGGATCGTCGTCACGAGCTTCGCCTCGAACATCCACCGCGTGCAGCAGGTCGTCGACGCCGCCGCCGCGCTCGACCGCAAGGTCGCGCTGGTCGGCCGCTCGATGCGCAAGAACGTCGGCATCGGGCGCACGCTCGGGCACATCGAGGTGCCCGACGGGATGATCGTCGGGCCGCGCGAGATCAACGACTTCCCCGACGAGCGCGTCGTGATCATCTCGACCGGCTCCCAGGGCGAGCCGCTGTCGGCGCTGCGACGGATGGCTTACCGCGACCACCGCCAGGTCGAGCTGCGCGAGGGGGACACCGTCGTCTTCAGCGCGACCCCCATCCCCGGCAACGAGCGCGCCGTCAACGAGACGATCGACCGCCTCTACAACATCGGCTGCGAGGTCGTCACCCCGCGCGACGCGCCCGTCCACGCCTCCGGCCACGGCTACGCCGAGGAGGTCAAGCTGATGCTGAACCTCGTCAAGCCGCGCTACGTGATGCCGTTCCACGGCGACTTCAAGCGCCTGCGCATGCACGCCCAGCTCGCGGAGGCCGTCGGCGTCGCGCCCGAGAACACCTACCAGGGCGAGAACGGGCTGCCGCTCGACATCGACGGGCGCGGCGCCCGCTTCGGCGCCCGCGAGCAGGCCGGGATGGTGTTCGTCGACGGCGTCGAGATCGGCGAGATGGCCGACGTCGCGCTGCGCGACCGGCGCATGCTCTCCGCGGACGGGATCTTCATCGTCGTCGTCACGATCGCCGAGCAGGACGGGCGCTCGATGGCCGACCCGGAGGTGATCTTCCGCGGCGTGCCGTTCCTCGACGAGGCCGACGAGCTCATCGAGGAGATCCGCGACACCGTCGAGGACACGATCGAGCGCGCCGCCCGCGAGCGGATCCGCGAGGTCGACGTCGTGCAGGAACTGCTGCACGACGACATGGCGAAGCTAGTCTACGACCGCCTCAAGCGCCGGCCGATGGTCCTGCCGGTCGTCGTCGAGGTCTGAGTCCTCCGCCCGCTGCGCGGGCAGCGTCACCACGAACCGCGCGCCGCCCTCCGGCGGGGATTCGAGCCTCACGCTGCCGCCGTGCGTCTCCGCGACCGCCTTCACGATCGCCAGGCCCAGGCCGAAGGAGCCACCGCGGTCGCCCGCGCCCCGCACGAAGCGCTCGAACAGCGTCGAGGACAGCTCGGGCGGAACGCCCGGCCCATCGTCCTGCACCACCAGCCGCGCCTCGCCATCGCTTTCCCGCGTGCTCACGTGGATCTGCGTGCCCGGCGGGGTATAGCGGATCGCGTTCTCGATCAGGTTGATGCTCACGCGGTGGATCTCGTCGCGCGCCGCCTCCGCGATTGCCGGTTGCACGTCGAGCACGATCTCGTGCTCGTCCGAGACCGGGCCCAGCTCGCCCGCGGCCTCGACCGCGATCTGGGCCAGGTCGCAGGGCTCGCGCGGCACGACGCGGCCCACGTCGGTGCGCGCCAGCAGCAGCAGGTCCGCGACCAGGCGGCGCATCCGCTGCGAGGAGCGCAACGCCGAGCGCGCCGCTTCGCCCTCGTCGCCGTGCAGCGATTCCGCCAGCAGCTCGAGGTTCGCCAGCACGCTCGTCAGCGGCGTGCGCAGCTCGTGCGAGGCGTCCGCCACGAAGCGGCGCTGGCGGGCCAGCATCGCCTCGGTCTCGCCGCGCGCGGCGTCCAGCTCGCGGAGCATCCCTTCCAGCGTGCGCGCCAGCTCCGCGACCTCGTCCTCGGCCTCGGGCTGGGGCACCGTCTGCGACGGATCGCGCGTGCGCGCGATCGCCGCCGCCGCCTTCGTCAGCGCCGCGATCGGCGACATCGCCCGGCGGGCGATCGCCATCCCCGCCAGTAGCGCCAGGCCGCTGCCGGCCAGGACGCCGAACAGCAGGAACAGCTCCACCCGCGCGACCGTCGCCTCCGTGTCGGAGATGCGCCGGCCGTACTGGATGACCACCTGGCCGATCGGCTCGTCGCTGCTGGCCAGGCGCACAACCCCCGGACGGCTGACGACGCGATAGCCGTGCACGGTCCGCGGCTGCAGGCTCGGCGTCCCCAGCGACGGCGCTTTCGACGGTTCCTGCGCGATTACCGACCCGCCCAGCGTGTAGATCCGCACGATCGCGTGATCCGCCGGCGCGGCGTATGCCGCGAGCGCCGGCTGGATCGTGATCGCGTGGCGCGCCGCGCCGGGGGAGACCTTGATGTTCAGCTGCGTCGGCAGCTCGTTCGCCGTGTCGGAGACCTGGCGGTTGAAGTCCGAGCGGATGCGGTGGACCGTAAACGAGCCGATCGCCACCGCGAACGCGCACAGGATCACGAACGTCAGCAGCGCCGAGACGCCCGCGAGGCGCACCCGAATCGGCAGCCTGTCGAAGCTCGCCGAGACGCGGGCGAACGCGCGCCGCACGGCGGCCGGAGGCCTAGGCGCGAAGGACGTAGCCCGCTCCCCTGATCGTGTGCAAGAGGCGCGGCTCACCGCTGGCCTCGAGCTTGCGGCGCAGGTTCGAGACGAACACCTCGATCGTGTTCGTCGTCGAGAACGGGTCATAGCCCCAGACCTCGTCCAGCAGCCGCTGGCGCGAGATCACGATCCGCTCGTTGCGCATCAGGTACTCCAGCAGCTCGAACTCGCGCTGGGTCAGCTCGACCGTGCGCTCGCCGCGCACCACCTCGTGCGTGTCGACGTTCAGCGACAGGTCGCCGACGCGCAGCGGCGCCGAGCCGCGTGGCGGGCGGCGGCGGAGCAGCGCCCGCATCCGCGCCAGCAGCTCCTGGCGCTCGAACGGCTTGACCAGGTAGTCGTCCGCGCCGGCGTCCAGGCCCTCCACGCGCGACTCCAGCGCGTCGCGGGCCGTCAGGATCAGGATCGGCACGTCGTCTTCGGCGCGCAGCGTCTTCGCCACCTCGACGCCGTCCAGGCCGGGCAGGCCGAGGTCGAGGATCACGAGGTCCGGCGCGAACGCGCGCCCCCCTTCCAGCGCGCTCGGGCCGTCCGGCGCCGAGCGCACCTCATAGCCCTCCATCCGCAGCGAGCGCTGGAGCGCCTGGGCGATGTCCTCGTCGTCCTCGACGACCAGGACCCGTGGTGCACGAGAGAAGTCGTTCATCGTCTTTAAGTATCGACGGGCACTAAAGCGATGGTAAGGCCGGAGCGTAAGGATGCTAAGCCCGCCCGGGGTCGTCCCGGGGATCGAAAGCCGTCGGCGAATGCCCAGTCGGGTCATATCCCGTGGAGGTTCATGCGTCTCGACGTCGAAGTCGGAGGCGCCATGCCCAGCACGAGCAAGCGCGCCCCTGCCCGCAAGACCGCCGCGCGGTCCACGCGCGGGCGGGCGAAATCCAAGCCCGGCGCGCGTTCGCGCAAGCCGCGCGCCACCACGCGCCGCGCCGCTCGCGGTCGCGGGCCGCTCGGGCTGGGCTCGCTGCTGCCGCGGGGGCTGCCGCCCCTTGACCAGCGCGGGCGCGACGTGCTCGGCCTCGCGCTGCTGGCGCTCGGGGCGTTTCTCGGCTTCGTGCTGTGGGGCGGGTGGGACGGCGGCCGCGCCGGTCACGGCCTCGCCGTCGCCTGCGGCTGGGTGCTCGGCAAGGCGCGCGTGCTCGTGCCGCTGGCGCTGGTCGCCGCCGGGGCGACGCTGCTGCTGCGCGAAGCGCTCGCAATCGCGCGCCCGCTGCTGCGCGAGGCGCGCACGATCGGGGCGATCTGCGTGTTCCTCGGCGTCACCGTCGCGCTCGCCGGCGACACCTTCGGCGTCAGCTCGGCGCCGCGCAGCACCGAGATCGCCTGGAGCTCGGGTTTCATGCAGTCGCACGGCGGCGTCGTCGGTGAGCTGGGCTACCAGCTCGCGCACCGCTTCATTCAGGACGTCGGCGTCGACATCCTCGTGCTGTTCCTGCTGCTCGTCGGGACGATCCTCGTCACCGGCGCTTCGCTCGGCGGCACGCTGCGGGCGACGGGCAGCGCCGTCGCCGAGACCACCGGCATGATGCGCACGCTGGGCGAGCGCCGCCACGGCCACGACGGCGAGCAGGAGACCGCGCCCGAAGGCTTCGACCTGAACGAGTTCGCCGAGTCCGCCTTCATGGCGCCCCCCGACCCGCAGGCGCACGAGCTGGTCGTGCGCGCCACGCACGTCGAGGGGCCCGCGCAGGAGGCGCCCCCCGAGCAGCGCGGGGAGCCGGGCGCGGAAGCCGACGGGGACGGCGGCGACTTCGATGCGCTCCCCGACGTGCCGGGACCGCAGATGCCCGCCGCGAAAGCGCCCGCCGCGGAAATCGAGCCCGTGCGGGAGGGGGAGGCCGAGGAGGAGGAAGTAACAGGCGTCGCCCGCGCGGAGGCGGGTGAGCTGACGCCGCAAGGCAGGCTGCGCGACGCCGTCACCGACGACCCCGACTTCGTCTGGCATCTGCCCGACGCGAGCAAGCTGCTGACGCGCTCCACCGGCGAGCAGACGCGCCCCGACACCGCCGGGCAGGCGCAGACTGCCACCGCGCTCGTCGAGGCGCTCGGTCACTTCGGCGTGCAGGCGAAGGTGATCGGCACCGTCGCCGGGCCGCACATCACCCGCTACGAGCTGCGCCTGGCGCCCGGCACGAAGGTTGGCAAGGTCGCGCAGCTGAAGGACGACCTCGCCTACGCGCTCGCCGCCACCGACATCCGCATCCTCGCCCCGATCCCCGGCAAGCAGGCCGTCGGCGTAGAGGTCCCGAACGTCAACCGCAAGATCGTGCGGCTCGGCGACGTCTACCAGCAGCCGCCGAAGGACTGGTCGCCGCTGACGGTCTGGCTCGGCAAGGACGTCGCCGGCAAGGCGATCGGCGCCGACCTCGCCAAGATGCCGCATCTGCTCGTCGCGGGCACCACCGGCGCCGGCAAGTCAGGGGCGATCAACGCGATGCTCTCGAGCGTCCTCTTGCGCGCCTCGCCGCACGAGGTGCGCCTCGTGCTGGTCGACCCCAAGCAGGTGGAGCTCAACCACTACGAGTCGATCCCGCACCTGCTGACGCCCGTGATCACGAGCCCGCGGATGGCCGCGAACGCGCTGCAGAACCTCGTCAAGGAGATGGAGACCCGCTACGGGATCATGTCGATGGCGCGCACACGCAGCCTGATCGAGCTGAACAAGGCGCGCGCCAAGCGCGGCGAAGCGCCGCTGCCCTACATCCTCTGCGTGATCGACGAGCTCGCGGACCTGATGATGGTCGCGCCCGCCGACGTCGAGGACTCGATCATCCGCCTGGCCCAGAAGGCCCGCGCCGTCGGCATCCACCTCGTGCTCGCGACGCAGAGCCCGCGCGTCGACGTGATCACCGGCATGATCAAGGCGAACGTCCCTTCGCGGATCGCCTTTGCCGTCTCCAGCCAGACCGATTCGCGCGTGATCCTCGACCAGAACGGCGCCGAGTCGCTGCTGGGGCAGGGCGACATGCTGTTCAGTCCCGTCGGCAGCTCACGCCTGCAGCGCATCCAGGGCGCCTACATCGACGAGCGCCAGATCGAGAAGCTGACCGCCGGCTGGCGCAAGCAGGGCGAACCGGAGCTGCGCGAGGAGCTGCTGGAGGAGGTCGAGCCCGCCGAGCCGGAGTCGAGCCCGGACGAGTTCGACCCCGACGAGGACCCGCTGCTGTCCGACGCGATCCGCCTCGTCGCCGAAATGCAGACCGCCTCCACCTCGATGCTCCAGCGGCGTTTGCGGCTCGGCTACACGCGTGCCGGGCGGATGATCGACATGCTCGAGCGCCGCGGCGTGATCTCCGGCTATGAAGGCTCAAAGCCCCGCCAGGTGCTGATCACCGAGGCGGATCTTCCCCGCGTGCTCGCCGCGCTCGGCGAGGCGCCCGCCGGCGCCGAGCCCGCCGAGAGCGCCGTGGGACCGCCAAGCGACTAGCGTTAGACCAACGGAATGCCCGAGATCGGTGAAACGCTACGCGACGCGCGTATGCGCGCCCGCATCGACGTCTCGGAGATCGAGGCCAAGACGAAGATCCGCGCGAAGTACCTGCGCGCGCTGGAGAACGAGGAGTGGAGCCTGCTCCCCGGCCCCACGTTCGTGAAGAGCTTCCTGCGCACGTACGCCGAGGCGCTGGGGCTCGACGGCAAGGCGCTCGTCGAGGAGTACCGCCTGCAGAACGAGCACCCCAGCGACGCGGCGCTGGAGCCGATCGTCTCGCGCCCGGATCGCGGCCGCAGCCGCCCCGCGGGCGCCCGTGGCGGCGGTCGCGGCTCCGGCGGTGGCGGGCCGTCGCGGGCGTATCTCGCGCTGGTTGGCGTCGTCGTGCTGCTAATCGTGCTGCTGATCGTCGGGCTGATCGGCAAAGGCGGCGGCTCGAAATCCCCTTCGCAGACCGCGAACGGCCCTTCCTCCACCGCATCGGGCAAGGCCTCCGGGGCGGGCGGCGGCAAGCACTCGAAAACGGCGCAGGGGTCCGGCTCCAAGGGCTCGATCGTCGCGCTGTCGCTGCGCGCGACGGCGCCCGTCTACGTTTGCCTGGTCGACGACAAGGGGCGCAAGCGGATCGACGGCGAAGAACTGCGGGCCGGGACGAAGACGTCGACCTACCACGCACACCGCTTCCTGGTCACGCTCGGGAACAGCTCGGTGAAGATGTTCGTCGACGGGCACGAACGCGAGGTGCCCGCTTCCAGCCAGGCGATCGGCTATTCGGTCACGACCGCGGGCCGCAAGCGGCTGAAGCTCGGCAACCTGCCGACGTGCAAATGAGCGGGGCGCCGATCTGATCTAGGGTCTGCGTGTGAGCGCACGCGCGGGCATCGTCGTCACCGGCACCGAGGTGCTGAGCGGTCGCGTCAGCGACCGCAACGGTCCCTGGCTGGCGGATCGCCTGCGCGAGCTGGGCGTCGACCTCGCCTACGTGACGATCGTCGGCGACCGGCCCGAGGACATGGAGGAGGCCCTGCGCTTCATGGCCGAGCAGGGCATGGACGTCGTGCTGACTAGCGGCGGGCTCGGCCCCACGGCCGACGACCTCACCGCCGAGGTGGTCGGCCGCTTCCAGGGGCGCGAGATGGTGCTCGACGAGCCGCTGGAGCAGCGCATCGCCAAGATCGTCGCGCCGCTCGCCGAGCGCTATCCGCAGCTCGACGTCAAGGCGATCGAAGTCGGCACCGGCAAGCAGGCGACGATTCCCGCCGGCGCCACGGTGCTCGACCCCGTCGGCACCGCGCCGGGCCTCGTCGTGCCGCCGCTGGACGGGATGCAGGGGCCGACCGTTGTCGTGCTCCCCGGCCCGCCGCGGGAGCTACAGCCGATGTGGGGCCAGGCCGTCGAGGCGGAGGCCCTGAAAGCCGCGCTGGGCGGCGCCACCACATACGAGCAGCGCACGCTGCGCCTGTTCGGGATGCCCGAGTCCGAGATCGCCGAGACGCTGCGCGTCGCCGAGCGCGAGGGGATCGCGCTTTCCGAGCTGGAGGTCACCACCTGCCTGAAACGCGGCGAGGTCGAGGTCGTCACGCGCTACGAGCCCGGGGCCGCCGACATCTATGGGGCGCTCGCGGCGCTGATCGCCGAGCGCCACGCCGACACGCTGTTCTCGACCGACGGCAGCACGATCGACGAGCTGCTGGCCCGCGCGCTCGCCGACGGCGGGCACACGGTCGCCACCGCCGAGTCCTGCACCGGCGGCCTGCTCGTCGCGCGGCTGACCGATCGTCCCGGGGCCTCGCGCTACGTCAAGGGCGGGCTCGTCGTCTACGAGAACGCCGCGAAGACCGCGCTCGCCGGCGTTCCGGCCGAGCTGATCGAGCGCCATGGAGCCGTCTCGGAGGAGGTCGCCGAGGCGCTGGCCGCAGGCGCCCGCGAGCGGCTGGGGGCGGAGATCGGCGTCGGCATCACCGGCGTCGCCGGCCCCGACGGGGGCACGCCCGAGAAGCCCGTGGGGCTCGTCTGGCTGAGCATCGCCGGCCCGGGCGAGCGGCGGACGACGCGCTCGGTGAGCCTGCCCGGGGGGCGCGCCGACATCCGCGACCGCGCCGGGACCGTCGCGATGCACATGCTGCTGCGCCTGCTCGGCGGCTGAGCAAACCCGGGTCGAGCGGGCTCAGGTCACAGCGGCGCAAGCCGCGCGCAAGAATCAAGCCGTGTCCCGGAGCGGCCCGACAGCGCGCTTGTTCGCGGCGGTGGACCCGCCGTCGGCCGTGTGCCACGAGCTGGCCTCCTGGGCGCGCGAGGCCGCCGGCGCGATGCGCGCCGGTGCGCGCCCCGGAGCCGATGACGCGGCGAAGGTGCGCGTGCTCGCGCCCGACACGCTGCATGTGACGCTGTGCTTCCTGGGCAGCCGCCCCGTGGAGGAGATCGACGCGCTGGCCGACGCGCTCGCACGGTGCCCGGCACACGGCGGCTCGCTGGCGGTGGGCGCGCCGCTGTGGCTGCCGCCGCGCGATCCGCGCTCGCTGGCGCTGGAGGTTCACGACGGCCTTGCACCCAGCCCCGGCCCCGGCGGCTGGCTCTCGGAGCTGCACGGCGCGCTGAGCGAGGCGTTCGCGCGGGCCGTCGGCTGGGAGCCGGAGCGCAGGCGCTTCCGCGCGCATGTCACGGTCGCGCGGCTCGGGCGCTCCGGCAAGCCGAGCAGGCGCGCCAGGGGCCGCGGCGACGGGCGCGGGCAACGTCGGCGCGAGCGAGGCGGCGCCGCCGGGCACGGGGCCGTGGCCGGCCAGGGCGAAGCCCCGGTGCCGCTTCCGCCGACGCCTCAGCTCACGTTCGCGCCCGCGGCGGTCGTGCTGTACCGCTCATGGCTCGACCCGCAGGGCGCGAGCTACGAGCCGATCGCGACGCGGACGCTCGAGGCGGGTTCGCCTTCGCCTTCGTCTTCTTCTTCGGGCGGAGAAGAGGGCGCCGAGCCGTTCGTGACCTGAGCCAGGCACGCAAGCATCGAGCCGTCGTCGGAGAGCGTCGGCTGCGAGCCGTCGGGGCAGGCGGGGCGCGAGCTGTCTTCGCAGACGAAGGCGCCCGTGTCGGAGCGTTCCGGCGGGCTGCCGTCTTCGCATTCGGCTTCGGTGAATTCGGTCGTCGAGGAGGTGGTCACCGGGCACACGGGCTTGGAGCCGCTGCGCGTCGGCGTCGGTTCGACGCCGTTCGTGCAGACGGGTTCGCCGCCATCCGCGCAGGAGAAGGAGCCTTCGCCTTCGTTCACGGGGCGCGAGCCGTCTTCGCAGGTCGCGGGCTTCGGCGCCGGGGTGGCGGGTTTCGCCGAGCCGTGCTTTGCCTTGTGCTTCCTGGGCTTCTTCACGTGGTGCTTGTGCTTGGCGTGCTTGCTCGCGGGCTTGTGTCGCGCCGCGCCGGCGTGGGTCGTCGCGCGGGCGTGACGGGCGAGGCTCTGCGCCGGGGCGCTCAGCAGCGCCGCGAGCGCGGCGAGCGTCGCCAGGGCAAGGGCGAGGAACAGCATGGGGCGGGATGCGAGGCTGCGGCTCAAGGGTGGCTCCGATGCTCGGGGGGAAGGGGCGTGGAGTCGTTCGTCCGGTCGTCACGCATTGCTTCGTCGCGTCGCCGGAGACGGATGAACGGGGCGGGGCGGGGTGGACGAAAGGCCCTGGATGGCGGTTCTAGAGGGCGTCGGGCGCGCTTCGAAGAGCCATGAGGCGGCGGTTCAACAACGGCCCGATACGAACAGATGTTCCGTCCGACGGCACCTCTAGCTTTCCCTCTTCAACCCCGAGCGAGGAGCAAAGACCATGCCCGTGACCGACGAGGAGAAGGCAGCAAAGGCGCGCGACGCCGCCCTTCAGGGCGCGCTCACGCAGATCGAGCGCGAGTTCGGCAAGGGCACGGTCATGCGCATGGGCGACGAGGGCGCGCAGGTGCGCGTCGAGGCGATCCCGACGGGCGCGCTCTCGCTGGACCTCGCGCTCGGCATCGGCGGCGTCCCGCGCGGGCGCATCGTCGAGGTGTTCGGCCCGGAGTCCTCGGGCAAGACGACGCTGATCTATCACGTGCTGGCGGAAGCGCAGAAGCTCGGGGGAGTCTGCGCCTTCATCGACGCCGAGCACGCGATGGACCCGCTGTACGCGAAGCGGATCGGCGTCGACATCGACGAGCTGCTGGTCTCCCAGCCCGACTACGGCGAGCAGGCGCTGGAGATCGCCGACATGCTCGTGCGCTCGGGCGCGGTCGACGTGGTGGCGATCGACTCCGTGGCGGCGCTGACGCCGCGCAAGGAGCTCGAGGGCCAGATGGACGACACGTCGGTGGGCGAGCAGGCGCGGATGATGTCCAAGGCGATGCGCAAGCTGGCAGGCAACCTCAACCGCACGAACACGCTGTGCATCCTCACGAACCAGATCCGCGAAAAGGTCGGGGTGATGTTCGGCTCGCCGGAGACGCAGCCGGGCGGGCGGGCGCTGAAGTTCTACGCCAGCCAGCGCCTAGACATCCGCCGGATAGAGACGCTGAAGGAAGGCACGGAGGCGGTCGGCAACCGCGTGCGCGTGAAGGTCGTCAAGAACAAGGTGGCGCCGCCGTTCCGCCAGGCCGAGTTCGACATCGAGTTCGGCGTCGGCATCTCGACCTCGGGCTGCCTGATCGATCTCGGCCTGGAGCACAACATCGTCTCGAAGTCGGGTTCGTTCTTCTCCTACGGCAACGACCGGCTCGGCCAGGGCCGCGGCAACGCGAAGTCCTTCCTGGACGAGAACCCGGCAGTGGCGAAAGAGATCCAGGACAAGATCTACGCGGCGCTCGGCATCGGCCAGGACCTGGTGACGCCGATCGACCGGGACAAGTCGGAGGCGCCCGCGCCGATCGCGAGCGAACCGAAGGTCGCGGCGGTGGCGGCGGCCTAGCAGAGCCTCCGTAGGCGCCACGTCGTGGCGGGTACGCTTCCGGTCATGAAGCGCTACCACGTCACGACCTTCGGCTGCCAGATGAACGAGCACGACTCCGAGCGCATGAAGGGCATGCTGGAGTCGCTGGGCTACACGGAGGCCTCGGAGCGCGCGGAGGCGGACCTGATCCTGTTCAACACGTGCTCGATCCGCGAGACGGCGGACAGTCGCTTCATCTCCCATCTGGGCGAAGCGCGGCGGCTGAAGCGCGAGGCGCCGGAGCGGATCGTGGGCGTGGGGGGCTGCTGGGCGCAGTCGGTGAAGGAGGAGGTGTTCGAGCGCTTCCCGTTCGTGGACGTGGCGTTCGGCCCGGGGCAGGTGCACAAGCTGGCGGAGTTCCTGACGAGCGACTCGCTGACGGCGCAGGGCTACTTCGAGTTCGAGGGCTTCACGGGCCATCTGCCGGCCCGTCGCGCCCGCGCCTTCCAGGGCTGGATGCAGATCAGCGTGGGCTGCAACTGCAAGTGCTCCTACTGCATCGTGCCCTCGACGCGAGGGCGTGAGGTGAGCCGGCCGCTGCAGGAGCTGGTGGCAGAGGCGGAGGCGATGGCGGTGGACGGGGTGCGCGAGGTGACGCTGCTGGGTCAGAACGTGAACTCCTACGGCCGCGACCTGCAGGAGCGCGCGACGTTCTCGGGCCTGCTGAGGGCGATCGACGCGGTGGAGGGGATCGACCGGATCCGCTACACGAGCCCGCACCCGAAGGACATGCGCGAGGACGTGATCCGGGCGCACGCGGAGCTGGCGAGCGTGTGCGAGCACATCCACCTGCCGTTGCAGTCGGGCTCCTCGCGGATTCTGAAGGCGATGCGCCGCACGTACGACCGCGGGCGCTACCTGGACCGCGTGGCGATGATTCGCGAGCACGTCCCGGACGTGGCGCTGACGACGGACATCATCGTCGGCTTCCCGGGCGAGACGGAGGAGGACTTCGCGCAGACGCTCCAAGTCGTGGAGGAGGTGGCCTACGACGGCGCGTTCACGTTCGTGTTCTCGCCACGGCGCGGTACGGAGGCGGCGCTGATCGACGAGGGACAGGTGCCCCACCCGGTGAAGGTGGAGCGCATGGAGCGGCTGGTGGAGGTGGTCCAGCGCAAGGCGCGCGAGCGTGCCCAGCGGTTCGTGGGGCGGACGCTGGAGGTGCTGGTGGAAGGCCCGTCGCGCACGGACCCGGAGCGCCAGCGCGGCCGCACGAGCCACAACAAGGTGGTGAACTTCGCGGGCCTGGCGGCGCCGGGCGAGCTGACGCAGGTGCGGATCGACGCGGCGACGAGCCAGACGCTGACGGGCGAGGAGCAGCTGCTGGCGCGCCTGGGCGCCTGAGCCGGCCACGGCGGCCGACTCTCGCGGCCGGGCCAGGGGAAGGTCGGGGCGGGAAAGTCAGGGCTAGGCGAAGACGGGGCGCCCGAGCACGGGCGCGGGAGGCGCCTCGGTCTCGGAGAGGCAGACCTGGTCGCGGCCGTTGCCCTTGGCGCGATACAGGGCGGCGTCGGCCTGCTTGAAGACCTCGGCGTAGTCGAAGGACTGGCCGGTGCGGGAGGCGCCGACGCCAAAGCTCATGGTGACCTCGATGCCGCCGGCGACGCGGTGCCGGGCGACGTTTCCGCGCAGCTGCTCGGCCAGTTGCGCGGACTGCTCGAGGTTGGAGCCGGGCAGAAGGATGAGGAACTCCTCGCCGCCAAGGCGGTAGGCGAGGTCGAAGGCGCGCAGCTGCTTGCGCATCTGGTAGGCGACCTCTTTGAGCACGGCATCGCCGGCGGAGTGCCCGAGCGTGTCGTTGATGTGCTTGAAGTGGTCGAGGTCGCCGATGATGATGCCGACGGACTCGCCGGTGAGGGCGGACTGCTGGGCGAGCTCGACGACGCGGCTGCTGAGCGCGTTGCGGTTGAGCATCCCGGTGAGCTGGTCGATGACGGCGTCGCTGCGGTGCTGGATGTCGGAGCGCATCAGCGGCGTGGAGAGCACGGCGACGGAGAGCAGCAGCGCGAGCGGCGCGATGAGCAGCACGGGGTTGTCGATCACGCGCCCGGCGTCGACGCCGAAGGCGACGGCGATCAGGATCAGGCAGTTGATGGCGACGCCGGCGACGACGCCGCGCATGGGAAAGCGCGAGCTGAGCGTGATGACGGGGATGGCGAGCCAGGCGAGCGTGGGCTCCCGGGGGCCGCCGCTGAGGGCGACGGCGCCGCCGATGACGAGACCGCTGGCGATCCAGGCGCCGAACATCAGGTGCTCGGGCTTGGCGACGCGCGGCATCAGCCTGTCGGCGATGGCGAAGAACAGGGCTGCGGGGATCAGGAACAGAACGGGCCACCAGCCGAGCCAGGGACTGGCGGCGACGAGCGCGATGGCCAGGATCATCAGCGTGCGCTGGCGAACGGGACGAACGCGCTCCTCCATGTCGAGCATCCGCTCGCGGTCGAACTCGTCGCGACACAGCCACGAGGGGCTACCGGCCCTTGTCTCCTGAGAGTGAGCACGGTCTGTCTTCATCAACCCTTGGCTCGACGGCGCTGATCGGCACGATTACGAACAGCGGGAGCCTTGGACAAACGTTGTCAGCGTGCAACTTTCCTGGTTGGCGCGACGGGACGGCGGTGTCTCGCGGAGTGATGGGGAATCTCGGCGGCCGCGGCCCTTGGCGTGGGCGCGAGCTTGCGGGCGCCTCCGGTGGCGCCTGGCGGTTGCGGCAGACGGCGCGTGCCGGTCTCGGGCCCGGCGCCGGCGACCATGGTGGCGCCGAGCAGTCTGGAGATGTTCATCGCGATCGACCTCCTCTGGGTGGTTGGCCGCAGTAGCAGGCGGCATTGCAGCCATGGTGCGCCGTGGCGCTAAGCAGGCGGCTTTGCGGGCGTAAGAGGGGCGTAGGAGGCGGCGGTTCGGGCGCAAAGCGTCTCTGGCTGCTCCGCCACAGGCAGCAGATACGTGGATTCCGACCGCGCTTGATGCGAACATATGTTCGTGCGCTGGAGCAATCTGACGATCGAGCAGGAGGAGCAGCGGCGGTTGCCGGGGTATCGCGACGAAGCGGTGGTGCGCCGATTCGACGCGCCGGAGGCGCTGGAGACCCGTTTTTACGAGGTGCGGGCGCGGTCGGTGCTGAACCGTGTGCCAGAGCGCTCACGGATGCCGTTCCGCTGGACGGTGAACCCGTACAGGGGATGCAGCCATGGGTGTGAGTTCTGCTTCGCCCGGCCGACGCACACGTTCCTGGGCTTCGACGCGGGACGGGATTTCGTGAAGGAGATCGTGGTCAAGATCAACGCCCCGGAGGTCCTGCGCACCGAGCTGGCGAAGCGCTCGTGGAAGCACGAGCACGTGGCGCTGGGTACGAACACGGACCCCTACCAGTGGGTGGAGGGCCGCTACCGGCTGATGGAAGGCATCTGGGAGGCGCTGCGCGACGCGGCGAACCCGTGCTCGATCCTGACGAAGTCGCCGCTGCTGCTGCGCGATCTGAAGCTGATGCTGCAGATAGCGGAGCGGGCGAGCTTCACGGCGTCGCTGTCGATCCCGACGCTGGACGAGAAGGCGTGGCGCGAAACGGAGCCGCACACCCCGAACCCGCGCGCGCGGCTTGAGGCGGTGGCGGAGCTGAACCGCGCGGGCATCCCGACGGGCGTGCTGATCGCGCCGCTGATGCCGGGGATCAACGACGCGCCGGAGCAGGTGGAGGAGCTGCTGGAGCGCGTGACGGAGGCGGGGGCGACGAGCGTGGGCGGGGTCGCGCTGCACCTGCGTGGCGAGGTGCGGGAGGTGTTCATGGGCTGGCTGCGCTCGCAGCGCCCGGATCTGGTGCCTCGCTACGAGCGCCTGTATCGCGACGGCGCCTATGCGCCGGTGGAGGAACGCCGGCGCCTGTCGAAGATGGTGCGAGGCGGCGAGTGGCCGAGCAGTTTCAGACTTGAAGGGGAGGGGACGGCAAGCCGTCCCCTCGATCGGGTCGCCGCGCTGCCGGTGACCCGGCAGGAGCGTCTCTTCTAGGCGGCGGGCGTCAGCGTTTGTCGGCGTTGCCGGCGGCCATTTCGCCGGCGACCTTGTGCGCGCCCATTTTGCGGCTGACGTGCGAGGCGGCCTCGGGGGCGAGGCTTGCGAAGGTGGTGCCGAGCCTCACTGTGAGCGGGGCGACGTCGGTCTCGGCGCGGTTGCTCTCGATCGCCTTGACGGTGGCGCGCGCGACGTCCTCGGGGGAGCGTGTGCCGACGCCGGGGGGGAGCTTGGCTTCGGCGGCGACGAACATGCCGGCGTCGCGGATGAAGCCGGGGAAGATGGTGGAGACGCCGACGCCGTCGGCGCGCAGGTCCTCGCGGATGGCGGAGGCGAAGCCGCGCATGCCGAACTTGGTGGCGTTGTAAAGCGAGGTGAGCGGCGTGGAGACCTTGCCGTTGAGCGAGGACATGAAGACGATGTGACCCTTGTGGCGCTCGACCATGGCCGGGGCGAGCGCGTGGGTGAGCACGATGGGCGCGCGCAGGTTGACGTCGAGCGCGCGGTCGATCTCCTCGACGCTGAACGAGTCGAGCGCGCCGACGGCGGGCAGGCCGGCGTTGGCGATGAGGATGTCGACGCTTCCGGCCTCGGCGACGAGACGGTCGACGGCGGCGCGGTCGGCGAGGTCGGCGGCGAGCGCGCGGCCGCCGAGCTCCTGGGCGAGCGGCTCGAGCGCCTCGGTGCGACGGCCGGTGAGGATCAGCTGGCCGCCGCGCTCGGCGACGGCGCGGGCGACGGCTTGGCCGATGCCGCCGCTGGCTCCGGTGAGCAGGACTGTGGCGCCTGCGATCTGCACGGCGGGAAGCCTACGCTATGGCGGATGCCGCCGCAGATCTTCGCGCTGTTCGGCCCGACGGGGGTGGGGAAGACGGCGGTGGCGGTGGCGCTGGCGACGCTGCTGCGCGAGCGGGGCGAGGACCCGGTGGCGGTGTCAGCGGACGCGATGCAGGTCTACGCGGGCCTGGAGACGCTGACGGGGGTAGCCTCTGCGCGGGAGCGCGCAGCGCTTGAGCACCGGATGGTCTCGTTCATGCCGCTGGCGGCGACGTTCAGCGCGGGGCAGTATGCGAAGCTGGCCCACACCGAGATCGACGGGCTGCTGGGCGCGGGCCGGCGCCCGATCGTGGTGGGGGGCACGGGCCTCTACTTGCGGGCGGCGCTGGCGGACCTCGACATGCGCCCGGCGCCGGCGCCGGGCGTGCGCGAGCGCCTGACGGAGCGGCTGGAGCGTGAGGGCGCGCAGGTGCTCTACGAGGAGCTTGAGCGGCGCGCACCCTGGGCGGCGGAGGAGATCGACCCGGGGAACGCGCGGCGGCTGGTGCGAGCGCTGGAGTCGCTTGAGGCGGGCAGGCTGGAGCCGCCGCGGGGGGCCTCGCAGCTGTGGAGCGAGGAGCTGCGCCACCCGACGCTGCTGGCGGGCCTGACGATGGAGCGCGAGGCGCTGTACGAGCAGATCGAGGGGCGGGTGGAGCGGATGGTGGCGGAGGGTGCGCGCGAGGAGGTACTGCGCGCGCAGGCGGCGGGCGTGTCGGAGACCGCGCGCAAGGCGCTGGGCTTCGAAGAGCTGCTGGCGGGCGACGTCGAGGCGATGAAGCAGCACACCCGCAACTACGCGCGCCGCCAGCTGGCCTGGATGCGCAAGCTGGCGGGGGTGAGGACGATCGACGTGACGGGGCGGGCGGCGGCGGAGGTGGCGTCGGAGATCCTGGAGGCGGCCTTAGACTCCGCGGCCGGATGAGATTCGAGAAGTGGCAGGCGCTCGGCAACGACTACCTGATCATCGAGCGTGAGCGGCTTCCGTTCGAGCTGACGCCGGCGCGGGTGAGGAGCCTGTGCGAGCCACACCTGGGCGTGTTCGCGGACGGCGTGCTGCTGCTCTCGCCCCCGGCGGACCCCGCGGACGTTGCAGACCTGCGGATCTACAACCCTGATGGCTCGGAGGCGGAGCTGTCGGGCAACGGGGCGCGCGAGGCGATCCTCTACCTGCGCCGCCGTGGCTGGACGGAAGCGGACGAGTTCCGGATCCGGACGGCGGCGGGAACGATCCGCCCGCAGGTGACGGGCGAGTTCACGTGCCGCGTCGACATGGGGCAGGCGGCGCTGAGCTCCCGCGACTTCCCGGCGGGCCCGCCGGACGGCCTGGCGGAGCTGCGCCTCGACGACGACCTTCCCGCGGGCGCGGCGCCCGCGTCGAACTCCTGGGGCTTCCAGCACGTCTCGATCGGCAACCCGCAGGCGGCGATCCACGTCGACTCGCTGGAGCGCCTGCAAGCGCTGGAGCTGCCGCTGATCGGACCGCCGGTGGAAGGCCACGCGGAGTTCCCGAACCGCACGAACGTCTCGTGGTTCACGGAGCTCTCCCCGGCAGACGAGGCCGCGGGCGAGCCGGCCCGGATTCGCGCGCGGATCTTCGAGCGCGGCGTGGGCGAGACGCTGTCCTCGGGCACTGGCGCGACGGGGGCCGCGGTGGCGTATGTGGTCGGCGGCCACGACGGCAGCGAGCCGGGGCCGCCGCAACAACCAGTCCACGTGATCGTCGAGCTGGACGGCGGCGAGCTGGAGGTGGAGCTGGACGCAGAGATGCGGGTCCACCTGTCAGGCTGGGCGCTGCCCGTGTTCACGGGCGAGCTGAGCGAGCAGTTCGTGGAGGGGTTGCGCGAGCTCGGCTGAGCGCGGAAAGCAACGAGATCGAAGGAGCTGGATGGGACCGAGCAAGCGCCTGGAGCGCATACCGCCATACGCGTTCGCGGAGCTGGAGCGCAAGATCTCCGACAAGCGGGCGGCGGGAATCGACGTGATCAGCCTGGGAATCGGCGATCCGGACCGGCCGACGCCGCCGCTGATCGTGGAGGCGATGCAGGAGGCGGTCACCGAGGCGGAGACCCACCGCTACCCGACGAACCGTGGCCGGGCGGACTTCCGCGAGGCGGTGCGCGACTTTTACGAGCGCCGCTTCGACGTGGTGCTGGACCCCGAGCGCGAGATCATCCCGGCGATCGGGGCGAAGGAGGCGATCTTCAACCTGAACCTGGCGTTCCTGGACCCGGGCGACTACGCGCTGGCCTCCGACCCGGGCTACCCCGTCTACACGGGCGGCCCGTGGCTGGCGGGCGCGGAGCCGGTGCTGATGGCGCTTGAGCCGGAGCTGGGCTTCGCGCCGGACCTCGGCGCGATCGAGGAGGACGTGGCGCGCAAGGCGAAGCTGATGTTCATCAACTACCCGAACAACCCCACGGGCGCGCTGGTGCCGGAGGGCTTCTTCGAGCGCGTGGTGGAGTTCGCGCGCGCCTACGACATCCTGGTCGTGCACGACAACGCCTACTCGGAGGTGGCCTTCGACGGCTACAGGCCGCCCTCGTTCCTGGCGACGCCGGGCGCGAAGGAGGTGGGGATCGAGGTCTTCTCGCTGTCGAAGGGCTACAACATGACGGGCTGGCGCTGCGCGGTGCTGGTCGGAAACGCCGAGGCGCTTCAGACCTACTGGCGCCTGAAGACGAACATCGATTCGGGGCTGTTCGAGGCGGTGCAGCTGGCGGGCGTGGCGGCGCTCTCGCCGGAGGCGGACACGGAGGTGGCCTCGATGGTGGAGCTGTACCGCAAACGCCGCGACCTGGTGTGCGACGCCCTGCGCAAGATCGGCGTCGACGTGCGCCCGCCGCACGCGACGATCTACGTGTGGGCGCCGGTACCCGACGGCTACGGCAGCTCCGCCGCCTACTGCGAGCACGTGCTGGAAGAGGCCGCGGTCGTGATCACGCCCGGCGCGGTCTACGGGCCGGCGGGGGAGGGCTGGTTCCGGATCGCGCTGACGACGCCCGACGCACGCCTGGTCGAGGCCGTGGAGCGGCTGGGCGCGCTGGCGGGCTGAGCAGCTTCACATAAGCCGCGCAGGCTGCCTCTAGACTGGAGGCAGATGCAAAACAGCCGCAACGGTGGGGCGCCGGCACGGGCGCGACAGCGCGCCTTCTGCGTCGCGGCGCTGCCGGACGGCGACGATCTCGCGGAGCTTGGCGAGCTGCTGCTGACGGCGGGGGTGGGCGTGGTGGGGGAGATGATCCAGCGCCGCGAGCAGCCGCACCCGAACACGTACCTGGGCCCGGGGAAGGTGGCGGAGGCGAAGGCTGCGGCGAAGGCGGCGGACGCGAACCTGATCGCCTGCGATGACGAGCTGACGGCACGCCAGGAGCGCAACCTGGAGGAGGCGATCGGGCTGCCGGTGGTCGACCGCACGACGGTGATCCTCGACATCTTCGCCTCGCACGCGAACAGCGCGGAGGGAAAGCTCCAGGTGGAGCTTGCGCAGCTGGAATACAACCTGGCCCGCATGCGCGGCCTGTGGACGCACCTGGAGCGCCTCGGCGGCGGGATCGGGACGAGGGGGCCGGGCGAGACCCAGATCGAGACGGACCGCCGCCTGGCACGCGACCGGATCGCGGCGCTGAAGCGCCGCTTGGAGCACGTCAAGGGGACGCGGGCGGTGCAGCGCGCGGAGCGCGAGCGCGCTTCGCTGCCGACGATCGCGCTGGTGGGCTACACGAACGCGGGCAAGTCGACGCTCCTGAACGCGCTGACGGGGGCGGAGGTGGGCGTTCGTGACCGCCTGTTCCACACGCTGGACCCGACGACGCGCGAGCTGCGCCTGAGCGGCCGGGCGCATCTGCTGACGGACACGGTGGGCTTCATCTCGAAGCTGCCGCACCAGCTGGTGGACGCGTTTGCGGCGACGCTGGAGGAGACGCGCCGCGCGGACCTGCTGGCGCACGTGCAGGACGCATCGGCGCCGGAGGAGCAGGCGGAGGTGATGCGCCGCTCGGTGGAGCAGACGCTTCAGGAGATCGGCGCGGGCGAGCGCCCGCGGCTGCTGGTGCTGAACAAGGTGGACCTGCTGGACGAGGAGGCGCGCGACGAGCTGCGCCTGCGCCACCCGGAGGCGGTGTTGGTGAGCGGGGCGACGGGAGAGGGCCTTGAGGAGCTGGGGGAGCGGATCGAGCGCGAGCTGCTGCATACGCTGCGCCGGCTGGAGCTGCTGGTGCCATACGCGGACGGCGGCAGCCTCGCGGAGCTGCACGAGCTGGCGGGTGAGGTAAGCCGCGAGGACACGCCGGAGGGCGTGCGCGTGCGGGCGATGGTGCCGGCGCGGCTGGCGCAGCGCTTCGAGCGCTTCGAGATCGGCGCCGCGCCGCGCGCGGTCGCCTCCTAGCGCGCCCCGCCCGCGAGCGTCCTCAGACGCCGGCGGCCCGGCGCGCGTCGAGATGGGCCTGCTGCTCCAGCCCGTCGTCAAGCGCGGCCAGCTCCCGCGCGTCGAGCCCGAGCGCCCGCGCGATCAGCCAGTCGGCGAACCAGGCGTTCTTCGGCAGCAGCGGGCCGTGCATGTAGGTGCCGATCGTGTTGCCTCGGCGCGCGCCCTCGAAGCCGCTGCGCCCGTCGTTGCCGTGCCCGCGCAGCACGCGCCCCAGCGGCGCCTGCCCGGGGGCGAGCGCGGTGCGCCCGCCGTGGTTCTCGAAGCCCGCCAGCACGCGCGGCCCGGCGGGCCCCTCGTCCCCGGCGCGCGCGAGGCCGGACTCGAGCGCGACCTCGATCGCGACGTTGCCGATCAGCCGCGGGCCCGGCTCGCGCACGGTCTGAAGGTCGAGCAGCCCGACGCCCTCGATCTCTTCCTCGCCGAGCGTGTAGGCGTGGCCGAGCAGCTGGTAGCCGCCGCAGATCCCGAGCACGACGGCTTCGCGCCCGGCGGCGGCGAGCAGCGCCTCGCGCTTGCTCCGGAGCAGGTCCTCGGCGCACAGCCGCTGGTCGCGGTCCTGGCCGCCGCCAAGGTAGTAGAGGTCATGGGCGTCGCCGTCCAGCGGCTCGCCGAGACCGCTGGCGGTCAGCTCGAAGCCGATCCCGCGCCAGGCGCAGCGGCGTTCGAGCATCAGCAGGTTGCCGCGGTCGGCGTAGATGTTCAGCAGGTCGGGGTACAGCGCGCAGACCCGCAGCGGTCGGGACGCGCTCACCGGGGCCGCTCCGGTTGGCGACCGAGCATCGCCACGCTGCTGCCGACGTGCTCGTCGGTGGCGGGGATCGTGCGCGTCCGCTCCGGGCGCAGGCCGAGCCGCTGTCCCTCCTCGTGAACGGTGGCGACGGCGACCCGGTTGAGCTCGACGACGTTGCGCTCACGCGATCCGATGCGGGCCTCGCGCTGGCGCGCGAACGGCCATGCCGGGGCAGGGGAGCGGGCGGGCAGGACGGAGCGCTCGCGCTCGATCACGACGCTGCTCGCCGTCTCCTGGACGCGGATCGCGCGGCTGACGTATCGGGACTCGCCGCGCACGACGTGCTCGGGCTCGGGGCCGACGTTCCCGTCCGAGCAGTCGAAGGGCTCGACCCGCTCGAGGACCGCGCAGGCGAGCAGGCCACCGGGGCGCAGGTGCGCCTGCGCGCGGCGCAGGAACTCGCCGCGGCGGGCGGAGCCGCCGAGCAACTGGAGCGTCTGCATCGGCACGAGGCACAGCGCGTAGTCGCGGCGCTCCAGCTCGAACGAGCACGCGTCGGCGTGCACGAGCTCGACGGCAAGCCCCTGCGCGCGGCGGCCGAGCGCGGCCAGCAGCTCGCCGTCGCGCTCCAGCGCCGTGACTTCGCGCCCGGCGCGGGCGAGCGCCAGCGCCACCCGCCCGGTGCCGGCGCCGACGTCGAGCACGGGACCGGGGTGGAGCATCGCGAGCTCGTGCCACAGCGAAAGGTCGGCGGCGTAGGCGCCGCACTCGAGGTCGTGCCAGACGACGCTCGGCGGATCGGCGAGAACGCCGGGGGCGGGGGCGGGGCTCAGGCCCATGCGCTGGTGGCCTCGCCCCGCGCGACGAGCAGCTTGCGCAGCGCGAGCATCGCGGTGTAGGTGGGCAGCGCGTACAGCGGTGAGCCGGCGCCGGGCCGGTCGGCGGCGGCCGCGTCGAGCGCGGCGGCGAGATCGGGCTGCACGCGGATGCGCCCGGGGTCGACGCCGGCGTACTTGACGCGCACGGCCAGCTCGGCGGCGCGGCTGCCGCTGCACGTGAAGCTCCGGATACGGCCCGCGAGCAGCTCGAAGTCGGCGTCCCAGACCCATGAGACGTCGCGGCCGTCGGCGATCTGGTCGTTCAGCACGCCGAGCACGTCGTGCTCGCCGGGCTCTAGCGCGAGCGTGCGCAGGACCTCGTTGGCGCCGGCGGGGTTCTTCACGAGCAGGATTCGCAGTTCCCGCGGCTGATCGCCACCGCCGCCGTTCGCCGCGGCGGCCGGCTTCAGCTGGACGGTCTCCGCCCGCCCGAAGGCCGCCCGCGTCTGCTGGAGCCCGGCGGCGATGCTCGCGAGCGGCAGCTCCAGCGCGGTCGCGAGCGCCGCGGCGGCGAGCGCGTTGTAGACGTTGTAGAGCCCCGGCAGCGTCAGCGCGATCTGCGCTTCGCCGGCGGGGGCGTGCAGCGTGAAGCGCGCGGCGCGCACGCCTTCGAGCACGACGTCGCTCGCCCATACGACGGGTCGTGGCCGCTCCTGCCCGCAGCCGGGGCAGCGGTAGTGGCCCAGGTGGCCGAGATAGACGGCGTCGAACACGTACGGCGCGCCGCAGCGGCGGCAGTGCTTGGCGTCGGCGGCGTGCGCGAGCCCCGGCAGCGCGAGCGAGTCATCCTCTACGCCGAAGTAGAGGGTGCCGGGGCGCTCGCGCCCGAGGTCGGCGATCACGGGGTCGTCGGCGTTGAGCACGAGCCGCCCGGCGGGCAGGTCGGCCGCCCAGCGCTCGGCGATGGTCTCCAGCTCGCCGTAGCGGTCGAGCTGGTCGCGGAACAGGTTGCCGAGCACGATCGCGCGTGGCCGGAGCTGCGCGGCGATCGTGTCGAGCCACAGCTCGTCGACCTCGAACAGCCCGAGCCGGCCCTCGATCGCCTGGCGCGGGCGCGCGGCGGAGAGCAGCGCCGTGGCGATGCCGCCGGCCATGTTCGCGCCGGCGGCGTTGTGCACGAGCTCGAGGCCGGCGTGTTCGAGCACGCTGGCGGCCAGCGCCGCGGTGGTGGTCTTGCCGTTCGTGGCGGAGACGAGCACGCTGCCTTCTGGCAGGCGCGCTCCGAGCGTGGCGATCGCGTCGCGGTCGAGGCCGAGCAGCACCTTGCCGGGCGCGCTGGTCGCGCCGCCGCCGCGCATCCGCGAGAGCGCGGCGACGGCGCGCGCGAGGGCCAGCTTGGGGGCGAGCGTGCTCGGCATCAGCGGGCGAAAGCGCCGCCGGCGCCGGATGGCACGAGCACGTTGATCGCCCCCGCCACGGCCCGGACGCGCAGCGGCAGCTCGCCGATCGGGTCGCCGTCGGCGTAGAGCGCGAAGGGCCGGTCGGCTTCGATCAGCACCTCGCGCGCCCGGAAGGAGTGCACGCGCGGGTGGTCGGCGTGGGTGCCGCTGAAGACGCGCGGCAGGATCTTCGTCAGGAACGTGAGCTTGCCGACGTTCTCGAGCACCAGCACCTCGAGCCGGCCGTCGTCCAGCAGCGCCGCGGGCGCGGCGCGCATGCCGCCGCCGTAGGAAGGCGAGTTCGCGGCGCCGACGGTGTAGGCGAGGAAGCTGTGGCGCTCACCGGGCGGGTCTAGCTCGATCTGGAAGCGCGCCGGGCGCCAGGAGAGCAGCGCGCGCAGGGCGCCGTAGGCGTAGACGAGGTTGCCCAGGGCCGCGGGGGCTTCGTTGGCGATGCGGTTGGCGTCGCTGTCGAAACCGGCGGAGGCGATGCCGACGAACATGCGACCCGCGCCGGGTTCGCCACCGCCGCCCGTCGCCTCGACTTCGCCCATGTCGACCGCGCGCACGGAGCCGGCGGCGATCGTGGCGCAGGCCTCGCGCAGGTCCTGGGAGATGCCGAGCGCACGCACGAAGTCGTTGCCGCGGCCTCCGGGGAGCACGCCGAGCACGGCGCCGGGAACCTCGCGCAGCGCCCCGGCGACCGCGCCGACGGCGCCGTCGCCGCTGAGCACGACGACGGCCTCGCCGTCGCGGGCCGCCCCGATCGCGAGCTCGCGGGCGTCGGCGAGATCGCGCGTGTCGACGCGCCGGACCTGCAGCCCCTTTGCGCGCAGCTCGCTCTCGGCCTGCGGCGCCAGTTGCGCCGCCCTGCCGCCACCGGCGGAAGGGTTGACGATCAGGCAGATGCGCTCGTTGGCGACAGGCACGCGCGCAAGCGTAGTGCGCGCCGGGGCCGGGACGCTCAGCCCGCTGCGGCTTTGGCGCGGTCGCGCCGGCGCCGGCCGATCGCGGCGACGATCGCGAGCGCGGCGATCACCACGAACAGCCCAAGCAGGATCGCGGGCGCGAGCCCAAGGCCGCCGAACGGCAGCGACACCAGCTCGACGATGCCGAGCCCGACCGCGAGCAGCACGGCGATCAGCACGATGATCAGGAAGATCCCGCGCACGCGGGCGAGGATGCCGGCGGAGGCGGGGGGGATCAGCAGGCCCATCGCCCGCAGCGCGAGCATCTGGCGACCGCTGGGGGGAGTCTGGCCAAGCCGCTCGACGGCGTCCTTGAGATCGCCGGCGCGCCGTTCGGCGAGCGCGAGCGAGGCGTCGGCCATGCGCCGCAGCTGCATGCGCTCCTGCGGCCGCGCGGCGGCGATCGCGCGCTGGAAGTAGCTGCGGGCCTGCTCGGCGTCGAACCGCTCCGCGGCGCGGGCGCCGAGGATCGCGAGCGCGGCGGACTTGTATTTCGTCTCGCCCTCGAGCTCCTCGTCAGAGCGCGTCTCGAGTGCCTGGATCGCCTCCAGGCCTCCGCGCTGCTCCATGCGAACCTGTCGTTGTTTCGGCGCCATCGGCGGTCATTCTACGGTCTGCGAGGGCGCCGCGCGGGCGACGATCGCACGCCGGGCAGCGCGCTTGCGAGGAAAGCCGCAGGCGGTATGCTCGGCGCGTGTCGGGGCAATCCTGTCGTCGATGGCGTTCGCGCGCCGCGTGCCTGGGGGCGGTGGCGTTGCTGCTGCTGTGCTGCACGGGCATAGCCGTGCCGCTGGCGCTTGGCGCCACCACCCCCGCGGCGCCAAGCGGAGCCGCGGGCGCGGCGACGAAGACCACGACCCCGGAAGGCGCCAACGGCAACGCCTTCAGCGAACTGAGCAAGAGCGGCGAAGAAGAAACCCAGACCCAGAAAACGGAAACGGGCTCGACGACGAGCACGTCGTCGAACTCGAAGAAAACGATCCTGATCATCGTGGCGGCGGCGCTGGTGCTGCTGTCCGCGATCGCCTACGTGATCGTCCGCGACGCGCGCGGCGTCGCGCCGGCGAGCGACCCGCAGGTGGCCGAAGAACGCTCGGCGCGCGACACGGCGGCGATGATGCGCAAACGGCGGGCGAAAGCGAAAGCGGCGCGTCAGGCGCGCAAGCGCAATCGCTGATACTCAGGCCTCGCGGGAGCTCAATGCGAGACGCGCACGCGCCGGGCCGGCCGTGCGGTCGTCCCGCGCACGCGCCGCGGGGAGGGGGGAGGCGGCGAGGTGTGCGGCCCGCGCCGAGGGCGGCGCGGGAACGGGCCCCTGGGACGCGGGCGGCGCGGGCGCGGGTCCAGCGGCCCCGCGGGCAGCGCCCGTGAGCCGCCGTCCTCGTCGTCGCGATCGGGCTGCTCGGCGATCAGGGCGGCGTCGTTGCGGAACGGAATCCACAACATGAGCGCTGCGATCGGCACCTTGATAAGTGCGAGCGAGACGATCAGCACCCAGAGCGGCATTGTGGAAACGATGCTACTACTGCCCTGTGCGCGCGGCTGAGCGTGAGGGACGGGCGAGGAAGAAGGGGCCCGGCAAGGAGCTGGATGCGCTCTCGCGCGAGGTAAGCGAATGCCGGCGCTGTCCCCGACTTGTGGCCTGGCGCGAGCAGGTGGCACGCGAGCGCCGGGCGGCGTTCGCGGAAGAGACCTACTGGGGACGGCCGGTGCCGGCGTTCGGAGACGCGCGGGCGCGAGTGCTCGTCGTCGGCCTGGCCCCGGCGGCTCACGGCGCGAACCGCACGGGCAGGATGTTCACGGGCGACCGTTCGGGGGACTTCCTCTACGCGGCGCTGGCGCGCGCCGGGTTCGCGAACCAGCCGCAGGCGAGCAGCCGCGAGGACGGGCTGCGGTTGACGGGGATGCGAATCACCGCGGCGGTGCGCTGCGCCCCGCCGGCGAACCGCCCGACGCCACAGGAGCGAGACGAATGCCTGCCTTGGACGGTGCGCGAACTGGAGCTGATGGCGGACGTGCGGGTGCTGCTGTGCCTTGGCTCGTTCGCATGGGACGCGGCCCTGCGCCTGCTGGTTGTGAGTGGCAGGGCGGAGCGCACGGAGCTGCGCCCGAAGCCGCGCTTCGGGCACGGTGTGGAGGCGACGGTTGGCGGCAACACGCTGCTGGGCTGCTTTCACCCCAGCCAGCAGAACACGTTCACGGGCAAGCTGACGCCGCCGATGATCGACGCGGTGCTGGCGCGCGCCCGGGATCTGGCGGGGCTCAGCGGCTAGCGGCGCGGGCCATGCCGGCCGGCTGGACCGGCGCACCGAAGCGGCTGGAGCGCAGCCAGCGCGCGAGATCCGCGGCGGGCACCGGCCGCGAGATGAAGTAGCCCTGGGCGACGTCGCAGCCGAGTTCCCGCACGCGCTCCATTACGCCCTCCGTCTCGATTCCCTCGGCGACGACGCGCAGCTCGAGGTTGCGCGCGAGGTCGATCACCGAGCGGACGATCGCGCAGGCGCGCGCGTCCCTGCAGACCTCCGCCACGAACGAGCGGTCGATCTTGAGCTCGTTCGCGGGCAGGCTTGAGAGGTAGCCGATCGAGGCATTGCCCGCGCCGAAGTCGTCGATCGAGACGCACAGGCCGATCTCGCGCAGCGCGGAAAGCGTCTCGGCGGCGCGCGTGGGGTCGAGCATCGTGGCGCTCTCGGTTACCTCGAGCGTCAGCCGCTCGGCTGGGACCTTGTGGCGGTGCAGCGCCGCCGCGATCTGGCCAGGCAGGTCGAGGTCGACGAGGTTGCGCGCCGAGAGGTTGACGGCGACCTCGAGGTCGATCCCCTGTTCGCGCCAGCTCGCCATCTGCCCGAGCGCCTGGTCGATCAGCATCGTCGTGAGCGGTCCGATCAGCGCGGTGCGCTCGATAACGGGGATGAAGCTCGCGGGCATCAGCAGGTCCTGCTCGGGGTGGCGCCAGCGCAGCAGCGCCTCCACGCCACAGACCCGCTGCCGGTGCAGGTCGAGCTTCGGCTGGTAGTGCAGCTCGAACTCGCCTCGCTCGAGTGCTCCGCGGACCTGGCCGAGCAGCAGCAGGCGCTGCGGGTCGAAGCGGTCGATCTGCGGATCGTAGACCTCGACGCGACTGCGCCGCGTCCGGGCCAGCGCGAGCGCGGCGTCGGCGTGCTGCAGCAGCGCATCCAGATCGTTGTCCCCGGCGTGGGGGACGGCGAGGCCGATGCTGACGTCCACGTTGAGGGCGATCTCGCCGGCGAGCAGCGGCGCATCCATCGCGGCCTGGATCTTCGAGGCCAGGCGCATCGCCCCGGTGACGCCTTCGGCGCGCGGGCACAAGACGGCGTACTCGTCGCCGCCGATCCGCGCGACGAGCCCGTCGGGGCGCAGCTGCTCGCCCAGGCGACGGCCCACCTGGGTCAGCACCTCGTCCCCGGTCTCGTTGCCGAGCGTGTTGTTGACCTCCGTGAAGTCGTCGACGTCGATCAGCAGCACCGCCAGCGAGTCCCGCCCGTCGAGTTTCTGCATCCGGTCGGCGACGCGTTCGCGGAACAGCGTGCGGTTCGGCAGCCCGGTGAGCGTGTCGTAGCGGGCCAGCACGTAGTTCTCCTTGGCCTGGCGGCGCAGGCGCACCGAAGCCTTCGCGACGATCCTGAACAGGATCGCCCACAGGAGCGCGAGCCCGATCGTGACGACGAGCGCGATGATCTTCTTGTCGTGCGCGATCGCGGCGGCGATCGGCGCGTAGCTGAGGTAGATCTCGAACGCGCCCGCGGGTCGTTCGTCACGGGCGAAGCGCAGCGGCACGTATACCTCAACCAGTTTGCCGAGGCCGACCTCGGTGCCGGTCTCAGTACCTGCCTTCGGCGTGACGACGCCCACCTCCGAGATGTGTCCCTCGAGCGCCTTCTGCACGTCCTCCTCGCCGTCGAAGGTGCGGCCGATCAGGTGATGGTCGTCGGAGTAGACGACCGTGTGCGCGTGGTTCCAGAGCTTGATCCGTGCGAGGTCCTCAGTCGCCGAGCGGTCGCGCAGCTGTTCGTCGAGCCCGGCGATCTGGGCGGGAGAGAGCCCGTCACGCACCTCTTCCGGCGTCAACCGCGGCTGGATGCCGATGCTCGCGATCAGGCGCGCAGACTGCGCGGCGTCGGCGACGCTGTGCGTCTCGACCTGGTGCTCGATCACGCTGGTGAGCACGAACCCGAGCACGACGATCGGCAGCAGGCTCGACAGCGCGACGCGCTGGGTCAGCGTGAGCCTTCCGACCAGCCTTCGATAAGCGCGCATGAGCGGCATGGGAATGCTTCGGCCTGCACGGCTCGGACTAAAGTCGCTGTTGTCAAGGGCAAACGAGTGTGTGAGACGGCGTGCCCGGCTCAGCTCGCGGCGGCCGTGGTCAGCCTCGTGCGGTTGCGCGCGGCGCGCACGGCGGCCTTCAGCGTGTCGATGTCGTAGGCGCCCTGATGGCGGCGTCCGTTGATGAAGAAGGTCGGCGTGCCCGAGACGCCGCTGGAGTCGGCGCTGGAGACGTCCTCGGCGATGCGTGGCGCGTACTCGTGTCCACGGATGTCGGCCCAGAAGCGCTCGACATCGAGGTTCAGCTCGTGCGCGATGCGGCTGATGTCCTGCGGCGTCAGCGCGTCCTGGTGACCCAGAAAGGCGTCGTAGACCTCCCAGAAGGCACCCTGCGCAGCGGCGGCCTCGCTGGCCTCTGCGGCGAGCTGCGCGCTGCTGTGCACGTCGTTCAGCGGCAGATGCCGCCAGACGTAGCGGACGTCGTCTTCGGAGGAGGCCAGCAGTTCGCGCACGATCGGCTCGGCGCGGCCGCAGTAGGGGCACTCGAAGTCGCCGTACTCGACCAGCGTCACAGGGGCGTCTTCCTCGCCGCGGATGTGATCGCGCGCGGGGTCGACCTCCTCGGAGAGGTCGACCAGGTCCTCGGCGGTGCGGCTGATCTGACGCGCGCGCACGTTGCTGGGGAGCCGTTTGACGATCGCGAAGACGAGCGAGGCGAGCAGCGGCGCGACGATCGCGGAGGCGAGCACGCCAAGCTTCGCCTCGTCCAGGCGCTCGCCGCTGAAGGCGAGCCCCGAGATCAGCAGCGAGACCGTGAAGCCGATCCCGGCGACGGCGCCGCCGCCGAAGATCAGCGGCCAGCTGATCGGCGGCTTGGGGCCGCGCAGCGCGGGGCGCGAGGCGATCCACGAGGCGCCGACGATGCCGAGGGGCTTGCCGACGACGTAGCCGACAAGGATGCCGAGCGTGATCGGCGAGCTGACTGCGTCTTCGAGCAGCGAGCCCGTCACGTGGATGCCGGCGTTCGCGAGCGCGAACAGTGGCACGACGACGTAGCTCGTCCAGGGATGCAGCTGATACTGGAGGCGCTCGTTCAGGGAGATGGCGGAGACGACGCTGAGCTGCGCCGAGCGGGCCAGCTCCGGCGTCGGCTGCTCGCGGAACGAGCGCGTCAGCTCGGTCGCGCGCTCCAGATCCTCACGCGATGGGGGATAGGCGCTGGTCACGAGGCCCGCGGCCAGGCCCGCGATCACGGGGTCGATGCCGGATTTGAACATCGCGACCCACAGCGCGATCCCGATCAGCACAGAGGCCTCGGTGCGCATCGCGGGCAGGAAGCGCAGCGCGAGCAGCGCGCCGAACAACGCGATCGCCACGATCAGCGCGGTCGTGTCGATGTGTTTCGTGTAGGCGGTCGCGATCACGACGAGCGCGCCAAGGTCGTCGACGACGGCGAGCGTCAGCAGGAACACCCGCAGCCTCGTCGCGACGCGGGGCGTCAGCAGCGCGAGCGCCCCGAGCGCGAAGGCGGTGTCGGTCGACATCGCGGCGCCCCAGCCGTGGGCGCCGTGCCCGCCGGCGTTGAAGAGGAGGAAGATGCCCACCGGCACGGCCATGCCGCCAAGCGCCGCGAGCACCGGTACGGCGAGGCGCCTGCGTTCGCGCATGTCGCCGACGTCGAACTCGCGCTTGGCCTCGAGCCCGACGACGAGGAAGAAGAACGTCATCAGGCCCTCGTTGACCCAGTGGCGCAGGTCCGCCGCGACCGAGCTGCCGCCGAGCTGGATCGAGAGTTTCGTGGTCCACACCGATTCGTAATGGGCGCCGGGCAGGTTCGACCACGCGAGCGCCGCGAACGTCGCGCCGAGCAGCACGATCGCGCTGCCGGTCTCGGTGCTGAGGAAGTCGCGGACCGGCGCGGCGAGGTTGCGCGCCCAGGCGGTGCGGCCGCTGAGCGAGGTGCTTGCTTCGGCGCTTGCCATGGGCGCGATTATCGCGGGATCGGCAGCCGTTCAGCAGGCGCCGTCCGCACGATCACGCGGGCAGCGGGCCACCGAGCAGCGCGACGAGCGAGCCGATCGCTCCGGCGCCAAGCAGCGTGAGCACGATGCTCCGGCGCAGCGCGATCAACGCGATCGCGCTGGCGGCGAGCAGCGCGTACTGCCAGCCCTCGCTCAGGGCGCGCGCGAGAGGGATGGCCGCGCCGACGATCGCGCCCGCCGTGGCGGGAGCGGCGCCCGCCAGAAAGGCACGGATCCGAGCGTCCGCCAGCAGCCGCTCGAAGCGATCGGCGCCGACCAGCACGAAGCTGAACGAGGGAGCGAAGGCGATGAGGGCCGCGAGCAGGCCCGCGCCGATCCCGCCCTCGGCGTAGCCCACCGCGGCGACGGTCTGGACAAGTGGGCCAGGGGTGATCTGGCCGAGCGCGACGGCGTTCAGGAACTGGGCGTGCGTCATCCAGTGATGAGCGCCGACGGCGTCCGCTTCCATCAGCGGCACGATCACGAAGCCGCCGCCGAAGGCGAGCGCGCCGACCTTCAGGGCGGTCCAGGCCAGCGCCCCGAAGTCGCCGGTGGCGGCGATCGCCGCGGGCAGCGCCCAGCCGAAGCCCATGAGCGGCAGCTCACCGGCCAGCCTGCGCCGGCCGAGCTCGATCGCGCCACAGGCCAGCAGCACGAGCACGAGCCAGGGCCCGGCGAGGGCGGCCGCGGCGGCGCCCGCGAGCGAGTAGAGCGCGATCCTGGCGCGCAGGCCACGCCCGCGCGCCCGCCGCCAGATCGAGAGGGCCAGCTCGCCGCCGACGCGCGCGGCGACCGCCGCGACCGCCGAGCCGGCGCCCAGGCCCGCGCCACGCGCCCAGTCAGGAGGAGAGCCCGCCAGGAACAGAACCGAGAGCGCGAGGATCGCGAGCAGCCCCGGCACGATGAAGCAGGCCCCGCCGAGCAGCGCTCCGGCGGTGCCGCGCAGGCGCCAGGCGCAGTAGATCGCCAGCTGCGTGGAAGACGGTCCCGGCAGCAGGTTCGTCGCCGCCAGCGCGTGCTCAAACTGCGTCTCGTCGAGCCAGCCACGGCGCTCGACGCACAGCGCGTGCAGCATCGCGATGTGCGTCGGCGGCCCGCCAAAGCCCGTGCAGCCGATCCGCGTCCACTCCCGCGCGATCTCGGCCAATGACGGCGCTGCTTCCGGGTCGGCGGGGGTGGGCACCGCGTGAGCCTAAGCCTGCGCGCGGCAGAGCCGTCTTTTCTTGTTTATTTACATAACATTGATTATCGAGCGTTGAAAGGAGATGGCCATCCCCGCGGCGCAGCCGGGATCGCCCACGTATCGCCCACGCAGACCGACACCACCCGGCCGCGTCCTGGGCGCCCAATAGCTTTCGCGACGTGCAAGATGGAACGCTGCAGCGCAGTCGCGGCAAGGCATTCGACCGGATCGCGGTCGCCTACGACCGCCACCGCCCGACCTACCCCGAGCAGCTCGTGGACCTCGCCTGCGATCTCGCGGGCCTGCACCGCGGCGCGGAGGTGCTGGAGATCGGCTGCGGCAGCGGTCAGATGACGGGGAGCCTCCTGGCGCGTGGGCTGCGCGTCACGGCGATCGAGCCGGGCGCTCGCCTGGCGGGGCTCGCCAGGCAGCGTCTGGTCGGCCTGGGCGAGCTGGAGATCGTGGATGCCCGCTTCGAGGACGCCCGGCTTCCTCGCGAGCGCTTCCAGGCGGTCTTCTCGGCCTCCGCGATCCACTGGGTCGATCCGGACGTGGGTTGGCAGCGCGCGGCGGATGTGCTCGCGCCGGGCGGGACGCTGGCGCTGATCCAGTACTTCGGCCTGAACGACGCTCGCAGCGCCGACGATCAGCAGGCGCTGCTGGGCGCGATCGCGGCGATCTCACCCGAAGTCGCCGCGGACTGGCCGCATTACCGCGATCTCGACGGCACGGTCGCGGGCGTTCGCGAGCGCCGCGAGAACATCTCGGAGGTCTGGTCCTGGCTGAGCGGCCACGAGCTGGCGCGCGCGTACGCCGCCGGGCTGTTCGACAGCGCGGAGCTGGCCGCGACGCCGACCCTGATGGAGCACACGGCAGGCGAGCTGAACAACCTGATGGGCACGATGTCGTTCTGGTCGCGACTCTCGCCCGCGCAGCGCGAGCATATCGCCGAGGCGAATCATGACCTGCAGGAACAGCTCGGCAGGCCGATTCGTTCGAGCACCGTTGCCTGCCTGGTGACGGCTCGGCGCGCGACGCCGGGTTGACGGTTCACCCTCCCGCTCCACTTCCAATTTATACCGGAACGGAAGGCCTCATGAGGCCTTCTCTGATGCCGCATAATCGCCCGCCCATACGGCAGTAGCCCAACCACGGGAGGTGCGAGATGTCAGTTAAAGAGCACGCGGTGGCGATCGCGGGGGGCGGCCCCACGGGGCTGATGCTGGCGGCGGAGCTGGCGCTGGCAAAGGTCGACGTGGTGGTGGTCGAGCGCCGTCCGGACCACGCGCTCGCCGGGTCGCGCGCGGGCGGTTTTCACTCGCGCACGATCGAGCTGCTCGACCAGCGCGGCATTGTCGACCGGTTCCTCGCGGAGGGTCAGACGGCCCAGGTCGCGACGTTCGCCACGACGACGCTCGACATGAGCGACTTCCCCACCCGTCACCCCTACTCGCTGGGAATCTGGCAGAGCGAGATCGAACGGATCATGGCCGCCTGGATCGCTGAGCTGCCGGTGCAGGTCCACTACGCGCGCGAGGTGACGGGCTTCGCGCAGAACGACGCGGGCGTCGAGGTCGAGCTGTCCGACGGAGGCTCGCTGCGGGCGCAGTATCTCGTCGGCTGCGACGGCGGGCGCAGCCTGATCCGCAAGGCGGCCGCGATCGAGTTCCCGGGCTGGGAGGCGACGAGGAGCAGCCTCATTGCCGAGGCCGAGATGCTCGAGCAGCCGGAGCTGGGCACGCGCCACGACGCCGCCGGCGTCCACGGGATCGGCAGGTTGGAGTACGAGATTCGCGACGGCGAGGTGGTCTACGCGGACGAGGGGCCGGTACGGGTGCTGATCACCGAGCGTGAGATCGGCTCCGCCGGCGAGCCGACACTGCGCGAGCTGAGCGATGCGCTCGTGGGCGTGTACGGCACTGACTTCGGCGTCCACAGCCCGACGTGGATGTCGAGGTTCACCGACGCGACGCGGCAGGCGGCGACCTCGCGCTCGGGGCGCGTGCTGCTCGCGGGCGACGCGGCGCACGTGCACTACCCGGCGGGCGGCCAAGGGCTCAGCCTCGGCCTGCAGGACGCCGTGAACCTGGGCTGGAAGCTCGCCCAGGTGGTCGCGGGCGTATCCCCGCAGAGCCTGCTGGACAGCTACCACGCCGAGCGTCACCCCGTGGTCGCCCGCGCGCTGCGGTACACGATGGCCCAGACCGTGCTGCAGCGTCGCGACGAGCGAACCGAGGCGCTGACCGGCCTCCTCTCGGAGGTGGTGGGCATGGACGAGCCACGCAAGCTGCTCGCGGGGCTCGTCTCGGGGCTGGACATCCGCTACGACCTCGGCGAGGGGCATCCGCTGCTGGGTCGCCGCATGCCCGACCTCGACCTCGTGACCGCCGACGGGCCGCTGCGGGTGTTCGAGCTGCTGCACGACGCCAGGCCGCTGCTGCTCGACCTCGGCGAGGCCGGAGACTTCGACATCGCGCCGTGGGACGACCGGGTCCGGTTGGTCGATGCCGAGCGCGCGGGTCAATGGGAGCTGCCCGTGATCGGCGTGGTCCCCCCTCCCACCGGCGTGCTGGTCAGGCCGGACGGGTACGTGGCCTGGGTGGGCGAGCGCCGGGCCGACGCCGGGCTCACCGATGCGCTCACCGCCTGGTTCGGCCCGGCGCGCCGCTGAGCCACGATCCCTACAGCAGCTCGGCCAGCCGCTGTGCGGCGCGTGCCGCCCCGTCGATCTCGACGTCGCGATAGTCGACGCGGCGCCCGATCTCCTGCGCGATCGCATCGGCGATCAGCTCGGGCGGCGAGTCGTCGTAGTCCATGCGGCGGCCCGCGCCATAGCGTTCGAGGCGATGGCGGACGTGGAAGTTCTGCTCGAAGTGATGGCGCAGCGGGAAGTAGAGGAAGGGCCGCTTCTGGGCCGTCAGCTCCATCGCGGTCGTCAGGCCGCCCTGCACCACCGCCAGGTCGCAGGCGGCCAGGTGGCGGTAGAGGTTGTGCACGTAGGGCACCACTTCCAGGCCCGCGTGCGACGGCAGCGACTCGGGCGCGATGCGCGGCCCCGCGACGACGATCGTGCGCAGCTCGGGCACGCGTTCCTTCGCCCCCGGGAAGGCGGCGATCACCCGCCGCAGCAGGTCTGCGCCCACGCCCGAGCCGCCGACCGTGACGATGCAGACCTGCTCGTCGTCGCCATAGCCGAGCTCCGCACGCAGCCGCGTGCGATCGCCGAGCGTGGCCGGGTCGAAGCCCGTGACGTAGCCCGTGAAGTCGAAGTGGCGCTCGGTCCAGTCGCGGATCGCGGGCAGCTCGGGGCCGAGGCGCTCGGGGACGATGTCGTCGGGGTTGCCCACGAACAGCGCGAGGTCGCGGACCTCCGGATGGTGGGCGATGTGGTCGACCATGTCGGCGTTGTAGTCGGCGGTGAGGTGGCGTTCGCGGGCGTCGCCGTCGCCCATCGGCAGGAACCCCACGAAGTCGGTCAGCCATGCGAAGGGGACGCGCTTCTCGCGCGGGTTCTCGTGCAGGTAGTAGTCCAGCTCCCAGGCCTCGTCGCCGATCCACAGGTCGTAGCGCTGCTCGCGCACGACGTCGTGGAACAGCATGAAGTTCGCGGCGAGGATCTCATCCATGCGACGCAGCGCGTGAAAGCAGTGCAGGTCGTGCTCCGCGGACTCGGACTCGATGTGGCGCGACTCGTTCGCGAGGTGGGGGCTCGCGGGGTGGATCGTCTCCCCCTCCCCTTCGAGCACCCGCGTCACGGGGTCCTGAGCGAGCCAGTCGACCTGCAGGTCGGGCTGCAGGCGGCGCAACTCGCGCGCGATCGCGACGTCGCGCTGTGCGTGGCCGAGCCCGATCGGTGAGGAGATGAACAACGCGCGGGGACGGCCGTCGGGCCGGTAGACGGTCGGGTCCCGCGGCGTGCGCTTGCGCCCGAAGGAATCCTCGGCCAGCTCGCGCAGCGCGAGGTTGAAGACGACTGGCTTGCGGCTGTGCAGGAAGTGGCCCGCGCCTGGGACGTTCTCGAACCGCGCGCCCGACAGCCGCGCCAGCGCCCGCGCGTCGCGCGGCGGCGTGATGCGGTCGTCATCACCCGAGACGACGAGCACGGGGCAGTCGAGGCCCCGCGCCAGGGCGCGCAGCTCGCGTCGTTTGGAGCGCCCGCCCGCTCCGCTGCTCGCGATCGAGGCGACCAGCGTCAGGGGATCGCCGTCGAGCGCCCAGCCGACGCCGTCCTCGATCGCCTTTGTCGAGTGCGGCTCGGGCAGGCAACGCGAGAAGAACCACTGCGCGAAGCCCTCGTGGTCGCGCATCATGTAGGCGGCGTTGAAGTGCGCGAACCAGTGCGGCAGCGGTTTCGGCTGCTGGAAGTAGTGCGAGAACAGCGGCGTGCGCATCAGCCAGAAATGAGACGGGGTGTAGGGGAACCGCGGCCCGACGAAGGCGGCGCCCAGCACGCGCTCGGGTGCGAGCGCCGCGAGCTCCAGCTGGTAGCCCGCGCCGGTCGAGAGGCTTGCCATGACGGCTCGCTCGGTGCCGCTTGCGTCCATCACCGCCAGGCAGTCGCGCGCGAACTCCACGGCTTTGTAGCGGTTGGGGTCCTGGCAGCGATCGGAGCGGCCGTTGCCGAGGCCGTCCATCGTCAGCACGCGGAAGTGGCGCGCGAGGTACGGGACCTGCATCTTCCAGAAGCGCGAGTGGACCAGCGACCACGTCGGCAGCAGGAAGATCGTCTCCTCGCCCTCCCCGTAGCACTCGAAGAACAGCTTCATGCCGTCACGTTCGGCGAACCCCTCCCGGTCGGGGTAGCGGGCGCGGCTCTGCTCGCCGTCGCGACCGGTCGGCCGGCGCGAGCTGCTCGCACCGGCCACCGGCTCGACCGCGCCGATGCCGGCAGCAGGCAGCCGCCCGATGCGCTCGCCGGCGCGCGCGGCACTCATGGCCGCGCCTCGAACACGAGGTTGAACGGCGCTTCCGCGGCGCGCCGGAAGCGGGTGAAGCCCGCACCGGTCACGACGTCACGAATCCTCGCTTCACCGGCCTGGGCGCCGAGCGCGAGACCGACGTCCTGCGAGAGCGAGGCGGGGGTGCACAGGAACGTCGAGAACCCGTAGTAGGCGCGCCCCACGGGGTTGAGGTTGTCCTCGATGCGATCGCCCGCCATCGGCTCGACGATCATCCACGTTCCATCCGGCGCCAGCATCCGCTTGACCTGCCGCGCCGCGCCCACCGGGTCGCCCATGTCGTGCAGGCAGTCGAACATCGTCACGAGGTCGAACCCGGTGCCGTGATCCGAGGACGCCGCGGCGGTTTGGAAGCTCACGCGGTCGGCCACACCGGCCTCCTGCGCCCGCAGGCACGCCGTCTCGATCGACCCGGCGTGGTAGTCGGAGCCGACGAAGGTCGAGTTCGGAAATGCGAGCGCCATCAGGATCGTCGAGGAGCCGTGACCGCAGCCGAGGTCGGCGACCTTCGCGCCTGCTTGCAGCTTGTCCACCACGCCGTCGAGCGCGGGCAGCCACTCCGGCACGAGGTTCGCGTTGTAGCCGGGGCGGAAGAAGCGCTCGCAGCCGTCGAACACGTCCTGGTTGTGCTCGTGCCAGCCGACGCCCTCGCCGCTGCGTGCCGCCTCGGTGATGCGCGGCGAGTCGAGCACGCTGCCGATGGCCGTCTGGAAGAAGCCGGGCAGGAACGCCGGGCTCGACTCGTCGGTCAGCGCGACGGCCTGCTCGGGCGGGAGCGAGTAGGTCCCGTCGGCCGGGTCGTAGGCCACGTAGCCGCCCGCGGCCTGCGCGTTCAGCCACTCGCGGACGTAGCGCTCGCTCACGGCGGCGCGCCGCGCCAGCTCCTCCGGCGTCAGCGAGCCGCCGTCGGCCAGCGCCCGGTACAGGCCCAGCTTGTCTCCCATCACGACCTGCGCAGCACCCAGCGTCGCGCCCACCTCCTCGACGGCGCGGAACACGAACTGCTCGAGCTTCTGGGGATCCATCTCTACCGGCTGTGCGGCGGTCGCCATGTCGGCCTCCATTGATCGATTGCCGCGAAGGTAGCCCCGGGCGCGCAGCATCGCATCAGGGGCCCACCTGGTTGTTCGCGAGCGTGGTACGCGCTCGTATCCAGGGTCCCCGGGTCGTAACGTCGCTCGTCGCCGCTCCGTCACAATTGGGCGATGCTGCTTGGCCGCACAGACGAGCGGCTCGCGCTCGACCGCACACTTGCCCGGGCGCGCGAGGGACACAGCGCGGTGCTCGCGCTCGTCGGCGAGCCGGGAATCGGCAAGACGGCGCTGCTCGACCACGTCGCCGAGCGAACCGACGGGATGCGGCTGCTTCGCTCGCGCGGGATCGAGTCCGAGGCGGTGATCCCGTTTGCGGGGCTCGCCGAGCTGCTGCGCCCGCTGCTCGGCGCGCTGGACCGGATTCCGCAGCCACAGGCGAGCGCGCTGTCGGCCGCATTGGCGCTGGGTCCCCCGGGGGGCGCGCGGGACCGCTTCGCGATCGGCGCCGCGGCGCTGAGCCTGCTCTCCGCGAGCGCGGAGGATGGCCCGCTGGCGCTGCTCGTAGACGACGCCCATTGGCTCGATCGCCCGAGCGCCGGGGCGCTGCTGTTCGCGGCGCGGAGGCTGCTCGCGGACCCCGTCGCGCTCGTGATCGCCGTGCGCGAGGGGCACGCATCGCTGCTCGACGGCGCCGACCTGCCGGTGCTGCGCCTGGCGGGCCTCGGTCGCGGGGACGCCGCGGAGCTGCTGTCCACCTCCCACCTCACGGACGATGCGCTCGAACGTCTGCACCGGGCCACGGGTGGCAATCCGCTGGCGCTGTTGCAGCTGGGGCCTGAGGCCGCACGGCTGCCGGTGCTCCCGAGCGAGACGCCGCTGCCGATCTCGACGAGCATCGCGACGGCGTTCCTGCGCCGCTTCGGGGAGCTGCCCGAGCCCACGCGCCGCGTGCTGCTGCTCGCCGCGGCGGGCGATTCCTGCGAGCCGGCGGTGCTCGAACGCGCGGCCGCGAGCCTGGGGCTGACGATCGAGCAGCTGGCGCCCGCCGAGGCGGCGGGCCTGGTCACGATCGCGTTGCCCGGGATCGAGTTCGCGCACCCGCTCGCGCGCGCCGCGACGTACGCCGACGCGCCGGCCCCCGCGCGCAGGGAGGCGCATCGGGCGCTCGCGGCAGCGCTGCCCGACCGAGACGCCGATCGCCGCGCCTGGCACCTCGCCGCGGCGAGCGCAGGCCCCGATGACCGCGTCGCCGCCGCGCTGGAGCAGGCGGGCGGCCGCGCGCGCGAGCGCAGCGCCTACGCCGCGGCAGCCGCCGCGTTCGAGCGAGCCGCGGGCCTCACGACGGGCGAGGACGCCCGCGGCGAGCGGCTGTTCGCTGCCGCCGATGCGGCCTGGCTGGCGGGGGACGCACAGCGCACGACGACGCTGCTCGCCGAGGCGGCGAAGAGCGCTTCGTCGCCCGCGCTCGCGGCACGCGTGGACAACCTCCGCGGCCAAGTGGCGCTGCGCTGCGGCCCCGTGACGGAGGGATATCCCCTGATCGCAGCCGCCGCCGAGCGGATCGCCGGGCTCGACCCCGAGCAGGCGGTCGCGATGCTGGCGCAGGTCGTCTACGGCTGCTTCTACACGGGCGACACGCAGGCGATGCTCGCGGCCTCGTCTCGCGCCGTCGCCCTGGCGCGGGACGGCGGCGCGTCGTCGCGCGCGACGTTCCTGGCGACGACGGCCCGCGGGATCGCGCTCGTGGCGGACGGTCAGGGCGAAGACGGCGCGGCCGCGACGCGCGAGTCTGTCGCGATCCTCGAAGCGTCCGCGGAGCTGCGCGAGGACCCGGCGCTGATCGCGTGGGCCGCGGTTGGGCCGCTGTTCCTGCGCGAGGCCGAGACGGGGCGGTCCCTGATCGAGCAGGCGTTCACACGCGTGCGCGAGCAGGCCTCGCTCGGCTCTCTGCCCGCGCTCCTGCACCTGCTCGCCCGCGATCAGGCCACCACCGACCAGTGGACCGCGGCCGAGGCCGGTTACGACGAAGCGATCAGGCTCGCGCGTGAGACCGGCCAGCGGGTCGAGCTCGCCGCGGCGCTGGCAGGGCTCGCCTGGCTGGAGGCGCGGCAGGGGCGTGAGGTCGAGTGCCACGCGCACGCCACCGAGGCGGTGTGGCTGTGCGGAGAGCTGGGCGTGGGCCTGTTCGGCCTATGGGCCGTGCAGGCTCGTGGCGACCTGGAGCTGGGGCTCGGCCGTCCCGAGGCGGCGATCGAGCACTACCGGGCGCAAGCGGGAACGCTCGCGGAGCGGGGGATCGCCGACGTGGACCTCTCCCCTGCGCCTGAGCTGGTCGAAGCGCTGCTGCGGCTCGGTGAGCCCGAGGAGGCCCGGGCGCTGACGGAGTCATTCGCTCGCGATGCTGCCGCCAAGGGTCAGCCGTGGGCGCTGGCACGCGCCTGTCGCTGTCGCGGCCTGCTCGCGGAGGGGGACGAGGTCGAGCCCTGCTTCGAAGAGGCGCTGGCACTGCACGCCCGCACGCCGGATGTGTTCGAGACGGCGCGCACCCGGCTCGCCTTCGGCGCCCGCCTGCGCCGCGGGCGCAAACGAGTGCGTGCCCGCGAGCAGCTGACTGCGGCGGCCGAGGCCTTCGAGCGACTCGGCGCCCGGTCGTGGGCGGAGCAGGCCACCACGGAGCTTGCCGCCACGGGGGTCACAGCCCGTCGCCGGGATGCGAGCACGCTCGATGAGCTGACCCCGCAGGAGCTGCGGATCGCGGGGATGCTCGCTACGGGCAGGACCACGCGTGAGGCCGCTGCGGCGATCTTCGTCAGTCCGAAGACCGTCGAATACCACCTGCGTCACGTCTACGAAAAGCTCGGCATCAACTCGCGGGCGCAGCTCGCCGAGCTGTTCGACCCGGCCGAAGGCGGCCTCTGAGCGCCCCGGGCGATCACACGGCCTCGGCCGCGGTGCGCTCGAAGTAGTGGCCCTGCTTGAGGTCCTCGATCAGCCCGTGATGCGTCGGCCGCCACCCCAGCCGCTCCTGCGTCAGCGCACTCGACGCGGGGGCGTCCAGCGCGAAGAAGGCCCCCATCCAGCCGAAGTGCTCGGCGGCGTCCTCGGGGGCGATCGAGGTCACGGGCAGGTCCAGGTGACGCCCGATCACCTCGGCGATCTCGCGCGTCGGCACGCCTTCCTCGCCGATCGCGTGGAAGATCGAGCCCGGCTCGCCCTGTTCGAGCGCCAGACGGTAGAGACGGGCCGCGTCGAGCCTGTGCACCGCGGGCCAGCGGTTCGAGCCGTCGCCGACGTACGCCGAGCTGACTTTGGCGCGAGCGATCTCGATCAGGATCGGCACGAAGCCGTAGTCGCCCTCGCCGTGCACCGAGGGACCGGGACGGACGATCGAGAGGCGCACGCCGCGCTCGGCCAGGGCCAGCGCCACGTGCTCCGTGCCCTGCCGGGGGTGGGCGCTCGACGCGGGATCGCTCATGTCTCGCTCGGTGGCGACCCCGCCGGGGTTGACGAGCGCCGTGCCGGTGGTGATCACCAGCGGGCGGCCGGAGCCTTCGAGCGCGCTGCCGAGCGTCTCGATCGCGCGCCGGTCGGTCTGCGCGGCCATCTCCATCTGGGAGAAGTCGTGGATGTAGGCGGTGTGGACCACGCCGTCGGAGGCTTCCGCGCCCGTCCGCAGGCTGTCGAGGTCGTCGAGCGCGCCGCGCTGCACCTCTCCCCCCGCCGCGGCGATCGCGGCGGCCGACTCCTCCGAACGTGCCAGACCGGTGACCTGATGCCCCTCGCGGAGCAGCTCCGCGACGACGGCGGAGCCGATGAAGCCCGATGCTCCTGTGACGAATATGCGCATGTGAAAGACCTCCAGGCGATCTATGTCAGTTGCTGACATCACCGTACCAGGTTTGATGACAGTCGCTGACATCGCCTAGAATCCCGGTGTGGTCCGCTGGGAGCCGAACGCCCGTGAACGCCTCGCGCAGGCGGCGCTGGAGCTGTTCGGCGAGCGCGGCTTCGACAGCACCACCGTCGCGGAGATCGCCGAGCGGGCGGGCCTGACCGAGCGCACCTTCTTCCGGCACTTCGCGGATAAGCGCGAGGTGCTGTTCGCGGGCGGCGAGCTGCAGGAGCTGATCGTCCGCGCGGTCGCCGAGGCGCCTGCCTCCGCCGCGCCGATCGACGCGGTCGCCGCCGGCCTCGACGCGGCAGGCGCGATGTTGCAGGAGCGCCGCGAGTTCGCCCGCAAGCGCCAGGCCGTGATCGTCGCGAACCCCGAGCTGCGCGAACGGGAGGTGATGAAGCTCGCGTCGATCGCCGCGGCGATCGCAGCCACGCTGCGCGAGCGCGGCGTGGCCGAACCCGCGGCGGGACTCACCGCCGAGGTCGCGATCGCGGTCTTCCGCAGCGCGTTTGAACGCTGGGTCTACGAGACGAGCGAGGGCGACTTGCCCGCGCTGATCCGCGACTCGCTCGGCGAGCTCAGAGCGCTCGTGGCGAGCTGACGCTCGACCCGCACGCGAACGCCGTGCTGCGGCACGAGCGTGATGCCGCGCAGGACAACGGGGTCAGGCCGATCCCGCAGGGGGCGAAGCTCCACATGTGGGACGGCGGCGCGCAGGACCTCGGCCATCTCGGCATGGGCGAGCGCGGCGCCGATGCAACGCCGGATGCCGCCGCCGAACGGCAGCCAGGAGTACGACTCGGCGCCCTCGTCGAGGAATCGCTCGGGGCGGAACTCCTGTGGGCGCTCGTAGAGGTCTTCGCGCATGTGCACGAGCACGATCGCCGGGTAGACCTTCACGCCGGCTGGAAGCTCCCAGCCCGCGACGGTGCGAGGCCTCGTCAGCGTTCGCTCGGCCGCGTCGATCACAGGGCGCAGCCGCAGCGTCTCCTTGACGACGGCATCCAGGTAGGAGTCGTCCTGCCCGCGCTCGATCTCCTCGCGCAGGCGCGCGAGTGCCCTCGGGTTGCGGAGCAGCAGCTCGAACGCGAACGCGAGCCCCGTCGCAGTGGTCTCGTGGCCCGCGCCGAGCATCGTGAACAGCTCATCGCGCAGCTCTTGGTCTGTCATCCCGACCCCCTGCTCGTCGCGGGCGCACAGCAACAGCGAGAGCACGTCGGAGCGCTGTTCGAGGTCGGTTGCGGTGCGACGCAGCGCGATCTCCTCGTAGAGCAGCTCGTCCGCGGCACGAATACGCCGTGCGAAGCGGCCCCCCAGACTGAGCGCCCCCAGGTCCCTACGGATCGGCGGAGCCAGTAGAAAGATCGGGCTGCTGTCGAGCACTGCGGCGAACCGCTCGCGCAGCCGCTCGACGCGGGTGGGCTCCGTGACGCCGAACACCGCGCGGCAGATGACCTCGAACGTCAAGGCTCGCATGCGCTCGCGCAGCACCAGCTCCTCCCCCGGGCGCCAGCTGCCGATCTCGCGCGCTGCCACCTCACGCACGACATCGCGCAGCGCCGAGGCACGCGACCCCTGGAACGGGGGCAGCAGCAGCTTGCGCTGGCGCAGGTGCTCGGGACCGTCGAGGATCAGAACCGAGTGCGGGCCGAGCACGGGCTCCATGAACGAGTTCGCCTCGCCGGCCCGAAGGTCGGACTGATCGCCCGTGAACAGCTCGCGGATCGCGTCAGGGTCCGCGACGTACACCCCGGTGCCGAAGCCGGTGAAGCGAACGGTGAACGCGTCGCCGTAGCGCGCCTGCCAGCGCGTCAGCATCTGCAGCGGTCGCTGGATGAGCTGGGCGAGGTTCAGCAGGGCCGGAGTGCGCGGTCCGGGCGGAAGCGCCATGCGAGAAGTCTAAGCCGCGCGCAGTCCGGTATGTAGAACCGATGGCGATCGCACCGCAGACGATCCTCGAACGCGTCCGCCGGGTCCCACCCGGCTACGTCACGACCTACGGCGACCTCTCGCCCGGCGCTCCGCGTCACGCGGGGCGGGTGCTCTCCGAAGTCCCTGCGGGCGTGCCCTGGTGGCGCGTCGTGCGCAGCGACGGCACCTGGCCGAAGGGGGCCGATCAGCGCGAACGGCTGCTCGCGGAGGACGTGCCGATCCGCGGGCAGCGGGTGGTCATGGAGGAGGCGCGGATTCCGCCCGAGGCGATTCTCTGAGGGGCGCCCGCAGGGTCAGGGCGCCGCGAGTCAGGCGAACAGCGCCTGCTGGGTGAAGCCGGGCGCGCCCTCGATCTCGAGCATGCGCCGCTTCGTCTCGATGCCACCCGGCGCCGAGAAGCCGGTGAGCGCGCCGTCTGCGGCCAGCACGCGATGACAGGGCACCACGATCGGGAAGGGGTTGCGCCCGAGCGTGGCCCCCACATCGCGCGCCGCCTGGGGCTCACCGGCGGCACGGGCGATCTCGCCGTACGTCGCCGTCTCCCCCGGGCCGATCTCCCGCGTGGCCGCGTACACCGCGCGCTGAAACGCGTCGAGGTCGCTCTCGTCGAGGGCGATCTCGCGCAGGTCGCGTCGCTCGCCGCCGAGCAGCGCGACGATCTGCGCGACGGCCTCGCGAACAGGCTCGGGCGCGAGGTCTAGATCGACGGCCTGTGCCCCGTGAGGCATGCGCGAGCGCGGCATCAGGACCTCGGAGATCCCCGCCTCGCTCCAGCGAATGCCACAGGTGCCGAGCGCCGTCTCGAAGCGCAGCAGTGGTGACTGGACTTGCGTGCTCATACTCATCGCAATTGTTAACGCCGCTCCGGCGCGAAGCGTGAGGCGGAGGTTCATTGCCTGCCCCGAACAGAGTCACCCCCTACGGTGAGATCGAGGCGTTCCCGCTGCGCGGCGCCTTCACGGGCAATCGCGGCATCCTGCACGAGGGCGAACGGATCGTCCGCTTCCACGCCCACGACGCCTGGATCACCTGCGCGCTGCGCTTCAAGGATCGCTGGCGCGAGCAGTGGCTGCCGCGCCGCTTCACCTGGCTGTTCTTTCACGACGAGGCCGTGTCCTTCGCCGCGGGCCACCGTCCCTGCGCGGAGTGCCGCTGGGCGGACTACCGGCGCTATCGGGCCGCCTGGGCCGAGGCGCATGCGGGAGCGCCGCCGTCGGCAAAGGAGATGAACCGGCAGCTGCACGCCGAGCGGCTCGTGCGCGGCACCCATCGTCGGCGGCTGCACGAGCAGCCCTGGCGCGAGCTTCCCGACGGCGCCTTCGTCGAGCTGGACGGGGCGCCCCTGCTCGTGCTCGGCGACCAGCTCGTCGAATGGACCCGCGAAGGCTACGGCGCGCGGCTGCGGCGGCCCGCGCGGGGCACCGCGATCGCGATCACGCCGCCCTCCACGCTCGCGGTGCTGCGCGCGGGCTACGAGGCCCAGATCGACGGCTCGGCTCAGTAGGGCGCGGACTGCCGGAAGCGGCTCAGCGCCACGACCGCCCAGACCGCCTCGACGACCCCGAACGGCCACGTGCCCGCGAGGAACCCATACGCGCTCGACAGCGCGCAGCCACACGCGAAGCCGAGGATGTAGCGCCGGTGGCGGCGCTCCAGGGCGTACATCAGCATCATGAACGTGACGGCTGCCGCGCCAAATGCGGTCAGCATCCGTCGCTCGGCGTCCGCATCCGGTCACCCACTCGCGGCATCGACGCCCATCGCCAGCGCGATCGCCGCGAGCGCGGGCTCGTGCTCCTCCTCGGCAACGGAGATCGCCAGGCGGCGCTCGACCGACTCCCACTCGATCTCGAAGAACGGACAGCAGTCGCGCTCGACGGCCAGCAGCTCCTCGACGCGACCGGGCGCGACGCCGGCGTCCAGCCGCACGACGAGGCGCGCCGGCGTTCGTTCGAGTGTCACGGCGCCGCGGCCGGCCCGCGCATAGCGCTCGGCCTGCGCCTGCAGCCCGGCCGTGTCAAGGCCGCATTGCCCGAGTCCCGCGGTCGCCATCGGCAGGCCGTCGCGCACCGGCGCCGTCTCCGCGGTCGCGCTGCACGAGCACGATGGATCGCTCACGCCAGCCACTCGGCCAGCCCCTCCAGCGCCCCCGGCACGACGTAGTAGTAGGCCCACAGCCCACGCCGCTCGGAGTCCACGAGCCCCGCCGCGCGCAGCTTGCCGAGGTGGTGCGAGAGCGTCGGCTGGGAGATGTCGAACAGCGGCACCAGCTCGCAGACGCACACCTTGCCCGCGTGCTGCCTGAGCACATCCACAAGCTGCAGGCGCACCGGATCGCCGAGCGCCTTGGCGACAAGCGCCATCCGCACTGCCTCCTCGCGCTCCA
>DATJMW010000031.1:0-16713 GCA_035508515.1 Solirubrobacteraceae bacterium | reverse complement strand
ATCGCCACCTCTCCAATGGCCCCCTCGGCTCCCATCTCGGAAAGCTATACCGCTCGTCGAAGCGGAGTGCAAGGGGCAAGTGCGTTTGCGCCTAGGCGCTGGGGGAAAGTGAGGGACGTCTGCGGGTTTGGGGGGCTGAGCTTGGTGTAGGCAGGCAGACATTGGCTTATCATGCCACCACGCTTCGCCAAGTCTCCCTGCACACGAGCCAAGGCCAAAGTTGTGGCCTCCCCGAAGAAATTTGTCCTCGGGGAGACCAGCTTCTTGCTCACTTCTTGCTCACGACGGACGAAGCGCTATGGAGCAGTAACTGCCCAAGTGCCAACAGCGGCTGATCCGCTGGGATTTGCCTGCATGATCGCGCCGGTGATACCTATGCCGGGACCCCCCGTTTCCGGGTCGAGCGGTACGATCAGGGTTGTTCCGCTCGCAAACTGGACCCACGCGCAGAAATTGCCTGGGTCTGCCTTGAGGTTAGTGACCAAGCCTTCCACGACGGTTCCCGTACAGCCGTTGGGAATAGACGCTTCTTCAAAGAATACGTGGATATGGTCTTCGCCGCAAATGCCCTGTTCGAGAAAGACAGGTGGAGGGCCGGGTTCAATTTCGCACTGCTGCCCCGGCAGGGGGATCGGGAAACTGATTGAAGCGCGTGTGACAGCACCGGTCGTGGGATTGAGCGCAAACGTCCCCGTCTCGCTCTTGCCGGATGGGAGCACCCCTCCCGCGGTCCACGGCGAGCCTTCTGGACCTTTTTCACCTTTGGTCCCTTTTTCCCCTTGTAGGCCTTTTTCACCCTGTGTCCCAATAGGACCAGCTGGTCCAGCGGGTCCCGCAGCGCCGGCACTCCCTGTGCCGGCGCTGCCCGCGGGGCCCACGGGGCCAGCAGGGCCCGCCGGGCCCTGCTTGCCGCTTGCGCCCTTAAGTGCCTTGAGCACCTTCGGGCTAATTTGGTTAGTCGAAGAAATCAGGTAGCGCTTCGCCGCATAGGCTCCGCCGGTCATCGCGAAAACCAGTGCGATTGTGGCGATCACCCCGCTTGGCGTCAGGCGAAACCGTCTCGGTGTAGATGGCATGCGTGTAACTCCTCCCCTGCGGTCAGACGCGCGCGCGGGAATGCACGCGCGTGATTCGTGGTGGTATTCTGATTATGCGAACTGCTGGGTGCGGAATCATCGCTCGCGAGATCGTCCCCTCGGTTCCCATGCCGCGAAGTGATACCAGTTCATTGACCGGTTTGAGCCGGGCGGCAACTCGGCGTGCAGGCCTAGCCCGGGGTAGGGAGATGGGGATCCATCGGCCCCCAACTGTCAAGCCACTAGGCGCAAACGCCTAGCTTGCTACGCGTGTCCGGTGCCGCCGATGCGCCCGCAAGCCGCGAACCCGCCCCCATTCGCGGCACCCGAAAGCGTGGCGTGCGCCAGCGCTTTGGAGGCGGCGAGTCGGCTGATCCCGGCCTCGTCGTCCTTCCTCGCCGCCGCAAGCAGTTCGTTCAACTCGTCGACAAGGGCGCTGCGCGCGCTGAGCATCTGCGCCCAGAACCGTTCGAGCGATGACGGTGGCCGGAGCTTCCTGAGCGTCGTCAGCGCCTCATGCTCGAGCGCAACGCGCTGAGGGACGACGCGCTCGATTTCGCGCCGTGATTCGTTCTTCGGTTCGATCGCGACAATCTCGGCGTTGAAGCGACGGCAGATGCGCTCGGCCTTCGCAACGAACTGCGAGTGCGATGGCGGCTGGCCCGCACTGTCACCAGTCTGCACGCGCGAAGCAACGCTACTCGACGAGCTCTGAGGGCTCTTGGCGGCCGACTGGTTCGACTTGCCGCCACAGCCCGACCCCGCGAGGGCTACGGCGACAGCGATGAGCAGCGCGCCAAGCCCGTTTTGCTTACGCCGCGTCATGGCCCGTCACTATCGAGCCGCCTATCGACAGAGTCAATGAATCAGGTCAATTGTCTCCGACTAGATATATCGAGACTGATGCAGCGCTAATGGCCCCCCGTAGACAGAAAAACGTGCCTAGCCTAGCCCAGAGCAGTCTCGCAAGCCCGTGTGTATCGTCAATACGAGTAGGCGAAGGGGGTTCACATCAGCCCGTTCACGAGCTCGCCGGGCGCCAGCCGCGTCGCCAGCCTCTGCCCGTTCGCCGACCTTCACGATCTTTAGTAGGGCCTGCTTGTAGAAGGCGACCAACTCGCCGTATTGCTTCGCGATGCCAGAGGGCGGCGTCAGCTTTTCGAGTTCGCCCAAGGCGCGCTCCTCTATGGCTGCCCGCGTACGTGAGGCCGCCAAGAGCGCATGTACATCTGTGCCTCCTTCCGGCACCGCCGTCAATTCGTGGTTGCGGCGCGCACAGATCGCATTGGCCGCTGCGATCGCAGGGTGCGTCCTGGACGACGCGCCAGTCGTAGCGGACGATGGCGTAGTCGCTTGAGCTGGTGCCTGCGCCGAGCTCGCGGTCGTTGCGGCGACGCCGGCCGGCTGCGACTGAGCAGCCACGGAAGCGCCCGTCTGCGACGCGCTGGTAGACGCGGTGCCGCCCGAACTCCCACCGCACCCTGCCACCAGCAGCATGGCAGCCGAGAGCGCTGAGAGGCCTGCGAGCCTGGGATTCGGCGCATTCAAAACGCGCCGAATATCCCAGTTTCGTAGCGGCAGGTCAAGTCATGGCGGACAACTTGACCGAGGCGACGTGCGCCGGCAAGATCAGGGCGCGGCCGCCTCAGGCAGCCCGACCGAATCTCCAGCGCGCGAGCGCGCCACCGCCACCGACAGCGCCCGCACGTATGCGCGCGCAGCCGCGTCGATGATGTCCGGCGAGACGCTCTGCCCCGCACCGCTACAGCCGTCGACCTCGAGCACGATCGAGACCTCGCCGAGCGCGTCCTGTCCCTCTGTCACGGCGCCGATCGTGAACTCGCTGAGCTTCGCGGCGATGCCGGTGGCGGCGTTGATCGCCTGGAAGACCGCGTCGATCGGCCCGTCGCCAGTGAACGACCCGCTGGCGCTGGCGCCGTCGGGCAGGCCGACAGACACCTTCGCGTGCGGTGGTCGCCCGGAGGAGTCCTGTACCTCGAAGCCCTCGAGCGTAAAGCCGCCGATGTCCTCGCTGCGCAGCTCGTCGGTGACGAGCGCCTCCAGGTCCATCGCGGTGACCTGCTTCTTGACGTCGGCGATCTCCTTGAAGCGCTTGAACGCGGTGTTCAGGGCCTGCCCGTCGATTTCGAAGCCCATCTCCTTCAGCGCCTCGCTCAGCGCGTGGCGCCCCGAGTGCTTGCCCAGCACGAGCGAATTGCTGCTCAGGCCGACGGTCGTCGCGTCCATGATCTCGTACGTCGTGCGCTCCTTCAGCACGCCGTCCTGGTGGATGCCGGCCTCGTGCGCGAACGCGTTGCGCCCGACGATCGCCTTGTTCGGCTGCACCTGGTAGCCGGTCAGGCGCGAGACCAGCCGGCTCGTGCGCGCGATCTCGGTCGTCTCGACCCCCGTCCACAGGCCCAGGCTCGGCTCGCGCGTGTGGATCAGCATCGCTATCTCCTCCAGCGAGGCGTTGCCGGCGCGCTCGCCGATCCCGTTGATCGCGCACTCGACCTGGCGGCAGCCGGCTTCCAACCCGGCCAGCGAGTTCGCGACCGCGATCCCCAGATCGTCATGGCAGTGCACCGAGACGACAGCCTTGCGCAGGTCGGGCACGAGGCGGAACAGCTCTTCGAACATGGCCTTGTACTCACTCGGCATCGTGTAGCCGACCGTGTCCGGGACGTTGATCGTCGTGGCCCCCTCGTCGAGCGCGATCTGGACGACTTCCGCCATGAACTCGACATCGGAGCGCGATCCGTCCTCGGGCGAGAACTCGACGTCCTCGCACAGCTCGCGCGCTTGGGCGACGGCGGCGCGCACTTGGCCCTTCACGTCCTCGCGGCTCGATTGGAGCTTGTGTCTTATGTGGATGTCGCTGGTTGCCAAAAAAGTGTGGATCCGGGGACGCTCGGAGTCCTTGACCGCCTCCCACGCGGCCTCGATGTCCTGGTGGCTCGTGCGCGCCAGCCCGCAGATGATCGGGCCTTCCACTTCCCGCGAAATCGCCTGAACGGACTCGAAGTCCCCGGGCGAGGTGATCGGGAAGCCGGCCTCGATGATGTCTACGCCCAGCCGCGCCAGCTGGTGTGCAATCTCGAGCTTTTCGTTCCTGTTCAGCGAGATCCCCGGGGACTGCTCGCCGTCGCGCAGCGTCGTATCGAAGATCAGGACGCGCTTTGAAGCGTCACGTTCAACCGCTGGTTCCGCTTGTGAGGTGCTCATGCCGTTCGTGCTCCTTCTCTCTCTCGCCTGTGCCCCTTCGGGGTGCTTGCTCTTCTCTGTGCTGGGTTTGCGGCTACGCGGCCGCCACGCGCTATTCCCCCCGAGGGGGGAGCAGAAGGAGAGCGAGAAGCGAGTTCTGGAACGACATCTCTGCGAGGCAGAGTAGCACCGGCGCGGACTGCCGGCTCAAGGAACGAGCACGACCTTGCCGACGTTGCGCCGCTCGGTGATCATCGACTGCGCCTCGCCCGCGCGCTCGAACGGGAACGCCTCGGCGACGACGGGCTCGACGGTGCCGTCGTCGAGCATCTCCTGCAGGGGCGCGATCCACGGCTCGAGCGTGCCGCGGTCCTTCCACAGCTCGAGCATGTTCAGGCCGATCACGGCCTTCGATTCGGACATCTGCTTGATCATGTTGAAGCGCGGCATGCGGATCACGGTGCGCAGCGCGGTCACGAGGTTGCGCCGCTGCCCGGAGACGAGCGCCGAGGCGCCAAAGGCGACGAGCCTGCCGCCCGGCGCGAGCAGGTCGTAGCTCGTGCGGAAGCTCTTGCCGCCGACGGCGTCGAGGATCACGTCGAAGCGTGGCAGGCCCTTCTCCCAGCCGCCCTTCGTGTAGTCGAGCACGTGGTCGACGCCCAGCTCGGACACCCGCTCGTGCTTGCCGGGCGAGGCGGTGCCGTAGACCTCGGCACCTTGGCGCTTGGCGATCTGCGTCGCGGCGATGCCGACGCCGCCGCCGACGGAATGCACGAGCACGCGCTCGCCCGGCCGCAGACTGCCAAAGCCGAGCAGCGCGGCCAAGGCGGTGCCGTAGTTGACGGGGATCGCGGCGCCCTGCTCGAAGCTGAGGCGGTCGGGCAGCGGCACGACGTCCTCTGCGGATACGACGACCTGCGAGGCGTAGCCGCCGAACAGCGTGCCGGCGAGCACGCGCTGGCCGGGCGTAACCCCCTCGACCCCCTCCCCCAGCTCGAGGATCGTGCCGGCGACCTCGTAGCCGACGACGCAGGGCGTCTTCGGTGCGTCGGGGTAGAGGCCCATGCGCGCCATCACGTCGGCGAAGTTGATGCCGGCGGCGGCGACGTCGATCCGGACCTGCCCGGGGCCAAGCGCCGGGTTGGGCTGCTCCTGCACTTGGAGCACATTGGGCCCGCCATGCTTGGTGATGACGACCGCGCGCATGGCGACAAACCTACATGATCTGCTTAGCGAGCACTAATCGGGATCTGGTCCCTGGAAACAAAGCACCACACGCAACGGCGAACACATCACACTGCCGCGTACATCATGCCTAGGAAAGAAGTGACAAGACGGGTCGGGCGCGCCGCGCCGCTGGCGGCGATCGCAGCGCTCGCGGTTTCGCTCCCGGGCTGCGGCGGCGGGGACACGAGCGCGACCGCGTCGCAGGGGCCGCTCTCCAACGCGGCCTTGGCAACGAAAGCAGATGCGATCTGTACCCGTCTCAGGGCCGCGCTGAATGCAGCGGATCGCGAAGCTGGCTTCTACACCCTGCGCCAGCGGGCAAAGCTCTCCGAACTATTCGCCGCGGGCGAGGAACGAGCCTCAGATCAGCTTGAAGCGCTCAAGCCGCAGCCGTCAGAGGAGGCCGAATACATGCACCTCATAGCCCTTCGGCGCGGGCTCGTGGCCTACCACCACAAACTCATCAAATACGCCCTGCAGGGCAACCACGACAAGGTCGAAACGGCCTACTCGGAATACAAGGTCGCGCAGCGCAAAATGCTCGACGCTTTCAAACACAGCCCGATCGGCTTCAAGATCTGCTGGGACATCGGCTGAGCCGACACCCGCGCCTCATGCGAGGTCGACAGCCCACCCGTTGACGAACCCCTCCGACTCAACGATCTCCTGCACGACGTCGTCCGGCACGGGCGCATCCGTCGTCACGACCATCGCCGCAAGCCGCTCCCCCCCACCATCCGGCGTGTGCCCCACGGCAGCCGACGAGATGTTGATCCCGTGCTCCCCGAAGATCGTCCCGACCCGCCCGATCATTCCCGGCAGGTCCTCGTAGCGGAACACGGCGACGTTCGGCTCCAGCTCGATCGTCAGCCGCCGCCCCTGCACCTCGACGAGGTGCGGGTCCTGCTTCGGGCCGATGCCGGTCCCGGCCACCGCGACGCGCTCATCGCCCGCGACGACCGTGACGCGGATCAGCTCGTTGAAGTCCTGCGCCTCGGAGACCTTCTTCTCCTCGACCACGATCCCCCGCTCCTCCGCGATCGCGGGGGCGTTGACGGGGTTTACCTGCTCCTCCGTGCGCCCTTGCAGCGCCCCGCCGATCACCGCGAGCGTCAGCAGCCGCGTGTCGAAGTCAGCGATCCGCCCGAGAAAAGCGGCCTCGATCCGCTCGACGGAGCTGCCCTCCGCCAGCGCCATCGCCAGGCGCCCGAGCTGGCGCGCCATCGGCAGGAACGGCCCCAGCACCTGCATGTCCTCTGCGCCGATCGAGGGGATGTTCACGGCGGTCGAGACCACGCCTCCGGTGAGCGCAGCGACGACCTGCTCGGCGGACTGGTAGCCGGCGCGGTCGGTGGCCTCAGCCGTCGAGGCGCCAAGGTGTGGCGTGACGACGACGTTGGGCAGCCCGAACAGCGGGCTCTCGGTCATCGGCTCGGAGGGGAACACGTCGAGCGCGGCGCCGCCGACCTTGCCGGCGTCGAGTGCGTCCTTCAGCGCGGCTTCGTCGACCAGCCCGCCGCGGGCGACGTTCAGGACGCGCACGCCGTCGCGCATCTTCGCGAACGCCTCCGCGCCGAGGAAGCCTTCGGTCTCCGGCGTCTTCGGCAGGTGGATCGTGATGAAGTCGGCCTGCGCGAAGACCTCGTCGGGATCGGCGGCCTTGTCGACCCCCAGCTCGCGGTAGCGCTCGGCGCTGACGAACGGGTCGAAGGCGAGCACGCGCATCCCGAACCCGCGCGCGCGCTGGGCGACGAGCTGGCCGATCCGCCCGAAACCGAGCACGCCGAGCGTCTTCTCGTACAGCTCGACGCCCGAGTACTTCGAGCGGTCCCATTTGCCTTCCAGCAGCGAGTTGTGCGCCTGCGGCACGTTGCGGGCGAGCGCCAGCAGCAGCGCCAGCGTGTGCTCGGCGGCGGTGACGACGTTCGACTGCGGCGCGTTCGCGACGACGATCCCGCGCTTGGTGGCGGCCTCGACGTCGACGTTGTCGACGCCGACCCCCGCACGGCCGATCACCTGCAGGCGGTCGGCCTTGCCGATCAGCTCGGCGGTCATCTTCGTGGCCGAGCGGATCAGGATCCCCTCGTAGGCGCCGATCCGCCGCTCGAGCTCGCCGTCCTCCCAGTCGACCCCGAGGTCGACGTCGAAGTGCCGGCGCAGCAGCTCGACGCCGGAGTCGCCGATCTTCTCCTTGACGAGCACCTTCATGACGACCGCTCCACGATCCAGTCGATGCAGGCGGTGAGCGCCTGCACGTCGGCCGGCTCGACCGCAGGGAACATCCCTACCCGCAGCTGGTTTCGCCCGAGCTTGCGGTAGGGCTCGACGTCGACGATCCCGTTCGCGCGCAGCGTCGCCGCGACGTGCGCGGCGTCCACCCCCTCCGCGAAGTCGATGGTGCCGACGACGAGCGAGCGCTTCGCGGCGTCGGCCACGAACGGCGTCGCGTAGCCCGAGCGCTCGGCCCAGCCGTAGAGCTGCTGGGAGGAGAGCGTCGTGCGCTGCACGCACCAGTCGAGCCCCCCCTGCTCGTTCATCCAGCGAATCTGGTCGGCGAGCAGGAACAGCGTCGCAACCGCGGGCGTGTTGTACGTCTGATCCTTCGTGGAGTTTTCGAGCGCGATCTGAAGGGATAGGAAAGACGGAATCCAACGATTGGATTCCGCTATCTCTGAGATTCGCTCTTGGGCGGCTGGACTCAGCAGCGCCACCCACAGGCCGCCGTCCGCGGCGAAGCTCTTCTGCGGGGCGAAGTAGTAGGCGTCGGCCTGGGAGACGTCGACGGGCAGCCCCCCGGCGCCGGACGTGGCGTCGATCAGCACGAGCGCCTCCCCGGCGGGGCGCGTCACGGGCGCCATCACGCCGGTGGAGGTCTCGTTGTGCGCCCAGGCGACGACGTCGGCATCAACCCCGTCGAGCGCGCTCGGATCGGGCGCCTCGCCGGGCTCGGCGGAGACGACCTCGGGCTCGCCGAGAAACGGGGCGCCCTTGCTGACCGATGCGAACTTCTGCGAGAACTCGCCGAAGGCGAGGTGCGCGGAGCGCTCGCGGATCAGCCCGAAGGCCGCGGCGTCCCAGAAGGCGGTGGCGCCGCCGTTGCCGAGCGCGACCTCGTAGCCGTCAGGCAGCGAGAACAGCTCGCGCAGGCCGGAGCGGATCTCCCCGACGAGGCCCTTCACGGGCTCCTGGCGATGCGAGGTGCCCATCAGCGCGGCGCCGTCGGAGGCGAGCGCGGCGATCGCCTCGGGGCGCACCTTCGAGGGGCCGCAGCCGAAGCGCCCGTCGGCGGGCTTCATCTCCGGCGGAACCACCAGTTGCGTCTCTGCTGCTGCGCTGCTCGGCGTCATCGCGGGCTCCTCGCTCGGTCGAGGTGATCGGTTGTAATGAGGTGCCCAGGCGCGCGGCTCGAATGCCCCCCGCTTCCCGGTGGTCAGGTCCACCTCAGGCGCCAGTCGCGACGAGCAGGGCGAGTGTAGCGAACGGCGCTCAGCCGTTGTAGATCGTTTCTCGCGGGAGCGACTGCGCGCTCCAGCCGGCGGGCAGCCTGCCGGCGGCGACGCCCGCGGGAGGCTGCGCGGCGAGCAGGCAGTACTCGGGCGCGGGACCAAGCACGAGGCAGCGCCGCCAGAGCCCGTCGCGCGCGGGGTCGATGCCGTCGCCGAGCAGCTCGCCAAGACCGACGGGCTCGCGGCGCGGCGCGGCGCTGACCCAGATGGCCTCGCGCGCCTCGCCCAGCCGCGGGCTGCCCTCGGCCAGCCGGTAGACCGCGCCCGCCCCGGCGCCGGTGCGAGCCGCGGCGGCGTCGTGCGCGGTGACGTGCCCGTGCGCGACAGCGGCCTCCTCCAGCACCCCGAGCGCCGACCAGTCCTCGACGAGGTACCAGTCCTCATAGCCCCCTCCCCCGCCCAGCCACGGCAGCTCCGCGACGCGGAACGCGGCCGAGCCGCGAAACCCGCTGGGCGGTTGGTGCGCGAGCGAGCCGTGAAAGCGCTCAAGCGCCTGCTCATAGCCGGCCGCCTCGGCGCCCGCCGCGGGCCGGTGCCAGAAGACGTAGGCGAGCACCGCGAGCCCCGCTTTAGAACGAGGGCTTGATCCAGTCCATGTGCGAGCGCAGCTCGCCGCCGACGTGCTCGACCTGCGTGTCGGCCTGTTCGGCGCGCATGCGCTTGAAGTTCTCCTGGCCGGCGCGGTTCTCGGCGATCCACTCGCGGGCGAAGTCGCCGTCCTGGATCTCCTTGAGGATCTGTTTCATCGCGGCACGGGTCTCGTCGGTGATAACGCGCTTGCCGCGCGTGTAGTCGCCGTACTCGGCCGTGTTCGAGATTGAAAAGCGCATTCCCGCCAAGCCCTTCTCGTACATGAGGTCGGCGATCAGCTTCAGCTCGTGCAGGCACTCGAAGTAAGCCATCTCGGGGTCGTAGCCGGCCTCGACGAGCGTCTCGAAGCCGGCCTGCACCAGCTCGGAGGCGCCGCCGCAGAGGACGGCCTGCTCGCCGAACAGATCCGTCTCCGTCTCGTCCTTGAAGCTCGTCTCGATGACGCCGCCGCGCGTACAGCCGATCCCCTTCGCGTACGCGAGCGCGAGCGCGCGGGCGTCGCCGGTGGCGTCCTGCTCGACGGCGATCAGCCCCGGCACGCCGGAGCCTTCGGTGAACTGGCGCCGTACGAGGTGGCCGGGCCCCTTCGGGGCGACCATGCCGACGTCGACGCCGGGCGGCGGCTCGATCTCGCCGTAGTGGATCGAGAAGCCGTGGCCGAACAGCAGCATGTTGCCCTCGGCGATGCCGTCGCGGATCTCGCTCTCCCAGACGTCGTGGTGCTTCTCGTCGGGCAGCAGGATCATCACGAGGTCGCCGCGGCTGGCGGCCTCGACGACCGGCAGGACCTCCAGGCCCTGCTCCTGCGCCTTCGCGACGGAGTCCGAGTCGGGCCGGAGCCCGACGACAACTTTCACGCCGGAGTCCTTCAGGTTGAGCGCGTGGGCGTGGCCCTGCGAGCCGTAGCCGATGATGGCGACGGTCTTGCCGTCGAGGAGCGTGAGGTCTGCGTCGTCGTCGTAGATCATGGACGCGAGGCTATCGACTTGCGGCCGCTCAGGCGGACGCGACGGCGACGAGCGTGCGCGCGGGGATGTCGAGGCTGCCGTCGGCGGCTTCGAACTGCTCAAGGCGCGCCCTGACGTCGGCTTCGATTCGCTCGATCTCGGCCTCGGGCCGGGACAGCACGGCGTCGTGCGTCGCCCGCGAGAGGTCGAGCGTCGACTCCCAGAACTCCGCGAAGCTCGCGTGCGTCCGGTGCAGGTCGAGCGCGTCGAGGCGCACCTCGGCGAAGCCGGCCTCATCCAGCAGCGCGCGCACCCGCGCTTCGTCCCCCAGCGCGAACGGGCCGGGCGTGCCGGGCGCCGGTGGCGAGCCCAGGCCGCGCTCGCGGAGCACCTGGCCCGGGAGGGCGGCCCAGGGGTTGGTTTCGATCGAGTCCCACACCGCGAGCGCGACGTGCCCGCCTGTGCGTAGCACGCGCCGCGTCTCCCCGAGCGCCGCGGCGGGGTCGGCCATCAGCATGTAGCCCCAGCGGCAGAGGACTGCGTCGACGCTCGCGACGGGCAGGTCGATCCATTCGGCGTTGACGACCTGGAACTCGACGTTCGAGAGCCCGAGCTGCGCGGCGCGCTCGCGCGCGCCGGCGAGCATCGCCTCCGCCTGGTCGGAGATGATCGCGCCGCCGACAGGTGCTACCAGCTCCGCGGCGAGCAGGCCCGTCTCCCCCAGCCCCGCGGCCAGCTCCAGCACGCGCTGGCCCGGCTGCGGCGCGACGGCTTCGATCAGCCAGTGCGAGACCGGCGCCCCGAACTCGCGCAGCAGCCCCTGGCTCTTGACCCACCCGGCGGCGGCCTCTTCCCAGCCCTGCAGGCTGGCCTCGCGATGCGCGTTGGCGTCGAACTCGCTCATCGCGGGAAGCTCATCACAGCTCGCGGCGCAGTAGCTTGCCCGAGCGCGTGCGCGGCAGCGGCTCGGCACGCGGCTCGAAGCGCTTGGGGACCTTGTAGGGAGCGAGCGCCGCGGCGCAGTGGGCGCGCAGCTCCTCTTCCCCGGGCGCGTCTGCCTCCTCGCGCGCGACGACGATCGCGACGACGGCCTCGCCCCAGCGCTCGTGGGGGACGCCGACGACGGCGGCCTCACGCACGGCGGGGTGCGCTTCGAGCACGGCCTCGACCTCGCTGGGAGCGACGTTCTCGCCGCCGCTGATGATCGTGTCGGCCTTGCGCCCCGTGACCGACAGCCAGCCCTGGGCGTCGAGCGCGCCGAGATCGCCCGTGTGCAGCCAGCCGTCCTCCGCCACGGCGCCGGGCGCGACGGTCGGCCCGGCGACGAGGATCTCGCCGTCCGGCGCGATCTGCACGCGCGTGCAGAACAGCGGCGGCCCGGCGGTCGTGACTTGCGAGCAGGCCTCGGTCAGGCCGTACGTCGTGCTCACGGGCACCCCGGCATCAGTAGCCCGCCGCACGAGCGCCGCGGGCACGGGCCCGCCGCCGGTCAGCGCGCAGCGCAGCGCGGGCGGGCGACCCAGGCCCGCGTCGAGCAGCCGCGCAAGCGTTGTGGCGACGAGGCTCACGAGCGTGATCCCCTCGTGCTGCAGCGCATGCAGGACCCGCTCGGTCTCGAAGCGCTCGTGCACGACGGCGGTCGTGCCGTAGATCGCCGAGCGCACGAGGATCGAGAGCCCGCCGACGTGCGAGAGCGGCAGCGCGCACAGCCAGCGCTCCTGCGGGTCGAGCCCCAGCGCGACCGCGGAGCCGAGCGCGCTCCACAGCAGGTTGCCGTACGTCAGCTCGATCGGCTTGGGGGCGGAGCTGGTGCCGGAGGTATGGATCACGACCGCGGTGGCGTCGAGGTCGTGCGGCCGTATGAGCGCGTCGGCGCCGGGCTCCGCTACCCCCGGCACTTCAAGCGGTTCGCCGACGAGCACGCCCGCGCCGTCGGCGATCCTCGCCCGCTCGGCCTCGGACATGCGCAGGTCCACCGGCACGGCGGTCGCGCCGAGCAGCAGGCAGCCGTGCAGGGCGCGGGCGAAGTCGAGTCCGGGCGGGAGCGCGATCGCGACGCGATCCCCGGGCCTCGCGCCGCGCTCGCGCAGGGCCGCCGCGGTAGCTAGGGCATCATCGAGCAGCTCGCGATAAGAGCGATGGCCTGCGGACGTCTCCAGCGCGACATGTTCGGGCCGCGCCGCGGCGGCGCGGACCAGCCAGGGCTCCACGAGCATGAGCGAAGGCTAGTCGGCGATGCCTAGATAGCCTTCCGGCCGATGAGCACGACCTGGACCGACGCGACCGCCCCGGCGGGCCTCGCCTTCGAGGACATCCGCTACGAGAAGTCCACCGGCGAGGACGCCGGCATCGCGAAGCTGACGATCGCCCGCCCCGAGGTCCGCAACGCCTTCCGCCCGCAGACGATCGTCGAGATCTCCCGCGCGCTTGAGCACGCGCGCGAGGACCCGGAGGTCGGCGTGATCGTGCTGACGGGCGAAGGCCCCGACGCGTTCTGCTCCGGCGGCGACCAGCGCGTCCGCGGGGACACCGGCTACCTGTCCGAAGACGCCCAGGGCAACAAAGCCGCGGTGGGCCGCTTCCACGTGACCGACCTGCACGTCCAGATGCGCCGCCTGCCGAAGCCGGTCGTCGCGATGGTGGCGGGCTACGCGATCGGCGGCGGGCACGTGCTGCACCTCGTCTGCGACCTGACGATCGCCGCGGACAACGCCCGCTTCGGGCAGGTGGGGCCGAAGGTCGGTTCGTTCGACGGCGGCTTCGGCGCCGGGCTGCTGGCGAGCCTCGTCGGGCCGAAGAAGGCGAAGGAGATCTGGTTCCTGTGCCGCCAGTATTCCGCGGAGGAGGCGCGCGAGATGGGGATGGTCAACACGGTCGTGCCGCTGGAGCGCCTGGAGGAGGAGACGGTGCAGTGGTGCCGCGAGATGCTGGCCCTCTCCCCCTTCGCGCTGCGCCTGCTGAAGGCGAGCTTCAACGCCACGGAGGACGGCCTGTCCGGGATCCAGCAGCTGGCCCACGACGCGAACCTGCTCTTCTACGAGAACCCCGAGGCGCAGGAGGGCCGCAACGCCTACCGCGAGAAGCGCAAACCCGACTTCTCGCAGTTCCCGCGCCGGGCCTGACCGTCGATGGGCGCGGCGCGCATCTGGATCATGGCGGCGCGCGTGCGCACGCTGCCCGCGGCGATCGCGCCCGTGCTGGTTGGCACCTCGCTGGCGCTAGGCGCCGACGACTTCCACCCGCTCGCCTTCGTCGCGGCGCTGCTGGGCGCGATCTTCATCCAGGTGGGCACCAATTTGTCGAACGACTACTCCGACGCGCGCCGCGGCGCCGACACGGAGGACCGCCTGGGGCCCGTGCGCGTGACCGCGGGCGGGCTCGTGCCGCCGAGCCAGGTGCTGCTGGCGACGTACGTCAGCTTCGGCCTCGCGGTCGCCTGCGGCGCCTACCTGATCGCGGTCGCGGGCTGGGAGCTCTTGGCGGTCGGCGCGGCCTCGATCCTCGCGGGCGTGCTCTACACGGGCGGCCCGCGCCCCTACGGCTACGAGGGCCTTGGCGAGGTGTTCGTGTTCCTGTTCTTCGGGATCGTCGCGGTCGCGGGCTCCTACTTCGTCCAGGTCCAGCACTTGCCCTGGGAGGCGTTCGTCTGCGCGGTGCCTGTAGGGCTGCTGGCGAGCGCGATCCTCGTCGTGAACAACGTCCGCGACCTGGAGACCGACCGCCGCGCGGGCAAGCGCACGCTGGCGGTGCGCCTTGGGCGCGAGCGCACGCGCGCGCTGTACGTCGCGATGGTCGCGGGCGCGTTCCTCACCGCGCCGCTGCCGTGGGCGTTCGGCTCGATGAGCGCGTGGCTGTTCCTCTGCTGGCTCGCGATCCCGCTGGCGCTCGGCGTCGTCCGCGTCGTGCGCACGCGCACCGACGGCCCTGCGCTGAACGGCGCGCTCGCGAAGACGGGAGCGACGCAGCTGCTGTTCTGCCTGCTCTACTCGGCGGGCATCCTCGCCAGCGGCGGCATCGGCTCGTGAAGCTCGAGGTGCAGCGGCGCACGCTGCGCTTCGCCGAGCCGCTCACGACCAGCTACGGCACGCTCTCAGAGCGCGAGCTGCTGGAGGTCTCGCTGAGCGGCGAGGAGGGCCCCACCGGCTACGGCGAGGCGGCCCCGCTGGAGCCCTACGACGGCGTCAGCATCGAGCGTGCCGAAGCGGCGCTCGCCGGCTACCGCACGGTGCTCGCGGAAGCCGACGCGGACATGAACGGCGCGCAGCTGCTGGAAGCCTGCCGGCGCGCGGACGACCTGCCGCAGGCGCTCGCGGCGGTCGACCTCGCGCTGTGGGACCGGGCCGGGCGCGCACGCGGCCTGCCGCTGTCGGCGCTGATCGCCGAGGACCCCGCCCGGCAGGTGCCGGTGAACGCGCCGCTGTCGGCGCTGGGCCGCGCCGAGGTGGCCGAGCAGACCGCCGCCGCGCTCGCCGCGGGCTACACGTGCGTGAAGCTGAAGGTCGGGGTCGGCGACGACGCGGGGCGGGTTGCCGCGGCGCGGGCGGCGGGTGGCCCGGAGCTGGAGCTGCGCCTGGACGCGAACGGCGCCTGGGACGTCGAGCAGGCGGTGCGGACGATCGACGCGCTCGCCCCCGCGGGCCTGGAGCTGGTCGAGGAGCCGGTGCACGGGCTGCACGCCGTGCGCGAGGTGCGCGACCGCGTCGCGGTCAGGGTCGCGATCGACGAGACCGCCGCCGAGCACGGCGCGCTGGGCGCGGGCGTCGCCGACGCCGTCTGCCTGAAGGTCTCGCGCTGCGGGGGCATCTCCGCGACGATCGCCGCCGCTGTGCTCGTGCGTACCTCCGGCGCCGAGCCGTACCTCGCCTCCGCCTACGACGGCCCGCTGGGCGTCGCCGCGGCGCTGCACATCGCCGCCGCGCTCGCCTCGCGCGGCCCGGTTCCCGCGTGCGGGCTGGCGACGCTCGGCCTGTTCGCGGGGATCGAGGACCCGCTCGCGCCCGAGCGCGGGCAGATACCGGTGCCTACGGGCGCGGGCCTGGGCGTCGAGCCGCTCTAGGAGAAAAGAGGAGGGCCCGCCGAGCGGGCCCTCCTTGCTCTGATCGCTTAGTGGCAGGGACTATTCGTTTTCCTGCACCACTTCCGAGCCCGCCTGTTGCAGCGTGCCGTTCAGGATCGCGGTGTTGTGGCCAGCGGTCGAGGGGACGCCGAGCACCGAGTTGACGATCGGCCCGACGATGAATTCAAAGGCTTCGCCGCAGCCGTTCGTCGCCGGCGCCGCGAATTCGTTGTTGACCAGCGAGTTTTCCCTGACCGTCAACAGGTTGCCTTCTTCGTTGAATTCCAGTTTGCCCGGGTTGCCTTTGATCGGTTTGTTCGGCGCGGGCGGCGCCGTCGTGCCCGTCGTCAGCGGCAGGATGATCGGCGCGGCGTTCGAGCCGATGTAGCATTTGCCGCCGAACAGCGGGTTTTCGAGGTGCACCTTGACCGGCAGCTGCAGCGCGACGCCTTTGCCGCTCAGCAGGTTGCCGAGGTTGAGTTTGATCGAGCTGGCGGGCCCGGCGAGTTCGGTCGTCGCGTTGACGCCGGTGAGGCCGTTTTCGAAGATCGCTTCGCACAGTTCGCGCGCGTGCACTTCGAGCCAGCCGGACCCCGTGATTTTCGTGCAGTCGACCCCGAGCAGCCCGCCGGGGACTTTCTGCGGGGTTTTCGACAGCGTGTTGCCGTCGGCGGCCGCGACGAATTCGAGTTCGCCGGTTTCTTCGTTTTCGTTCAGGCCACCCTGCAGCGTGATCGCTTTCGTGATCGGCACGCGCTTTTTGCCGACGATGAATTCACCGCTTTCGGTCGTGGCGTGAATGCACGCGCTGGCGGTCGTCACCGGGCAGTCCGCGAACACCGCGAATTCCCCTTTCGGCGTCGCCATCGCCGGCGCGGCCAGGACGCTCGCGAGCGCCAGCAGTCCTGTCACGGCAGCAAGGGTCAGTGCCTTCAATCGAGGCATGTGCCTCCCCCATTCGTGTTGTCCCACAGTGGCATTGATCGCGGCGAAGAGATGGCCGCGATCCAGCGACGCTAGCCGCAGGGATCACGAAAAGTACACCCCTGTTTCTTAATATCCCCCAGCCCGCCGACAATCGTCCTTAACGACGGGAGGGCCCGCCA
>DATJMW010000030.1:0-25898 GCA_035508515.1 Solirubrobacteraceae bacterium | reverse complement strand
GCCCCGAGCCCATCAGCGCGAGGTCCCCGGCGATCTTCGTGAGCGAGACCGCGACGACCTTCAGGGCCCCGGAGAGCTCGACGAGCGCGTCGCGGTTCGCCTGCGCCTCGAACGGGTCCAGCGGCGCGGCGATCTGCTTCAGGCCCGATTCCTTCTTCAGGCGCGCGCGCACCTTCGCCGCGAAGTTCGCGTGCGTGTTCAGGCCCGTGCCCGTGGCGGTGCCGCCCAGCGGGATCTGGCCCACGTGCACGAGCGCCGCCTGCACGCGCTCCTGCCCCAGCGCCAGCTGCGCCGCGTAGCCGCCGAACTCGTGGCCCAGCGTCACGGGGACCGCGTCCATCAGGTGCGTGCGCCCCGACTTGACGACGTTCTGGAAGCTTTTCGCCTTGCGCGCGAAGGAGCGTTCCAGCTGCTTCAGCGCCGGCAGCAGCTCGTTCTGCGCGACGTCCAGGGCCGCGAGATGGACCGCGGAGGGAAACACGTCGTTCGAGGACTGGCCCATGTTGACGTGGTCGTTCGCGTGCGCCCCGTCGCCGGCCAGCTTCGCGATCACCTCGTTCGCGTTCATGTTCGAGGAGGTGCCCGAGCCCGTCTGGAAGACGTCGATCGGGAACTGGCCGTCGTGCTTGCCCTCCGCGATCTCACGGGCCGCTTTCTCGATTTTGCCCGCGGTGCGTTTCGGCAGGAGGCCCAGTTCGCCATTCACGGCCGCGGCGGCCCCCTTCAGCCGCGCGAGCCAGTGCACCACCGACACCGGCACCGTCTCGCCGGAGATCGGGAAGTTCTCTACGGCCTTCGTGGTCTCGCCGCCCCACAACTGCTTCTCCGGCATGTGTTCTCCTTGCATTGCGCCCTATACCGAGCGCTTTCCCAAGGCCGGCCAGGATGGCCGGCCCCCGTGACGTGTCGTGGCGAGCGGAGCGTATCCGGTCTAACACGGAGCGGAGCTCGACACGACCTTGGAGCCAGGATGGCGGTCACAACTATCCGCAGAAGGCCGCCAGCTCGCGCGCCAACCCGACCGGGTCGTCGTAGGCCAGCAGGAAGCCCGTGCTCTCCAGCACCCGCAGCTGCCCCTGCGGCAGCCCCGCCAGAGCCTCTTCGGCGATCGCCAGCGGGTACATCGGGTCGCGATCCGCCCACAGCAGCAGCACCGGCATCTCCAGGCGCGGGTAGAGGTCCAGCAGGTGGCGCTGCTCGCCGCGCGGCCAGGCGCGCGCGGCCTTCGCCCAAGAGCGCGCAAGGTTCGAGTTGCCCGGCACGTCCGCGAACGCGTGGCGCACGAGATCCGCCGCCGCAGGGTTGCCGCGCGCCGTCAGCCGCATGCCGCGCGCGGGCGCGAACACGGCGCGCGCCCCGTGCGAGAGTATCCGGTCCAGGCCCGGCACCGCCGCCGCCCGCGCCGCCGTGCGCCAGGCCGCGCGCAGCCCGCCGTGACGCGGCTGGGCGTGCATGCGGTTGCTCATCAGCACCAGCCGCGACGGGCGCACGCTGCCGGTGCGCACCGCGTGCAGCAGCACCTCCGCGCCGGCGTCGTGCCCCGCGAGCAGCGGCCGCGCCCCGAGCACCTCGGAGGAGAACCCGCCCAGCACCTCGGCGAACCAGTCCAGCGTGTACGGGTGGCGCGGGTGGTCCTCGGAGTCGCCGTGCAGCGGCAGGTCCGGCAGCACGACGCGGAAGCGATCCGCCAGCGCCTCCGCCGCCGGCTCCCACTCCATGTGCGAGAGCAGCCCCGAGTGCAACAGCGCCAGCGGCGGCCCCGTGCCGAGCTCGCGGTAGGCCACGCGCGTGCCGTCGGCGTGGTGGTACAGGCGCAGGCGCACCCATCCATTAAAGGGGCGCAACCTAGAATGGGCCGGCCGATGAGCGCCCCGCCCAGACACCCGCTGATCCCGCGCCGCGAGGTCGATCCGCGCCGCGAGCTGCCCGCGATGGAGCAGGAGGTGCTGGAGCGCTGGCGCGAGCGCGACGTGTTCGCCGAATCGCTGCGGATCCGCGCGGGTGCCCCGCGCTGGGTCTTCTACGAGGGCCCCCCCACCGCGAACGGGCCGCCGGGCTCCCACCACGTCCTCTCGCGCGTCTTCAAGGACATCTACCCCCGCTTTCAGACGATGCGCGGGCACCTCGTGGAGCGCAAGGGCGGCTGGGACTGCCACGGCCTGCCCGTCGAGATCGCCGTCGAAGAGAAGCTGAAAATCGAATCCAAGGCCGAAGTCGAGGCCTACGGGATCGCCGAGTTCAACGCGCAGTGCCGGGAGTCGGTGTTCTCCTACCTGGAGGAGTGGAACCGGCTCACCGAGCGGATCGGCTTCTGGATCGACCTCGACGACGCCTACCGCACGCTCGACGAGACCTACATCGAGTCCGTCTGGTGGGCGCTCGCGCGAATCCACGAGCGCGGCCTGCTCTACGACGGGCACCGCGTCACCCCCTACTGCCCGCGCTGCGAGACCACGCTCTCCTCGCACGAGGTCGCGCTCGGCTACAAGGACGTCGTCGACCCCAGCGTCTACTTGAAGCTGCCCGTGCTGGGCGGAGAGGAGAAGCTGCTCGTCTGGACGACCACCCCGTGGACGCTTCCCGGCAACGTCGCCGTCGCCGTCGCGCCGAACGCCACGTACGCGAAGGCGACGGTCGGCGAGGAGACGTTCCTGCTCGCGCTCGACCGCGTCGTGCCCGTGCTCGGCGAGGACGCGAAGGTGATCGAGCAGTTCACCGGAGCAGAGCTCGTCGAGCGCTACGGGAGCTACCAAGGCCCGATCTTCAACATGGGCCAGGCCGGGGGCTTTCCGATCCTCCCCGACGAGTTCGTGACCACCGAGGACGGCACGGGCATCGTGCATCTGGCGCCCGCCTTCGGCGAGGACGACTACCGCGTCGCGGCGGCGGCGGCGATCTTCCAGCCGCACATGCCGGGCTCGCTGCTCAACCCGGTGCGCCCGAACGGGACGTTCGACCAGCGCGTGCGCGGCCACGACGGGGCCTCCTACGAGGGCCGCTTCGTCAAGGACCCCGAGCTGACGGCCGAGCTGATCGCCGCCCTGGACCGCCAGGGCCTGCTGCTGAAGGCGGAGGACTACGAGCACTCCTACCCGCACTGCTGGCGCTGCGGCACGCCGCTGCTCTACTACGCCACCAGCTCCTGGTACATCCGCACGACGCAGCTGCGCGAGGAGCTGCTGGCGGCGAACGAGACCGTCAGCTGGCACCCGCCACGGGTCAAGCACGGCCGCTTCGGCGACTGGCTGGCGAACAACGTCGACTGGGCGCTCTCGCGCGAGCGCTATTGGGGCACGCCGCTGCCGGTGTGGCGCTGCGGGTCCGGGCACGTGCACGTGGTGGGCTCGTTCGCGGAGCTGTCCGAGCGCACCGGCGCGACGCTGCCCGACCATCACCGCCCGTTCGTGGACGAGGTCGAGTTCGAGTGCGTGCACGAGGGCTGCGGGGAGCGCATGAAGCGCGTGCCGGAGGTGATCGACGTGTGGTTCGACTCCGGCGCGATGCCCTTCGCCCAGCACCACTTCCCCTTCGAGCACGCCGAGCGCTTCGAGCACGGCTACCCGGCGGACTTCATCTGCGAGGCGCAGGACCAGACGCGCGGCTGGTTCTACTCGCTGCTCGCGGTCGCGACGCTGACCAACCCCTCCGGAGCCGACGCCCGGGAGCCGGCCCCTTACCGCAACGTCGTCTGCCTGGGCCTGATCCTCGACGAGGAGGGTCAGAAGATGTCGAAGTCCAAAGGCAACACCGTCGAGCCGTGGCAGGTGCTGGACGACTACGGCGCCGACGCCTTCCGCTGGTACTTCTTCACCTCCAAGCAGCCCTGGGACGGCTATCGCTTCTCGGCGCAGACGATCGGCGAGGGCGTGCGCCTGTTCCTCAAGCAGCTGTGGAGCACGTACTTCTTCTACTCGCTGTACGCACGCGCGAACGTGGACGAGCTGAGCGCGGCGCAGATGACCGAGGAGCCCAGCGACGAGCTCGACCGCTGGGCGCTCTCGCGGACGGCGGGCACCGCCGAGCTCGTCGCCGAGCGCCTGGAGGCCTACGACGCGACGACGGCCGGGCGCGCGATCGCAGACCTCGTGGAGGACCTGTCCAACTGGTACGTGCGGCGTTCGCGGCGGCGCTTCTGGGACGGCGACCCCGCCGCCTTCGCGACGCTGCGCGCGTGCCTGGTGACGGCCTCCAAGCTGCTCGCGCCCTTCTGCCCGTTCATTGCCGATGAGATCTACGACAACCTCGACGGGACGATGCAGAGCGTGCACCTGTGCGACTTCCCCGCCGCCGGCGACCGCGCCGTCGGCGCGCGGCTGGCGCGCGACGAGGATCTCGAGCAGGCGATGGCGCTCGCGCGCGAGACCGTGCGGCTCGGGCTGGGGGCGCGCGGCAAGGCGAAGATCAAGGTCCGCCAGCCGCTCGGCGAGGCCGTCGTCGTCGCGGCCGGTCGCGAGCGCGAGGCGATCGAGCGGCTGGCCGACGTCGTGCGCGAGGAGCTGAACGTCAAGCGCGTGCGCTTCGTCGCCGCCGCGGAGGAGCTCGGCAGCTACGAGGTCAAGGCCAACTACCGCCGGCTCGGCCCCGTGTTCGGCAAAGCGATGCCGCTCGCCGCTGAGGCGATCGCGGCGCTGGACCCCGCGCGCGTCGCCGCGGCGGTGCGCGACGGCGGCGAGCCCGTGGGCATCACGATCGACGGGCGCGAGCACACGCTCGGCGAGGACGACGTGATCCTCACGATGCGCGCCCCGGAGGGCTACAGCGTCGAGCGCGAGGGCGCCCACGCCGTCGCGCTCGACCTCGCGATCGACGAGCAGCTACGCGAGGAGGGCCTCGCGCGCGAGATCGTGCACGCCGTGCAGACGGCGCGCAAGGGGGCGGGGCTGGAGGTCGAGGACCGCATCGCGCTCGCGCTTACCGGCGAGGGCGCGCTGCTGCGCGCGGCCGCGGCCCACCGCGACTACGTCGCGGGCGAGACGCTCGCGACGGAGCTGGAGATCGACGCGGCCGACGCCTCCGGGTACGAGCACTCGGACGAGCTGAGCATCGAAGGTCAGGCGCTGCGGGTCAGCCTCCGCAAGGCCTGAGGCGCCCGCGCCGCGCTCGGGTGAGGGCGGGGGCTACTCGGAGAGGCGCTCGTACAGCGCCCGCTCCTGCTCGTGGCGGCGGCGCAGCCGCTCCTTGAAGCCGTCATCGCGGCGGCGGGCTTCGATGTGCGCGTCGATCGCCGTGCGCACGGCCTCGGTCACGGTCTGGTCGTCGGCGCGTGCGACGAGATCGAGCATCGCGGCCTGCTCGTCGGTTAGTCGCAAGGTCATCGTCCTCGGCATCGGAGCTTCTCTCCTCGGGGTTTCGAAGTTTTTCCGAACGCCCCGCTGTGGCGAAGCGATGATAAGCGGCTTGTTGAGAGGTGTCAAGCTGCATATAGCCACACGGCAATAAATCAAGTCATTTCTAACTATTCAGTTCTGAATATTGCCACCATGCCACCATAGTGATTAGATCGAACGGTGCGCCCCATCGAAATCGGGGACTTCCTGCTGATCGCCGAGCTGCACTGCGGCATCGCGGCGGAGCGGCTCGCGCAGATGTCGCGCGTGATGACGCTCGGCCAAGCCGCCCTCGCCGCCCCCTACGCCGGCTTCGACGACTACGAGGCGTTCCCGACGCTGCACGAGAAGGCGGCCGTCTACTGCGCGCGGATCGTCAAATACCACCCGCTGCCCGACGGCAACCTGCGCACCGCCTACGACGTGATGCGCGAGTTCCTCTACCGCAACGGCGCCGAGTTCAGGCACCCGCCCGGCGGCCTCGACGCCACGGCCAAGGTGGTCGAGGACGTCGCGGCGAACGCCCTCGACGAGCGCGCGCTCGCCGCGTGGCTGCTGGAGCGAATCTCCGGCTAGCGGTGCGCGCGGCGCGGCGCGCTTTGTCGGTTGAGCCTAGGCGGCGCCGGCGCCCAGCGCCGGCTCCAGCTCCTTCTCGAGCTTCTGCTTCGGGTAGGCGCCGATCACGGTCTTGACCGGCTGCCCGTCCTTGAACAGGATCATCGTCGGAATCGAGAGCACCTGGAAGGCGGCGGCGGTCTGCTGGTTCTCGTCGGTGTTCAGCTTCACGATCCGCAGGTCGGGACGCTCCTCGGCGATTTCCTCGAGCACGGGGGCCACGACGCGGCACGGCCCGCACCAGGGAGCCCAGAAGTCGACGAGCACCGGCTTGTCAGACTCGAGGACCTCGGCCTGGAAGTTGTTGTCGGTGACTTCGTTCAAGCTGCCTGCCATGGATCTTCCTTTCTCGATCGCTTTCCACCCCTCACTATACAAAGTGAAGGAAGGGTCGCGAAGGGGCGTCTCTGGCCGGCGCGGCGCACGCGCACGGCGCCTCAGCGGACGGTGACCAGCCAGCCTTCGGAGGCGCGTACGATCGGCGGGTGGATGTGGGTCAGCGCCGTGAACAGGTGCGGCGAGACGTAGACCTCCACGAACGCGGCGACGACGAGGATCGGGATCGCGAACGCCACCGTCACGAACGTCGCCGCGAGCAGCTGCTCCCACTCCCCGCGCCGGCTGGCGATGATCCAGGCCGCGAGCGGCAGGAACAGCGCGATCAGCTCGGGCAGCGCATGCGGGAGCACGCCGAGCAGCAGCAGCCCCGGCGAGACGCGCAGGAAGGCGGCGACGCCGCCCAGCGTGTGGCCCAGCAGGTACGCCTGCGCGCTCAGCGAGAACGTCGTCGCGGCGGCGACGAACATGATCGCCAGGCGCCCGCCGTGCTCGTGCACCCACCGCGAGAGGCCCGTGCGCCCCTCGACTTGCAGCGGCAGCGAGCTGCCGGCGATGAAGCCGGCGACGCACGCCATCGCGTGCAGCGTCAGCACGAGCATGTTGCGCTCCAGCACGCCCACCACGTCGTCGAGGTCGCCGACCGCGAACGGAGGGCGCAGCACGACGATCTGTTCGTGCGGGCCGCTCAGCGAGGCGATCGCCCAGACCGCGGCGAGCAGGCCCACCGCGGCGAGCGCCGAGCCCGCGGACCAGCGCCCCAGCACCCTGAAGGGGTGCAGGTACCACTCGCGCAGCGTCTCGCGCGTGTGGCGGATGCCATGGGTCAACGCGTACGCGGAGGCGTCCATCGCCTCAGCATCGGCCGGCGGCGGCGCTACCTGAAGCGCAGGAGCGGCACGAGCCACATCGCCTCGGCGGCGATCCGCCAGGACATCTTGCTCTGTCCCTGCTGGCGGTCGCGGAAGACGATCGGCACCTCGACCACGCGGAAGCCCGCGCGCACCGCGCGGTAGGTCAGCTCGACCTGGAAGGCGTAGCCCTGGGAGCGCACGCCCGCGAAGTGGATCGCTTCGAGCACCTCGCGGCGGAAGCACTTGAAGCCGCCTGTCAGGTCGCGCACCTGCAGGCCCAGCACCCAGCGCGAGTAGGTCGAGCCGCCCTCGCTGACGAAGCGCCGCAGCCAGCCCCAGTCGCTGACGCCGCCCCCCGGCACGTAGCGCGAGCCCAGCGCGAGGTCGGCGCCCCCGTCCGGCCGGTCACGATCCACCGCGGCCAGCAGGCGCGCGAGGTCGGCGGGGTCGTGGGAGAAGTCGGAGTCCATCTCCATCACGTAGCCGGCGCCGTGGTCCAGCGCGTGGCGAAAACCCGCGAGGTAGGCGGGGCCGATCCCGTTCTTCTCGGCGCGGTGGAGCACCTGCACCCAGTCGTGCGCCTGAGCGAGGCCGTCCGCGATCTCGCCGGTGCCGTCGGGGGAGCCGTCGTCGACGACGAGGATCCGGAAGGCGCCGCCGAGCGCGCCGCCCGCGGTGGCGCGCGCGAGCACGTCGCCCGCGGCGCGGACGATCGCCTCGATGTTCTCGGCCTCGTTGTACGTAGGCAGTATCAGCCAGGGCTCGCCCGACATCCGTCGGCGTACCCTAACGTGCGTGCCCACCGCGGAACCCTCGAACGGCGCGATCGCCGACGCGCTCGAAGAGCTGGGCGACCTGTACGAGCTCGACGGGGCGATCGTCCACCGCGTGCTCGCCTACCGCACAGCGGCCAAGAGCGTGCGCGAGTCCTCGAAGTCGGTCGCGGCGCTCGCGCAGGCCGGCCGTGCGCGCGAGCTGCCCGGCATCGGCGCGACGCTCGAAGAGAAGATCCTCGCGCTCGCCCAGACCGGCGCGATCCCCGCGGCTGAGCGCCTGCGCGAGAAGTTCCCCGCCGGGCTCGTAGCCGTCACGCGCCTGCCGGGGCTGGGAGCCAAGCGCGCGCGGCTGCTGCACTCCGAGCTGGGCGTCGACTCGTTGCAGTCGTTGCGCGAGGCGGCGCTGGCGCAGCGGATCCGCACCGTGCGCGGGCTCGGCCCGAAGCTCGAGCAGCGCGTGCTCGAAGCGCTCGAGCAGGGGGCCGGCGAGCAGGCCGCGCCGCGGCTCGTGCTGCCGAAGGCGCTCGAGCTGGGCGAGGCGCTGGCGGCCGGGCTCGCCGAGCTGGGCGGCGAGGGCACCCACGTGCAGGTCGCGGGCTCCGCGCGGCGCTGGGCCGACAGCGTCAAGGACGTCGACCTGATCGCCGTCACGAACCGTCCCGCGACGCTCGCGAAAGGGCTCGCGAAGCTGGAGCTGATCGCGAGCGTCGGCTCGGCCGGCAAGGCTGGCGCCCGCGGGCGCACCCACTCCGGCTTCGAAGTCGACCTGCGGATCGCGAAGCCAAAGCAGCTCGGCAACCTGCTGCAGCACTTCACCGGCTCGGGCCGCCACAACGCGGCGCTGCGCGAAGCCGTCGTGCGCCGCGGCCTGCATGTCTCGGAGTACGGCGTGCTCGACGACGCGATCGGCCGCACGCGCACCTGCGCCTCCGAGCAGGAGTTGTACGAGCTGCTGGGCCTCGCCTACATCGAGCCCGAGCTGCGCGAGGACCGCGGCGAGCTGGAGGCGGCCCGTCTCGACGGCGGCTCCGGGCTGCCCGAGCTGATCGAGCTGGGCGACATCCGCGGCGACCTGCACTGCCACACGGTCGCCTCCGACGGGCACAACACGATCGAGGAGATGGCGATCGCCGCGCGCGAGCGCGGCTACGAGTACCTGGCGATCACCGACCACTCCGCGACGCACGGCTTCGGCAACGACGTCTCGCCCGAGCAGCTGCGCCGCCAGATCGAGCTGGTGGGAGAGGCGAACGAGCGCATCGAAGGAATCGAGCTGCTCGCCGGCAGCGAGGTGAACATCCTCCCCGACGGCTCGCTCGACTACGAGGACGAGCTGCTCGCGCGCCTGGACTGGGTGATCGCGAGCGCGCACACGTCCTTCGGCATGGCCGAGCAGGCGATGACCGAGCGGATGATCGCCGCGATCGAGCACCCGCTCGTCGACGCGATCGGGCACCCGACGGGGCGGCTGATCGAGCGTCGCGCCCCTTACGCGCTCGACCTCGACGCGGTGTTCACGGCCGCCGCCCGGACCGGCACGTTCCTGGAGATAAACGCCAACCCAGACCGCCGCGACCTCTCCGACGTGAACGCCCGTGCCGCCGCGCGCGCGGGCGTGCGCCTGCTGATCGACTCCGACGCCCACCGCATCCGCACGCTCGCGAACATGCGCTGGGGGGTCGCGACCGCGCGCCGCGCATGGCTGACCGCCGCGGAGGTCGTCAACACGCGGCCCTGGGCGGAGTTGCAGCGGCTACGCAAGCAGGCGCGGCAGTAGCTGCTCGGCGACGACCGCGTCGACCGCGTCGCGGCTGAACGGCGCCACCGCCGCCGCGGCGCGCTCGGCGTAGCCGATGGCAGGCTGCTCGAGCGCGGCATGCAGAGCCGCCGCGAGATCGTCGCTCACGAGCCGGGCGTCGAGCTCGCGCGCGATCGGCAGCGCGGCGTACGGCCCCGGCGAGGGGGTCGTCACGAGCTGGGCGCCGTCGGCGAGCGCCTCCAGCTGGGCGATGCCGTAGTCCTCGCGCCGCGGCGCACACACGAACGCGCGCGTGCGCCTGAGCAGCTCGCGGAACTCGCCGGGGGCGAGCGTGCCCAGCGCGCGCACCCCCGGCTCTCCCGGCTCGATCAGGCCGCCTGCCTGCAATTGCTCGGCGGTGGCGCCCGCGACCAGCAGTTCGTCCTGCCGCGCGGCGCCGGCGTCGGGGCCTGCACCGCCGCCGGCGTCCCCCGCGCGCCGGGCGCGCACCGTCCGCCAAGCGGCGATCACGCGGTCGAGCCCCTTCTTCGTGGGGTTCGCCCCGTACGTCAGCGCCGCGACGTCGCGCTCGGGCGCGGGCGGCCCCGACGGCTCGACGGGAACCGGCAGCACCAGCGCCCGGTCGCCGGCGCGTGCCGTGGCGGGGGCCTCCTGTAGCGCGCTCTCGCTCCACGGCAGCAGCAGCGGCGCCTGGCGCAGCCGCCGCCGTTCCAGCGGGCGCTGCCACAGGCCGTGGCGCCCGCGCCGGTTGCCGGCGCCGGTCGCGTCGAAGCGGATCGCGCCCGGGACTTTCCACAGCAGCGCCGCGGTCGTGGTCGAGTAGACGATCGAGCGCGGTCCCACTGCCGCACGCTGATCGACGATCTTCGCCGCCGCCGAGCGCGCGGCGCGTGCCCAGGCGAGATCGGTGAGCATCAGCGTCGGCAACGGGTCACGAGGGTGCGGGCGGGCGATCGCGACGCGCGCTCCGGCGCGCACGAGCGCGTCGTGCAACTCGTCGTCGGCGCGGCGCAGCCCGACGGTCGAGCCGAGCGAGACGAGCAGCACGTCGATCCCGTGCTCGCGGCGCATCTCAGGTGACGGCGCCGTTCGTGCGCTCGGGGCGCAGCGCCTTGAAGCCGGGGGTCCGCTCCAGCGCCATCGGGCGTACCGGCGAGGTGCGCACGACGTAGAAGAAGACGCCGTCGCGCTCCTCGATCGCCGTGACCGCCGCCTCCTGGCGCCGCCAGGCGAGCGCCCAGATGATCGCGAAGCCCGCCGCGATCCCGGGGATTTGCGGGGCGAGGAAGGCGAGGCCGCCGGAGATCACCGCGAACACCAGCAGCGGCCACAGACGGTTGAGCAGGACCGCGCTGGGGTGGTTCTCCGGCAGGGCGGCGCTGGATTTCGCGTTCGCCAGCAGCCGCGCGATCGGGGGGTTCGCCTCGGCGCGGCGGCCCAGCCACAGGCCGATCAGCGCCGCGACGATCCACCAGCCGACCGCGACGACGAGCACCGCTTTTTCGGAGTTGCCCGCCGCGGCGAGCAGCGTCACCAGCGCAAGCGCCGTCGCGGCGCCGGCGCTGAGCATCACGGTGCTCCTCAGGAAGTCGACGAAGCGCACTCTCGTACTACAGCAGCGCCTCGAGCAGTTCGCGCACGCCATGCGTGCCCGCCACCGTCAGGTCCGCCTCCTGCGCCAGCGCCGGGGGGGCTTCGTCGGAGTCGACCGCCACGCACAGCGCCGCCCGTAGCGTGCCCGCCTGAGTCAGCTCGCGCAGGCCGCGGAACGCGTCGAGGTCCGTCGTGTCGTCGCCCACGTACAGGGCCGCCGTCGCCGGCGAGTCGCGCAGCAGCTTCGCGACGCCGATGCCCTTGTCGAGCGCCACCGGCGGGCGCACCTCCAGCACCTTGCGCCCCCAGTGCACCACGAAGCCCTCGCGCTCGGCGGCCGCGGCGATCTCCCGCACCGCGTCCTCCGCGGCCTGCTCGTCGGGGGCGCCGCGCCAGTGAAATGCCGTGATCGCGTCCTTGTCCTCGCCGCGCACCCGCACGCGTTCGAGCGCGGGCGTCAGCGCGCTCGCCGCGAAGGCGCGGATCCGCGCGGCCCAGGCCTCGAGCTCAGGATCCACCTCCGGGCGCGTCGAGCCCGGGCGCAGCAGCTCGCCGCCGTGGTTGCCGACGTAGGCCAGCGTGCCGATCGCGACGATCTGGCGCGCGGTCGCGGCGCGGCGCCCGCTGACGCAGCCCGTGACGCCATAGCGCTTGGCGATCTCGATCAACAGCGCACGCGTGGACTCCGGTACGTGAGCGTCGGCGGCGTGGCGAACTATCGGCGCGAGGGTCCCGTCGATGTCGAGCAGGATCGCGCCGTGGTCGGGGTCGGCGCGGAGCGGCTCCAGCGCCTCCACGAGCGTGGCAGCGGGCGACACGGCTTTAGTATGGCGCGCATCGTGGCCGCTCCCTCCGCTCGCAAGCGTGGTTGCTGAGCCCGCCCACGAACGCTCGCCGCAGCGCACGCTGAAGCTGGCGGTCATCGGCACCGCGGCCGGCGTCTTCAGCGGTCTGTTCGGGGTCGGCGGCGGCAGCGTGATCGTGCCGCTGCTCGTGCTCTGGCTCGGCTACCGCGAGCGCGCCGCGACCGCCACCTCGCTCGCGGCGATCGTCTTCATCGCCGCCTTCGCCGCGGCGACGCAGGGGCTGTACGGCAACGTGCACCTGCTCGACGCCGTGCTCGTGGGGGTGCCCGCGGTCGTCGGCGTGCTGTTCGGCGCCTGGTTGCAGCAACGCGTGCACAACCGTGGCCTCTCGCTGATGTTCGCCGCGGTCCTGTTCGCCAGCGCCGCGGAGCTGGTGCTGCGGTGATCGGCGCGATCGCCATCGGCCTGGCGGGCGGCGTGATCGCCGGGCTGCTGGGCGTCGGCGGCGGCGTGCTGTTCGTCCCGGGGCTCGTGATCTTCCTGGGGCTGAACCAGCACCAGGCCGAGGCCACCTCGCTGCTGGCGATCGTCCCCGTCGCGATCGTCGGCACCTACACGCAGGATCGCTACGGCAACGTGCGCCGCGCCGACGCGCTGCTGCTGGGCCTGCTGTCGATCGCCGGCGCCGCGGGCGGCGTGGCGCTCGCCAACGCACTCTCCGGCGAGGTCCTGCGCGACGCCTTCGCAGCGCTGCTGCTGATCGTCGCGGCGCAGTTCGTGCGCCGGGGGCTTCGCGCAGACGCCTAGCGCGGCGGCCGAGCGTCCATCCCCGCCGCGCCGCCGAGCCGATCGTCTAAGCTAGGAAGTGCACATGGGCCTAGACAACCCACTGCACATCGCATTCCTCGTCGTGATCCTGCTCCTGGTCTTCGGCGCCAAGCGCCTGCCGGAGATCGGCCGCTCGCTCGGCAGCGGCATGCGCGAGTTCAAGGACTCCGTCACCGGCGCCGCGGGCTCACAGCAGCACACGACGCTGCCGCCCGCCCAGCAGCAGCCGCAGCAGCCCGCGCAGACGGCGCCCCCGGAGCAGCCCGCCGCCGCTCCCGCCGCGCCGCCGGCCCAGCCGGTCGAGCACCAGCACCAGTAGTCGCCCGGTAGTCGCGGGGCGCTCAGCGCCGGTGCAGAATCGGGCCGCTGCGCACGGCCTCGAACGCCGAGCCCGGCACGCTCTTCAGCTGGTCGAGATCTTCGTCGTTCCAGCGCGGGTTGGGCGCGCCGGTGATGTACCAGGAGGAGCCGTTGTCGGCGACGATCAGCCCGTAGCGCTTCAGCGCCCGCAGGATCACGAGCGCCTGGCCGTGGTAGCCGGCGAGGCTGAAGTCCGCTTTCAGGCGCAGGCGCAGGCCCATCGGCGGCAGGTCGGGATCGTTGCTTGAGGAGGCGAGGTGCGTCGCGGGATGGATGTAGCCCGCCTGCGTACGCGGGACCGTGACGCGCAGCGCGTGGTCGATCCGGCCCGCGCGGACTTCGGGATAGCGCGCGAGCAGCGGGAAGACCGGCAGGCCCGCCGCGTCCGCGGAGGTCCAGCCTTCGGGCCTGAGCGCGTTGCTGCGCAGGTTGAAGACCGCGCCCGAGCCCGCTTCCCAGCCGGCGCCGCTGCGCCGCGCCGCGTACAGCTCGTACAGCCGGCAGCTCCCTTCCTGGAGCACCAGCACGTGCCGGTCGCCTTCTTCGCCGGCCCCCTCGACGGGAGCGCCCGGCGGGACGGGGTACGGCCCGGGGTCGGATTCCGCGCCGTATTCGCTGAAGTGGATCGGGACCTTCGGCTGGTTGCGGGGAACGACCGCGTAGGGGATTCCGTAGCCCGGGTTAGTGCCGAAGTCGGCGTGCAGGTGCAGGCTCGCGCCGATCGAGTCGACGTAGGCGGCGGAGCGCGGGTCGACCGGCGCGCGCGAGACGTCCTGGTTGATCGCGTTGCCGGCCGGGAAGATCGGGCAGCCGTACTCGCGCGGGCCAGCCTTCACGCCAGCGGCGCCCGTGGCGCCCGCCTTCCCGCCCGCAGCGCCAGCGGCGCCCGTGGCGCCCGCCGTCGCGGCGAGCAACGCGCAGACGGCGGCGACCGGCGCCGCGAGCAACGCGCCTGATTTCGAGAAGCGACTCACCCGCGAAACGCTACGCGCCCCGCCGGGCGCCGGCGGGCGGGCTGGACGATCCGACGAGCTCACCGAGCCCGGCGCCGCGTCAGGCCGAAGCCGCGTCAGGCCGGGCGCCGGTGGCGCCCGTGGCGGTGGAAGGTGGGGCCCTTGTGCAGGATGCGCCCCGTGCCGACGGCCTCAAACGCCGAGCCCGGGACCCGTTCGAGCTGCTGTAGGTCGTGGTCGACCCAGCCGGGGTTCGGCGCGCCGCCGATGTTCCACGAGCCGCCTTCGTCCGCGACGATCAGCCCGTAGCGCTTCAGCGCTCGCAGGACGACCAGCGCTTGGCCGTAATAGCCCGAGAGGTCGAAGCTCGCCTTCAGCCGCAGGCGCAGCCCCATCGGCGGCAGGTTGGGGTTGCGCTCGCTCGAGGAGAAGTGCGTCGCGGGGTGGATGTAGCCCCGCTGCGTCCGCTCCACCGTGACGCGCAGCGCGTGGTCGATCGAGCCCGCGCGCGCTTCCTGGTAGCGCGCGAGCAACGGGAAGATCGGCAGCCCGGCGGCGTCCGCGGAGGTCCAGCCGTCGGGGCGAAGCGCGTTGCTGCGCAGGTCGAACACGGCCCCGGAGCCGGCCTCCCAGCCGCCGCCGTGGCGGCGGGCCGCGTACAGCTCGTAGAGCTTGCAGGTCCCGGACTGGAGCACCAGCACGTGCCGGTCGCCGCCGGGGTCCGCCTGCACCGGCGCTTCGAGCGGGATCGGATAGGGGCCGGGGTCGGAGGTCGCACGCGAGTAGAGGATGCGCACCGGCACCTTCGGCTGCTGCGGGCCGACCACCGTGTAGGGGATGCCGTAGCGCAGCGTGTTGCTGAACGAGGCGTGCAGGTGCCCGTTCGCGCCGATCGCGTCGATGTAGCGCGACGACCGTGGATCGACGGGGGCGCCCGAGATGTCCTGGTTGATCGGGTTGTCTGCCGGGAACACCGGGCAGCCCGCTTCCGTGGGGGGCTGCGCCAGCGCCGGGGAGCCGGCGACGGCGAGCGGGGCGAGCGCCGCGAGAGCGCCGGCGACGAGCAGCGCGCCCGTCGCGCGCAGGGGTCGTCTCACGCCCGTGAACGTACCGGGCCTGGCGGCGCCCGCGCGCCGCTCGCTCAGCGCTTCAGCGTGAGGCGCGTGCTCTTCGGCTTGCCGCCGCCGCTCGTGAAGCGCACGTTCGCCCACGCCTTCGCCCGCGTGCGCCCCTTCAGCAGCTTCCGGCCTGCGGCGTTCAGCTTGACCTTGACCTTGCCGGTGGCGCCCGCCTTCAGCGAGAAGCTCGCGGAGCCGTAGCTGACGAGCTTCGGCTTGTGCGCCCGCTTCCTGCTCGCGGCGCTCGCCGCGCCCGCGAGCTGCGCGCTCTGCAGGCTCAGCACGCCGGCGCAGCTCACGACCAGGCACTGGACCGGGATCGCCGCGGTGCCGTTCCTGATCGGGATCGTCAGCTTCGGCAGGGCGAGTGCCGGCGGCGGCGCGGGAGCTGGTGCCGGGGCCGGAGCGGGGGCGGGCCCCGGAGCGCCGCCGCCCGTGTCGAGGTCCGCGCCCAGCAGGACTTCGCCGCTCCCGCTCCCCGCGAGGTCCGTCGAGGGGAACAGCGGGTTCGCGCTCGGCGCCGGGAACGTCGCTTCCGTCGGCGCCGGGTAGAAGCCGGAGTCGGTGTTCGCGTTGTCGACAAAAACCGGGATCGGGACGTTCGGCGCCAGCACCGACAGCGCCAGGAAGTCGCCCGCGGCGTTGGTCGTGAAGTCTTCCGGCCCCGGCGTCGGTTCCTCGGTCACCGGCAGGTTCGTCGGGACGGTCGTGACGGCGTTCGCCTGCGGCGTGAACGTCGGCCCGTAGCGCTCGACGAAGCAGCAGGCGAAGTAGGGATGGCCCGGATCGCCCGCTTTGTTCTGGTACAGCGAGCGCATCACGACGACCTGCATCGGCCCGGTGATTGCCCCGACGCGCACGTGCACCGCGGTGACCGTGCCGCTCGCTGGCGCATATGGCGTCGGCGAGCCCGAGAACCACAGGCACGACGGGCTGCCGGCGCCGCTGATGAACAGCGGCGGCACGCCCTGGCCGCACGTCAGCGTCGCGTTCGGCGCGTTGGCGAGGCCCGACCCGAACGGGACCGCGGCCGCGACGGCCGGAACCGCCGCGACGCAAGCGAGCGTGCCCGCGAGGACCGCGAGCCTCCTCCCCCCGGTGAAGCGCATCGCCCGATCCTAGGGCGGGCCGCGACGGCGTCAAACGCGGTATGCGTACCGCTACGTAGCGCCGCGGTCAGCTCGCCGGGGCCGGGCTCGGCGCCGGGGCAGCGGCCAGCTCGGTGTCCTCCAGCACGGCCGGGCGCGCCTCCGCCAGCAATCCCGCCCCACAGTGCCAGCAGAACGCGGCGCCGCGGCTGTGGACGGCCCCGCAAGAGCGGCACTGACCGTGCACGCCGGCCTCCGCGCTGGACAGCAGGCGCTGCACCTCCGCCAGCTGCGCGTCCGCCTGCTGCAACTCCGCCGCGCGGCGGGCGAGCACGTCGAGGCGGTAGTGGTCGCGGCTGGCCATCTCGTACGTGAGCCCGCCCAGGTCCCAGGTCAGCTCCGCGACGCGCTCGGCCAACTCGTAGCGGCGGCGGCGCAGCTCGGCCATCGAGCCGTCGAGCGCCGGCGGCGCGCCGCGCAGGCCCCCGACGGGCACGATCGCCGCGGGCGCCGGCGCCGCGGGCCGGACGGCGGAGGCGGGGACCGCCGGGATCCGCTCCGTCTGCGCCTCGGAGGCGTGCGCCGCGGTGTCGCGATCTGAAGCGCTCACCGGCGGCTCAGCCCGTTTCGATCGGCTGGTCGCCGAGTTCGTTGATTTCCTTCTGGTGCTGCGCGCCGCTGGAGTTCGTCAGCTTTTTGATCTTCTGCGAGGTCACCTTTTTGGGCTTTGGCGGCGGAGCTTTTTCGGCGGGGGTTTCTTTCGCTTCGGCCTTCTTCGCTTCGGCGGCTTCCTTCGCGGTTGCTTTCGCTTCGGCCGCTTCGGAGGGGGTGCTCGTCGTTCCGGCGCCGGCCGCGGCGACCGGCGCGGCCGCGACGCCGCTCAGGCCCTTCACTTCGACCACCTGCTTCGCCGGGACCTTGGTGCCGCCGCCCCCGCTCGCCCAGTGACCCACGAGCAGCCCGGCGATCAGGCACAGCACCAGCACCGCGAGCAGGCTCAGCAGGCCCGAGTTGCGGCGCAGCCAGCCATTCAGCCCGGGGGCGCCCTCGCCCGCGGGGACGTAGCCCGCGGGCGTCAGCTCGAGCGTCGGGCCGCCCGCCCCGGCGGCGCGGTCGTTTTGCAGCACGTCGAGAAACGCGAGCCGCACCGGGGAGGCCGGCTGGCCGCAGGACAGGCAGTAGCGCTGGTCGGCGACGAGCGGCGCGCTGCAGTTGGCGCACGTCTCCCCCGCCTGCTCGGATGGCACCGGCACGAGACTCACCTCAACTACCTCCTCGCGGCGGGGCCACCGCCGTCAGCTCGACCTTCGCTTTGGCGGGATCGCCCACGAGCGGGACCCGGAACGACGCCGAGGCGCCGCGGCGGCCCGGCAGCTCCGCGATCTGGCCGCGGCCCGCGGCCACGACCTTCTCGCCCTGCAGCGCCACGGCATAGACGGCGACGTCGCGCTGGGGGCTGGACGACTCGTTCGTGACCTGTCCGAGCACCGCGCTCGCGGCTCCCTGGCGTTCGACGCTGGACATCCGCGCGGCGAGCTGCCGGGGGACGTGCGCCAGCGTCCTGCCGGTGCCGACCCGCACCGTGACACCCGTGCTCGGCTGATTGAGCAGCACCTGATCGTTTACCCACCACGTGCTCGAGCGGGGCTGCACCAGCGGCGCGCGCTGGAGCTTGGGGTCGGTGCCGCCCGGCTGGTTGGAGTACAGCAGCCTGCCGGAGGTGCCCTTGACGTCGACGAGCACCGGCACCTCCGCCTGCGCGTGAGCCGAGCTGGAGCGCAGCTCGATCGCCACGGCGCCGCGGCCCGCCCCGCTCAGCAGCGTCACGCGTGCCGCGCGCACATCGCGGCTCGTCGCGCCCAGCTTCAGCGCGCCGGGTTCGTGTTCGCGGGCCACCGCCGCTTCGCGGTCGATCCTGGCGCTTTCGCTCTCGGTGCTCTCGCACCCCGCGAGCGTCGCGGCCACTGCTCCACAGGCGACCACGAGCAGCGCCCGCTTCAGCGCCCCCGGCCACATGGCGGGGCCGGGTGGTTCGCGGCGCTCATCCGAAGGCTCCCCGCACGTAGTCGCGCGTGCGCGTCGCGCGCGGTTCGTCAAACACCTGCGCGGTCGTGCCGTACTCGACGAGGTCGCCCAGGTACATGAACGCCACCTTGTCCGCGACGCGGTGCGCCTGGGCGAGGTTGTGCGTCACCACCACGACCGCCAGGTCGCGGCGCAGCTCGCCGATCAGCTTCTCGATCGTCTGCGTGGAGATCGGGTCCAGCGCACTGCAGGGCTCGTCCATCAGCAGCACCTCTGGCTTGGGCGCGATCGCGCGCGCGATGCAGAGCCGCTGCTGCTGGCCACCCGACAGGCGCAGCGCCGGGCGGTTGAGATCGTCCTTCACCTCGTCGTAGAGCCCGGCGCGCCGCAACGCGTCGATCACCTGCGGTTCGAGCTCACGACGGCGCGGGCGCTTGCGCGACTGTTCGCGCAGCGCGAAGGCGACGTTGTCGAAGATCGACATCGGGAAAGGGTTCGGCTGCTGGAAGACCATCGCCACCCGTGCTCGCAGGGTCGTGTCGGCGAGGTCGTGGATGTCCTCGCCGTCGAGCAGCACGCTGCCCGCGCGCGTCGCGCTCGGGGTCAGCTCGGTGAGGCGGTTAAGGGTGCGCAGGAGCGTCGTCTTGCCGCACCCGGACGGCCCGATCAGGGCCAGCACCTCGCCTTGGTGGATCGACAGCGAGACGGACTTCACCGCCTGCTTCGGGCCGTAGCCGATGCTCACGTCCTGAAGGCGCAGCCGCTCGGCGCCAGAGGAGCGCGCGGCGCGGACCGCGACGCGCTCCGGCACCGGCGAGACCGGCACCGGCTCGCGGTCGACGACGATCGTGCGGACCGGCGGTACCGGTGGCGCTTCCCGCGGCGCGGGGCGCTCGTCATCCCAGGAAGCCAGCGGCTCTCGCTCAGATGCCCTCGCCGCCTCGGGCCGGGCCGAAGACTGCTCGTCGTGCTCGCTCGTCACGGGCTCAGACCGCTCGAGCAGCATCTCGTCCGGGGTCATGACGCACCTTCTCCACCGAAGTTGTCCACCATAAACTCCATAGAACCGCTCAGGTTAGCGGGGTTTTGCGTTCCTGTAAAGCCGGAACCCGCCCGCTGGACGTTGGGCGCGCTGCGTTCGCGACGCACTGCTAGACCACCGCGCCCGCGACCGTCAGACCGGTGGCATCGGCCTGCGAGCGGCCGATGCGATCGACCACCAGGTTCAGGACGAGCACGAACAGCAGCAGCACGAACGCCGCGGCGTAGGCCTTCTGCGGAGCGGCCCCTTCTCCGGCGGGGGAGTTGTTGTAGACGTAGCTCGTCAGCGTCGAGCCGGTGCCGCGCAGCAGCCCGACGCCCGGGAACGAGCCCTGGGGATCGAGGCGCAGCCCGTCGCCGAGCAGCAGCACGATGATCGCGGTGTCTCCGATGATGCGGCTCACGCCGAGCGTCACGCCCGTGGCGATGTTCGAGCGCACGCTCGGCAGCAGCACGCGGCGGATCGTCGCGATTCGCGTCTTGCCCAGCGCGAACGCCGCCTCGCGCATGTGGGCGGGGATCGCCTGGAGCCCGTCGCGCGTCGCCGTGAACATCGGCGGCAGCGCGATCAGCGACATCATCGCGCCCGCGGCGATGTAGGAGCGCCCGAACACGCCGCCGCCTTCCGCCTTGAAGGAGAACGGCGCCATGAAGCTCAGCTGGAAGATCGACAGGCCGAACAGCGCGATCACGATGTCGGGGGTGCCCGCGACCATCTCGATGCTCGACTCCACGACGCGCGCCAGCCACGACGGGCGGCCGTACTCCGCGATCCAGAGCGCCCCACCGACCGCGAGCGGGACCGCCAGCAGGACGCCGATCGCCGTCAGCAGCGCGGTCCCGATCAGCGGGTCCAGGAAGCCGCCCGACCCCGACTGGGTCGTGCTGATCGCGGGGCGTTCCAGCAGCAGCTTCGGGCGCAGGTACTGGATCCCGCGGTAGCCCATGTAGGCGACGATCGCACCGGCGATCAGGCACAGGCCCACGCCGGCGATCCAGGCGAACGCGAGCGCCAGACGGTCCGTCCAGCGCCACGTCAGCGGCGAGGATCGCCGGCCCCGAGCGCTCACCCACTGCGGCTCGCGCCCTCCGAGCGCTCGTTCGACGGCGCCAAGCCGGTTCCAAGCCTCCCAGTCCTGCGAGCTCATCCGCGCACCTGGTACTTGCGCAACGGGAGCTTGATCAGGTAGCCGCCGACCGACAGCACGAACGCCGAGAACAGCAGCACGAGCGCCCACGCGTACAGCGCCGAGCCCAGCGCGGGGGCACCGATCCCTTCGTGGTAGTCGACGATCCCCGAGGCCAGCGTGCGCAGCGGCTCGAAGAAGAACACCCAGCCGTCGATCGGCTTCGGCGAGAACGCGCGCGAGCCGGAGACCATCGAGATCATGATCGCCTCGCCCAGCGCCCGCGCCGTCGCCAGCACCGCCGCCGCGACGATCGCCGGGCGCGCCGCGCGCAGCGTCACCGCCAGCATCGCCCGCACCGGGTTCACGCCAAGCGCCACGGCGCCCTCGCGCCAGGAGTTCGGCACCGACACCAGCGCCTCGCAGATCAGCGCCACCATGATCGGCGTGATCATCACCGTCAGGATCACGACGGTCACCGACAGGCCCGCGCCCGTCAGCTCGACGACGTTCTGAACCGATTCCTTCTGCGCGGTGGTGATCAGGTCGTTGCCGACGAACGGCACCAGCACGAGGATCCCGATCAGCCCGTAGATCACCGACGGCACCGAGGCCAGCAGGCGGATCACGGGGATCGCGATCCGCCGCAGCCGAGCCGGGGCCAGCTCGACGATGAAGATCGAGGAGAAGATCGCGATCGCGAGCGCCAGCACGACCGCGACGCCGGTGGTGAGGATCGTGCCGTACACCAGCGGCCAGGCGCGGAGGTGATAGGCCGACGGCGGCGGGTGCTGCGTCGTGTTCTGCATGTCGGCCACCTGGCGGCCGACGTCGCCGCCGGAGCCCAGCCAGGCGAGGCCGTTGTGCTCGAAGATCGGCCAGGCGTGGATGCCGACGAACACGACCATCGCCACAACCAGCGCGCAGACGAGCAACGACACCGCGCCGAGCGTTCGCTCGGCGCGGTGGTCTGGCCATGGATGCCTGAGGCGCTCCAGCACGTCTCCCCCGGTCTGACTCGTGCTTCTGCTCTAGCGGGCGCTCAGATCGTCAGCCACTGCGTGTTGATGATCTTCGCCGCCTGCGCCGAGCGCTCGATCCAGCCGATGAAGGCGGAGGAGGCGCCGGTCGCCTTGCCTTTCGTCACCTCGTAGAAGCGGGCCGTGCCCGAGTAGGTGCCGTTTTTCACGTTTTCGTGGTTGCAGGCGACGCCGTTGTAGCCAACCGCGTTGACGGTGCCTTTGTCGGACTGGTAGTTCGACACGAAGCCGATCGCGTTCGGGTCGCTTTCGACCTTCGCCCGCATCAGACCCTCAGACGGTTCTTCCGCGGCTTTCGTGGAGACTTTTTTGCCTTCCAGGAACAGCGTCGTGAAGTTCGTCAGCACGCCCGCGACCGAGGTACGGCTGATCACGTCGATCGGTCCGCTCGCCGTCGCACCCGGGACCGCGCTCCAGGCGACGGTTTTACCGGTGAAGATCGAGCTCACCTGCGCGGAGGAGAGGTTCGCGAGCGGGTTCGACTTGTTCGTGATCACGCAGATCCCGTACTTCGCGATCGGGTAGAAGACCAGCCCCGGAGGGTCGGCGGCGACCGGGTCACGCGAGACGTCTCCGATCGAGACGCGGCCTGCCGCGACGTCGTTGACGCCGATCTGGGCACCGCCCTGGGTGATCTTGAAAGAGACTTTTTTCGGGTGGGTCTTTATGTACTTCTGCGCCAGCAGTGAGACCAGCGGGTAGGACGCGGTCGCGCCGCTGATCGTGATCTTCGTGACCGCCGAGGCGGCCGCGGGCGCCGCGACCCCCACGACGCCAGTCACCGCGAAGGCGAGGGAGAGACGGCGAATTCGGTTCATTTGAGGAGTTGCTCCGTTTCTGGGTTTTGACAAAGAGTTGACAGCCTCGGCAAGCGAACATACCATAATCCCGATAGATTCGATCCAGATAAGCTAGTTTGTCCGCAACCTGAGGGGGATGGCCGGGTTAACCGGGAAACCCACGCCAAGTTGCGGCCTTCACAAAACATGGACAACTCCGCCGAACAGACCGAGCGCCAGCAGGCGAGCGACCAGCCCGTATCCCCCGCGCGGGTGACGCCCGTCGGCGGGCGGACGCCCTCGCGCCGGGCGAGCGTCGTGCTCGCCGTCGCGATGCTCACCGTGGGTGTGGCCGTCGGCGCGGCGGTCGGCCCGTCCCCCGCGACCTCGCTCGCCGGGGACGGAGACATCGCCCAGAAGATCCCCGCGCTGGTCGCCGCCGTGGCCGCCCGCAACGCCGCCGGCGCCCAGTCACAGCCCGCTGCGACCAGCAGCACGCAGCCGCCGCCGATCACGCCGGCCGCCACGCCCGCGGCGAGCGCCCCCAGCGCGGCTGCTCCCGCGAGCGCCCCGTCACCGGAAGCGACGCGACCATCATCCAAATCTCAAAAAAAATCCTCCGGGAGCCAGAAATCGGGCGGCGCCTCGGAGCTGCCCCCGATCACGAGCGTGTGGCTGATCGCGCTGTCGGGCAGCTCCGTCAACGAAGCGATCGCCAACCCCACCGTCGCCCCCTACACGACGGGTGAACTGATCCCGAAGGCGACGCTGCTCAAAGAATGGTCCGCGCTGAGCGCGAGCGCCTTCGCCGCCGACGCCGCGCTGCTCGAACATCGCGCCATCGTCGGCGGCACGCCTCCGGTGCTGCACACGATCGTCCAGCCCGCCTGCCCAGAAGGCCCCACGAGCGCGACGTGCCTGCCGGGGACGCCCGCCGGGATCGGGGCCGCCGACGCGTTTCTGAAGGCCACGATCGCGTCAATCACCAACTCGACCACGTTCACCGAACACGGGCTGATCGTGGTCACCTACGCGGCCGTCGCCGACCCCGCCACGGCGGAACTGCCGGCGGGCTCCGCCTCCGCGACGCTCGCGACGCAGCCGCCCGCCGGGGTGCTGCTGCTTTCACCTTTTGCGAAGGCCGGCGCGAAGCCGTCCGTCGCATTCGACCCGTCCTCGCCTGCGCAGAGCCTGGAAAAGCTCCTGCACTGACGGGCGGACAACAACACATCCCACGAACACGAACGGAGAACTCTGTTGCACGCATCACGAACCGCTCAACGAAAGGCAAAGCTCTGGCTCGCCGCGATCGTGGGCGCGGGGGCCCTCTCGCTCGCCGTCCCGGCTCTGAGCCAGGCAGAAGAATCGAACCCCAACAACTACAACTGCCTGGGCAGCCTCGCCGCCGGGCAGCCGGAACCCGGAAGTGAAGAACAGCAGGTCGCCTACACGTTCTACTGCAACGGCCCGATCACCGGGTTCCAGGTGCAGTCACAGATCCCGGTGACCGGGGTCTCGAGCCCGCCGATCGTCACGGACCTGACCAAAAAAGAACTCCCCGACACTTTCCAGTGCTCGGGTGAACTCCCCGGCTGGGCCGCCAACTGCGTCGGTGGTACCGCGAACGGCTATGAGACAGTCACGGGCCAGTTCGCGATCGGCACCAAGCTGTGCGCCGAGCCGCGCGTCGACGCGCTCCTCACCGTCGTCTACGCCTACCTCGAAAAAGGCAAAGTCACCCAGGCGATCTCGGGGCCGTACGACCTCGGCCGCCCGAAAGGCTGCAAGCCCGACTTCTACTCGAAATACAACCGCTTCAACCCCGCGCCGCTGGTGCAGAAGAAGCAGGTTGTGAAGAAGGGCAAGAAGAAGGCCGCCAAGAAGAAGGCGAGCTCCAAGAAGAAGTAACCGCGCCGGAGGGCGGTGCCGCGTTTCGCGTGGCGCCGCCCTTAGGCTGCCGGCATGAAGCGCCCCGCCGGCCCGGCCCTCCCGCTGCTCACGACGCTCGCCGCGGCCGCGGCACTCACGGCTTGCGGCTCCTCCGGCAGCACCTCGTCCTCGCACGCGAGCCCAGGCGGTGGCGGTGGGCTCTCCACGAGCGCCCGAAGCGCCCACCTCACGCGGCACGATTGCCCCGCGCTCGTCGCCGGCACGCTCGGTACCGTCGCCCGGCGGATCTACGACGCGGCGCGCCACGGCAACGTCGTCGGCCAGGCGGTGCATCGCGTCGAAACCTCGAAGGTCCTCGCGGACGCCGTCTCCGCGAACGACGCATCCGCCGCGCATGCGGCGCTCCGCTCGCTGCTGGCCGGGCAGATCGTCGGCATCCAGGTGCTGAAATCGGGCAAGGTTTTCGCGGCGATGGGTTCCGTGACGGCGATCGCCCCCGTCCGTGGGCCGATCGCGGGCACCGGCGCGCAGTTCGTGCTCTCGACCCAGGCGGCGCGCAGCTACCTGGAAGTGACGCGCCAGGTCACGGGCGCCGAGGTCGTCCTGTACGAACCGGGCGGGCGACTCGCGGGGACCACCGCCGGGCCGCCGGTCGCGAGCGTTCGCCACGATCGCTCGATCGTCTATCGCGGGCACCGCTACCAGGTCACCTCGATCGCGGCGACCAGGTACCCGTCGGGCATCCTGCGGATCGCGCTGCTCGTGCCGCTGGCGCGCGGCGCCGCGTGTGGAGCTTCAGCCGAGCAGGCCGCGGCCGAGACGCTGGGCCACGTCGGCGAACGGATCTACCACGAGGAGGCCGACAGCCCCTACGTCCGCGCGACGCTGCGCCACATCGAAGCCGACCGCGGCTTCCAGCAGGCCGTCGCCGCCCGCGACACCACCGCGATCCGCGCGGCGATCGTGCGCTTCTTCGGCGAACACATCCACGTCGTGCGCGTGCGCGTGTACGGCGCCACGCCGAGCGGCGCGCAGCGCTTCCTGTACGACCTGGGCGGCCCGTACGTGCTCGCTCCCGTCCACGGCGTCGTCCGCAGCGGCGGGCGGATCGTCGGGAAGTTCTCCTACGCGATCCAGGACGACGCCGGCTACCTGCGCCTCGCGCACCTGTTCACCGGCGCCGAGATCCTGATGCGCACCGGCGGCAGGCAGGTGATGGGCACGCTGGACCCCGGGCCGACGCAGGTGCCCCGGCGCGGGACCGTCGGCTATCGCGGCAAGCGCTACGCGGCGTACTCCTTCACGGGCGAAGCGTTCCCGTCGGGGCCGCTCGAGATCTCGCTGCTTCTGCCGAGCGACGGCGGAGCCGGTGACTGATTTGCAGGTGGTGATGGCGATTGCCATCACCACCACGGAATCGAAACCGCCGCTGCGCGGCTAGATGTAGTTCCTAAGCACGTTCGTCAGTAGACATCCGGGCCTCCTTGAAGGCTGGGCGGTGCTGAAGCCCCCAGACCCAAGGAGGACACCGGATGAAGCTCCACGGTAATGCCCGCACCTGTCCGAACAGCAGGAGGCTGCTC
>DATJMW010000029.1:0-53103 GCA_035508515.1 Solirubrobacteraceae bacterium | reverse complement strand
CGCTCGAGCGAGGCCTCCCAGGGGGTGGCGACGGCAAGGTCACGTACGAATCCCGGCATGCGAACGGCGTCCTTTCTCTCAACTGCTTGGCGCCTACGGGGTTAGCTGTCGGGCTCGCGTGAATTACGCTACGCCACACTTGTGGCGATTCGCCCCCGCAGCCTCTCGGCTGCATTGGGTCCCCCGCTCCCTGGCCCCCGTGAGGGCAAGGACTCGGCACGAACGCGCTGCAAAGTAGCACCTTTTTCTGCAAGATGCATCGCATGGGGAGGTTTGCAAAGGTTCTTGCCGACGGGGCCGAAAGCCGAACAGGCGCGCGTTCCGCGACCCGTCGATAAGCTCGCGGGCGGATGCGCGGCAACGGACTGAACCCTCGTCTGCTGCTCTCGCTGCTGGTCCTGGTCGTCGCGGCGGGGGTGGTGGCGCTGCTGACGGTAGGCGGTTCCTCGGGGTCGAAGGGGACGGTGAGCACGAAGGCGACGGCGTCGCAGCCGGTGGCCTACAAGGCCGAAGCCCAGCTCTCCCCGCCCTCGCCAGCGCCCCCGATCAAGCTGCGCAACTACCTGGGCGAAGAGGTGGACCTGAGCCAGTACCGCGGCAAGGCGCTGCTGGTGACGTTCCTCTACACGAACTGCCCCGACGTCTGCCCGCTGATCACCTCGAACCTGCGGGTGGCGCAGAACCTGATGGGTCCGAAGACGGCGGCGAAGGCGCAGATCGTCGCGGTCTCGGTGGACCCGAAAGGCGACACGCCGAAGGCGGTGGCGAGCTTTCTGAAGCACCACGAGATGACGGGTCGGATGCAGTACCTGGTGGGCGACGCGCACGAACTGGCGAAGGTCTGGCAGGCGTGGGGGGTGGGCTCGGAACGCGACGCGCAGCAGCCGCAGTTCATCAACCACTCGGGCCTGATCTACGGGATCACGGCGTCGGGGAAGCGCACGACGGTCTACTCGGCGAGCTTCCGTCCCGCGACGATCGCCCACGACGTGCCGCTGCTGGCGGCGCACTGAGCGCGGCGAGCAGGCGGCCGGGCAGCTGTGCGACGACGCGGGCGCCTGATAGCGACGACGGTGCTGGTGGCGGCGGTGCTGGCGGTGCTGCTGGTGTTCGGGCTTTCCTCAAGCGGCAAGGGCGAGGTGGGCCGCAAGGCCCCGGGGCTGCCGCGCGAACGGCTGGCGGGGCCGGCGGTGACGCTCCCGGGCGCGGTTGCGAGCGCGCGAGGCAAGGCGACGCTGGTGACGTTCTGGGCCAGCTGGTGCGGGCCGTGCGCGCGTGAGGCGGGCGCGCTGGAGCGCTTCGCGCAGAGCCCCGCGGGCCGCGGGCGGCTGATCGCGGTGGACTGGAGCGACGAACTCCCGGGGGCGCGCAAGTTCGTGGCGGACCACGGCTGGACCTTTCCGGTGCTGCGCGACACCGAAGGCACGGTGGGCAACGACTACCGCCTGACGGGCCTGCCGACGACATACGTGATCGACGGCGAGGGGCGGATCGGCTCGGTGCTGCGGGGACCGCAGACGCAGGCGACGCTGGCGCGGGCGCTACAGGGCGTGAAGCGCTCCTGAGATGGGCTCCTCGCCGGTGCGAGCGGTGCTGTTCGACCTCGACGGGACGCTGATGGATCACGACAGCGCGCGGGAGATCGGCGCGCGGGCGCAGCTGACGGCGTGGCTGGGGGAGGGGGCGACGGAGGAGGAACGGGCGCGCCTGCAGGTGGAATGGGCGCGCCTTGAGGCGCTGCACTACGACGAATACGCCAGCGGGGCCTGCTCGATGCAGGAGCACCGCCGGCGCCGCGTGCGGGGCATGCACGTCGCGGTGGGTCGCGAGCAGCCGGGGGACGAGGCGGCGGACACGTGGTTCGGGGGCTATCTGAAGCACTACCGCGCTTCGTGGCGGCCGTTCGAGGACGCGCTCCCGGCGCTCCAGGCGCTGGCGGGCACGGGGCAGGAGGTGCGGCTGGGCGTCGTGACGAACGGCGAGGGCGAGTCGCAGCGGGCGAAGCTGCGGGCGATCGGCCTGGAGGACCGCTTCGCGACGGTGGTGGCCTCGGGCGAGGTGGGGGTGGCGAAGCCGCGGGCGGAGATCTTCGCGCTGGCATGCGAGCGGCTGGGCGTGGATCCGTCGCAGGCGGCACACGTCGGCGATCGCTTGGACCTCGATGCCGAAGGCGCTGCGGCGGCGGGCCTGCGCGGAGTCTGGCTCGACCGGCTGGGAGCGGGGCCGGGGCCGGGGCACGTGCTGAGGATCGCGACGCTGCACGAGCTGCCAGCGGCGTTGTCGGCGCGATAGTTCCGCCCGAAGACGACCCTACGATCGACGGGATAGCGGGTTGGACGACATCTGTGCGGGTGGTGGCCCTGATCGGCGCCACGCTGGTCGTGCTCGTCCCGGCGGCGCAGGCGCCGGTCGCGACGGGGGCGCGCGCCAGGTACGCCGGTGCGGCCACGCCGAACGTTCCCGGCCGCAGGGCGTATCCATCGGCGAAGCGCATCCGCGCGGCGCAGCGCTGGATCGCCAGGCGCTTGGGCCGCAAGGCGTTCGCGGTGCTCGACGACGAGCGGCACCTGGCGGGCTACAAGATCCACAGCCGCTTTCACTCGGCGAGCGTCGTGAAGTCGATGCTGCTGGTGGCCTATCTGCGCAAGCTGGGGCGCGAGCACCGCGGCCTGGACGCGGACGATGAGGGAGTGCTCTATCCGATGATCCACTCCTCGGACAACGACGCCGCGAGCGAGGCGCTGGAGCGGGTGGGGGAGCGGGCGCTGAACGGGGTGGCGCGGGCCTCGCGGATGCGCGACTACGTCCCGGGCGGGGCGACCTGGGGTTTCACGGAGGTCTCCGCGGCGGATTTGGCGCGCTTCTTCTTCGAGCAGGACAGGCTGATCCCGAAGCGCTTCGACGGCTACGCGCGCTGGCTGTTCTCGACGATCGAAGCGGGCGAGAGCTGGGGCATCCCGGCGGTGGCGCGCCCGGAGTTCCACGTCTTCTTCAAGGGCGGCTGGCTGCCGGAAGTGGAAGGCCTCGTCAACCAGGCGGGGCGCCTTGAGCGCCCGGGGATCAGGTTCTCGCTGGCGGTGCTGAGCACGCACGACCCCTCGATGCAGTACGGAGAGGGGACGATCGAAGGCGTGACCCGGAGGTTGCTGGGGCGCGCCAGATGAGGCGATCTATAGGGAGAACACCCATATGGGTGTTCTCTTCTCGAAATAGAGACCGAGTCGGTGCTCTAGGCTGAGGTCATGTGCAGAAACATCAGGACACTTCACAACTTCGAGCCCCCGGCGAACGAGGGCGAGGTCCACGACGCGGCGCTTCAGTACGTGCGCAAGATCAGCGGCTCCACGAAGCCTTCGCAGGCGAACGCGGAGGTGTTCGAGCGGGCAGTGCAGGAGGTGACGGCGGCGACGCAGCGCCTGCTGGACGGGCTGGTGTCGAGCGCCCCGCCGAAAGACCGCGAGGTCGAGGCGGCGAAGCGCCGCGCTCGCGCCGCGGAACGCTACGCGGCGTAGGGCCGCGCTCGGTCGGATCCGGTCGTCTCCGCGCAGGCTTGCCCCTGCGCGGAAGCCTCAGCGCACCAGCGGCCTGATCGCCTCGATGCCCTGCGGCTCGGAGGGAAGGTCCGCGAGCGTGGCGGCCACCTCCGCGGCGAGGGCGATCGTGGTGTCGGGGGTCTCGCTGAGCCAGCGGGCCAGCCAGCGGCAGGCCCATAAGTCGTAGTCCCCGGCCCCCTGCTGGGCGACGAGCGCCAGCAGCCGCAGCGCCAGGGCCAGGCCGATCGGCCGGCGCTCGCGGGCGATGTCCTTCGCGATGCCGATCGCGATCTCCAGTTCGCGCCGCTCGATCGCGGCTTCCAGCTCACGCGTCGGTCGGTATGGGCCCACACCCATCATACGAACATATGTTCGCATGAGGGTCAAATCGGTCTATTAGTGTCAAATGTTGAACTAGATCCCGATCGCGCGGCGTACGTGCGAGCGGATCGCCACGCGGTAGAGCAGGTCCGCCAGCAGCGCCGCCAGCGTCATCTGCCGCAGGTGCCTTGAGTGCTCGGCGCCCGCGGTGGCCCGGCTCGGCCAATGCGGCGCCGCGGAGCGCGCTTTCCCCATCGTCATCCCTGATTCCTCTCCCCGTGCCCGGCTCGCGCCGGGCGAGTTGTCTCCTCGAATTTCAGTGTAAGCGCGGGGTTTCCGATGTCAAGCGGTGAACGTGAAGGCCCGGGGCCCCGCGGCGGTAGCGCGGCGCGTGTGTCTCACGGCGTTCGCGGGTATCGATGTAGGAATGAAGCGGACCCTAAGCCACACCGGCAGGCTGACCGCCGCGGGCGGGTTGCTCTGCTTGGTCGCGGGCGCCGCGGTGCTGGCGTTCGTCTCCGGCTTCGGCGCCGTGGTGGCGGGCGCGTTCCTGCTGGGCCTCGCGGGGATCGTCTTCGTCTCGCTGTTCTTCCTGACCGTGGGCGAGGGCGAGGAACGCGACTACCGCGGCGGCGGCACGCGCCGCGGAGCGCGATAGCCCATGGCGCGGGAGGAGCGACGCCGCCGGATCGACTGGGCCAGCGCGGACGTGCACGAAGGCGAGGTGACCCTGAAGCTGACGGGCCGGCCCTCGAAGGCCTGGCGCGAGCGCTTCGAGAAAGTGCTGGGCCTGCTGGGCTCGGGCGGGAGTGGCTGGGGCGGGGTTCGGCTGAAGAAGAGCACCGTCACGGTCGAGGCTCTGCAACCGCAGGCGGAGGGCGAGCTGCGGCACTTCCTGGAGAGCGTCGTGGCGCAGACGAACGCCGAGCTGCCGGAGGAGCCCGGCGACGAGCAGGACACCGCCGGCGGCAGCCGGGAGGAGATCCTCGACGCGGAGATGACCGCGACGCTGCGCTCGTTCGCCTCGGCGGACTAGCGTCCGCCGGTCTCACCGCTTCGCCTCGGGCGAGGCCTCCTGCCAGAAGTCGTCGATCTTCGTGGCGTCGTGGCGCCCGAGCTTGCGCGAGACGGCCCACATCTCGACGGGCTCCTCGCCCTCGTTGCGGTGCGAGCGCGGCGTGCGGTTCGCGACGCGCACCGCCGCGGGCGCGCTGACCTCCTGGACCTGGTCGCCGAAGCGCATCGTCAGCGTGCCGCGCGTCAGCAGGTAGAGCTCCTCGATCTCCTCGTGGAAGTGCCCGGTGCCCTGCTCGAAGTCAGAATGCGGTGGGACGCGGATCAGGGTGGCGGCGAGCTGCTCGCAGTGAAGCGCCTTCGTGAGCGAGCGGAACTCGCCACGCACGCTTTCGTCGGCGGCGTAGGCGTCCTCGACGCTGTCGGGATGGACGACGGTGTAGTCGGGCTCCATGACGGCAACCTACCCGCTGGGGGAGAATGCATCGCATGAGCGAGATCGACTACGGCAAGCCGCTGCGCGAGCAGGACGTCGAGGCGGACCCGCTGCGCCAGTTCGCGCTCTGGTACGAGGAGGCCGCGGCGGCGGGGGTGCGGATGCCCGAAGCGATGGCGGTCGCGACCGCCTCGGCGGATGGCTTCCCCTCGGTACGGATGGTGCTGATGAAGGCCTTCGACGAGCGCGGCTTCGTGTTCTTCACGAACTATTCGAGCCGCAAGGGCTCGGAGCTCGAGGCGAACCCCCGTGCGGCGCTGCTGTTCCACTGGGACCCGCTGGGCCGGCAGGTGCGGATCACCGGCCCGGTGGAGCGGACGAGCGCCGCGGAGACCGCGGCCTACGTGTGCACGCGACCACGCGGCAGCCAGCTGAGCGCGCTGGCCTCGCCGCAGAGCGAGGTGGTCGAGAGCCGCGAGCGGCTGGAGCGGGGCGTGGTCGAGCTGGAAGAGCGCTACGGCGGGGGTGAGCTGCCGGTGCCGGAGGGCTGGGGTGGCTTTCGCGTCGCGGCGGAGGAGATGGAGTTCTGGCAGCAGCGCCACGACCGGCTTCACGACCGGCTGCGCTACAGGCGCGGGCAGGACGGCGGCTGGCGGATCGAGCGGCTGGCGCCCTAGCGGGGTGGAGGCAACCGGCCCATGGCGCGGCCGTGGAGCGGGTTGTCGATGCTCCGCGAGGCGAATAACGAATAACAGGCAAATTCCGCTCTTTGGTATCAGGGAGATAACAAGATCGCGCGTGGGGCGGCTAACTTGTGCCGTGCAGCGTGCGACCCTCTCCCGCGCGTTGCCCCCGCTGGCGTGACCCGGAGCCGGGGTGGTCAACCCCCGGCACGGCACCAGCCCGCGATAGCGAGAACTCCGGGGCCCGGCAGGTGGGCCGGGCCCCGGGCGTTCCGCCTTATGCCGCTCGCCCGGCCCTCCGGGGAGTAGAAGCGAGGGCGAGCGGGCAATGGGACGAGCGTGGAGGGATCTGTAGCTGCGGCGACCCGATCGCGGCCCGCGAACGGGCGCGATCGCGAGACGAAGTCATTTGTCGGGGCTGCGCGCGAATGCTGAACAAGGACCGCGTGCTGAACGCGTGGACCCGCCAGCGCACACGCCTGCTCGAGCTGCTGGGCCTGCGCGGAGCGGTGCTGGCGTGGCGCTCGGAGCGACGCAGGCGCCGCCGCTCGGCGGCGGAGAAGCGCGGTGACGATCGCCTCTCGCGGCCGGCGCTGCACGAACTGGACGTCAAGCTGAGCGCGATCATCGACAAGCGCGACGGCTACTTCGTCGAGGCCGGCGCCCATGACGGGTTCACGCAGTCGAACACGTACTGGCTCGAACGCTTCCGCGACTGGCGGGGGCTGCTGGTGGAGCCGATGCTGGAGATGGCCGCGGAAGCGCGCGTCACCCGGCCGCAGGCGACCGTGATTCAGTGTGCGCTGGTGGCGGCCGACGATCCGCGCTCGCGTGTGCCGATGAGGTTCGGGGACCTGTACTCGATGGTGGACGGCGCGAAGGACGCCGGCTGGATCAGTGGCGGCACGATCCTCGGCTGGCGCGACCCCTATGAGACAGACGTCGACGCGCGAACGCTGTCCTCGATCCTCGACGCCGTGCGGGCTCCGGAGGTCGACCTGCTGTCGCTTGACACGGAGGGCTTCGAGGCCTCGGTCCTGCGCGGTCTCGACCTGGAGCGCCACGCGCCGCGCTATCTGCTGGTGGAGATCCACGATCGCGACCGGGATCGGCCGCCGATCGACGAGGCCCTGGGCGATCGCTACGCCGAGTACGGGTGGCTGTCGCCGGTGGACCTGCTGTACGTGCGCACCGACGTCGCCTCCTCGGGCACGGACGGGAAGGCGACGACCGGAATCGAACCGGTGGATCGGTCCAACGAGATCGTAGAGTCAAGTTCTGAGGAGGCTGATGAGGGGAGGGTGGGGCGGACGACGCGGACGATCGCGACTGACGACCGCTGGGTCGGAGGACTCGCCTGGGGCCGGTCGGACCGCGTTTTGGTAGTCGGGCGAGCGGCGGTACTCTGACGATATGGCGACTCGCAAGGTCAATCTGATGCTCGACGAAGATCTAGTCGAGCGGGCACGGCGCCAGGACGTCGGCGACGCGGACAAGAGCGACGCCGAGGTCGTCGAGGACGCGCTAGCCGTCTTTCTCGGAGTGCGTGCGCTTTACGACGCGCGTGCTCAGGGCACGTTGTCCGCCGAGGAGGCCGATCGACTCGCGGTGGATGAGGTTCGAGCTGTGCGTCGAGCGCGCAGCCGGGCTTGATCCGCGCCGTTGTAGACCCGAGCGTTCTGGTTTCGGCGTTCATCGGTGACCCGGAGGCCGGCCCGAGCCGACTCGTCGCCGCTTGGGCCGATCGCCGATTCGTGCTCGTTGTCTCGCCACTTCTGCTGCACGAGCTGGCAGAGGTCCTTACTCGCCCGAAGTTCACGCGCTGGGCGGGAGACGGGAGGGCGGAGGCATATGTAGCTGCGTTTCGCGCTCGCAGCGAGCACCGCGTCGATCCACCCGACCTGGCGTCGGCCGGTGTGCGTGACCCTGACGACGACTACCTCGTCGCGCTGAGAAAAGACGCGAAAGCGGACTTCCTCGTGTCGCTCGATCGGGACCTGCTCAACGCGCCGCTGTCCGACGCGACCGTTGTTGACCCAGCGACGTTCCTAAGTTCTCTGGAACGTTACTGAGAGATCCCGGCCCTATATGCCGATGCTGCGCTCGGATCTTCCGCCTGCCTGCGGACCGTGAGCTGTTCGTAGCGCTCTGCGGTGGCGGCGAAGCGAGCCCGTGTCGCCCAGCTTCTGCCAGCGACATCGTCGTATCGCAACGTCAGCCAGTAGTTCAGGAGCCTCACGCGGTCGGTCTGGATATCTAGCTCAATCTCAAGCATCACCCGTCCGTCCGCGCGTAGAGCCGTCGCCGAGCCAAGCGACACGGTTTTGTCGGGCTCGGCCTCCACTGTTGCCTCAAGGCGCAACGCGGGGCCCGTCCCGACGTTCTCAACGGGGATGAGGAGCGTCATGTCGCTAACCGTTCCGCCGAGTCCGACCCGCGCATCGGACGTCTTGATTTGGCCGGCAGAGCCGTAATCGATTCGCCTGCTGTCTTGCAGTGGGACCACCACTGGTCGGTGAGCTTCCTCGACCTCCCGACGCGAGAGTTCGATCTCGCTTTGCGTCTGTTCCAGTTGCTCCTGACCAAGCTTGATCTGCTGTTGTGTCTGCCGAAGTGAGCCCCACGCAAACGCGAGAGACACACCTGTGACGATCGCGAGCGTCAGAGTTCCGATTGCGGTCCAGTCCCAGCTGCTGTTGAACGACGCGAGCACCGGCTCAGAGTATTTGCTTGCGTCGACGCTCCGGCTGGCGGGCCCCCTAGCGCCAAGTACGCCGGTCTCTGCGCGGCTCAGGCGCTTCTCGGACACGCGTTAGTCGACACGACCGGGTCGACGTACGTCGACAAGCCGGGGCTCGACGAGCTCACGGTCAGCGTGTAGGGATTCGCGTGGCGTCCTGCCGGCGGCTACCCCCCCGCCAGAGCACCCCGTAATCCCGCTAGAGGCGACGACCGGAATCGAACCGGTGTAAACGGCTTTGCAGGCCGCTGCGTAGCCACTCCGCCACGTCGCCGTAAAGCACGGCAAGGGTACCGGGCCGGGTCTGGCGCCGGGGCTCGCAACCCCGGGAGACGGCGGATTACGAACATTTTGCCCACCCGTTAGCTGCGCTTTCGGATGGCGTTAGCGCCGCTACAGCGAGCGCTTCCAGGATGTCCTCGTCATCGCCCCCAAGCTCGGAGGTCACCCGTGAAGCGCCGATTCCCATCCACCCTGCTGGCCGCGATCCTGGGGGCCGCCGCGGCGAGCGTCGCGGTCGTCGCCCTGGCGGGGGGCGGAAGCTCCTCCGCGAAAACCTCCAGCACCCAGGCGGGCCTGGCTTCGGGCTCGACGGGGACGCGCCGCGAGGTCGCCTCGACGGCGCTCTCGGCGACCCAGATCTACAAGCAGGCCTCCGCGGGCGTCGTCTCGATCAGGGCGGTCACCTCGCAGGGCGAGGACAGCGGCACGGGGATCGTGCTGAACGACAAGGGCCTGATCCTGACGAACGACCACGTAGTCGCGGGCGCCAGCAGCCTGACGGTCTCGCCGAAGGGCTCGACCGAAACCACGCGCTCGGCGACACTCGTCGGCGAGGAAGCGAACGACGACCTGGCCCTGATCAAAGTCGACCCCTCGGGGCTCGGGCTGAAGCCGCTGACGCTGACGAGCTCGAAGTCCGTGCAGGTGGGCGACGCGGTTTACGCGATCGGCAACCCCTACGGCTTGGACGAGACCCTCACCAGGGGCATCGTCTCGGCGCTCGGACGCACGATCTCCGCGCCTGACGGCGCGAAGATCAAAGGCGCCATCCAGACCGACGCCGCGCTGAACCCCGGCAACTCCGGCGGCCCGCTGCTCAACGAACAGGGCGAAGTGATCGGCGTGAACTCGCAGATCGCCAGCGAGGCCGCCAGCGTCAGCGGCTCGCAGCCCGGCAGCACCGGCGTCGGCTTCGCCGTCTCCTCCGACACCGTCGCCGAAGCCGTGAAAGCCATCCAGGCCGGCAAGGGCGTCTCCAGCTCCTCGGGTCAGACGGGCGCGAGGGTCTTGCGCTCCGGCGCCGAAGCCGGCGAAGCCCGCGAACGCGAACTTGAAGGCGGCCGGCAGCTCGAAGGCGGCCGGGAAGCCGAACGCGGGAGGGAAGCCGAAGCCGGTGAAGGTGGTCGCCTCGAAGGTCGCGAAGGTGGCCGCGTTGAAGGCGAAGCCGGCCGCGAACTCGAAGGCTCTGCCCGCTCCGGCGAAGGCGAAGTCGAGGGCGAACGAGGAGCCTTGATCGTGCCCTGATCACGGGCCGGGGGAAGCCGGGGTTTGCTCCTTGGCCCCGATCCCCCACGACGCCACAGGCCGCGCCCGAGCGCCACCCCACCGCTCGGCGCGCGGCCAGGGCGTTGATAGGCTTCAGCCTCTTCCAGGGCGATTAGCTCAGCTGGGAGAGCGCCGCCTCGACAAGGCGGAGGTCACTGGTTCGAGCCCAGTATCGCCCACTCGCAAAGGCCCTGCTGGCGCGGGGTTCTTGTTGCCAGGTCGGCCGAACCGTGACCGCTCGCGGGCCGGTTTTCCCACATTCCTCTCACAAGGGCGGGGGCGGCGGGTGACACTGAACATCGACACGAAGCGCGCGCTACGCACCGGCGACGAGTTGCGCCGCCTCGCCGAAGCCGTCCGCGACGCGCCTGCTGGCGAGCCGGAGACGGACAGTGTGGAGTGGAAGGGGCCGTGGGATCTCACGGAAACGAAGACGAAGTTCCAGACGGCGAAGCATGTCCTCGGGTTCGGCAACCGAACCGTCGTTGCTGCCGCGCGCGTCTTCGAGGGCTGCGCTTACCTGCTCGCAGGTGTCGAGCCGGGCAGCGTCATCGGGACGGCCGTCATCGACCCCGCGCAGCTGGACGACTACCTCTCGAAGTACGTCCTGCCAGGTCAGCCTCGCTGGCATCCCTCTTACGTTGAGGTGGACGGGAAGCAGGTGTTGATCCTTACGGTCGAGGCGCCGCGCGAAGGCGATCCGATCTGCGCTCTTCAGAAGGCGTTCGATGATGCGAAAGCCGGGCGCGTCTTCGTCCGGAGGGGCGGGAAGACGGTCGAGGCAGAGCCCGCGGAGATTAGGGCGCTAGAAGCCCGGCTGCGAAGCGAGCGGCCGAAGGTCGAGCTGGCGGTCGAGCGAGCTGACGCAGCCCCACTGAAGGCTGTCTTCTGGCCTGCGGATACTCCTGAACGCTTCGCCGCGAGGGAAAAGGCACGGCTGCTCGCGCCGCTCGCGCCTCCGCCAGCACCGAAACCCGCGAACCCGTTGCTCGGCGGGATCATGCCGCGATACGACATGTCATCCACATTGTTGGGGAGCCTAGACAGCCGCTCGAAGGACGAGTTCAAGGCCGAAGTGGACGCCTACGTAGCGGACGCGGAGGCGCTAGTCCGCGCGGTGGTGGGGGAGCGTGCCGTTCAGAGCGGCTTGGCCGTTCTTCGCCTGGTCGTCACGAACCCGACCGAGCGGAACTTCGAGGCGGTGCAGGCCGAGATCACCGTTCCGCCGCGTGTACTCGCGACGCTGAAGCTCAACGAAGTGCGCCGCGTTCTCGGGGTTCCTGACACTCCGATCGCTTGGGGCAAATCGTCGATCGCCGCTGTCGCGACGAGGAACATCGCAACGACCGCGCTTAACCTCCCTCAGAATCGGATCGAGCGTACCGAGAGGACGACCTTCTACTTCCCGGCGGGCGATGTAAGGCCTGGCACTCCGGCGCCTCTCCCCGAAATTCACCTTCTGATCCCGTCCGACTTGGAGCATCTGTCCGTTCTTTGGCGCCTGACTTCGACGAGCGCCGACAGCTGGCGGGAGGGGGAGATCACGCTAGATGTTGATAAGGACTTGAAGGAACCGCAGCTCAAATTGGACAAGAACTCCTGAGCGGCCGCCGCCGCAGCGCGCTACTCATGCCGCGGCATCTTCGGGCCCCGTAGCGGGGTTACTTATTCACCTCGATCCGGTGGGGCTCGGATGAAGGAATGCGCCGGGCGCAAGGAAACGAAGTGAATGTCGAGCGCCGCGGGCGCCGGTCTGCGCCTCGCTCCTCACGCCCGGCCTGGGATAGCCTGCCGAGCATGGACGTCCGGCGTCGCATCGTCTCCCGTCAGGGTGAGTTTCTGCTGTTTGCGCTGACCCCGCCGAAGTTGACGACCACCCCTGGAGAGGCCCAGGAGATTGCCGATATCACCATTCAGCGCCTGGAGCCTCTCGGCATCGACGGCCTGATCCTCTACGACATCGACGACGAGGGCGACCGCAATCCCGAGGAGAGGCCATTTCCGTTCCTGCCGACGATGGATCCCGCGGACTATCTGGAGCGGCATCTCAAGACCTGGCGCACGCCGGTGGTGATCTACCGCGCGACGGCCAAGTACACCGAAGAGGAAATCCGCGACTGGATCGAATCTCAGGACACGGAGCGGCGGATGGCGGTCTTCGTCGGTGCGCCCTCGCGCGGGAGGCGCGTCGCGACGACGCTCCGCCGGGCCCAGCAGCTCCGCGCCGAGACGGCCCCCGACCTGGTCCTCGGCGCCGTGGCGATACCCGAGCGCCACACCCGCAAAGGGGACGAGCATCTCGGCCTGATCGCCAAGCAGGAGGCCGGCTGCACCTACTTCGTCACCCAAGTCGTCTACGACGTCAACGGTGCCAAGAATCTGGTGTCCGACTATGCATACGAGTGCCGCGACCGCGGACTCGATCCGGTCCCGCTCGTGTTTACCTTCTCGGTGTGCGGCTCGATGAAGACCCTCGAGTTCCTTCGCTGGCTCGGCGTCGACGTCCCACGCTGGATCGAGAACGACCTGCGCCACGCCGACGACACCCTCGACGCGTCCGTTGAACAGGCCGAGGCGACCGCGCTAGAGCTGATGTCCTTCTGCCGGCGCCTGGGCGTCCCGTTCGGCGTCAACGTCGAGTCGGTCTCGATCCGCAGGGTGGAGATCGAGGCGAGCGTGCGACTGGCAGAGCGGCTTCGCGGTGCGCTGGCGCAATGACGTGAACCGGGGCCGTATTCCGAGAACGACTTCATCGAGCGCACGGGCATCATCAAAGTTGTCGAAGCGTCGCGGTCACGAGGCGCACCAGACATCATCCGCAGCCAGTAGGCGTATGCTCCGCCGGGGCCCGGTCCTCGCGGATCTGTTCGCCTCTGCAATGCCGATAACCCCCACCCAACCCCAGCTCGAAGCCCTCCTCGCCGCCGACCTCGAAGGCCCGATCATCATGCTGAACCTGCTCCGCTTCAAGGACCAGGCCGACGGCATCGACGCGGGCGTCAGCGGCCGCGAGGCCTACCGGCGCTACGCGGAGGCGACGGCCCCCTTCCTGGAGCGCGTCGGCGGCCGCCTGCTGCTGGCGGCGGACGCGAAGACGATGGTGATCGGCCCTGAAGTCCTGGAGTGGGACATGGCGCTGATGGTGGAATACCCCTCGCGGGAGAAGTTCCTGGAGATGGCCTCCGACCCCGACTACCTCGCGGTCCACGAGCACCGGTCAGCCGCGCTCAGCGACTCCCGGCTGATCGCCTGCCAGCCCCCGTCGGGCGTTTAGCGCGGGCGTCAGCCGTTGGCGCCGGCGACGCTTTCCAGCGCGTCCACTTCACGAGCTTCGAGCGCGCCCTTCGCGAGCGACCCGAGCTTCACGCCGGAGACCCGGCTGCGGCTCAGCTGCGCCTCGACGGCACCGATGGCGGCGGCGGACTGGGCGCTTGAGAGAACGCCGCTGACGCCGAGGCCGCGAAGCGCCGCGGCGACCCGCGCGCCGCTGGACCCCCTTGCCTTGAGCACCCGGCGCAGCTGGCGGTGGAGGCTCTCGAAGTGGACGTACTGGCGCTGTGCGGCGGCGTAGTCGTGGGCCCGGATGGCGGTGCTGTCGCGGTTCATGGTGACGAGCAGCGCCGCGGTGACGGCGTCGGCCTTCGCGCTGTTGGTGAGCATCGCCAGCTCGGCGTCACGAAGGCTCGTGCACTGCCCGCGCTCGGCGGTGGCAAGGGCGTTGCAGGAGGGGAGGGCGGGTCGCTTCGCCGCGCGCGGCCTCGCGAGTTGGTGGAAATGCCGGTCGGGCGGGTCTTCGATGATCCGGTAATCGTTGATGACCCTCGCGGTCGCGTCGTTGCTTTCCAGAAGTGCGCCGTCCTGACCGAGTTCGTCCAGCACGGTCGACAAGGCGAGCCCGTAGTTGAGCCCGATCGCGGCCGCCAGGCCATGGGCCTTCCAGGCTTCTTCGAGCGCGGGCCTCAGGTCTTCCCGCGCCTGTTCCTTGAGCTGCTTGCGGCGCGCTTCGCTCACTTTTTTCGCGGGGGAAGGGCTTTTCGGACCGGGGCCTCCGCCGCCCGGGGCAGCTTTGGTTCCGACGTTGTTCCCGGAGGCGGGGCTGGTTGCGCTGACCGTGACCGTGATGCTCTCCTTGACGTGGGTTTCGTCGGGCAGGCACGAGCAGTGGCTGGTGCCGTCGAAGGTGAACGCCCGGGTCCTGGTCGCGGGCCTGCCAGGTGAGAATTCGAGCGGGTCAAAGATCGCTTCGTATTCCTTCATCTGGGCGGGCGAGAAGGTTTCCTGTTTGAGCAGCATCTCGTTCGTCTGCGGAAGTTCTTCCACCTGAATCGAGCTGCATCGCCCCGTCTGGGCTTCGAGGACGGGAACGACGGTGGGCACGCCGGCGGCGATGTACTTCCAGCCGGGGCTCGGGAAGTCGCTGGTCTCGTTCAAGGACCAACCGCCCGCGACGGGGTTCTTCGCCGCGGCGAGCGAGAGCGTCGCGGTGGCGTCGTAGCAGTTGTTGTTCCCTTCGGTCGAGGAGGACCCGCCCACAGATGAAAAGTCGAGCGCCAGCGCCCCGTCGGCGCCCGCCGAGTTCGAGGTCGCGGTCCAGGAGAGCGTCCGCAGCTGGTGGGCGGGCTTGCCTTTGGTGGGGAATACCTCCAGCGACATCTTCCCCGAGTAGGTGATCTGCACGGGGGGAAGTCGCGCGGGGGAGGCAGTCGCGTTGTCGGTCAGGGGGACGAGCGCGAGCGTGAGCGCAAGCGCGAGAAGGACCCCTGTCGCCGCGAGCGCCCCGGGGCGCGCGCCCGATGCGCGGGCATGGGCAAATCGCCGTCCGGCAGCCCAACTGATCAGTGCTCGCCCCCTCGGCACCATTCGCGCAAGCTATCAGCCGGGTGAATCGCGCCGGCGAACCGCCGGGTGAACTCGCCTACAACTCGCCCCGCCGCGCGAACAGCGACATGGCAAAGGCCCCCGCGGGATGCTCCCGCCCCCGCCGCACGAGCGCAGCGGTCTCGGGCCGCATCTCCTCGGGCTGCGGCAGGCGCACGCCGTAGACGGGCGGCACGACGGTGGCGGCGGACATGCAGGCGAAGGTGAGGTCCGCGGCGGTGAAGCGCTCGCCGCAGAGGAAGGGGCGCCCGTCGGAGAGCAGCTCGGCGACGAAGTCGAACTCTCCCCAGACGTCGGCCTCGTCCTGGCGCTCGATCCCGGGGGTGATCTCCAGGACGCGCTTGATCACGAGCTGGATGGCGTGCCAGCCGTGGCGGATCACGCGCTCCTCCCAGCGCGGGACGCCCTCGTTGTTGAAGGCCATCGCGAGCTGGCGGTCCTGCATCATGTGCACGTACATCAGCCGCCGTCCCTTCGGCCCCAGCTCGGCGTCGAAGCGCGCGCACAGGCGCTCCACCTCCTCCCGGGCGGCGGGCTCCTCGGGCAGCAGGCGCCGCCGGGGCTCCAGGCGGCGGTCGGCCCACTCGACGATCTGCGCCGACTCGCCGACGGCGCCTTCGGGCGTGACGAGCACCGGCACGGTCAGGCCGCCGCCGGCGCGGCGCGCGAAGATCCGGTGGACCCCCTGCACGTGGGGCTCCTCGCGGTAGGCGATCCCGGCGCGCTGCAAGCTCCAGCGCGCCTTCTCGCAGTAGTGGCTGATCGGGATCGTGATCAGGCGCAGCATGCGCGGATTATCCCGGCCCGGCGCCCCTCGGGGCGCCGGGTTCGATCCGGGATGCTCCGCGGCCGCGGCTATTCGTATTCGAACTTGACGGCAGGGTTTTTCTTGCTCCTGCCGGTGATGTTGGTGGTGACGGTGACTTTGACGTAGGCGGAGCCGGCCTTGTTGCTGCCGGGCGTCAGGGCGGTGCATTCAGACTCGGAGCTGCAATTCACCGATTTGGCGAGCGCCTTGCCGAACAGCACTTCGGTGGTGCCTTCACCGGCGGCGAAGCCGTGGCCGGTGATGGTGATGGGCGTGCCGCCGGAGCGAGGCCCGTGCGAGGGGCTGATGCTGTCGACGGAGGGTGCCTTGTACCTGTAGAAGTCGCGCTGCGTGCAGTTCGTGTTCCGTTTTTCCTTGTTTTTAGGGCAGTATTCGGGCAGGCTGGGCCCGAAGCCGGTGAGCACGGTGATCCGGTTCCTGCCGACGGTGTGCGGCGGCACGATCGCGGTGATGGAGTACGGCGAGTTGACGGTGAAGCTTTCGCTGGGGACGCCGCCGAAGTCGATCCCGGTGACCCCGTAGAAGCCCAAGCCGCTGATCGCGACGGGGATGCCCCCCGCGGCGCCGCCGGTGCTCGGTTTGACCCCGGAGATTTCGATGTAGGGGTTGTTGTAGAGGTAGTGGTCTTCGGGCACGACGGGGCTGGTGCCTTCGGGCGTGGTGACGCGCACGTCGACGACGTGGGCGTTGCCGACCGGCGTCGAGACGCTGATCGCTTCGCTGGAGGAGACTTCGAATTTCGCGGGGACGCCGCCGAAGGTGACTTCGGTGGCGCCGGTGAAGCCGGTGCCGAGCACTTTCACGGGTTTGCCGCCTTCGACGTTGCCTTCTTCGGGGCGCACCTCGGTGACGTAGGGGCCGGGGGGCACGTAGGTGAAGTGGTCGCCTTTGTTGACGGCGCTGGTCCCTTCGGGCGTGGTGACGGTGACGTCGACCCGGCCCTGGCTCCCGGCGGGTGAGACGGCTTCGATCCGGTCGTCGTTCTTGACGACGAACCCGGCGGCGGGCGTGGCGCCGAAGCGGACTTCGGTGGCGCCGGTGAAGTGGCTACCGCCGACGACGACGGCGGTTCCGCCTTCGAGCGGCCCCGCGTCGGGCACGACGTTGCCGACTTCGGGTTCGCCCGCGATCGCCAACTGCGCCTGACGCAGACGGGCGCGAAGCCGCATCGGCGAAGCGGTGGCGGCGGGCGCGCTGGTGAGTCCGGCGGCGACGGCGAGCAGCGCCACGACGGGAGCACGTCCCGCGAGGCGGCCCGTAAGGCCGATCCGGGACGACGATCTGGCAGTCATCTCGTTCCCTCCTGTATCGGCGGGCCTCTGGCGGCCCGCGTCCCTCCCGGTCCCCCCGGCCGCATCGCTTTCGATCCCCGCCGTGACCCCGCCGGGCGAGGGCCACCAGTCTCCAGTGCGGGCCGGCGATGCGGGGGAGATTCTAAGCGGCCGGCGCGTGCGAAGGTAGCCAGCCTGTGAACGCCGATGCCGATTCGTCCCGAACGTGGGGGGGTTCCGGCGATTCGCCCGATGTCCAAAGCCGCACCGGAGATGCTGGCCAGCTGACCCTTCTTCGCGTCACGCCGGGCAGCGATCCTTTCGGCCATGGCACAGCCGCAGGCAACGGCGAGGGCACCGGAGATCATCGGCGGCCCGACGCCGATCCAGGCGCCGCGCCCGGGCGACACCTATCGCTGGAAGGTCCAGCACGGCACGGCGGAAAAGCACGTCTACGTGCAGATCGCGGACTCGTTGCGGGCAGAGGCCTTCGAGGAGCCGCTGCGCTCGGGGATCGCTTCGAAGGGTGAGTCGGTGCTGGCGAAGCTGCTGGCTCGCGGGAACGTCCCGACGCGGATCAAGATCACCTCCGCGGGGATCACGGAGGTGGGCGTCGACCGCCGCATGCGGGCCTGCGCGCTGTAGCCGTGTCGTGGTGCGCGGGCCGGCTGGCTAGACGCTCGCAGTGCGCCGCGCGCCCCGCTTGGGCGTGGCGGCGGCGAGCGCCGCTGTCAGCAGCCGCCCCACGACGGGGCGGTTCAGCAGCCAGTAGACGGCGAGCGTCGTTCCCGCGCCCGCGGCGGCGTCGAGCAGGTAGTGATTGCCGGTGGCCATTACGGCATAGGTCGTGAGCAGCGGGTAGACGCAGGCGAGCGCGCGCAGCGGGCGCCGGCGGGTAAGCCACCACACCCCGATCGCGCTCCAGGTGGCCCAGGCGATGTGCAGCGAGGGCATCGAGCAGAGCTGGTTTGAGTGAAGCGCCGTGGCGCCGATCTGCCACACGGGCAGTTCGTTGACACGGGCGACGAGATCGACGTAGGCGCCGGAGAGCATCCGCGGCGGCGCGACGGGAAAGCTCCAGAAGACCGCGAGCGCGATCAGGTTCACGACGACGAGCGTCGCCCGCAGCACGCCGAGCGCGTCGGCCCGCCGCCACCACAGCAGGGCGAAGACCACGAGCGTCACGACGATGTGGACGTTTTCGTACCAGAAGACGACGATCTCGCTGAGCAGGTGATGGCGCGCGAGCGAGCGGTCCAGCGCTCGCTCGGGGTCGAGGTGCAGCGTGCGCTCCAGGTCGAGCACCGAGCGCCCGTTGCGCTCCGCGAGCCCCTGGCGCACGGGGGCGAGGTTGTTCAGGGCGTCGAACAGCCAGCAGAGCCAGGCGACGATCAGCAGGTCCAGCGACAGCCAGACGAGCTGGCGCGGGTCGCGCAGGCGCCGGCGCAGCGGCAGGCGGAAGGCCGAGCCGCCGCCGACTGTCTGACCCGCTGCGCCCATCGCCCCGATTAACGCAGACGCCAGCCTGCGTGGGCTCTACGGCGACCACGAGGGCGGCCAGCGCACAATCACCCGCTTCTACATGATCCCGCGCCACGATCCGGCGCCAGAGGACGAGGAGCCCTGGCTGCGGATGTGCACGGTCTCGCGCCACTGGAACATCGACCGCGCCGATCCCCGCTAGCGCCGCCGGGCCGAACCCGGCGCGACAGAAGCCTCCCAAGCCGCGACTAGACTCGCCGAAAAAGAGTCGATCGAGGAGGAAGCGATGCGCGCAGTGGTCCTGAAGGAGACCGGTGGCCCCGAGGTTCTGCGCGTCGAGCAGGTCGACGTCCCGGAGCCGGGCGAGGGCGAGCTGCTGCTTCGCGTGCACGCCGCGTCGGTGAACCCGCTGGACTGGAAGATCCGGCGCGGGGTCAGGCCGCGCGAGTTGCCGGTGGTGCTCGGCAACGACGTCTCGGGCACCGTGGAGCGCTCGCTGGCGGAGGGCTACGCCGAGGGTGATGAGGTGTTCGGCTTCGCGCGCAGCGGCGGCTATGCCGAGCAGGCGGTCTCGCCGGCGGGCGTCGTCGCGAAGAAGCCCGACGGCCTGAGCCACGTCCAGGCCGCGGCGTTGCCGGTGGCGGGGCTGACGGCCTGGCAGGCGCTCTTCGACCACGGCAACCTCCAGTCGGGCCAGACGCTGCTGGTCGCGGGCGCCGCCGGCGGCGTCGGGCACCTGGCGGTGCAGTTCGGCAAGCACGCGGGCGCACACGTGATCGGCACTGGCTCGCAGCGCAACCGCGAGTTCGTGCTGGGGCTCGGGGTGGACGAGTACGTCGACTACACCTCACAGGACGTCGCGGAGGTCGTGACCGACGCGGACGTGGCGTTCGACACGGTGGGTGGCGAGACGACGAAGACGCTGGTGCCGACGCTGCGCGAGGGCGGCGTGCTGGTGACGATCGCGGCAGAACCTCCCGAGCAGGAGGCCGCGGCTCGCGGCGCGCGGGCGACGCTGTTCTCCGCGAGCCCGAAGCCCGAGCAGCTCGCGGAGATCGCGGCGCTGGTCGCGAGCGGCGAGGTGAAGGTGGAGATCGCGCAGGTCCTGCCACTCGACGATGTCGTGAAGGCGCACGAGCTCAGCGAGGCGGGGCACACGCGCGGGAAGCTGGTGCTTGAGCTCTGATGGGGAAGGCTCCGGCCGCCTGGCGGCGGCCTGCGCGATCGGGTCGCCTTCCGGCACGGACCGGCGCTCGCGGTTAGGCTCTGGCGATGCGCGCGCGCCACGTCCACGTCGAGCACGAGTTTGTCAAGCCCCCCGAGCGGATCTTCGCCCACCTGGCGGAGCACGAGAACCTCGCGGGGGTGTTCGGCGCGAAGGTGACGCGCCTGCGCGACGGCGAGGGCGAGCGTAACGGCGTCGGCTCGGTGCGCGAACTGAAAGTCGGCCCGGCGCCGCCGTTCGAGGAGACGGTGAACGAGTTCGTGGTGCCGCAGCGGATTGTCTACCGCATCACGAAGGGCAGCCCGCTGCGCGGGCACGTGGGCGTGATGACGTTCGAGCCCACGGCGAGCGGCGGCACCCGCTTCGTCTACGACATCCGGATCGCCTCGGCGATCCCCGGCGTCGCGCCGTTGGTGCACGCCTCGCTGACGCGCTCGATCCGGCGCTCGCTGGCGACGGTCGAGCAGCGCGCCTGAGGCACGCGTCCCCGGGTGGGATACTCCCCCGGCAATGGATCGGCGCGCGGCCTACGAGCAGGCGCAGAGCGTCGGCACGGGGGATTCCGCGGCGGTGCCGGGGATGGCGGAGTCGCTCGCGCGGGCGTTCTTTGACGACCCCGTTTTCAGCTGGGTGCTGCGCGAGGACCTGCGCCGGATGAAGATCCTCCGCAACGGCTTCGAGCTGTTCCTGCGCCGAGTCTGGCTGGGGCACGGTCACACCTACACGACCGCGAGCACCGTCGGCGCCGCGGTCTGGGACCCGCCCGGCGAGTGGAAACCCTCGATCGGTCTACAGGTGCGCCTGCTGCCGGCGATGGCGAGCGTCTTCAGGCAGCACACGCCGCGCGCCCTGCGCTCGCTCACGGCGCTCGAAAGCCATCACCCGAAGGAGCCGCGCTATCCGCCGCACTACTACCTCGCCTTCCTCGGGGTCGCCCCCGTCTGGCAGGGGCGCGGCCTCGGCGCCGCGCTGCTGGCGCCGGTGCTGGAGCGCTGTGACTCCGAGCGCGTGCCCGCCTTCCTAGAGGCCTCGACGCCGCGCAACCGCGCGCTCTACGAACGCCACGGCTTCACGGTGATGGAGGAGTTCAAGCTGGGCCGCACCGCGCCGCCGCAGTGGCGGATGTGGCGCGAGCCGCAGGACGCCCCGCCGCAGCACTGACGCCGGCGCAGGCTTGCGTAGCGTTGCCGAGCTATGCGAAAGGGTTGACAATGAGGACAGTGGTCATTACCGTCCCGCGGCGATGGGGGCTGCATGAGGGGCAGCGCGTCGTTTGCAGTGGCGCCATGCATGGGGAGGGACAACTCACCGACTCGCATGCGGCTTTCGTCTGGGGCGCCCCTGGAGGGGGTCGAACTGCCTGAGGGCTCAGGCTCGAGGGCCTGAAGAAGACGAATGGAGACAGACATGGTTGGAAAGATTCCAAGGTCGGTCCTCGCGCTGTTCGCGATGGCCGTCGTGTTCGTCGTGGGCGCCGCGAGTGCCAGCGCTTCGACGATCTACAACAACATCCCGTCGCCGGTGCCGGGCAACGTCGTCTCGCAGGCCTTCGAGGCCACGCAGACCTCGCAGTTCGGCGGTCAGGTCGAATTCGCGGGCACGGCGCGCATGAACCCGAAGGTGACGGTGCTGATGAGCACGTGGGGCTGCCAGGAAGGCAGCGGCACCAGCTGTCACACCACGAACGGCGCCACCTTCCCCGAGGAAATCACCCTGAACATCAACGAAGTGGGCGCGGGTGAAGAACCCGGCGCGCTGGTTGGCTCGTTGACGCAGACGTTCAACATCCCCTACCGCCCGTCGGCGAACAACAAGAAGTGCACCGGCGGCCGGTGGTCCAAGGGCGGCGAATGCTTCAACGGCAAGGCCACGAAGATCACCTTCGACCTGATGGGCGTGAAACTGCCCCAGAAGGCGATCCTCAGCGTCGCCTACAGCACCAGCGACTACGGCTCCGCGCCGAAACGGCCGGCGCCCTGTAACACGTACAACCCGTCGCGCTGCGGCTACGACTCGCTGAACGTGGGCCTCACGGAACCGGCGAACGAAGAATCGCCCGAACCCGTGAACCCGGCCGTGGGCTCTGACCCGCTGCCCAACTACGCCTACATCAACTCGAAATGGGCCGCGGAGTACGGATCCGAACCGCACGGCACCGTCGGGACCTTCAGCCTCGCGAACGAATGGACCGGCTACCAGCCGCTGTTCAAGGTGAGCGCGTCCGCGAAATAAGCCGCGTGACGCCTGAAGGCGTGTAAGTCATCACGAAGGCCCCCACGCTCCAGTGGGGGCCTTCGTTGTTAACGTCGTCCTCGTGTGCGGCCGCTACACGAACACCGCCGGCGTGCAGGAACTGAACGAACGCTTCAAGGTCCCCTTCCCCGGCGAGACCGGGACGCACCGCTTCAACATCGCCCCCAGCGAAGAGGTGCTGACGATCGTGGCGCCCAAGGGCGAGCCGCAGGCCGAGCTGATGCGCTGGGGCCTGATCCCCTCTTGGGCGAAGGACCTGAAGGAGGGCTACAAGATGATCAACGCCCGGGTCGAGAGCGTCACCGAGCGCGCCGCCTACCGCCGCCTGATCCCGCGCGGCTCGCGCCGCGCGCTACAGATCGCCGACGGCTACTTCGAGTGGCTGAAACCCGAGCGCAAGGGCGAGCCGCGCCAGCCCTTCCTGTTCCAGGTAGACGGCGGCGCGCCGTTCGCCTTCGCGTCGCTGTGGACGCCCGCGAAGATCGACGGCGAGTGGATTCACAGCATCACGCTCCTGACCTGCGACTCGGCGCCGAACCGCGTCGCCGCCGCGATCCACAACCGCATGCCGGTGATCCTCGCCGACCGCGACGCGCAGCTCGCCTGGCTCGACGGCGATCTCGGCGCCGAGGAAGCGCTCGCGCTGTGCGGGCCGCTCCCGGAATCGCGCCTGTCCGCCGCCCCCGCGAACCCGGCGCTGAACAAGCCGGGCGCCGCCGAGGAGGGGCCGGAGCTGCTGCACGCACCCGCTTAGCGCGCCGGCTGCTCACGCCGCCTGCGGGAGCCGGTACTTGCGCGTGCGCGGACATCGCTCCAGCAGGCCCACCTCCACCAGCGTGAGCGCGTAGCGGTGGGCGGTGCTCGGGCTCATGCCGAGATCCTCCGCCAGCTCGACGATTCCGCGCTCGCCGCCATCGGGGCCGAAGCCCGTCAGCAGCGACAGGCCGCGCAGCAGCGAGCGCGACAGTCGCGGGTCGGCATCGCCGCTCGGCACGTAGCCCCGGATCGCAGGGCCGGGCTCGGTCGCGGACGCCGCCGCCCGTGCGCCGCCCGGCGCTTCGCCGACGTCGTCGCGCATGCGCTGCTTCGCGAGCGAGCCGGCGATCAACGCCGAGATGCTGGGGGCGCTGCCGCGCGAAGCGGCACGCACCACGTGGTCAACCTGGGTGGGGGAGAGGGCGATCGAGATCGCCGTCGGCTCTTGGTCGTTCATCCGGATCACTTTCACATATTCAGACGATCGTCTACAGGGATGTTTATCAGTCAATTGTCTGCACGCGCTGCGGACGGTTCTCTCGATCGGGCGACCGCCCGCGCCCGCGCTCCCGCTCTCCTGCGGCTGCCGAGGTCTATCCGGACCCGGGTCCGGGAAAGTCGATTGCGTGTGCAATCATCGCTCCAGATGCCCGGCGTCTCGGTAGTCCACTTCAGCGACCCCGGCTGTCCCTGGGCCTACTCCGCCAGCCCCGCGCTCGCGGTCCTGCGCTGGCGCTACGGCGAGCAGCTGGACTGGCGCCTGGTCACGATCGGCCTCTCCGAGGACCCGAACCGCTACCTGGAGCTCGGCTACACGCCAACCCGCATGGCCGTCGGCCACGTCGGCTTCCGCCGCTTCGGGATGCCCTTCGACGCCGAGCCCCGCGCGCGCCTCGCCGCCACCTCACGCGCCTGCCGCGCGATCGTCGCCGCGCGCCTGCTGGCCCCCGGCCGCGAGCACGAGGTTCACCGCGCGCTGCAGTTCGGCTGGTTCACCACGACGCTCGTGCTCGACGAGGACGCCGACATCGCCCGCGCGCTCGCGCACGTCGAGGGGCTCGACGCGGACGCCGTCGTCGCCGCGATCGAGGACCCCGAGACGATCGCTGCCTACGAGGCCGACAAGGCCGAGACCCGCACCGCCGCCGGCGGCCCCACCGAGTTCCAGGGCAAGGCGCGGCAGACCGACGGGCCCGTGCGCTACTCGGCGCCCTCGCTCGTCTTCGCCAGCGGCGACCGGCGGCTGGAGGCGGGCGGCTTTCAGACGATCGAGGCCTACGACGTCCTGATCGCGAACCTCGACCCCACGCTCGAACGCCGCCCCACGCCCGAGAGCCCGCTGGAGGCCTTGCGGCATTTCCCCAACGGTCTCGTCAGCCAGGAGGTCGCCGCGATCATGGCCCCCAACAACGAGCTGCCCGACCGCGCCGCCGCGGAGCGGGCGCTGATCGAACTGGTGGGCTCCCGGCAGGCGCGGCGCACGCCGCTCGGCGACGACGCGCTCTGGCAGCCCGCCTGAGGCCCGCCGACCGCCGTCGCGGCCCCGATCGGTACGCCCGCGCACCGGCCGAGTAGCCTCCAGCGCTGAGATGAGCGTCACCGTGACATTGCCCGACGGCAACCGCCTGGAGCTGGACGACGGAGCCACCGGCGCCGACGCCGCCGCCGCGATCGGCCCCGGCCTCGCGCGCGCCGCGCTGGCCGTCGAGGTCGGCCATCCCGAGGCGGGCGAGGCGCCGCAGCCGCGCGACCTCTCGCGCCCGCTGCCCGACGGGGCGCACCTCTCGATCCTCACCCGCAAGAGCGGCGAGGAGGCGCTGGCGCTGATCCGCCACGACGCCGCCCACGTGCTGGCCGAGGCGGTGCTCGAGCTGTACCCCGGCGTCAAGATCTCGATCGGCCCCGCGATCGCCGACGGCTTCTACTACGACTTCGAGTTCCCCGAGGGCGTCGCGATCTCCGAGGCCGACTTCCCGCAGATCGAAGCCCGCATGCGCGAGCACATCAAGGCCGCGGAGCCCTTCGTGCGCCAGGAGGTCACCCCCGCGCAGGCGCGCGAGCGCTTCGCCGGGGAGGGACAGGACTACAAGGTCGAGCTGATCGACGACCTCGTCGAGGCCGAGCGCTCCGCGCACCCGCCGCGCGAGCTTGAGAGCGTCTCGCTGTACACGAACGGGCCTTTCACCGACCTGTGCCGGGGGCCGCACGCGCCCAGCACGAAGTCCGTCGGCGCCTTCCGCCTCCAGTCCGTCGCCGGCGCCTACTGGCGCGGTGACTCCTCGCGCACGATGCTCACCCGCATCTACGGAACCGCCTTCTTCACCGAGGCCGAGCTGAAGGAGCACCTGGAGCGGATCGAGCAGGCCAAGGAACGCGACCACCGCAAGCTCGGCCGCGAGCTGGGCCTGTTCACCTTCTCGGAGGTCTCGCCCGGCTCGGCCTTCTGGCTGCCCGCCGGCACCACGATCTTCAACACGCTCGTCGCCGTCTCGCGCGCGATGGTGGCTGAGCGTGGCTACAGCGAGGTGAAGACGCCGCAGATCTACGACGCCGAGCTGTGGAAGACCTCCGGCCACTGGGGCAAGTACCGCGAGAACATGTTCACGCTCGACGTCGAGCAGCGCGACATGGGCGTCAAGCCGATGAACTGTCCCGGCCACGCGCACCTGTTCGGCAGCCAGCGCCACTCCTACCGCGAGCTGCCCGTGCGCTACTTCGAGCCGGGGCTGCTGCACCGCAACGAGGCCTCCGGCGTGCTCCACGGCCTGCTGCGCGTGCGCCACTTCGCCCAGGACGACGGCCACATCTTCTGCACCGAGGAGCAGGTGCAGGAGGAGGTCAAGGGCTGCCTCGAGCTGGCCTTCGCCACCTACGAGCTGTTCGACCTCGACGTCAGTCTCGAGCTCTCCACCCGCCCCGAGCAGCGGATCGGCGAGGACGCCATGTGGGATCGCGCCGAGGCCAAGCTTGCCGCCGCGCTGGAGGAGGCCGGCCTCGACTACGAGCTGAACCCCGGCGACGGCGCCTTCTACGGGCCGAAGATCGACATGCACATGACCGACTCGCTCGGCCGCTCCTGGCAGTTGGGAACAGTTCAGCTCGACTACTCGATGCCCGCGCGCTTCGGCTTGACCTACACCGGCGCCGACAACGCCGAGCACCAGCCCGTGATGATCCACCGCGCCGCCTTCGGCTCCTACGAGCGCTTCGTCGGGATCATGCTGGAGCACCTGGGCGGCGAGCTGCCGCTGTGGCTCGCGCCCGTGCAGGCCGTCGTGCTGCCGGTGTCCGATCGCTTCAACCAGTACGGGGCGGGCGTGCGCGAGCAGCTGGCCGCCGCCGGCGTGCGGATCGAGCTCGACGATCGCAACGAGTCCGTCGGCCGCAAGATCCGCGAGGCCGAGCTGCGCAAGGTGCCTTACATGCTGATCGTCGGCGAGCGCGAGCAGGCCGACGGCACGATCTCGGTGCGCGAGCACAAGGGCGGAGACACCGGTTCCACGACCGCGGAAAAGTTCTTCCAGGACGTGCAGGGGAAGCTATACTCACCCGCCTTGCAGCCACGCAAATCTCAAGAGCGCGACGCTTAGCCGCTTGACGCGCGCGCACCTCAGCTAGTGCCGGTCCCGCGCAGGTTCGACCGGCGCCCGCCCGAGCGGGACACCACCAGGATCAACGAGCGCATTCGCGTGCCCGAGGTACGCCTGATCGACGACGAGGGCAACCAGGTCGGCGTGATGAAGACGCCCGACGCGCTGGTCTTCGCGCAGGAACGCGACCTCGACCTCGTGGAGGTCGCGCCCGAGGCGCGCCCGCCCGTCTGCCGCGTGCTCGACTACTCCAAGTACAAGTACGAGCAGGCGCAGAAGCAGAAGGCCGCCCGCAAGCACCAGCAGCAGATCACCGTGCGCGAGATCAAGTTCCGCCCGAAGATCGCCGAGCACGACTACGACACCAAGAAGCACCACGTCGAGCGCTTCCTGCGCCACAAGGACAAGGTCAAGGTCACGATCATGTTCCGCGGCCGCGAGGTCACCCATCCCGAGCGCGGGATCGCGATCCTCGACCGGCTCGCCGAGGAGCTCGCCGAGCTGGGGGTCGTCGAGCAGCGCCCGATCCAGGAAGGGCGCAACATGACGATGCTGATGGCGCCCTCGAAAGCCGTGCTCTCCGGCAAGGCCGAGGGCGGCGAGGCCGCCGACGAGGTCTTCACCGAAGGCGAGCAGGGCGACGTCGCCTCGACCTCGCTTCAGTCCCCACTGGACGAGGCCGCCGTCGAGGCGGTCGAGACGCCCGAGGCGAAAGCCGCCGCGGAAGCGGATGACGGTGGCGCGGGCGAGGCGGACGCCGGCGGTGAGGGAGAGCCGGACGCAAGCGGCGAGGGCGAGGCTACGCCCGAGCCCGCCGACGCCGCCTGACGGCGCCCGCTGCGGGGCTCCCGATCCACGTTCGCGGCCGTGACTTGGCCGACGCCCTATAATCCTCCGCTCTCATGCCCAAGATGAAGACCCACTCCGGCGCGAAGAAGCGCTTCAAAGTCACCGCCAAGGGCAAGGTGCGCGGCCGGCACCCCTTCACGAGCCACATCCTCGAGAAGAAGTCGCCGAAAAAGAAGCGCGCGCTCGGCGGGCCGAAGATCATGAGCGACCATGACGAGCCGCGGATCAAGCGGATGCTCGGGGCTTCGAAGGGCGCCCGGAGGGCGACCAATCGGGTCGGAACTGCGGGCCGGAAGCCCGCAGGGGGTGACTCGTGACGCGCGTCAAGCGGTCCGTCCACGCGCGCAAGAAGCGCCGCTCCGTCCTCGAACAGACGAAGGGCTTCCGCGGCGAGGCGCACTCGAACTACAAGCGCGCCAAGGAGGCGCTGCTGAAGGCGGACGCCTACGCCTACCGCGACCGTCGCAACCGCAAGCGCGACTTCCGGCGGCTGTGGATCACGCGCATCAACGCCGCCGCGCGCCAGAACGACATGAGCTACTCGCAGCTGATGCACGGGCTGAAGCTCGCGGGCGTCGAGCTCGACCGCAAGGTGCTCGCCGACATCGCGGTGCACGACGCCGACACCTTCCGACGTTTTGCCGAGGTCGCCCGCGAGGCGTCGGCTGCCTGACCCGCAGCCGACAGCGATCAGCCTCACGGGCGCCGTTCTCCACCGAGACGGCGCTTTTTTTATGCCTTCGCCAGTCCACCCCAACCGACCGAGACGATGATCATCCAGTCCCCCCAGAACCCCAGGCTCAAGCAGCTCAAGCGACTCGCCACCCGGCGCGAGCGCGCCCGCAGCGGGCATTTCGCCGCCGAGGGCGAGGACCTCGTGCTCGCGGCGCGCGCCGCACGGCGCCCCGCCGTCGAGGGCTTTCGCCTCGCGGGCTCGGGGCTCGGCGGGCAGGGCTTCCACGACGTCGAGGCCGGCGCGCTGCGGTCCGTCTCGGCGCTCGGCTCCGGCACGCGCGTGATCGGCGTCTACGAGCAGCAATGGGCCGAGCCCGCCGGGCCGCTGTGCGTCTACCTGCACGGCGTCGGCGACCCCGGCAACGTCGGCACCGTGCTGCGCTCCGCCCACGCCTTCGGCGCTTCCTGCGTCGCGCTCGGACCCGGCTGCGCCGACCCGCACTCGCCGAAGGCCGTCCGCGCCAGCATGGGAGCGATCTTCGCCGTCGCGCTCGCGCGGGCCGGCGACGTCGCGGAGCTGCCAGGCGAGCTGGTCGCGCTCGACGCCCACGCCTCAGAGCCGCTGCGTGGCGACAGCGGGGGGCAGGGATCGCTGACGCTGCTCGTGGGCGCCGAGCGCGACGGACTGCCCGAGGACGTGCTTGCCGCCTGCGCCCGCAGCGCCCGCATCCCGATCGCCGGAGAGTCGCTGAACGCCGCGATGGCCGCGACCGTCGCGCTGTACGAGGTCACGCGAAATCGCGAACTCTCCCCTGCGTCATCTAGGGTCCGGGCCTCATGATCGAGCGCGTCCAGCAGCTGCGCCGGCAGGCCGAAGCCGAGATCTCCGCCGCCCCCGACGGCGCGGCGCTCGAGGAGCTGCGCGTGCGCTGGCTCGGGCGCAAGGCCGAGCTGCCCCAGCTCTTGCGCGGCGTCGCCGAGCTGCCGCCCGAGCAACGGGGCCCCGCGGGCAAGGCCGCGAACCAGGCGCGCCAGGCGCTCGAGGCGCTGATCGAGCGGCGCGGGGAGGAGCTGGGCGGCGCCGAGCTTGAACGGCGGCTCGCGCAGGACCGCGTCGACGTGACGCTACCCGGCGCCCCGCCGCAGCCGATCGGCCGCCTGCACCTGCTGACGCGCACCCGGCGCGAGCTGGAAGACATCTTCCTGGGTCTCGGCTTCACCGTGATGGAGGGCCCCGAGGTCGAGACGGTCCACTACAACTTCGACGCGCTCAACCACAGCCCCACGCATCCCGCGCGGGCGCGCACCGACACCTTTTACGTGGCGGAGGACGTCGTCCTGCGCACGCACACCTCGCCGATGCAGGTGCGCGCGATGGAGGCGCACCCGCCGCCGCTCTACGTCGTGATCCCGGGGCGCGTCTACCGGCCCGACTCCGACGCCACGCACACGCCGCAGTTCCACCAGATCGAGGGCTTGGCCGTCGACGAGGACATCACGCTCGCCGACCTGAAGGGAACGCTCCTGATGTTCGCCCAGGCCGTGTTCGGCGACGCGCGCGAGGTGCGCCTGCGCCCGCATTTCTTCCCCTTCACCGAGCCCAGCGTCGAGGTCGACGTTTCGTGCTTCAACTGCGACGGCAAGGGCTTCCTGCGCGACGGCTCGCGCTGCAACCTGTGCAAGGGCGAGGGCTGGCTGGAGGTGCTCGGCGCCGGCGAGGTCGACCCCAACGTCTACTCCTACGTGCCCACCACCGACGCGAATGCGCCGGGCTATGACCCCGAGAAGGTGCAGGGGTTCGCTTGGGGGATGGGAGTCGAGCGGATCGCGATGCTTAAGCACGGCGTTCCGGATCTGCGCCTCTACTACGACAACGACCTCAGGTTCCTGGAGCAGTTCTGATGCGCGTCCCGCTGACCTGGCTGCGCGAATACTGCTCGCCGGAGCTCGACGTGCACGAGATCGAGGCGCGGTTGACGCTGACTGGCACGAAGGTCGAGGCGATCCACCGCCACGGAGTCCGGGGCCCCGAGGGCTTCGTCGTGGGCCGCGTGCTCGACGCGCAACAGCACCCCGACGCCGATCGGCTGAAGGTCTGCCAGGTCGATCTGGGCGAGGAGTCGCCCGCGACGATCGTGTGTGGCGCACCGAACGTCGCGGCGGGGCAGACCGTCGCGGTGGCCAAGCCCGGCGCGGTGATGCCGGATGGAACGAAGCTCAAGAAGGCGAAGCTGCGCGGCGTCGCCTCCGAAGGGATGATCCTCGCGGAGAGCGAGCTGGAGATCGGCCCCGGCGGCGAGAAGGGCATCCTCGTGCTCGACGACCTGCAGCTCGATGCGGAGTTTGCACCGGGTGCCCCGCTCGCCGATCTGTTGCCAATCGAGACGGACGTGATCGAGCTGGAGATCACCCCTAACCGCCCGGACTGTCTTGGCGTCTACGGCGTCGCGCGCGAGCTGCACGCCGCGACGGGGGCGCCACTCGCACCCGAGCCTTGGCAAGACGACCCCGGCTCCGACGGCGCGGTCGAGGGCGCGGAGATCAAGGTCGAGTGTCCCGACTTGTGCCCGCGCTTCACGGCGCGGGTGTTCGAGGACGTCACGATCGCCCCCTCGCCGCCGTGGCTGAAGGCGCGGCTGATGGCGGCGGGCCAGCGCCCGATCAACAACGTCGTCGACATCACCAACTACGCGATGCTGCTGACGGCGCAGCCGCTGCACGCGTTCGACCTCGACCGCGTCGCCGGTGGGCGGCTGACGGTGCGCCGCGCGCGCAAGGGCGAGCAGGTACAGACGCTCGACGGGCAGACCCGCACGCTCGACGCCGAGATGGTCCTGATCGAGGACGACGAGGGGCCGACGTCGATCGCGGGCCTGATGGGTGGGGCGCGCTCGGAGGTGGTGGCGGAGACGACGCGCGTGCTGATGGAGGTGGCGACCTGGAGCGGGCCGAACATCCATCGCACCTCCTGGCAGCTGGGGCTGCGCAGCGAGGCCTCCTCGCGCTTCGAGAAGGGGTTGCAGCCGGAGCAGTGCATGCAGGCGCAGGCGATCGCGGCGCGGCTGATGGTCGAGCTGTGCGGCGCGCGGCTCGCGCCGGGGACGATCGACGTCGCCGAGCCGCTGCCGCCGCTGCAGGCGCTGCGCTTGCGCGAGGCGCGCGTCGAGGCGATCCTCGGCCTGGCGGTGCCGGCCGCGCGCCAACGCGAGATCCTGGAGGCGCTCGACTTCGCCTGCGAGGACGCCGGGGACGGCCTGGAGGTGACGGTGCCGGCGCTGCGCCGCGAGGACGTCACGCGCGAGGTCGACCTGATCGAGGAGGTAGCGCGGATCGACGGCCTGGAGCGGCTGCCCGCGACGCTGCCGGCGCGCCGCGGCGCCGCGGGCCGCCTCACCCACGCCCAGCGCCTGCGCCGGCTGGCGGAGGACGCGATGGCGGGGCGGGGCCTGTACGAGGTCGTCGGCTGGAGCTTCACCGAACCGGCGCTGCTCGACAGGCTGCTGCTACCGCCCGATCACGCGCTGCGGCGCGTGGTCGTGGTCGAGAACCCGCTCTCGGACGCGCAGTCGATCATGCGCCCGACGCTGATGGGCTCGCTGCTCGACGCCGCGCGCCACAACGTCGCGCGCAACGGCCCCGACGTGGCGCTGTTCGAGTCGGGCACCGTCTACCGCGCCGACGACAGTGCGACGGGGGCGGACGAGCATCACGCGCTGGGGGTGCTGCTGAGCGGCCGGCTCGCGCCGCGCGCTTGGCGCGGCGAGGCCGCGACGGCGGACTTCTTCGCGGCGAAGGCGCTGCTCGCCGGGCTGCTCGACGCGCTCCACGTCCACTGGCAGGTCCAGGAGGAGCAGTGGCCGTTCCTGCACCCGGGGCGCAGCGCCGCGGTGCTGGCCCGCGATCCGGAGGGGAAGCCGCTGAAGCTCGGGTTCGTCGGCGAGCTGCACCCGACCGTCGCCGGCGCCTGGGACCTGGAGCGCACGGCTGCGTTCGCGATCGACCTCGGCAAGCTGGCGCTCGTCGCGCCGGAGGTCGTGGCGTTCGACGCGTTCGGCGCCTTCCCGGTGCTGCGCCAGGACCTCTCGGTCGTGCTGCCGCAGGAGGTGCCGGCGCGCGACGTGCTGCACGGCGTGCGCCGGGCCGGTGGCGCGGAGCTGGACGGCGCCGAGATCTTCGACGTCTACACCGGCGCGCAGGTCGGCGAGGGCAGGCGCTCGCTCGCGCTGGCGCTGTCGTTCCGCTCGCTGGAGCGCACGCTCACCGACGAGGACGTGGCGCCGGCGCGCGAGCGGATCGTCGCGGCGCTCGCGGAGCTGGGGGGCGAGCTGCGTGGCTGAGCTGCAGAAGACGCGCGCCGCCGCGGGCGAGCCCCGGCCGCAGCAGGCGGCGCCGGGCGCGCCGCGGGTGATCGTCGCGGGCGCGACCGGCTTCGCGGGCGCGCTGGCGGCGTACCTGCTGTGGCGCCACCCGCGCTTCAAGCTGGTCGCGGTGACGGGCCGCTCGGAGGTGGGCCGGCGCCTGGACGACCTTTACCCGCGCTACCGCGTGCCGCTGCCGCTCGGCGAGCTGGACCTCGACTCCTACGGACAGATCGACGCCGCGATCGTGGCCTACCCGCACGCCGCGGCGGCGCCGGCGGTCGGCGAGCTGCGCGACCGGGGCGTGCGCGTGGTCGACCTCAGCGCGGACTTCCGCCTCTCCTCGCTCGCGACCTACGAGCAGTGGTACGGCGAGCACCCGCGTCCCGACCTGCTCCCCGAAGCCGTGTACGGGCTGACGGAGCTGCACCGCGAGCGGATCGCTGGCGCGAACATCGTCGCGAACCCCGGCTGTTACCCGACCGCCTCGCTGCTGGGCCTCGCGCCGCTGGCGCGGGCGGGCCTGATCGCCGACGCGGTGATCGACGCCAAGCAGGGGATCTCCGGGGCGGGCCGCGCCTTCGACGAGACGACGCACCAGTCGATGGCGGGGGAGACGATCCTTCCCTACAAGGTCGCCGAACACCGGCACACGCCCGAGATCGAGGAGCAGCTCGCGCCGCTGCGGGCGGAGGCGGGCGCGACCGACGAGCTCGCCGTGCTCTTCCAGGCGCACCTCGTCCCGCTCGACCAGGGCGAGCTCGCCGACTGCTACGTGACGACGACGCGGCCCGTCGGGGACGACGAGCTGGCCGACCTGTACACGAAGGCCTATGCGCAGGAGCCCTTCGTCGAGGTCGTCGGCGCCCCGCCCGGGACGCGCGAGGTGCAGGCGACGAACTTCTGCCGCGTGTTCGCGAAGGCGGACCCGCACAGCGGCAAGGTGGTCGTGCTCTCGGCGCTCGACAACCTCTGGAAGGGCACCTCCTCGCAGGCGGTGCAGAACCTGAACGTGATGTTCGGCTTCGACGAGACGGAGGGCCTCGCGTGAGCAGGGAGGGCACGAAGCCGCCGGGCACGAACCTGTTCGGCGGCGTGGCGAGCGGCCCGCCGCAGCCGTTCTTTCACTCGCGCTGGGTGCCGGCGCCGGAGCACGTGCGCGACCTCGGCCCGGAGGCGGGACTGCCGGGCGGCTTCCGCGCCGCGGGCGTCGCCTGCGGGATCAAGCCCAGCGGCAACCATGACGTCGGCCTGCTCGTCTGCGACGCCGAGCGGCCCGTGAGCGCGGCGCGCTTCACGGCGACGGGCGTGCCCGCGGCGCCGGTGATCCTCAGCCGGGAGCGCTGTGAGCTGCACGCGCTGCGGGCGGTGCTGGCGAACTCGGGCTGCGCGAACGCCGCGACGGGCCGGCGCGGGCTGGATGACGCCGCCAAGACGCAGGGCGCCGCGGCGATCGCGCTCGGCTGCGACCCCGCGGCGGTGGCGCTCGCCTCCACCGGAGGCATCAGCCACCACCTGCCGGTCGAGAAGATGTTGCAGGGAATCCTCGCGGCGCAGCCGGCGCTCGGCGCCGGCGGAGACTCATCCTTTCAGCAGGCGATCCAGACGACGGACGCCTCGGAGAAGCGCGCGAACCTGGAGGTGCAGCTGCCCTCCGGCAGCGTGCGGCTCAGCGCCCAGTGCAAGGGCGCCGGGATGATCTCACCGAACTTCGCGACGATGCTGTGCTTCGTCGAGACCGACGCGGAGCTCGCGCCCGAGACCGCGGACCTGCTGCTGGGCGTGTGCGTGAAGCGCTCGTTCGACCGCGCCTCCGTCGACGGGCAGCTCTCCACGAACGACACCGCGATCCTGATGTGCTCCGGTGCGAGCGGCGTGCGGATCGCGCCCGAGTCGGAGGAGGAGCTGCGCTTCGGCGAGGCGCTCGACGCGCTGCTGCGCCAGCTCGCGATCATGATGATCGCCGACGGCGAGGGCGCCGAGCGGATCGGGCGCGTCGTCGTGCGCGGCGGTCACGAGGCGGGCGTCGAGGCGGCGGCCCGCGCGGTGGCGAACTCGCCGCTGGTGAAAACCGCCCTGCACGGGGCGGACCCGAACTGGGGCCGGATCATCCAGGCGGTCGGCGGCGCGCTGCCCGGCACGGCGCCGCTGGCGATGGACCTCACGATCGAGGGCATCCCCGTGTGCGTGGCGGGCGCGGCGATCGGCTACGACGAGGCCGCCGTCGCGCGGGCGGTGCAGGCGATGGAGATCGAATACGAGGTCGGCTTGCCGGGCGAGGGCGTGGAAACGGAGGTCTTCTTCTCCGACCTCGGGCACGAGTACATAAGGATCAACGCGGAGTACACAACGTGATCGGGGGCGCGGGCGATGCGTGACGTAGGAACTCTGCTGGAGGCGCTTCCCTACATCAGGGAGTTCCACGGCAAGACGGTCGTGATCAAGTACGGCGGCGCGGCGATGGAGGACGAGTCGCTGCGCGAGGAGTTTGCGCGCGACGTGGTGCTGCTGAAGTACGTGGGCCTGAACCCGATCGTCGTGCACGGGGGCGGCCCCGAGATCAGCTCCTACATGGAGCGCCTGGGCCTGCCGGTCGAGTTCGTGGGCGGCCTGCGCGTGTCGAGCAAGGACACCGTCGAGGTCGCGAAGATGGTGCTGATGGGCAAGGTGAACAAGGAGATCGTGCTGCGCCTGAACCGTCACGGTCAGCCGGCGGTGGGGCTGTGCGGCGACGACGGCCTGCTGTTCCGGGTCGCGCGGCGCGCCGCGCCCGACGGCGAGGACATCGGCTTCGTGGGGCGGATCGAGCGCGTGAACACCGACGTGATCGACCACGTCGCAAGCGACTACATCCCGGTGATCGCCTCCGTCGGCGCGGACCGCGAGGGCAACTCCTACAACATCAACGCCGACGAGGCCGCCGGCGCGGTGGCGGGCGCGATGGGCGCCTACAAGGTCGTCTTCCTGACCGACGTGCCCGGCTGGCTGGCGGACCCCGCGGACCCCGACAGCCGCGTCGCCCGCGCCAGCGCGCAGCGCGCCCGCGAAGCGCTGCCGCAGCTACAGGGCGGGATGCGCCCGAAGCTCGCGGCCTGCGTCGAAGCGATCGACTCCGGCGTGACGGCGGCGCACATCCTCGATGGCCGCGTCGCGCACTCGCTGCTCCTAGAGCTGTTCACCGACGCGGGCATCGGCACGATGATCGAGGCCGCCTCGTGACGCTCGCGGAGCTCCAGGATCTCGAGCGCCGGAGCGTGATCGGCTCCTACCTGCGCCAGCCGGTGGAGTTCGTGCGCGGCGAGGGCGCCTGGCTGTGGGACGAGCAGGGCCGCGAGTACCTCGACTTCCTGTGCGGCATCTCGGTCACGAACCTGGGGCACTGCCATCCGCGCGTGGTGGAGGCGGTGCGCGAGCAGGTGGGCCGCCTGATGCACGCCAGCAACCTGTTCTACACCGAGCCGGCGATGCGGCTGGCCGACGAGCTGTCGCGGTCGAGCCTTGGCGGCAAGGTGTTCTTCTGCAACTCGGGCGCCGAGGCGAACGAGGCGGCGATCAAGCTGGCGCGCAAGGCGCGGCAGGGGGGAGACCTGGTCGTGGTCCACGGCGCCTTCCACGGGCGCACCTACGGCTCGCTCTCGGCGACGCCGCAGGAGGCCAAGCAGGCGCCGTTCGCGCCGCTGGTGCCGGGCTTCCGGGCGGTCGAGCCCACGCCGGAGGCGCTGAGCGGCGTCGTGGACGGGCGCACCGCCGCGGTGATCCTCGAGCCGATCCAGGGCGAGAGCGGCGTGCACGTGCTCTCGGGGGAATGCCTGCAGGCGGCGCGCGCGGCCTGCGACGAGCACGGGGCGGCGCTGATCTTCGACGAGATCCAGACCGGCATGGGCCGCACCGGCTCGCTGTGGGCGTATGAGCAGACGGGCGTGGTCCCCGACGCGATGACGACCGCGAAGGCGCTGGGCGGCGGGCTGCCGATCGGCGCGCTGGTGACGGGCGAGCGCCTCGCGGACGTGCTGAAGGCGGGCGATCACGGCTCGACGTTCGCGGGCGGCCCGACCGTGGCGACGGCGGCGCTGACGGCGCTCGAGCTGACCGCGCAGGAGCCGTTCCTGCAGGAGGTGCGCGAGCAGGGCAGGCGCCTGGCGGAGGGGCTTCAGCGCCTGCCGCACGTGCTCGAAGTGCGCGGGCGCGGGCTGATGCTGGCGTGCGAGCTTGACGTGCCGGCGCCGGAGGCGATGCAGCGGGCGCTGCTGGAGCAGCGCCTGGTGACTAACGCCACGGGCCCGACGACCCTGCGCCTGCTGCCGCCGCTGACGGTGACGGCGGCGGAGGTGGACGAGGCGCTGCGGCGCCTGGCGACGGTGCTCGAAGGTTGAGCGTGCGGTCCGGGCCGGAGGGGCGGTAGGCGTGCGCCGCGAGCTGCCCGGCGGCTTCGAGCTGGACGACGACCGTGAACGGATCGACGTCGACGCGGTGCATACGTTCATCAGCACGCAGTCCTACTGGGGCCTGGGGCGTGCGCGCGAGCCCGTCGAGCGCGCGGTGGCGGGCTCGCAGCGGGTGCTGGGCCTCTACCACGAGGGCAGGCAGGTCGGCTTCGCGCGGGCGATCTCCGACGGGGTGACGCTGGCGTACCTGGCCGACGTCTACGTGCTTGAGCCCTACCGCGGCCGCGGTCTCGGCTACGAGCTGGTGCGCGAGATCGTGGAGAACTCCTTCAAGGACGTGCGCTGGATGCTGAACACCGCCGACGCCCAGGGGCTGTACGCGAAGCTGGGCTTCAGCGAAGGCAGGCCGCCCTACCCGCTGATGGAACGCGCCCCCAGCCGGAACTCGCGAAGCCCACAGCGCCAGTAGCCTTTCGCGCCGGTGCCGTCCCCGATCGACATCCCCCGCACCGCCTCCTACGAGGCGGACCCCGCGAACGTGCATCGCGTGCTGCTGCTCTACTCCGGCGGCCTGGACACGAGCGTGATGCTGAAGTGGATCCAGGACCAGTACGAAGCGGAGGTCGTGTGCCTGACGGTGAACCTCGGCCAGCCGGGCGAGGACTACGAGGTCGTCAAGGGCAAGGCGCTGCAGCTGGGGGCGCTCGAGTGCCACGTGGTCGACGCGCGCGAGGAGTTCGCCCGCGAGTACGTCGTCCCCGCGATCAAGGCGAACGCGCTGTACGGCGGCGGCTACCCGCTGTTCACGGCGCTGGGGCGGCCGCTGATCGCGAAGCTGGCGGTGGAGCAGGCGCGCGCCTCGGGCTGCGACACGATCGCGCACGGCTGCACCGGCAAGGGCAACGACCAGGTGCGGATCGAGGGCACGATCGCGACGCTGGCCCCTGAGCTGAAGGTGATCGCGCCGGTGCGCTCGTGGCAGATGGGGCGCGAGGAGGAGATCGCCTACGCGCGCGAGCACGGAATTCCGATTAAGGGGGGAGCCGAGACGGCTCCCTACTCGATCGATGACAATCTCTGGGGACGATCCTCGGAGGGCCGCTGGATCGAGGACCTCGAGCACGCCCCGGAGGACGAGGTCTTCCAGCTGGTCACGCGTCCCGAGCAGGCGCCGGACGAGCCGGAGACGGTGGCGGTGGAGTTCGAGCGTGGCGTGCCGGTGGCGCTGAACGGCGAGCGGATGGAGCTGGTGGCGCTGCTGGAAGCGGCGGCCGACATCGCGGCGCGCCACGGCGTCGGCATCGTCGACCACATCGAGGACCGGATCGTGGGCCTGAAGGTGCGCGACATCTACGAGGTGCCCGCGGCGGCGATCCTGCTGCCGGCGCACGAGGAGCTGGAGCGCCTGGTGTGCACGATCCACCAGAACCAGTTCAAGCCGCAGCTCGACGCGCACTGGGCTTATCTCGTCTACGCCGGTTTGTGGTGGGAGCCGCTGCGCGGCGACCTCGACGCCTATGTGGAGCGGGTCAACGAGCAGGTGACCGGCACGATCGGGATCAAGCTCTACAAGGGCCATGCCCGCGTCGTGACGCGCTCCTCGCCGAACGCCGTCTACGACGCCTCGCTGGCTTCCTTCTCGGAGTCGGGCGGCCTGTTCTCGCAGACGGCCTCGCCGGGCTTCATCGAGCTGTGGTCGCTGCAGTCGCGGATGGCCTGGCGGCTGCGCAACGAGTAGCCGCGCGGGCGCGCGGGTAGGATCGGGACGATGAACGGAACCGGTTACAAGCTGCTCGGCCTGGTCGTCTGGCGCGGTGGCAAGTGGTACCTGCGCAAGCGCCTGCCCTCGCGGCGCAGGGTGGCCCTCACGGCGGCGGGCGGGCTCTCGGCGCTGGCGGGGGCGACCGCGCTCGTGCGCCGCTTCGCGAGCTGAACCCCTCGCTTGCAGGGGCTTTGCGAAGGCCCTGAGACCGTCCGGCTTCGGGCGTAGCTTGCAGGCGAGATGATCGCCGAGGGAAACGAGACGCCGGGCGGCGATTCGGGCGCCGCCGAGGGCCGCGCGCGGCGCGGCGAGGGCGATCTGCTCTCAGAACGGCGCGCCCGCCGCGCGGCGGAATCGGGCGAGCACGCGCTGACGTTGCGCGCGGAGGCGGCGGAGGCGACGGTGCGCACGCTGGAGGCCCATCTCGCCAGCCTGCAAGCGCGCCTGCGCGAGACCGAGGGCGAGCGCGAGCACCTGCTCGAGCGCCTGGAGCGGGCACGCTCGGAGCAGCAGCGCGCGCCGGTCGAGCCGGGCTGGCGGCCCGCGCCGCGGCCGGGCGCGGAGCTGGAGCGCGAACTGCAGCGGGCCTCCCAGCGCGAGTACGCCGAGCAGCGCCTGCGGATCGAGGCGGAAGACCGCGCCGCGGAGCTGGAACGGGAGCTGCGCGCCCAGGTCGACGGCCTGACGCGCCGGCTCGACGCGAGCGAGCGCGAGGCGGCGGCGCTGAGCGCGCGCCTGCAAACGGCCCAGCGCGAGCTGGTGGAGGCTGAGCAGGCGGCGGCGGCCCAGCGCTCTGAGGCGCTGCGGGGCGAGCGGGCCCTGCGCGCCCGCCTGTCGGAGCTGGAAGCCCAGGCGGAGGAGCTGCGCACGGGGCTGGCCCGCGAGCGCGCTGCCCGCGAGCGCGCCGAGCGCCTGCTGGAGACGCTGCAGCAGGTGCAGCGCGGCGCGCTGGGCCTGCTGGGCGGGCTCGCCGAGACGGTGGGGAAGCTGCGCGAGGCGACGTTGCGCGCGGCGCCCGCGCTCGCTCCGGACCCTCCGGCGCCGATCGCGCCGCGGCCCGTGTCGCCCGTCCCTGTGGCGCCGTCTACGCCGCCCGTCGCCGGCGCGCCACGGGCTCCTGTCCCGCTTGCCCGCGCTTCGGAGACGTCCCGGCAGCGCGACGGCGAGATGGCGCAGGCGCTCGCGGCGGCGGTCGAGCGGCTGCGGGCACGTGCCGAGGAGCAGCCGCTGCACAGCCCGGCGCCCGCCTCGCTCGCGGCCCGTCCGCCGCACAAGCACAGCCTGTCCCTGATCGCCCGCGCGCGGCTGCGACTGCGCCGCCGCCGAGAACGACGCAAACAGCGACGCGCGGCCTGATCGCCGCCGCCGCGAGACCTAAGATCGGATTGCCTTGAGCACACAGACCTGCGCCCACCTCCACGTCCACTCCGAGTACTCCCTGCTCGACGGGGCGTGCAAGATCGAGGCGCTGGCGCAGCGCGCCGCCGAGTTCGGGCAGCCGGCGCTGGGGCTGACCGACCACGGCGTGATGAACGGCTCGGTCGAGCTGTACCAGGCCTGCCAGAAGCACGGCGTGAAGCCGGTGCTGGGCTGCGAGATCTACCTCGTGGAGGACCACAAGGCGCGCGGCCCCGGCAAGGTCGAGCGCAACCACCTGACGCTGCTGGCCTCCAACGACACCGGCTACCGCAACCTGGTGAAGCTCTCCTCCGCGGGCTTCCTCGATGGCCTCCAGCGCGGCAAGCCCTCCGTCGACATGGGCCTGCTCGAGCGCTACTCCGAGGGGGTTATCGCGCTGACGGGCTGCCTGGCCTCGCGCTTCTGCCAGCGCCTGCTCGAGGACCGGGTCGACGACGCGCGCGCGCACGCGGACGACCTGCGCAACGTCTACGGAGCCGAGAACGTCTACTTCGAGGTGCAGAAGAACGGCCTCGCGCCGCAGGACAAGTGCAATGAGGGGATCGTCAGGATCGCGCGCGAGATGGGCGGCAGCCTCGTCGGCACCGGCGACGTCCACTACCTCCGCCGCGAGGACTACGACCACCACACGGCGCTGCTGTGCGTGCAGACGAAGAGCACGATCGCCCAGCCGAAGATGACGTTCGAAACGAACGAGTTCTACCTGCGCGACAACGGCGAGATGGTGACGGCGTTCGCGGAGTGGCCGGAGGCGATCGCGAGCACGCTGGAGATCGCTGAGCGCTGCAACGTGGAGCTCGAGCTGGGCAAGCAGCTGATCCCGAGCTATCCGACCCCGGAGGGCGTCAGCGAGCGCGACTACCTGCGCGCGCGCGTCGAAGAGGGCCTGCGCCTGCGCTACGGCAACCCGCCGCCGGCGGAGGCGCTGGAGCGGATGGACATGGAGCTCCAGGTGATCGACGGGATGGGCTTCAACGCCTATTTCCTGATCGTCTGGGACTTCGTCAAGTACGCCAAGGAGAACGGCATCGCCGTCGGCCCGGGCCGTGGCTCGGCGGCGGGCTCGATCGTGTCCTACTGCCTGGCGATCACCGACGTCGATCCGCTTCGCTACGACCTGCTGTTCGAGCGCTTCCTGAACCCGGAGCGCGTGTCGATGCCGGACATCGACATCGACTTCTCGGTGCGCGGGCGCGAGCGGGTGATGCGCTACGTGACGGAAAAGTACGGGCGCGAGTCGGTGGCGCAGATCGTCACCTTCGGCAAGATGTTCCCGCGTGCGGCCACGCGCGACGCGGCGCGCGTGCTCGGCTTCGACTACGGCATGGGCGATCGCCTCGCGAAGCTGATCCCCGACCCGATCATGGGTCGCGCGCCGTCGTTCGAGGACTGCCTGAAGTCCGGGCAACCACTGCGCAAAGCGGTGGACGAAGACCCGCAGGCGAAGCAGATCGTCGACGTCGCGCAGGGCCTCGAGGGGATCGTGCGCAACTCCTCGATCCACGCGGCGGCAGTCGTGATCGCCGACCGCCCGCTGACGGACATCGTGCCGCTCCAGCTGGCGGACGCCGGCACCGACGAGAACGGCGACAAGGCCTACCGCATGGTGACGCAGTTCTCGATGAAGCCGATCGAGACGATCGGCCTGCTGAAGATGGACTTTCTCGGGTTGCGCAACCTCGACGTGATCGAGGACGCGCTGGACATCATCGAGCGCTCGACGGGCCAGCGCCCGGACATGACGACGCTGCCGCTCGACGACGCCAAGACGTACGAGATGCTCGCGCGCGGCGACTCGGTCGGCGTGTTCCAGTTCGAGTCCGAGGGCATGCGCGAGGCGCTGAAGAAAGTGCGCCCTGACGAGTTCAACGACCTCGTGGCGCTCGTGGCGCTGTACCGCCCGGGCGCGATGGACCAGATCCCCGTGTACGCGAACGGCAAGCAGAAGCCGCAGTCGATCAACTACCGCGACGCGCGCCTGCAGCCGATCCTCGAATCCTCCAAGGGCGTGATCCTCTACCAGGAGCAGGCGATGCAGATCTCCAAGGAGCTGGGGGGCTTCTCGGGGGCGAAGGCGGACGACCTGCGCAAGGCGATCGGCAAGAAGAACCGCGCGGCGATGGCGGCGCTGAAGCCGGAGTTCGTGGAGGGCTGCCGCGCATCGGGCACGAGCCCCGAGACGATCGAGTTCCTGTGGCAGACGAACGAAAAGTCGGCGGACTACTCGTTCAACAAGAGCCACGCCGCCTGCTACGGGCTGATCGCCTACCGCACGGCGTGGCTGAAGGCGAACTTCCCCGCGGAGTACATGGCGGCGCTGATCTCCTCGGTGATGTCGACGAAGGACAAGGTCCCGTTCTTCGTGGCCCGCTGCGAGGAGATGGGGATCGAGATCCTGCCGCCGGACGTGAACCTCTCAGACCACGAGTTTACGGTCGTCGCCGGGAACATCCGCTTCGGCCTCGACGCGGTCAAGGGCGTCGGCTACCAGGCGGTCGAGGCGATCAAGCGCGCGCGCGAGGACGGCGAGTTCGCCTCGCTGTGGGACTTCTGCGAGCGCGTGGACAACCGTGCCGTGAACAAGAAGGCGATCGAGGCGCTGATCAAGTGCGGCGCCTTCGGCTCGACGAGCGCTTCGCGCAAAGGCATGCTCGAGGTGCTCGAGCAGGCCCAGGCGGCGGGCCAGAAGATCCAGCAGGACGCCCAGATCGGCCAGGGCTCGATCTTCGACCTCGGGGAAGCCCCCGACGCGGGCGGCGACGGCGCGGCCGCCGCCTCGGGCTTCGCGCGCCCGGTCCATCCGCCGATCTCCAGCGAGGAGTTCGAGCAGAACGAGCTGCTGGCGATCGAGAAGGAGGCGATCGGCCTGTTCATCTCGGCGCACCCGCTGAAGCCGCTGCGCGAGGCGCTGCGCGCCCGCGTGGACTGCCCGCTGGCGGCGCTCCAGGACCGCCGCGACAAGGACTGGGTGACGGTCGGCGGGATCATCACGGAGGCGAAGAAGATCCGCACGCGCAACGGCGATCACATGATGTTCGCGACGCTCGACGACCTCGCGGGCAGCGTGGAGATGCTCGTCTTCGGCAAGGCGCTCGCCGAGCACGAAGCGGCGCTCGGCGTCGACGCGGTCGTGCTCGTGAAGGGCCGGGTGGACCACAAGGAAGCCGGCAAGACCTGCCTGATCGTGCAGAGCGTCGAGCCGTTCGCGCCCAGCGACGATGAGGTGGCGAAGGCGAACGTGGAGGCGGGCCGCCGCGCGGCGACGGCCACGGCGATCGCCGAGCCGGTGCGCCTGCGCATGCACGCGAGCGCCCTCTGCTCGGAGCTGATCGCGGACGTGAAGCACGCGATCGAGAGCTTCCCGGGGCCGGCGGAGATCGTCCTGGAGGTCGACACCAGCGACGGCGTGCGCCGTCTGAGGCTGGGGGAGGCCTTCCGCGTCGAGCACACGCCGACGCTGCGGGCCGAGCTGGAACACGTGCTGGGAGCGGCGCTCCCGGCTGCGGCTACTGCCTAGAAGGCCGCCGGGCGCCGGGCCCGCAGGTCGGCGGGCTGCGGCGTCCTAGGCGCGGCTCGCGATCCCCTGTCGCCGTAGCCGTTTCGCAAGCAGCACTTCCTTGCGCGGCGGGCCTTCGCGGTTCTCACCGGGCGTCTCGAGCACGCAGGGGAGCTTCTGTAGCGAAGGCGCAGACAGAAACGACTCGCACCCCTTGCGCCCCAGCTCCCCCTTGCCGATGTTCGCGTGCCGGTCGCGGTTGGACCCCAGCGGGGTCTGCGAGTCGTTCAGATGCAGCGAGCGCACGACCCGGCGTCCGAGCGTGCGCGAGCACTCGCGCAGCACGGCTCCGGTCTTCTCGGGCGTGCGGATGTCATAGCCGGAGGCGAGCAGGTGGCAGGAGTCCAGGCACACCCCCAGCCGCCGATCGCCACCGGCGGCGTCGATCAGCGCGGCCAGCTCCTCGAAGGAGCGGCCGAGCGTGCCGCCGGTGCCGGCGGTGTTCTCGAGGTGCAGCACGCAGCCCTCGCTGTCGGCGAGTGCCGCGGCGATGGTCTTGCCCGCACGGGCGATCGCTTCGCCGACGTGGCCGGTCTTGGCCGAGCCGGAGTGCAGCACGACGCCGCTGGCCCCGATCGCGTGCCCGACCCGCAGCGAGTGCGTCAGCGAGGCGAGCGACTTCTTGCGGATCTCGCGATCTTCCGAGGCGCAGTTGAGCAGGTAGACGGCGTGGATCAGCACCGCCTGGACCGGGCTGTCGTCCATCGCCTCGCGGAACGCCGCGAAGTCCTCATCGTGGTAGGCGGTGGGTTTCCACATCCGCGGCGACTGGTTGAAGATCTGGATCGCCTCGCAGCCCCGCTCGACGCCCCGCTCGATCGCTTTGGGCAGGCCGCCTGCGGGGGAGACGTGCGCCCCGATCAGCATCTGCGCACGCGCGGTGGGCGGGCGGCCGCGATCACTAGCATGCGCGCATCGTATGAGGGTTCGCTTCGCACCATCGCCCACGGGCGCACTGCACATCGGCGGCGCACGCACGGCGCTGTTCAACTGGCTGCTGGCCCGCCATTTCGGCGGGGAGCTGGTGCTGCGGATCGAGGACACCGACCGCGAGCGATCGACCCCGGAGAACGTCGAGCAGATCCTCGACTCGCTGCGCTGGCTGGAGCTTGACTGGGACGAGGGCCCGGTCATGCAGACCGACCGCAGCGAGCGCCACGCAGAAGCGCTGGCGGCGCTGCTCGACGCGGATCTGGCCTATCGCTCGAACGCGACGGCGGCGGACGTGAAGCAGTTCAAGGACCTCTACGGAGCGGATCGCGGCTTCCGCGGCAAGCCCGAGGCCGATGGCGCGGTCCGCCTGCGCGTGCCGGAGGAGGGCGCGACGGTCGTGCACGACGCGATTCGCGGGGAGACGCGCTTTGAGCACGTGCACATGGACGACCCGGTGATCGCGCGGGCGGACGGGTCGGTGCTCTACAACTTCGCGGTCGCGATCGACGACCTCGACGCGCGGATCACGCACGTCGTGCGCGGCGAGGACCACCTCTCGAACACGCCGAAGCAGCTGCTGGCGCTGGAGGCCGCGAAGGCCGTGGGGCTGGCTCAGGGCGCGCCGCTGCCGACCTACGCGCATCTGCCGCTGCTGCACGGCCCCGACGGCAAGAAGCTCTCCAAGCGCCATGGCGCCGCATCGGTGGGTGAGCTGCGCGAGGCGGGCTACCTCCCGGCGGCGGTCCGCAACTACCTGGCGCTGCTGGGCTGGGGGGCGGGCGACGACCAGACGGTGCTCTCGACCCCGGAGCTGATCGAGCGCTTCACGCTGGAGGCCGTGAGCCGCAACCCTGCGCGCTTTGACGAGGTGAAGCTGCGCTGGCTGAACGGCGTCCACATCCGCGAGCTGCCGGATCGAGAGCTGGCCCGGCTCGTGAGGTCATACCTCGATCGCACTCCCCACGCGGGATTCCGCGACGATCCCAGGCTGGAGCAGGCCGTCCGGATCAGCCAGGAGAAGATCCACACGCTGGCGGACTTCTGGCCGCTCACGGGACCGCTGCTGGATGTCCCGGCAGACGACGATCCGAAGGCGCGCGAGCGCTGGCTGGACGAGCGTGGGCGCGCGGCGCTTGCGCAGGCGCGTGAGGTCCTGGCAGGGCTTGAGAGCTTTGCGGAGGATTCGATTGCGCCGGCGCTCGAAGGGCTCGTCGAGCGCCTCGGCCTGAAGCCGCGCGAGGTCTACCAGCCGCTGCGGGTGGCTTTGACGGGCACGACGATCTCGCCCGGCATCTTCGAGAGCCTCGCGCTGCTCGGTCGCGAAGAGGCCCTGCGCCGCGTCGATGCGGCACTTGCGCCCTAGGCGTCAAAGCTGTTTCGGCCGAACCCTTAATTTCTCCGGCACAGCTGCCGATATGGGTCGGGAGCGGCCCGCCAAGGACGGCCGACTACCGAGTCAGCGCAAGAATGCCAGCCACCGCCTCCAAGTCAAAGACAAAGACGCAGGCCAAGCCGAAGACAAAAGCGAGGAAAGCGCCGCAGGCCAGCAGCGCCCGCGCGACCTCGACCGGCAACGGCAAGGCCCCCTCGCCTTCGGCGAACGGCAAGGTCGCCTCGCAGGTGGCCAAAGCCCGATCCGCCCCGGCCGCGAAGGTTGCGGGCGCAACCGCGCCCTCGGCGGCACGATCCCAGCTTCCCTCGAACGCGTCGGCGCCGGCGGGCGCGACGGCCCGTCCCGCCGCCCAGCAGGGCGAGCGTCACCAGAACGAGGGTCACGGGCGCCGGCTGACGATGGCCTTCGAAGCGCTCGAGGCGTTCCCGGCGCTGGCGGAGTCCCGCGCGCGGCTGCTGTCGGTCGTCTCGAAAGACCACGTCGCCACGGCGGACATCGTCGCGGCGGTGGAGTCCGACGTGGCGCTGCTGATCGCGGTGCTGCGGCTGGCGAACCAGGCGCAGGGCGGCCGCGGCCGGATCGACACGGCGGTCGGCGCGGTCGAGCTGCTGACCCCGCAGACGGTGCAGGGGCTCGCCTCGCGCGTGCGCACCTTCGACTTCTTCGAGCGCTCCAGCGTGTGGGAGGCGGCGCCTGAGCGCTTCCGCCTGCACGCGCTGGCGACGCAGCACGCGGCCGACCGGATCGCGGCGGAGGTGGGCTTCGAGCACCGCGACCGCCTCACAGCGGCGAGCCTGCTGCACGACATCGGCAAGCTCGTGCTGCTGCACGCCTACCCGGGCTACCCGGCGCAGGTGCACCGCGGCGCGCGCACGCCGGAGGACCGCATCCACCAGGAGCGTCGCGAGCTGGGCGTCGACCACGCGCTGGTCGGCGGCGTGCTGGCTCGCCGTTGGGGCCTGCCGGCGACGATCGCCGCGACGATCGAGCGCCACCACAACCCCGAGGCCGAGGGCGAGGCGGCGTTCGTGCGGCTCGCGGACATGCTGGCCCACTACGAGCAGGGCTCGCCGGTCTCGCCGGCGGAGATGCTCCGCACCGCCCGGGCGATCGGGCTCGGCCCGGACGAGCTGCGGCGAGTGATGTACGAGCTCCCGAGCGCGCCGAGCCAGCGCCGCCGCCACGTCGACCCCTGCCCGCTCTCGACGCGCGAGCTGGGGGTCCTGCAGCGGCTGGCGGAAGGCAAGGTCTACAAGCAGATCGCGCACGAGCTGACGCTCTCGACGAGCACCGTGCGCACGCACCTGCACAACATCTACGGCAAGCTCGGCGCGGTCGACCGCGCGCAGGCGGTGCTGATCGCCACCGAGCGCGGCTGGCTCTAAGCCGGCCGCCGGCCGCTGCGCGGCACGTCTCGGCGCCCTCGACCGGCGCCGTTGCGTAGCATCGCTCGTAGCGATGATCTCGATCACGAGCAAGTCCCCGTATGCGGTGCTGGCGCTCGCCGAGCTTGCCCGCAGCAGCAGCAGCGATCCGGTGCCGATCGGCGAGCTGGCGCGCAAGCGCGACGTCCCGGTCCAGTTCCTGGAGCAGCTGTTCGCGGTGCTGCGCAGGGCGGGCGTCGTCAGCTCCCAGCGCGGCGTGAAGGGCGGCTACCGCTTCGCGCGCGATCCCGCGGAGGTGACGGTGCTGGAGGTGGTCGAGCTGCTCGACGGGCCGCTCGGGCGCGATGCGCAGGGCCCGTTCGCCGACGCCGCCGCGGCGGCTCGTGCGGTGCTCGAGCAGACGACGATCAACGACGTGATCGAGCGCGAGGCGCGCGAGGCCGGCGCGAGCATGTACCACATCTAGCCGCCGCCGCGAACCTTCTCTTCCACGAACGCGCGCGCCTCTTCGGCGCCGAGGAACGGCGCCAGGATCATGTAGCTGGTCACCGGCTCCAACCCGAACAGGTCCTCCGTACGGCCGTGGCGCACGTCGTAGGCGACCATGTCGATCGCCGCTACGACCGTCGCGTCGGCAGCAGTCACCGACGGCTCTGGCGCCTGTGGCCGATATCGCTGCCCTTCCCGCAGGAACACGGTGAAGGCGATCATCGCGTCGTCGGTACGTCGCGCGATCGCCGACCCCAGCGCGTAGGATTCGACGAAGCCGAAGTGCGCGAGGCCGGGAGCTCCGGCGACGAAGCTGGTCAGGGCGGCACCGGCGTCCCAGACCTGGTCCGGCCACAGCCCGCTGGCCGCGAAGAAGGCTCCGGCGGTGACGGCCATCAGCTGCTCGAAGATCATCCGGTGGGTCGCGGTGTAGGCGTCGGCACGGCTGTGGAAGTGGGAGTAGAAGACCTCGCGCGAGACGCCGGCCGCTGCGACGATGTCGGACACGGTCGTGCTCAGGTAGCCCTTCATGCGGATCACCTCGGTGGCGGCGTGCATGATCCGTTCGCGCTGGATCCGCTCGACCAGCTCGGGCGGGAGTCGATGGCGACCCCTCGGCAGCGGCGCGGGTGCGACGGCGCTGGGCCGCCCGTGTGCACGCAGCGTGGCCGCGTCCTTGCCGGAGAGGCTCCAGCGTCGTGTGTGGCCGCCGGCGACCCGGAACTGGTCGATCCAGCCCGAGATCTCCGTGAGCAGGGTCTCGCACTCGAGCTGTCCAGCGCGCATGCGGATGCCGAGCACGCGGATTAGGCCGCCGAGCAGCATCCTGGTGGGCACGTCCGGAAGGGGGGCGTCGGCCGGCAGGGAACGATGCACGCGCTCGACCTGATCGGTGATCTTTGCGATCAGCTCGTCGCGAAGCGTGAGCGCCGCGGGCCCGGCGAGCATCGACTCGTGCACGAGGAAGGCGAATTGCGCCGGGTTCTCGTCGGCGAAGCGCACGATCGTCGCGAAGATGCTCTCGAGCGCACGCTCGGGTTCGGCTGCCTGAATCGCTCGCGCCGTGATCTCGAGCAGGTCGCGACCCAGGCGTCGCTGGGCTTCTATGAAGCACGCCTGCTTGTTCTCGAACAGCTCGTAGAAGGTCGCTCGCGAGACTCCGGCCTGCTTTGCGATGTCCCCGATCTTCGCTTCGGGAAAGCCGGCTTCGGCGACGATCGCGACGATCGCGTGGAGCAGGCGAGAGCGTTGATCTGTCGGCAGGCGACCCTGCTCCTCCGGGCCCGCGATCCGTTCGCCGTCAAGCGGCGGCTCCTTGTCCCCAGCGGCCCACAACGCCCCGGCAGCGTACACAAACATGCCCCCCGAAATGGAAACCAGCAAATTTCATTAAGACAAACTCGTTTGAGATATCAAGCAACTGAGTCAACCCAAACGATACGACTTGAATCAGAAAGTAAAGCCTTTCTTGTCCTTTATTGCGAATTGCACGGATAGCTTGTAAACAGTATGTCTCTTACAAATTTAAAGTACACCAGATTTCAAATAAAGGGTGCGCGGTCGCAAGGGCCGATGGCGCCGGAGGGCTCTCGACGCAGCGGGCCGCGTACTCTGGGAGCAACGCGGAAGTTCACCGTGCGACGGAGAGGGAGACGGAGCCAGAGCCGGTGGCTCTCCCGGGGCGGCAGGCCTGGGGCCGGGTAACTCACCAGGCGCCAAGCGTGCGGACAGGGTCAGCCACGCAGGCGGGCTGCGCGCCGGCCGCGCCGGTCAGGCGGCGGGAGCTTCGAGCTGCTGTGCGCTCAGCGCTTCGATCTGCTCGACCGCGTTTTGCGGCCCGAGGAAGGGGGCGATCGCGACGTAGGTGAGCTGCGGCAGTCGCGGCATCAGGCCGGCGAAGTCGTTCCTCGCGACGTGACGCTGGATCGCCTCGAAGAGGGCGCCGGTGATGGCCTCGGAGACGAGTCGCGGCAGTTGCGCGCCCTGCTCGCCATAGCCATAGCCTTCCTCGAGGAAGATCGCGAAGGAACGTGTGATCTCCTCCGCACGGCGGATCGCGACCGGGCCGGCCGCATAGCACTGGATCAGACGCAGGTGCGCCAGCTCGGGATTGCCGGCGATCAGCTCGAGCAGCGTGCCGAGCCCCTTCCAGACTCGCTCGGGCCAGTTCTTCGCCGAGAAGTAGGCGGCGGCGCAGCTGTCGATGATGTGCTGGGTCGGGTACTGCTGGGCCTCGAGGAACGCGTGCTCCTTGTCGGTGAAGTGCTCGTAGAAGACGTCGCGGGCCACGCCCGCCTTGGCGACGATGTCGGCGACCGTCGCGTTCGCGTAGCCCTTCTCCATCGTGACCTCGGCGGTCGCGAAGATGAGACGCGAGCGCTGGCTGCGCGCGACGACGCCGGCCGGCAGGCCATGTCTGCCGCGCGGCAGGCGCGGGCGGGCACGAACCGCTGGTTTGCGCAGCTCCTCCTCTGCTCCGGGTAGCAGCGCCTCAGGGCTCGTGCTCCAGGGCACCAGCCCCGCCGGGATGCGGTAGGAGTCAATCCAGGCGATCACGTCGTCGACGACACGAGGAAGCTCGTCCTCTGCGTTTGTGCGGAGCCTCCGCGAGATGATGCTGCGCAGCGCACCGACGATCGCGGTGGGAGGGAGGTCGAGCGTCTCGCCTGCGCTGGGGAGTCCGTCGAGGAACCCTTGCGCGAAGCGCTCGAACTCGCCGAGAACGCGTCGGCGCTCCTCGGCGATCAGCGGTCCGCCGGCTGCGGCCTCGACGAACAGCATGCGGCCTGCGTCGGGGCTCTCGCGCAGCATTCCCAGCAGCGAGGTCAGCGCGGCGTGAGCGAGCTCGTGCCAGTCCTGATCCGCGACTGACTGCGAGCGGACCTGCTCGAACATCTGCTCCGCGGTGGCTCGGTAGGCGGCAAGCAGGCAGTCTTCCTTGCCCTCGAACAGCTCGTAGAAGGTCGCGCTGGAGACGCGCGCGTGCGAGCTGATCTGCGCGATGCTCACGTTCTGGTACCCGTGTTTGGCGGTCAGCTCGACGATCGCTTGGAGGATGCGGTCGTGCTGGGTCGGCTTGGACCCGGCACTCGACCCTCCGGTCTTGCCGGGTTTCGCCGAGCGCTCACGCGGCGCCGGGGCCGTTCTTCGGGCTGGCCTTGGCATGACGAGCGCTGCAAGGATACAGCAAACATGCCTAACTCGTACCACCAGGTTTCAAAAAACGGGCGTGTCATTCTGCTGAATATCCAGAATTTGCAGTGCTGATCTAAGATTGAACGCAAAAGCAGAAACCAGACTTGACGAATGTAGACGTCTATGTTTAGATAACGAGATCGTTCAGCAATGGGCTGGAGAGCCTGGCATTGGGGGATCTGAGAAAAACATCGCCGCGGTCGCTTGGCCGCACAGGGCGTCTCGTTCACAGGGCACTGGCCGACGGCCGACGAGCCTGTCCGAGCTTCACCTCAGGGCACTCTGGGGTGGCGCTCGCAGAGACTCGGCGGCCCTCTACAGCCCTCTCCGCCGATTGCCGTGGGCACCGGATCGAGGATCGATCCGGTGCCCACTTGCTGCTGCTGACGTCGTGCGCCTCCCGATCCAGGAGGCATGCGCGTGGCGCGCACGGTGCCGTCTGAGGCCGCGGTGACGGTTGCGGCCACGGGCAGTGCGGGGCAGCTGGAACAGCCTCGCAATCGGAGGCGGCTCGCTGCTTCCGAACGTGCACGGGAATCCGCGGTCGCCGCCGTGAGCGCCGCCGACCCGGGAGCTGCGGGGCTCCGCAGCGATCTGGTGCGCGAGGTGCAGCGGATGTGGGTCATCTCCGCCGTCGCGAAGTTCGCGCGCGAGAAGGGCCCGGAGTCGCTGACGGTCCGGGAGATCATCGCCCGCGCCGGCATTTCGCGACGGCGGTTCTACGAGCTCTTCGAGAGCAGTCGCGACTGCTTCGAAGCCGCCTTCGAGGAGGCGCTCGCAAAAGCCACCGAGCAGGTGCTGTCGGCGGGCGGGGGAGGGGGCAGCTGGGTGCAGCGGCTGCGCGACGGACTGCTCGCGCTGCTCTCGTTCATAGATACCGAGCCGGAGCTCGCACGGTTATGCGTGCTGGGAGCGGCGACGGTCAGCCCGGCGATGCTGGCGCGCCGGCGCGAGACGCTCGCAAGCGTGGCCGTCTTTCTCGACCAGGGGCGCGACTCGGTGCCTGCCGAGCTGCAGCCGCCCCCGCTCACGGCCGAGAGCCTCGTCGGCGGCACGCTCAGCGTGATCCAGGCACGCATGCTCGAACCCGGCCCGGCGCCGCTCGTCGAGCTGCTGAACCCGCTCGTGAGCGTCATCGTGCTCGCTTACAGGGGTCCGGCGCAGGCACGGCGCGAGCTGTCGCGGCCGGTGCCCAGGCGCGAGGGCTACGTGCAGACCGGCGAGGCGAGGCAGACGGTCGCGCTCGACATGCGCCTCACGTACCGCACGCTGCGCGTGCTTGCCGTGATCGCCGCGACCCCCGGGATCAGCAACCGCGCGGTCGGCGAGGCGGCGGGGATCGTGAACGCGGGTCAGATCTCGAAGATGCTCGCTCGCCTGGAGCGCCACGGCCTGATTCGCAACACCGGCGCAGGTCGGTCGAAGGGCGCCTCGAACGCTTGGGAGCTCACGCCGGTCGGGATCAAGGTCGATCGTGCCCGACGTCTCGCCCGCGACGGCGCACAGGCAAGCGAGGTCTGAGCGCCCATGCGATCGCCGGGATCGGCAGGGCCACAGACTCGTCCTGGATCGGAAGCGAGCCCTGGATCGGAAGCGAGCTCGCGCCAACGGCAGGTGAGCGGCTGATGCTCGACGGGTTGGAGGGAACTTCTGTGCGACTCACCTACAGGACGATGTGCGCGCTCGCGGCAATCGCCGGCAGGCCGGGAATGAGCAACAGCGAGATCAGGGAACGGGTCGGGATCACCGACCCGGGGCAGATCTCGAAGCTGCTCTCGCGCCTGGCGCGCCACGGCTTGATCGAGAACACGGGCGCGGGCCCCTCGCGCGGGATGAGCAACGCGTGGCAGCTGACGCCGGCCGGGCGGCGGCTCGAGCGACGCGTCAGCAAGAGCCTGTCATTGCACGCGAGCGGGCGCGTCTGAGATGCGCGACGTGCCCTCGGCGCTGCCTTGGCGGCGCGAAGCGCATTTGCCCGTGCGCGCTCGTGTCGCAAGCGAATTTTCGTACCTGTCCACTCAATCGAGGTGATCCGATGTCAACTGCCATCCCAACCGCTCCAGCCGCCACCGAGGCAGCCGAGGCCGCCGTCGAGGCGATCGCTGGCTCCGCAGGCCAGGAGGTCGCCTTCTCCCTGGCTCTCAG
>DATJMW010000028.1:0-11523 GCA_035508515.1 Solirubrobacteraceae bacterium | reverse complement strand
AGCTCGTCGTCCTGCACGAGGCGCTTGGAGAGGATGATCGCGTCCTCGAAGTTGTAGCCCTCCCAGGACATGAAGGCGACCATCAGGTTCTTGCCGAGCGCCATCTCGCCGCGGTCGGTGGAGGAGCCGTCGGCGAGCACGTCGCCGGCCTTGACCTTCTGGCCGGAGGCGACGCGCGGCTTGTGGTGGATCAGCGTGCCCTGGTTGGAGCGCATGAACTTCTGCAGCTCGTACTCGTCCTTGCCCTCGTTGCCGGCGATCACGATCTGATCGGCGTCGACGTACTCGATCGTGCCGGCGTTGCGCGCCAGCAGGACGTCGCCGGTGTCGAGCGCCGCGCGGCGCTCCATGCCGGTGCCGACGAGCGGCGCGTCGGTCTTCAGCAGCGGCACGGCCTGGCGCTGCATGTTCGAGCCCATCAGGGCGCGGTTCGCGTCGTCGTGCTCGAGGAACGGGATCATCGCCGTGGCCACGGACCAGATCTGCTCGGGCGAGACGTCGATCAGGTCGACGTCTTTCGGCCCGACCGTCACGTACTGGCCGGCCTGGGTGCGGCACAGGATCTCGCTGCCCTTCAGTTTCCCGGTCTTCGGGTCGACGGGCGTGTTCGCCTGCGCGATCAGCTGCTCCTCTTCCTGGGTGGCGTCGAGGCGCACGACCTTGTCGCTGACGACGCCGTCCTCGACGACGCGGTAGGGCGTCGTGACGAAGCCGTACTCGCTGACCTCGGCGAACGAGGAGAGCGAGCCGATCAGGCCGATGTTCGGGCCCTCGGGGGTCTCGATCGGGCACATGCGCCCGTAGTGGGTGGGGTGCACGTCGCGGACCTCGATCGGCGCGCGCTCGCGCGTGAGGCCGCCGGCGCCGAGCGCCGACAGGCGGCGGCGGTGCGTGAGGCCCGCGAGCGAGTTCGTCTGGTCCATGAACTGCGACAGCTGCGAGGAGCCGAAGAACTCCTTCAGCGCCGCGACCACGGGCCGGATGTTGATGATCGTCTGCGGCGTGATCGTGTCGGCGTCCTCGGTCGTGAGGCGCTCGCGCACGACGCGCTCCATCCGGTAGAGGCCGATGCGGAAGGCCTCCTGGATCAGCTCGCCGACCGTGCGCAGGCGGCGGTTGCCGAAGTGCTCGTACTCGTCGAGGTGCTCGGCGACGGGCTCGCGCGGCATGCTCATCGCCTCGGCGGCGTAGTCCTTGATCTCGACCTCGCCGTCCTCCGGCAGCAGCAGGCGCTTCGGCAGCAGCACCAGCTCGCGCACCAGCGCGAGGATGTCGTCGTGCGTGAGCGTGCGCGTTTCGATGTCGACGTCGAGACCGAGACGCGAGTTGAGCTTGTAGCGCCCGACGCGCGTGAGGTCGTAGCGCTTGGGGTCGAAGAAGAGCTGGTTCAGGAGCGCCTTGGCGTTGTCGACGCTGGGCGGCTCGCCGGGGCGCTGCTTCTTGAACAGCTCGATCAGGGCGCCCTCTTCGGTGCGGGTGATCTCGGTGTCGGCCTCGATCGTGTTGCGGATGTAGAGCGAGTTGTCGAAGAGCTTGAGGATCTCCTCGTCGGTCGCGTAGCCCATCGCGCGCAGCAGCACCGTCACCGGCAGCTTGCGCTTGCGGTCGATGCGGACGAAGACCTTGCCCTTCTTGTCGATTTCGAGCTCGAGCCACGAGCCGCGGGCGGGCATCAGGTTCGCGATGAAGACCTGCTTCTCGCGGTCCTTCGGCTCCATCAGGTAGGCGCCGGGCGAGCGCACCAGCTGCGTCACGACGACGCGCTCGGTGCCGTTGATCACGAACGTGCCGCGCTCGGTCATCCAGGGGAAGTCGCCCATGAACACGGACTGCTCCCGGATCTCGCCGGTCTCGCGGTTGATGAAGGCGACCGTGACCGTCAGCGGGCGGGCGTAGGTCAGGTCCTTCTCGCGGCACTGCTCCAGCGAGGCGACGGGCTCGTCGAAGACGAACTCGCCGAACTGCACGGCCAGGTTGCCGGTGTAGTCCTCGATCGGGGAGATGTCGTCGATCGTCTCGCGCAGACCGCCCTTCTCCGGGTCGGTCAGCCATTCGAACGAACGGCGCTGGATGTCAATCAGGTTGGGTACGTCAACGGTCTTGTCGAGACGCGCGAACGTGCGGCGCGTCCGGAGAGCATCTGCAGCGGCCAAGAAACGACTCCTTCGGAGCGGGTGAAACGGGCAGAGGAGGCGCGCCGAAGCGCGACTCGTAAAGATAGCACAGGGAAGCGACGCCCTGAAGTAGGCAGCTGACGCTCACGGACCCCGCCCTCGATCGTCGCGTATGTGGCGCGACGTCGTGCCTTCAGGGGCGGCTACGGCTATTGGCCAGCATCCGGGACTTTACCGGAAAGTCGGGCCGATTGTTAAATCTGGATAAAAGGACGGCCCCGCGTTCGCGGGGCCGTCTATATGGTCGCCGACTGCCCGGGCATGCGCCGGATGGCAAGTCTCGGTGGTCGCCGACTGCCCGGGCATGCGCCGGATGGCAAGGTCTCGGTGGTCGACCGCCCGCCCGGCGGCGGGCAGGCAGGGTCCTCAGGCGAGATCGCCCGAGACGCCACCCCATTCCTCGGGCGCGACGTTGGCGATCGACTGCGTGAAGGTCCAGCGATGCCCCGCGAGGTCCTGCGCGGTGAACTGGCGCTCGCCGTACGGGTGGTCGCCGGGCTCGCGCACGATCCGCGCCCCTGCGGCAAGCGCGTGGGCGTGGCGCGCGCCGAGATCGTCGACGCGGACCAGGACCGCCGAGCAGGCCCCGGGCACCGGTGCGCCAGGGTCGACGTCGGGCGGCTCCTCGCGCACCACGACGGCGCCGTCGCCGACGCGCAGCTGCGCGCGATGGTCGCCTGCCTGCCAGCGGACCGAGAACCCGAAGACCCGGCACAGCCACTCCACGGCTGCTTCGACATCGTCGTAGACGAGTTCGGGGGTGACCGTGGCGGGAGGGGCCGAGCGGTTAGCGAGCATCGAGCCGTTCTACCTGACGGCGCCGGGCGGCGCGTGGCCATCTCGCGGCGATCGCCGCCCTGAACGCGAAAGGCCCCGCGGTGCGGGGCCTTTCGACCGGGCTTCGGCGTGGGTACGGCGACTACTTCAGCTCGACGCCTGCGCCGGCCTCCTCCAGTTCCTGCTTGAGCTTTTCGGCCTCCTCCTTCTCGACGCCCTCCTTGACGGGCTTGGGGGCCTCGTCGACGAGCGTCTTCGCCTCTTTCAGGCCGAGACCCGTCGCGGCGCGGACGACCTTGATCACCTGGATCTTCTTGTCGCCGGCGCTCGCGAGGATCACGTCGACGGTGCCGCTTTCTTCCTCGCCGCCGGCGGCGTCGCCGCCACCGCCGCCCGCAGCGGCCGCGACCGGCGCGGCGACCGCGGCGGCCGAGACGCCGAACTCCTCCTCGAGCGCCTTGATCCGCTCGGCGAGCTCGAGCACCGAGATGCCCTTCAGCTCCTCGATCCAGTCCTGTGTGCTGGTTGCCATGTTCGTCAGTCCTCCTTGGGGGGATTCGCATCGGCGGTGTCCGACTCGGCCTCTGCCGATGCGTCCGCCTGGTTTTCGTCCTCTTGCGCCGGCTCCTCGGCCGGCTCAGCTTTGTCCTCGGGAGCGTCCGCGGGCGCCTCGGCCGCGGGCTGCTCGGCCTCCTCGGCGGCGGGCTGCTCGCCGGCGTCGGCCGACTCCTCCGCGGGGGCGGCCTCCTCGTCCGGCGCGGCCTCGGCGGCGGGCTCCTCGCCGGCGGCCTCCTCCGCGGCGGGCGCCGCGGGCGCCTCGCCCGCGGGAATCTCGCCGGACTCCTTCTTCTGCTGGACCTGGCCCAGCGCTGAGGCGAGCCCGCCCAGCAGCGCGGCGAGGCTGCGCACGACGCCGGTGACCGGCGAGGCCACGACGCCGACGAGCTGGCCGTAGAGCACTTCGCGCGAGGGCAGCCGCGACAGCGAGCGGATCTGCTCGACGTCGAGCGCCGCGCCGTCCATCAGCCCGCCCTTGAACGGCAGCAGCTGCGTCGCTTTCGCGTAGTCGGCGACGGCCTTCGCGGCGATCGCCACGTCGCCGCGCACGAACGTCAGCGCCGTGGGACCGGCGAGGTACTCCTTCAGCGTCTCCGCGCCGGCCTGGTCGGCGGCGCGTTCGGTCAGCGAGTTCTTCACGACCTTGAAGGTCGCGTCGGCGTCGCGCAGCTTCGCGCGCAGCTCGGCGACCTGCGGCACGGAGATGCCGCGGTAGTCGACCGCGAAGATCGCGTGCGACTCGTCTATCTGGGTGGCGATCTCCTCGATCGCTACAGCCTTCTGCTCTCGGTTCATGTGTTTCCGTCGCTCTCGAAGTTCGGCGTGCCCTGCACAGGCAGACGAGAGAGCGCGGCGAACCGCGGCTGCTGCTCGCTCCAACCTGCCCCGGTCTTCTCCGCTCGCGCGGCGCCGGGGGTCTCGGGCGGTGCGTTGGTCGGGAGAGTGTAGAGCCTCGCGACCTGCGCCGCGCGGGCGCCGCTACGCCGTGGGCCGCAGGCGCAGGCCCACCGGGCGCGGGCGCCGGGCGCGCCGCCCCGCGAGCACGCCCGCGAACAGCAGCGCGGCGATCAGCGTGCAGGCCCCGTAGAGGAAGCTGCAAACGCTGGGCGAGAGCGCCCAGACGCGGTCGCACAGGACGTAGGCCACCGCCGCGCCGGCGAGCGCCCGCACGGGCAGGCGCTCGCCGCGGAGCGCGTCCCAGGCGAGCAGGTCGAGCAGCAGGCCCGCCAGGTAGTAGGGCATCGTCTCGGTGTCGAGCGTGCAGCGCAGCAGCAGCACCAGCGCCATCAGCGCGAAGGCGTCGTCGCGGCGCAGCGGCAGGCGCCGCACGCAGGCGACGACCGCCGCCACGAGCAGGTCCACCGCGATCAGGAGCGGATGCACGGCGCGCGCCAACCCCGCCGGCAGGCGATGCCCGCTGACGGCGACGCTGTTTCCTTCGACCAGCACGTGCCTGGTCGAGTCGGGCGCGGGCGGCCACAGCCAGGACCAGATCGTCGGCGAGCGGTGCAGGCTCTGCGCGAGGTCGAGCTGGTTGTGCAGGAAGCTCGACGGCGCCCCCGCAATCGCGGGCAACGTCACCAGCAGCGCCGTGGCCAGCGCGCCGAGCAGCGCCTTGAGGCGGGCGCCGTCCAGCGCGAACAGCACCGGCAGGACGGCCACCACCGACCACTGCTTGCAGGCCAGCGCGAGGCCGAGCAGCACCGTCGACAGGAGCGCCTTGCGCTCGATCGCCGCCACCAGCGCGCCGACGCAAAGGCTCGCGGTCAGCAGCTCCTCCGGATGGCCCAGGTCCAGCGCCGAGGAGACCAGGGGGTTGAGCAGGGCGAGCAGCACGATCGCCCACTGGGCCACCAGGCCGGCGCCGCGGCGTGCCGCGATCCGCGCCAGCCACAACGCCAGCGCCGCCACCGACAGCACGCAGGGAACGGCGCCCCAGCGGTAGGAGGTCAACTCGCCGGCGTGGGCCAGCGAGGCCAGCCCGGCGAACGGCAGGCGCACCAGCAGCGACAGGTCGCCCATCGCCGGGCGCGCGAGCGCGAAGGCGTGGAGGTTGCCGTGCACGAGGTCGCCGATCGGCGGGCCGGCGTCGCCGGGATAGTCGCCGAGGCTCGCGGCCGAGAGCGCCGCGCGCAGGCTGAGCAGCAGCGCCGCGAGCGCGAGCGCGCCGTCGTTCAGATGCCGCCTCACTAGCGCCACACGACCGTTCTCGGCATCCGCGCGGCCGTGCTTGACCGGGCGGGCGCGGCGAGCAAGGCGTTGGCGGGGAGCCCCGGGCGGTGGGCGTGCGTCGAGCGGCCAGGCCACGGCGGGTGCGACTATCGGGGCCGGGCGCGAGCGCACCCGGCAATCCGGGCTAGGCCGCTGCGGGCTCGCCGGTGAGTTCGCGCGTGCGGCTCGGGTCGACCTTCACCCCGGGCCCCATCGTCGAGGTCATCGTGATCGAGCGCAGGTAGCGCCCTTTCGCGGCGGAGGGCTTTGCCCGCACCAGCTCTTCCACCACCGCGGCGTAGTTCTCCAAGAGCTGCTGCTCGCCGAAGCTGGCCTTGCCGATCACGAGGTGCACGATCGCCGTGCGGTCCGTGCGGTACTCGACCTTGCCGGACTTCGACTCTTCCACCGCCTTCGCCACGTCCATCGTGACCGTGCCGACTTTCGGGTTCGGCATCTTGCCCGCGGGGCCGAGGATGCGGCCGAGCTGGCCGACGACGTTCATCAGGTCCGGCGTGGCGATCGCGACGTCGAAGTCGTCGAAGCCGTCCTGGATGCGCTTCGCGAGGTCCTGGGCGCCGACGACGTCGGCGCCGGCGGCTTCGGCCTCAGCGACCTTCGGCCCCTGCGCGAACACCGCCACCTTCACGTCCTTGCCGATGCCGTTCGGCAGCGCGATCGTGCCGCGCAGCTGCTCGTCGGCGTGGCGCACGTTCAGGCCCGTGCGGACGTGGATCTCGACCGACTCGTCGAACTTCGCGCTCGCGAGGCTGCGCACCAGCGCGACCGCCTCCGCGGGCTCGTACTCGCGCTCGCGGTCGACCTTGCCGAGCTGGTCGGCGAAGCGTTTGCCGTGCTTGGAGCTCATGAGGTCACGTCCACGCCCATCGAGCGCGCCGTGCCGGCGATGATCTTCGCCGCCTGGTCGACGTCGTGCGCGTTGAGGTCCTGCAGCTTGCGCTCGGCGATCTCGCGCAGCTGCGCCTGGGAGATCGTGCCGACCTTCGTGCGGTTCGGCTCGCCGGAGCCCTTGCTGATTTTGATCGCCTGGCGGATCAGCACCGCGGCGGGCGGCGTCTTCGTCACGAACGTGAACGTGCGGTCCTCGTAGACCGTGATCACCACCGGGATCACCGTCCCGGTTTCGCTCTGCGTCTGCGCGTTGAACGCCTTGCAGAACTCCATGATGTTGATGCCGTGCTGACCCAGCGCAGGGCCAACCGGCGGGGCGGGGCTCGCCTGCCCGGCGTTTGCTTGCAGCTTGATTGTCGTGAGGACCTTCTTCGCCATGTCTAGAGCTTCTTCACTTGATCGAAGGACACTTCAACCGGAGTCTCGCGGCCGAAGATTGATACCAGCACCTTGAGCTTCGCGGCGTCGTCGTTGATCTCGGAGATCTCGCCCGAGAAGTCGGACAGCGGCCCGGAAACCACCTTGACCGACTCGCCGATCGAGAACTGCGCCCGCGTGCGGGTCGCGGTCGCGACCTCCTTGTGCAGCAGCCGGTCCACCTCCATCTGGGTGAGCGGCACCGGCTCCTGCGAGGCGCCCACGAAGCCCGTCACGCCCGGGGTGCCCTTCACGACGCCCCAAGAGTCCTCGTTCAGCTCCATGTTCACCAGCACGTAGCCCGGCATCGTGCGCTTCTCGACCGTCACCTTCTGGTTGTCCTTCATCTCCGAGACGGACTCCGTCGGCACGACGACGTTGCGGACCGCACGCTGCTGACCCAGCGAGACCACGCGGTGCTCCAGGTTGTGCTTGACCTTGTTCTCGTGACCCGAGTAAGTGTTGACGACGTACCAACGAAACATTCAGTTGCTCCTGAGGGGTGTTACGAAGATCGGATGACGGCGGGCGTCAAAGGATGAATTCGACGATTTCCTTCGCCACGAAATCGGCGAGGCCCAGATAGGCGCCTGCGATCGCGACGAAGCCCAGCACCACCGCCGTCGCCTGCGTGACCTGACGGCGGTCGGGCCACTGGACGCGCTGGAGCTCCGCCCAGCTGGCGCGAAGGAAGGCCGAGACGCGGTTGCCACCCGAGCCGCGGATCGGAGCGCCGGAGGCCTGCTCGGCCGTGACGCCGCCACGACGGCCACCGCCACCCGGCGGCTTGCGCGCGACGTCGTCGCCCTGCTCCTGAAGTTCGTCCGCCGAGATGTCGCCCTCGGCCAGCGCCTCGGCCTCGACTTCGTGCTCGTCCAGGTGCAGCGAGTCCTCCTCGACGTCCGGCACGCCCGCGGGGTCAGCGACCTCGCCGTTGGCGCCGCTGACGATCGCCGCCTCGAACTCGTCCGCCTCGCCTGAGGCGTGGTCGAGCGCGCCGGGGACCTCCGAGCGGGTCGGCTGCGTCGCCTGGCTGCGCGAGCCTGGCGCGCGTCGAGCGCGACGCTGCTTTGCACGTTTGCGGTCACGAGCCACAGCTGCGCTCCCGCGCTAGCGAGTCTCCCGGTGACTGGTGTGCTTGCGACACCAGCGGCAGTACTTGCGCAGCCCGATGCGATCGGGGTTGTTGCGCTTGCTCTTGTTCGTCTGGTAGTTGCGGCGCTTGCACTCCTCACAAGCGAGGGTGACAGCAATCCGAACGTCTCCGCGGGCCATGTGTAATCCCTGCGTTTAAGGTTTGCATTCCGGGTCTGGACGAAGAAAAACCCCGCCCAGGCGCGAGGTCTTGGCAGTGTAGCGCGCTTTTGCACCCCGGTGGAATCCCGCCCGCTACCGTGGCGGCGATGCCGGGGGAAGAGCCACGCGCGCCGACGCGGCCCGAAGCCGAGCGGGCGCGGCGGCGGCGCCGTAAGCGCCGTGCGCAGGCTCGCCGCCGCAGGCTCGCGCTGGCCGTCTCCCTGGCCGCGGTCGCCGTCGCGATCTACCTGCTCGCCGGCGGCACCGGCGACGGCGATCGAGCGCCGCGAGCCGGCGCCGTAGCGACGGCGCCGCGCGTGAGCGCCCAGGCGCCGCGCCGTCCCGACCGGCGCGCGCGAGAGGCCGCCGAGATCCGGCGCCTGATCGCGATCGGCAAGCCCATCTACTGCGCCGGCCACCGCTCGCACGAGCTGGCGCTCACGTTCGACGACGGCCCTGGCCCCTACACGCACCTGGTGCTCGACAAGCTGCGCAAGCACCGCCTCAGCGCCACCTTCTTCATCGTCGGGCGCAACATCCCGCTCGTGCCCGGCATCACCCGGCGCGAGCGCGCGCAGGGGGCAGTCGGCGACCACACCTTCACCCACCCCGACCTGACCACGCTCGGGAGCAGCGACGCCGAAGCGCAGATCGTCCGCACGCAGTCCGCCCTCGCCCGCGCTTCCGGCGGCCCCGTGTCTCTGTTCCGCCCTCCCTACGGCGCGCACGACGCCACCGTCGACGCCATCGCCCGTAGCCACCACCTGCTCGAGATCCTCTGGAACGTCGACAGCGCCGACTCGCTCGGCGCCGACTACGCGCAGATCGAACGCAACGTCATCGCCGGCCTGCGCCCCGGGGCCATCATCCTGATGCACGAGAACCGCGGCCAGACCGTGCGCGCGCTGCTCGCCATCTTCGCCGCCCTGCAGCGCAAGCACCTGCACGCCGTCAGCGTCCCGCAGCTGCTCGCCGACGATCCCCCCGGCCCCGCCCAGATACGCGCCGGCGGGCGCGGCTGCGGCATCGGCTCGAGGGCTCCCGGCGCCGGCTGAAGTAACTGCGCCGCGGCGGCGCAGCCCGGCGATCCGATCAAAGCGGCCGCAAGGCCGCCCTTCATCAAAAAACCATCAGTGGCTGTCGAGCACGCGGTCGATCAAGCCGTACTCCTGCGCGCCCTCCGCCGTGAAGAAGCGGTCGCGCTCCATGTCCGAGCGCACCTCCTCCTGCGGCTTGCCCGTGTGCTCCGCGTAGATCTGGTCGATCCGCTCGCGGATGTTCAGGATCTCGCGCGCGTGGATCTCGATGTCCGTCGACTGTCCCTGGAAGCCCGCCGAGGGCTGGTGGATCAGGATGCGCGAGTTCGGCAGCGCCGCGCGCTTGCCCTTCGCCCCGCCTGCCAGCAGCAGCGAGCCCATCGACATCGCCACCCCCACGCACATCGTCGCCACGTCCGGCTTGATGAAGTTCATCGTGTCGTAGATCGCCAGGCCCGAGTAGATCGAGCCCCCCGGCGAGTTGATGTAGATCGAGATGTCCTTCTCCGGGTCCTGGCTCTCCAGGTGCAGCAGCTGCGCCACCACCAGGTTCGCGATCTGGTCGTCGATCGGCGTGCCCAGGAAGATGATGCGCTCGTTCAGCAGGCGCGAGTAGATGTCGAACTCGCGCTCTCCGCGCGCCGTGCGCTCGACGACCATCGGGATCAGTGGCATGGCACGCCACCCTAGCGTCACCGCGCGCGGAAGCTCGGCGGGTGAGCGCGGGGACGGGTAGCGGGCGGCCGCGGGGGCGGATAGCCACCCGGCGCGGAGGACGCCCGCGGAGCAAGGGTCGTCCAGGCGCGACTGGCCGCATGTCCGAGTGTTGCCGCAAGTCGCGATGGGTATCCCCCAGATCGCGACGATGACCAAGCGAATGCCCTCCTTCATCAACGAGCAGAGCCGCTCGATCCTCGTGCTCGTCGCGCTCGACGCCATCGTGCTCGCGCTCGTGCTCGTGCTCGCCGTCTCCGCCCGCGCCATGACCAGCCACGCCGGCTGGCCGCCCGACGAGCACCTCGTCATGGACAAGGGCCCCGCCGGCAAGGCCAACACCCTCACCGGCGTCCCCGGCAAGCACAACTACCTGCTCGGCGGCTACGGCGACGACACCATCTACGGCGCCGAATCCGGCGACGTCATCTGGGGCGACTACCACCCCTCCGGCTGGCCCGCGCACCAGACCGCCGTGATCCACGCCGGCAACGGCAAGAACATCATCTACGCCAACGACACCGTCAACTACGTCTGGACCGGGACCAACCCCGCCACCGTCGTCCACACCCACTCCGGCTCAGGCGTCATCCACTGCGAAAGCCCGCACATCGTCGTCTTCACCAGCCACCGCGCCAAACCGCACTACAAGCTCGACGGCTGCAAGCGGATCAGCTTCTACTCCGTCGGGTACTGACTTCGCTGGGAGGCTGGCTGCGTGGCCGGGAGGCGGGCTGACTCTCGGTTGTACTTTTCGCGAGCGCGATAGCAGCTGTATATACGCGGGGGTAGGCGCTCACAGGTTCACCGAGCGCATCACCGCCGCCGGGTAGCGCTCGCCCGCCGCGGGCGGGATCGCAGCCGCGATCGTCTCCGCCTCCTCGTCGCTGAGGTCGATCTCAACCGCCGCCAGGTTCTCCTCCAGATAGGAGACCCGCTTCGTACCCGGGATCGGGACCACGTGCTCGTCGCGGCTCAGCACCCACGCCAGCGCCAGCTGGCCCGGCGTGATCCCCCGCTCGCTCGCCAGCTCGCGCACAACCGCCGCCAGCTTCAGGTTCTGCTCCAGGTTCTCGCCCGTGAAGCGCGGCCCGTGCTTGCGGAAGTCGCCCTCCTCCAGCTCATCCTGGGAGGTGAAGCGGCCCGAGAGGAAGCCGCGGCCCAGCGGCGAGTAGGCCACCAGCGCGATCCCCAGCTCCCGCAGCGTCGGCAGGATCTCCTCCTCGACGTCGCGCGTCCACAGCGAGTACTCCGTCTGCACCGCCGCGATCGGGTGCACCGCATGCGCGCGGCGGATCGTTTGCGCGCTCGCCTCCGACAGGCCCAGGTGACGGACCTTGCCCGCCGCCACCAGCTCCGCCATCGCCCCGACCGTCTCCTCGATCGGCGTCTTCGGGTCCACGCGGTGCTGGTAGTAGAGGTCGATG
>DATJMW010000027.1:0-131841 GCA_035508515.1 Solirubrobacteraceae bacterium | reverse complement strand
ACGCGCTCGACGCCTACACCGAGGTGAAGTCGATCTACTACGCGACGTCGTGAGTGCCGGAGGCCGCCTCGAGGGAAAGGTGTGCGTGATCACCGGCGTCGCCGGCGGGATCGGCGGCGCCACCGCGGCTCTGTTCGCGCGCGAGGGCGCGCGCGTCGCGGGCGTCGACCTGGCGCCGGGCGCGCCCGGCGAGCTGTCGCTTCAGGCGGACGTCAGCGACGAGCGGCAGGTCGGCGAGATGTACGCCCGCGTGGCAGAGTCGATGGGCCGCATCGACGTGCTGTTCAACAACGCGGGCATCTCGCCGCCGGAGGACGCCTCGGTGCTCGACACGACGCTCCAGGCGTGGGAGCGGGTGCAGGACGCGAACCTGCGCAGCGTGTTCCTGTGCTGCAAGCACGGCATCCCGCACCTGCTCGAAGCGGGTGGCGGCTCGGTGATCAACACGGCCTCGTTCGTCGCGGTGATGGGCGCGGCGACCTCGCAGATCTCCTACACCGCCTCCAAGGGCGGCGTGCTGGCGCTGTCGCGCGAGCTGGGCGTCGAGTTCGCACGCCGCGGCGTGCGCGTCAACGCGCTCTGCCCCGGCCCCGTCGACACGCCGCTGTTGCAGGAGCTGTACGCCGCCGACCCCGAGCAGGCGCAGCGACGGTTGGTGCACGTGCCGCTGGGGCGCTTCGCGCGCCCGCAGGAGATCGCCAGCGCGGCACTGTTCCTCGCGAGCGACGAGTCCAGCTACGTGACGGCCTCGACGTTCCTCGTCGACGGCGGCCTGTCGGGCGCCTACACGACGCCGCTGTAGCGTGGGAGGGCATGGACGCGACGGCCGGGACCTTCGCTGAGCTGAGCGCCGGCATCGACCTGGAGGCGGCGCGGCGCGCGATCGGCGATCGCGCGGTGAGGACGCCCGCGATCGCGAGCCCCGAGCTGGCCGAGATGGCCGGGGGGCCGGTCCTGCTGAAGGCGGAGTCGCTACAGGTCTCCGGGTCGTTCAAGCTGCGCGGCGCGCTGGCGAAGCTCGCGGCGCTCGGGCCGCTTGCCGAGCACGGGCTGATCGCCGCGAGCGCCGGCAACCACGCGCGCGCGGTCGCGCAGGCGGCGCGGCTCGCGGGCGTCGGCTGCCAGGTGTTCATGCCGCGCGACGCGCCCGTCTCGAAGGTCGCCGCGGTCGAGCGCCTGGGCGCGGGCGTACGCCTGAGCGGCGCCTCCGTCGAGGACGCGCTGGAGCTGGCGCGGGCGGCGGCCCAGGACAGCGGCGCGGCGTTGATCCACCCCTTCGACGACCCCGACGTGATCGCGGGCCAGGGCACGCTCGGCCTGGAGCTGGTCGAGCAGGTCCCCGACCTCGCGCGCGTGATCGTCCCCGTGGGCGGCGGCGGGCTCGCCTGCGGGATCGGCCTCGCGCTGCTGCGCGAGCGCCCCGGCGTCGAGCTGATCGGCGTGCAGGCGAGCGCCTGCGCCCCCTTGCCGGCGCTGCTTGCGGGCACGGAGGTCGCCGAGGTCGAGGCGCCCGCCGCGGCGACGATCGCCGACGGGATCGCGCTGAAGCGCCCGGGCGCGCTGACGCTGCCGCTGCTGCGCAGGCTGCTCGGATCGGTGCAGACCGTCGCGGAGGAGCAGATCGCCGACGCGATGGTGCTGCTCGCAGAACGCGCGAAGCTTGTCGCCGAGGGCGCCGGCGCGGTCGCGGTGGCGGCGCTGATGCGCCGCGAGCTGCCGCCGGTCGCGGGCACGACGGTGGCGATCGTCTCGGGCGGCAACGTCGACGCCGGGCTGCTGGCCTCGCTGCTGCGCCGCCAGGAAACCGCGGCGGGGCGGCGCGTGCGCCTGCTGACGCGCGTCCCCGACCGGCCCGGCGGGCTCGCCGAGCTGCTGCGGCTCGTCGCGGAGGCGCGCGCGAACCTCTTGACGCTCGAGCACCTGCGCGAGGCGGTGGCGCTGGGCGTGCGCGAGACCGCGGTCGAGCTGACGCTCGAGACGCGCGGCCCCGAGCACACCGAGCAGTTGGGCGAGGCGCTGCGGGCCGCGGGCTACGAGGTCAGCTTCGAGTAGACGCCCGCGTGCGCGGCGCCGGGATAGGCTTCGCCGCGTGAACAGCTCGCCGCGCGCGATCCACCACCTCAGCTGCGGCACGATGTGCCCCCGCGGCGGGCGCTTGATCAGCGGCGAGGGCAGCCTGCTCGGCACGGCGCGGATCATCTGCCACTGCCTGCTGATCGAGGGCGCGGAAGGGCTCGTGCTCGTCGACACGGGCTTCGGTCTCGAGGACATGCGCAACCCGCGCCGGCTGGGGCTGCCCTTCAGCACGCTGTTCCGCCCGCAGGGGCGCGAGGCCGAGACGGCGATCGAGCAGATCCGCGCGCTGGGCTTCGACCCGCGCGACGTGCGGCACATCCTCGCCACCCACCTCGACGTCGACCACGCCGGCGGCCTGCCGGACTTCCCCGAGGCGCAGGTGCACGTGCTCGGCAAGGAGCTGCGGGCGGCCCTGAGCCCGAGCCTGCTCGAACGCGAGCGCTATGTCGCGGCGCACTGGGCGCACGGGCCGAGATGGGTCGAGCACGAGGTCGACGGGGACGAGTGGCAGGGCTTCGAGAGCGTTCGCGTCCTGCCGGGCAGCGACGCCGAGATCCTGCTCGTGCCGCTGATCGGTCACACCCGCGGCCACACGGGCGTCGCGATCAAGCGCGGCGACGGCTGGCTGCTGCACTGCGGCGACGCCTTCTTTCACCGCGACGAGCTGCAAACACCGCCGAGTTGCCCGCCGGTGCTGAAGACCTTCCAGAACTTCAACTCTGTCGAGAACGGCAAGCGCAAGCGCAACCAAGAGCGGCTGCGCGAGCTCGCGGCGCGCAGCGCCGGCGAGGTCGAGCTGTTCTGCTCGCACGACCCGGCGATGTTCGAGCGCTTCAGCGCCGGCGCGAGCGCCGGCAACTGAAGTCGAGCGGGCGCCGCCAGGCGCCCCCATCAAAAATCTAGGAGTACATCGCGTCGATCTGCGCGGCGTACTTCTGCGCGATCGGCTTGCGCTTGAGCTTCATCGTCGGCGTCAGCTCGTCGCCGCTGGGCAGCCAGTCGCCCTCGACGAGGTGGAACTTCTTCACCTGTTCCACTTTCGCCAGCTTCTCGTTCGCCGCGTCGATGCCCTCCTGCACCGCCGCCCGCACGCGCTCGTCGTTGGCCAGCGCCTCCAGGGTGCTCGCCTCGATCCCCTGGCCCTGCGCCCACATCGGGGCGAAGTCCGGGTCCAGCACGATCAACGCCGTGTTGTACGGGCGCATGTCGCCGATGCAGCAGGCCTGCCCGATCAGCGGCGAGGCCGTCTTCAGCGTCGCCTCGATGTTCGCGGGCGACATGTTCTTGCCGGCGGCGTTGATGATCAGCTCCTTCTTGCGGTCGACGATCTTCAGGTAGCCGTCCTCGTCGAATTCGCCGATGTCGCCCGTGCGCAGGAAGCCGTCCTCCGTGAAGACTTCCGCCGTCTTCTCGGCGAGGTTGCGGTAGCCGGGCATGACGACGTCCGAGCGGATCAGCACCTCGCCGTCCTCGTCCAGCTTCAGCTCGACGCCGGGCGCCGCGGGTCCGACGGTGCCGATCTTGATGCGGCCCGTGGGGTTGACCGAGCCCGCGCCGCAGGTCTCGCTCATGCCCCACAGCTCCGCCAGCGGCAGGCCGATCGCGTGGAAGAACTCGAGCACTTCCACCGGCGTCGGCGCCGCCCCCACGTTGATCGCCTCGACCTCGTCGAGGCCCAGCATCGCGCGCAGGCCCGCGAAGATCTCCGTGTCCGCCTGCGCCACCTGCTCGGCCAGCTCCGCGGGCACCGCTTCGCCCGCCTGCTCCAGGCGGACCTTGCGCAGGCTCGCGTCCAGCGCGGCCTGCACCTTCTCGCGCTGCTCGTCGGGCTGGGCGGCCATCATCGTCTCCAGGCCCGCCTTCAGCTTCTCCCAGATCCGCGGCACCGCGAAGAACCAGCTCGGTTTCACTTCCGGCAGGTAGGAGAGCACTTGGCGCGGGTCGTCGCAGCAGGTGATCTGCAGGCCGAAGACGATCGGCAGGTAGTGGTGGGCGTTGCGCTCCGCCACGTGCGCCGCGGGCAGCCACGAGATCACGCGCCCGTCTTCGGGGAATTCGATCAGCTCGTCGAGCCCCTCCACCGCCGCGAGCAGGTTGCGGTGGATCAGCTGCACGCCCTTCGGCGGGCCGGTCGTGCCGGAGGTGTAGATCAGCGTCAGCACGTCGGAGCCCTGCAGCTGCGCGACCGACGCCTCGACGTCGAAGCCGGGGTCGGAGCCCTCGACCTCCGACAACGCGAGCGTGCCCTCGGGGGCCTCGCCGTCGACCACGATCACGTGCTCCAGGCCCGGGGCGCCCGCGCGCGCCTCCAGGATCTGCGGCAGGTACTGCTGCTCGCAGATCAGCACCTTCGCCCCGGCGTCGTTCAGCAGGTACTCGATCTGCTCCGGCGAGTAGGTGTTGTAGATCGAGAACGGCGTCGCTCCCAGCATCATCGCCGCGAGGTCGCAGAGGTGGAACTCGGGACGGTTCGAGAGCATCAGCGCGACCGTCTGCCCGCGCTGCACCCCCAGCTTCGCCAGCCCTCCCGCGAGCGCGTCGACGCGCTCGCGCAGCTCGCCCCAGGTGATCGTGAACGCGTCCTCCTTCGTGCGGATCGCGACCTGCTCGGCGCGTTCGGCGGCGGTGATCCGGAACGCCTCGGCGACCGTGCCGGCGTCGACCGCCGGCGGGCGGCGCGCGCTCCCCATCTGTGTCACGGCCCCCTCCATAATGCTCCTCCTCCTGCTCGCGCGGCTTGCCGTTTTAGGATACGCCTGATGAGCGCAGCGTTCGTCACGGGTGGCTCGGGTTTCGTCGGCGGGCGGCTGATCGAACGGCTGCGGGCGAGGGAGCACGAGGTCCGTGCGCTGGCCCGCTCCGACGCCGCGGCCGAGAAGGTCCGCGCGCTCGGCGCCGAGCCCGTGGCCGGGGAGCTGGGCGATCGCGCCGCGCTGCGCGCCGGCGCCGAGGGCTGTGAGCTGGCCTTTCACGCCGCCGCGACGCTCGGCGACTTCGGCTCGCGCGAGGAGTTCGAGCGCGGCAACGTGCAGGGCACCGAGAACGTGCTCGCCGCCTGCGCCGAAGCCCGTGTGCGCCGGCTCGTGCACGTCAGCACCGAGGCCGTCCTGTTCGCGGGCTCACCGCTCGTGCAGGTGGACGAGACGGCGCCGTTGCAGCCGGGCTCCGCCGCGCTCTACAGCGCGACGAAGGCCCGTGCCGAGCAGGCGGTCATCGCGGCGAACGGCGAGCGCCTGGAGACCGTCGCCGTGCGCCCCCGCTTCGTCTGGGGCAGGGGCGACACGACGCTGCTGCCGCGGATGGTGGAGATGGTCAAGAGCGGGCGCTTCGCCTGGATCGGGGGAGGGCGCCACCTGACCTCGACGACGCACGTCGAGAACGCCGTCGCCGGGCTGCTGCTCGCCGCCGAACGCGGGCGGCCCGGCAACGTCTACTTCGTCACCGACGGAGACCCCGTCGTGTTCCGCGACTTCGTCGGCGAGCTGCTCGCGACGCAGGGCGTCGCGGCGCCGACGCGCAACCTGCCGCTGCCGCTCGCTCGCGGGCTGATGGAGGCCGGCGAGGCGCTCGCCCGGGTGCTGCCCGGGAGCCACGCGCCGCCGCTGACGCGCTTCGCCTTCTGGGTCTCCTCGCAGGAGTGCACGATCAGGATCGACAAGGCCGTGGAGCAACTCGGCTACGCCCCGGTGCGCAGCATCCCCGAGGGCCTCGCCGAGCTGCGCGAGGCGCACGCGTAGCCGACCACGGACAGCGGGTCTTGGCGGCGGCGGGTCGCTTGGCTCGCGACGGACGTTGCGCGGGCCGTCAGACCCGGTAGCGCTCCAGCGCCTCGCGCCGCGCCTGCGCGTGGTCGACGATCGGCTCCGGGTAGTCCTCGCCGATCACGCAGCCCGCCTCGCGCTGATCCTCCGCGGGCATCTTCCACGGCTCGCGCAGGTGCTCGTCGGGCACCAGCTTCAGCTCGGGGACGTAGCGGCGCACGTAGCGCCCCGCCGGATCGAACGTCTCCATCTGGCGCGCGGGGTTGTAGATGCGGCGGAACACCGGCGCGGGGTCGGTGCCCACCGAGGCGATCCACTGCCAGTTGCCGTTGTTGTTCGCCTCGTCGCCGTCGACCAGCCAGTGCATGAAGTGCCGCTCGCCCCAGCGCCAGTCGATGCCGAGGTCCTTCGTCAGGAAGGAGCCGACGACGAGCCGGGCGCGGTTGTGCATCCAGCCCTCCTGGCGGAGCTGGCGCATGCCGGCGTCGACGAGCGGGTAGCCCGTGCGTCCTTCGCACCAGCGCTCGAAGGCGACGCGCGCGCGGCTCCACTTCATGCCGCGATAGCGCTGCTGGAACTCGGCGTGCGCGTTCTCGGGGAAGTGCAGCAGCACCTGCTGGTGGAAGTCGCGCCAGCAGAGCTGGCGGCGAAACGCCTCCGGCCCGGCGCCGCGCGGCAGGCGCGCCTCGACCTCGCGCGGCGAGATGCAGCCGAAGCGCAGGTAGGGGGAGAGCCGCGAGGTCGTGTCCTCGCCCAGCTCGTCGCGCCCCTCGCCGTAGACCTTCACGTCGCGCGCGAGAAAGCCGCGCAGGCGCTCGCGCGCCTCCCGCTCCCCGCCGGGCGGCGGCTGCTCGACCCGGTGCTCCAGGCCGAGCGCATCCAGCGAGGGAACCCGTCCCTTGCGCAGCCGGGCGGGCAGCGGCGGCAGCTTGCGGGGGGCGCCCAGCACCTCGCGACGCTGGACCCGCTCCCAGTTGCGGTGAAACGGCGTGAAGATCGTGTACGGCTTGCCCGCCTGCGTGCGCAGCTCGCCGATCCGGTCGACGGCGCACAGGCCCGGGTGCGCGACCAGCTCGACGCCCTCGTCGGCGAACGCCTCGCGCACGCGCTTGCCCCTGCTCCTCGCATAGGGCGTCACGTCGCCGCTGAAGTGCAAGGCGCTCGCTTCAGTCTCGCGCGCGAGCGCCGGCAGCTCGCGCTCGGGCGGCCCGTGGCGCAGCACGAGCCCGCTGCCGCGCTCGCGCAGCGCGGCGTCGAGGTCGGCCAGGCAGTCGAGCAGGAACTGCGTGCGCACCGGCGAGGCGTGGCGGCCGTGCAGCAGCCGGTCGTCGAGGCAGAACGCCGGCACGACGCGCTCGGCTTCGGCCAGCGCCGCGCGCAGCGCGGGGTGGTCGTGGAGGCGCAGGTCGCGGCGGAACCAGACGATCGCCGTCGTCACCGTGCTCACGCGGCCCATCTTGGCAGCCCCGGCCCGCCTTTTGCATGCCGCCATCGCGGGTACTTCTCTGCTCGCGGGCGCGGCCGCAGGCGCTTCCGTCGCCCGCGCCGCGCTCGGCCGCGCGGGCGTTCCGGGCGCGTGGCGCTCAGCTGCCCGCGGGGAGCAGCCCGTTGCGGCGCAGGAAGTCGATCTGGTCGCCCGCCACGCGCTGCGGGCCGTCGCCGAGGAACGCGCCGAAGTGGTCGTAGGGGTAGCGGTGCAGCTCGCCCTGCGGGGCACGCTGCGCGAGCCGCCGGACCGCGCGGCCGGAGACGGACACGTCCTGTTCGCCGAGCCCGGCCCACACGGGCATGTCCAGCCGCGCCGCCTTGCCGACGGGGCGCACGGTCGACAGCGTCAGGAACAGGCCCGGGTAGACCTCGTTGCGCCACGGCGAACCTGCGGGCACGGCCGCCGCGAAGCCGTCGGCCTCGCCGGGCAGCGTCATCGCGGCGTGCTCGCCGGGCTGGGCGGTGACGGCCACGAGCTTGGGCCTGCCGAGCTGTTCCGCGAGCGCCTGCATGCTCAGCCACGCAGACAGCGCCGGCGGCGTCGACAGCGCGCGGGCCAGCCCGTCGACCATCGGGCACAGCCCCAGCACCGCGGCGATGCGCCCGTCGGCAAGCGCCGTCTCCACCACGTGGCTGCCGCTGAAGGAGAAGCCCCACAGGACGATGCGCCCCGGGTCGACTCCTGGAAGCGTCCGCGCGAAGGCCACCGCGTTGCGCCAGTCCTCGCGCTGCTCGCCCGTGCGAATCCGCTGGCGTGGCTCGCCGCCGGAGTCGCCCAGGAAACGGTGGTCGAACACGAGCGCCGCGGCGCCCGCCCGCGCGAACTGCTCGGCGTAGGCCGGCAGCCCGTCGTGCCGGGTCAGCGAGAAGCCGTGCGCCATCACGACGCAGCAGCTCGCCTCGCCCTCCGGCCGGTACAGCCAGGCGGCGCAGTGCGCGTCGCCAGAGGCAAAGGTCAGCTCCTCGCGCTCACCCGGCACGGCGCGACCGAGCCTCAGCCGAGCGGCACCAGGCCGCGCTCGGGGTCGAGCCTGCGCGTCGAGGCCACCGTGTGGAACAGCGCCTCCGCGGGCTCCGCCAGCAACGGGAACAGCGCCGTCAGGAACTCCCTGGTGTGCGGCTGGGTGAAGTGCTCCTGCAACGCCTGCTCGTCCTCCCACTCCTCGACGATCACGTAGCGGTCCTCCTGCTCCAGGTCCGCGTAGACGCGGTAGCCGTGACAGCCGGCGTCCTCGCGCGAGCGCCTGCACATCTCGCTCGCCACCTGCACGTAGCGCTCGCGGTTCTCCGCTGCGATCCGCATGCGGCCGGTGACGACGATCATCGGCCGATGCTACCCGCCGTGCGTGGCGGGCGTGTCGCGCTTGCGGCGCCGGGCGTTGGACGTTGGGCGCTGGCATCGGGCGCTGGGCGTGGGCCGGGGCGGCTCGGAGGGCGGGTCTTCAGCCGCCGATCCTCGCGACGCCGTTGACGTCCTCGCCGGAGACCAGCAGGAACTGGTTGCGGGCGCCGGCGCGGCGTGCTTCGCGGTGGGGTCTGTACTCCTCGCTCTCGTAGAAGCGGTCCGCGGCCTCTTTCGAGGGCCACTCGATGATCAACATCAGCTGCGGCGGCGTGCGCTCGCCCTCGAGGTGCTCGATCCGCGTCGAGCGGCTCAGGTAGCGCCCCCCGTGGCGCTCGACCATCGGCGTCACCTCCGCGACGTAGTCGCGAACCCAGCCCGGGTCCGTCACGTCAAGCTCGGCCACGGCGTAGTGCTTCACGATCGCTGATACTAAGCCCACCGTGACGATCGCTCCACGGATCGTGCTGCGCGCGCGGGGCGACGGCGACGAGGCGGGTGTTGATGGAGCCGCTCGCGGACGCATAGACTCGCGCGTGATGGAGTTCCGCACGATCGAGAGCGGCGGACAGCCGTTCGTGGTGTCCCAGGAGGGCGAGGGCCCCGATGCGGTGCTGGTGCATGGCTTCCCCGACACGCCGCACTCCTTCGCGGCGCTGCAACGCGAGCTGGTGGGCGCCGGCTGGCGCGTGACGGTGCCGTGGCTGCGCGGCTATCACCCGGACACGATCGTCCCCGGCCGTCCATACGACTTCGAGACGATCGGCCGCGACGGCCTGGCGCTGCTCGACGCGATCGGGGCGCAGCGGGCGCTGTTCGTCGGTCACGACTGGGGCGCGCTGATGAGCTTCGTCGTCGCGACGCTCGCGCCCGAACGCGTGACGGGCCTGGCGACGATCGCGATCCCTCACCCCACCCTGCTGCAACGCACCCCGGCCTCGCTGTACGCGGCGCGCCACTTCCTGGCGCTGAAGCTGCCGTGGGCGGAGGCGAGCACGCGCCGCAACGACTTCGCCTACCTCGACGCGCTGTACCGGCGCTGGTCGCCGAACTGGTCGGGACCCGAGCGCGACGAGAGCGTCGCGCAGGTCAAGCAGGCGCTGTCGCGCCCAGGGACGCTGAAGGGGGCGATCGACTACTACCGCGCGCTGCCGCTGGGCGGCTCGAAGCTGCTGGAGCGCCCGCCGGCGGTGGCGAACCTGACGATCGGCGGCACGGTCGACATCGTCGCCCCCGAGGTGTTCCGCGCGAGCGCCGAGCTGTTCCCCGCCCCGAGCCGCGCGCTGATCGTCGAGGGGGCCGGGCACTGGGCGCACCGTGAGCAGGAGCAGCGCGTGAACGCCGAGATCGTGCGCTTCGCCGGGGAGCTGTGGAGCCGCGACTGACCTCGCGCTGTACAAGCGCGTCAAGCGTGCTTCAATTATGCGTCCCAAGCGCCCGTAGCTCAGTGGTCAACGGTTCTCTTCGGGGAGCCAAAGAGCAGCGGTCTTTCAAGCCGCAGGCCGCGGGTTCGATTCCCGCCGGGCGCACTGGAGCCCTCGCCGCATCACGCGGCGGGCTCAGCCGCTGAGCTGAAAGGCCTTCGTCGCGCTCACGGCGGAGCCGCCTTTCGGCGTGAAGGTTCCCCGCACGGTGAGCTTGATCCTGCTTCGGTGCCCGAGCAGCTTCAGCGCCTTGGCCGTGAGCTTGATCGTCACGGCTCTGGTGGCGGCACTCGGAAACACGGTCTGGCCGCTCGCGAACAGCACGGGCTTCGGCTTTGACCTGCGCTTGCCCGCGGCGGAGACGTGCGCGCCCGGCGGCAGGAAGAACCAGTTCAGCTGGAGCGAGCCGGGTACCAGCGCTTTGAAGCTCTGGCCGTAGCCCTTTTTCTTCTTGATCTTCGACAGCTTCGCGTTCTTGCCGCTGGGGACGAGCTGCGCCAGCAGGCCGGCCTTCAGCTCGGCGGCCGTGAAGATGTGGGTGGCGGTCGTGACGCCTTTGGCGATCGTGCCGACCGTGGTCGTCGTCGTCGTGCCGCCGATCACTTCGCCGCCCATGGGCCGCGGTTCGACGGCAGGCACGCGCGTGAAGTGGAGCAGCGTGTCGGACGCGGACCCCGTCACGTACACCGAGCCGCCGTTGCCGGTGACCGCGACGCGCTCGCCGCTGCCCAGCGGTGAGCCGGGCATGTCGGTGCAGCCCGGCATCGCGTCGCTGGAGAGGCAGCCCTGGAAGCTGGGACGCCCGGAGGCGTCGAGCGTAAACGACGTCACCGCCTTCTCGCCGACCACGTAGACGTTGTGGCCATCCGGGCTGACCGTCACGCCGCGGGCTTCTTTCAGCGGTGTCCCCGAGCCCGGCAGGTCGCTGCAGCCCTGACTGCCGTCGTCGCTGACGCAGTCCCGCCAGGCGATCGACCCGTCGGGTTCGATCGCGATGTGCGAAAGCGCGCCGTGCAAGGAGGCGACGTACAGCGAGCGACCGTCGGGGCTGACAGCGATCCCTTCGGCAGCTTCCAGCGGGCTTTCAAGGTTGGCGGGGGTGCCGGCGCAGGTGCCCGTCGTGCTTTTTTCACCGATGCAGCTCCGCCAGTGGATCTGCCCGCCGGGGTCCGTCGCGAAGCGCGACACCGACCCGTTTATCTCCGAGCTCGTGTAGACGGCGGCGGTCATGGGGTTGACCGCGACCTGGCTGACGTTCGCCAGCACGGCTGGGTCTTCGGTGGGGATCGATTCGCACCAGCCGCCCGAGCCACGGGAGCTCACACAGCCGCCGTACGTGAGCGCGCCGCTCGTGGCGACGAAGAACTGCGAGATCCCGCCTTCGCCGGCCGAGCTGCCGGCCTTCCCGACGTAGAGGGTCGCGCCGTTCGGGCTGACCGCCATCGGCCCCGGGGCATTGAGCGGCGAGCCGAGGGATTTCGTCGAGCCGCACGCCCCGCCCGAGCCGGAGTCGCTGATGCAGCCTTTGTATTCGATCTGGCCCTCCGGGAACGCGGCGAGCTGGGTCACGAGGTCCGAGGTGCTCGAGGAGGAGAAGACCGCCTGGCGAGCGGCGTCCACGGCAACGCCGCTAACGTCCGAGAACGGTTTTGCGGTGGAGTTCGCGTTCGCGCAGAAGCCGCCGGCACCGTCGTTGCTGAGGCAGCCGTCGAAGCCGAGCCGGCCTTCGGCGTCGGAGAAGAAGTGCAGCACGGTGCTGCTCTGCCGCGAGGTCACGTAGACGGCCCCGTTCGCGCCGTTCAGCGCGATGTCGTACGGTCCTTCGAGCTGTTTGTTGCTCGGGAGGTTCATGCAGGGAGCCGCGGCGCCGAAGCATTCCGCGAAGCTCAGTTCGCCGACGGCGCTGGCCCCGTCCGGCAGCGCGAGCGCGAGCACGAGCGCGGTGGCGACGAACAGGAGCGCGAGCGCGGCGCACGTGGTGCGGGTGCGACCCCGCGCGGCCCACGCCGCGTTCGAGTGGGTGACCTCCATCGTGCTCTCCTCCCGGTTCGCTCGTCGCTTCTCCGTACGAACGCGCTCCCCCGACCGGGTGCCGCGGCGCTACGGGCGGGCGACTCTACCAGCGAGCTACGCCCGCGAACAGAGCGCCGCACTGTCGGTCAGCGGGACGCCGGCGGGTGGTTCTCGCCCGCTAGATGGAACACGCACCTCTGCGTGTTGACATTCTGCGTAAAAGGTGATTTATATGTCCCAGCGGGAGCAGCGGTTCCGCCCACTCGGAGCCATGCGGTCGGGTGGTGTGAGGGTCAGGACGAAGGGGCCTGTAAATGGGTCTGAGTTCAGGTAGGGGGCAGCACGAGGGAGAGGGGACGTGGCGATGAGGTCGTCCGTCTGCCAGGAGGCGCGCATGCTTCGCGCGCTGCACGGTCGCTGGCCCTACCGACGCTCGCATTGCCGTCACGACCTGCATTGGCTGGTGCGCGTCCGGGCGCAGTCGAGCTGGTGCTCGACTGGGCGCGCGCACTCGATGGCGGGACTGCCGGCTCATGGCCGGCGGCCTCACGGCGATTGAGGGACGCCGCGGGGCGCTTGCCCGGCCAACCCCGAAAGGGGCGCTCGGGAGGCACGTAGGGGCGGGTGGCGATCCGGGGGGCCACCCGCCCTCGCCGTGTGCTCGACGACGGCGTCGATCAGCCGGTCCCAGGCGGCGCGCGGGAGGTCGTGGCCCATGCCCTCGATCGTCATCAGCCGCGCGTCCTTGATCGCCCGCGCGGTGGCGCGACCGCCCGAGGGGGCGACGAGCGGATCGGCGGTGCCGTGGATCACGAGCGTCGGGGCGGTGACTTTGCGCAGTTCTCGCGTGCGGTCGCCGGAGGCGATGATCGCCGCGAGCTGGCGCCCGGGGCCGGCGACGTCGTGGTCGCGTTCGTAGCTGATCCCTGCGAGCTGGCGTATTTCCTCCGGGTCGCGCGGCAGGCCGGTCGAGCCGATCGCGGCGAACAGCCGCGCGCCGTGCGCGACGTACTCGTCGAAGCCGGATGGGCGCGGGCGCAGGAACAGGGGGTAGAGGCGCAGCGCGGGCTGCCCGCTCCTGATCGCGCCGGTGCTCGACATGATCGAGGTCAGCGAGCGGACGTGCTCGGGGTGACGGGCCGCGAGCGTCTGCGCGATCATGCCGCCCATCGAGGCGCCGACCACGTGGGCGGGCGAGAGGCCCAGCTCGCGCAGCAGCCCCGCGGTGTCCTCTGCCATGTCGGCGAGCGTGTAGCGCGCCGCGCGCTTGGAGCGAAGCAGCAGCTGCGTGATCGTCGGCGGCGGGCCGCCGACGTGCGTGGAGCGGCCGATGTCGCGGTTGTCGAAGCGCACCACGTAACGGCCGCGGGCGGCCAGCTGACGGCAGAAGTCCTCGTGCCAGGCGACCATCTGCGTGCCCAGGCCCATGATCAGCAGCGTCGGCGGGTCCGAGCGCTCGCCGAAGGTCTCGTAGCAGAGCGTGATGCCCCTGCCGACATCGCAGAATCGCTCGTCCATGGTCCACGGACTGTAGCTCGTGTGAACAAGCAGCCAGGCGTCGGCTCGCTAGGATCGCGTTATGGACGAACGCGAGATCCGCGCGCTGTCGATCGACACGATTCGCGGCCTGGCGATGGACTCCGTGCAGAAGGCGAACGCCGGCCACCCCGGCACGGCGATGGCGCTCGCCCCGCTTGCCTACACGCTGTTCAAGCGCTTCTTGCGCGTGAACCCCCAGGACACCGACTGGCCCGACCGCGACCGCTTCGTGCTCAGTTCCGGCCACGCCTGCGTGCTCCAGTACTCGCTGCTGCACCTGTGCGGCTGGGACCTGACGCTCGAGGACCTGCAGCAGTTCCGCCAGTGGGGCTCGCGCACGCCGGGCCACCCCGAGCGCGGGCACACGCCGGGGATCGAGGTGACGACCGGCCCACTCGGCCAGGGCGTCGGCAACGCGGTCGGCCTCGCGCTCGCGGAGCGCTTCCTCGCCGAGCGCTTCAACCGGCCCGGGCACGAGCTGGTCGACCATCACACCTACGCGATCTGCTCCGACGGCGACCTGATGGAGGGGATCAGCCAGGAGGCCGCCTCGATCGCGGGCCACTTCAAGCTCGGCAAGCTGATCGTCTGCTACGACGACAACCGCATCACGATCGACGGCACGACGGCGCTTTCGTTCGACTCCGAGAGTCACCTGGCCCGGTTCGCGGCGGAGGGCTGGCACGTGCAGCGGGTCGATGACTCCGAGGACGTCGAGGCGCTGACGCGCGCGCTCGAGGTGGCGCGCGAACGCGATGACAAGCCCTCGTTCATCCAGGTCCGCTCGCACATCGCCTACCCGGCGCCGAACGCGACCGACACCGCGAAATCGCACGGCGCCGCGCTCGGCGAAGACGAGGTGCGCGCGACGAAGGAGGTGATGGGCTTCGACCCCGACAAGAAGTTCTGGGTCGACGACCGCGTCTACGAGCACATGTCGCTGCGCGAGAGCGGGACGACCGCGCAGCGCGAGTGGCTCCTGCAGCGCATGGAACCGTGGCGCGAGGCGTTTCCGGAGGAGGCCGAGGACTGGGACCGCGCCTGGCGCGGCGAGCTGCGCGAGGGCTGGCGCGAGGCGCTGCCGGCGTTCGCGGCCGGCGAGGAGATCGCGACGCGCTCCGCGGGCCAGAAGGTGATGCAGGCCTTCGCCGAGTACGGCCCGACGATGATCGGCGGCGCCGCGGACCTGGTCGAGTCGACGAAGACGTTGTACGAAGGCGGCGGCGAGTTCTCGGGCGTGCACGCGGGACGCAACGTCCCGTTCGGCATCCGCGAGCACGGGATGGGCGCGATCGTCAACGGGGCGAGCGCCCATGGCGGGATCGTCAAGCCCTACGGCTCGACGTTCCTGATGTTCTCCGACTACATGCGCGGCAGCGTGCGCCTGTCGGCGCTGATGGGCGTGCCGGTCGTGTGGGTGTGGACGCACGACTCGGTGGCGCTCGGCGAGGACGGCCCGACGCACCAGCCGATCGAGCACTATGCCTCGCTGCGGGCGATCCCCGAGCTGTGGGTGATCCGCCCTGCGGACGCGAACGAGACGACGGCGGCGTGGCGCGTGGCGCTGGAGCGCACCGACGGGCCGGTGGCGCTGCTGCTCTCGCGCCAGAACATCCCGACGCTGGACCGCGAGGAGGTCGCGGGCGCCGACGGTCTCGAGCAGGGCGGCTACGTGCTGTGGGAGTCGGCGGCCGGCGAGCAGCCGGAGCTGATCCTGATGTCGACGGGCGCCGAGGTGCCGACGACGCTGCACGCGGCGCAGACGCTCGCGGGCGAGGGCGTAAAGGTGCGCGTCGTCTCGATGCCCTGCTTCGAGCTGTTCGAAGCGCAGTCGCAGGAGTACCGCGACGAGGTGCTGCCGCCCGCGGTGCGGACGCGGCTCGCGGTCGAGCCGGGGGCGACGATCAGCTGGGGCAGATGGGTCGGGCTCGACGGCGACGTGCTGGGCCTCGACCGGTTCGGCGCCTCAGCCCCGGGCACGACCGTGCTGGAGGAGCTGGGCTTCACCGACGAGAACGTCGCGGCTCGCGCGCGCGCTCTGCTGGAGCGGGCCCGAGCGGCCGCGGTCTGAGCCGGATTCGCAAGCTGAAAGGAGACCACGTGTCCACGTCCGAGAACCTGACACCGCTGCGACTGCTCTCGGCGCTGGGCCAGAGCGTCTGGATCGACTTCCTCTCGCGCGAATCCAACCGCGACGGCCATCTGCAGAAGCTGATCGACGAGGACTCCGTGGTCGGTGCGACCTCGAACCCCTCGATCTTCCAGAAGGCGATGGCCGCAGGCGAGGCCTACGACGAGCAGCTGCGGGAAATCGACCCGGGCACCCCGGTGAAGGACGTCTTCTGGACGCTGGCCGAGCAGGACATCAAGGAGGCATGTGACCTGTTCGCCCCGATCTTCGATCGCGGCAACGGCCGCGACGGCTACGTTTCGCTGGAGGTCGACCCGAACCTCGCCTACGACACGCTGGCGACGTTCCGCGAAGCGATGAAGCTGCACGGGCTGGTCGAGCGCCCGAACCTGATGGTCAAGATCCCGGCGACGAAGCCGGGGCTCGCGGCGATCGAGGATGTGATCTCGAAGGGACGCTCGATCAACGTCACGCTGATCTTCTCGCTGCGCCGCTACGAAGAGGTGGCCGAGTCCTACATCCGCGGGCTGGAGCGGCTCGTGGCCGAGGCGGGCGACCCGACGAAGGTCGCTTCGGTGGCGAGCTTCTTCGTCTCGCGGATCGACACCGAGGCCGACAAACGGCTCGACGAGCTGGGCGGTCACGACGAGTTGAAGGGCAGGCTGGCGGTCGCGAACGCGCGACTGGCCTACCAGCGCTACAAGGAGATCTTCGCCGGGCCTCGCTGGGAGTACCTGGAGTCGAAGGGGGCGACCCCGCAGCGCGTGCTGTGGGCCTCGACCTCGGTGAAGAATCCCGACTACCGCGACACGATGTACGTCGAGGAGCTGGCGGGACCGGGCACGGTGAACACGATGCCGGAAGAGACGATCCGCGACTTCCAGGACCACGGCGAGCCGCGTCCCCGGCTGGAGTCCGAGCTGGACCAGGCGCGCGCGCTGTTCGAGGAGCTCGCGGCGGCGGGGGTCGACTATGACGACGTCACCGACACGCTGGAGCGCGAGGGAGTCGAGAAATTCGCCGACGCGTTCTCGGAGCTGCTCGGCGCGCTGGAGCAGAAGCGCTCGGAGCTCGCGCCCGCCTAGGAGTAGGGCAGCGGGATCAGCGCCGTGATCCGCAGCGGCCCCGACGGGAAGGCGTCGGCGGTGAACGTGTAGGCCCTGTAGGTCTTGCCGCGGTAGGCGAACTGCCCGCTGCGCGGCACGGCGCCGGGCGAGAAGCCGATCGTGCTCTTGACGAGCTTGCCGCCCATGTACATCAGCACGTCGAGCCCCGCGAGGCGGTTCGCCAGGCGCTTGTAGCCCTCGTCGTCCTGGATCGAGAGCACGAAGCTGCCGATCGTGCGCCCGCCCATCCGCAGCGGCGCAGTGACAGGCGCGAGCACGTACGGGCCGCCGACGTCGCTCAGCAGGCGGTCGCCGGCGCTTACCCGCAGGCGCACGATGTGCTGGTGCAGGAGGGCTTCGATCGCGCTGCGCGTGGCCTTCGGGTCGCGCTTGGCGACCGCGCGCAGCAGCGGCCGGTTCGCCTGCACGCGATGCACCTGCTTGCCGGTGCGCCGGCCGGCCTCGCCCTCGTAGATCAGGCGAGCGATGTGGCTCACGGTGTTGACGGTGGTGTCGGTGGCGCTCGCGCCGCACAGCGGTTGCAGCGAGGGCAGCGAGCGCAACAGGTAGACCCGCAGCGGCGCCCCGTCGGGGTAGGCGGTGGCGGGGTAGGAGGTGAACTGGTAGGCGACGTCATCGCGCGTGAGGGTGCCTTCGCCGGGCAGCTCTCCCGCGGGCAGCGGGAACGTGCCGGCGACGGTGCGGTCCTCGCCGCCGGCGGGCTCGGAGCGGATCACGGTCAGCCCTTCGGCGATCCCGTTCGTCTCGGCGACCAGACCGCCGGCGGCCCACACGCTGGTGACATAGCCGGCGATGGGCTTTCCGTCGGCGCCGGTGAGCGTGCCGTGCACCGGCGCGAGCGCGGGGCCGCCGACTTCGGCGAGCACCTTGCCGCCGTGGCTCACGCGCAGGTCGGTCAGATGCCCGGTGGCGATCAACGCCTTCGCCGCGGCCCGGGCTTGCGCCGGGTCTCCGCCTTCGACGGCTTCGCGCAGGGCTGTGGAGCCCTCGATCATGTGGCGCGCGCTGTCGACCCGTTCGCTGACGACGCCCTCGCGATAGACGCGCGTCGCGACGTGGCCGAGCGCGCCGAGCACGGTCGCCCCGCACGAGCCGGGGGTGGGCGCGTCGACATCGGCGATCGCGTCCTCGCTCTCGGCGTGCCTGAGACCGGAGCCGCGGCCGGTGAGCAGCAACGCGGCGGCGAGGGCGGCCGCGAGCAGCACCAGCGCAGCGGCGATGCGGGGCGTTCTCACCGGCGGAACCATCGAGGCCGATCCTAAGCGGCGGCTAATCGTGCGGCGGGTGGCGGTGTGGCGGGTGGTGGCGCCGGGCGCGGGCCGGGTAGCTTTCAACAAATGGCGACGGCTCTGATCACCGGTGCCTCATCGGGCATCGGCGAGGCGACTGCCCTGCGGCTCGCGCGTGCCGGGTGGACCGTGCTCGCGGGGGTGCGCCAGACGAGCGCGGGCGAGCGGCTGCTGGCGCAGCTGGGCGACGGCGCGCGCGGCCGGCTGGAGCCGCTGATGCTCGACGTGACGGACGCCGGGCAGATCGCGCAGGCGGCCGAGCGCGTGCGCGCGCTGACGGGCGACGGCGGGGGCGGGGCGGGGGCAGGGCGGCTCGACGCGCTGGTGAACAACGCGGGCCTGGGCATCAGCGGCCCGCTGGAGCTGATCCCGATGGAGGAGGTGCGCCGCCACGTCGAGGTGAACCTGCTGGCGCAGATCGCGGTCACAAAGGCCTTGCTCCCGGCGCTGCGTGCGGCCCGGGGCAGGGTGGTGTTCGTGTCCTCGGTCGGGGGCCGGGTGACGATGGCCTTCACGGGCCCGTACTCCGCGGCGAAGCACGGCCTGGAGGCGATCGGCGACGTGCTGCGCGTCGAGCTTCACTCCTCGGGCATCAAGGTCGCGCTGGTGGAGCCGGGCTCGGTGGCGACGCCAATCTGGGGAAAGTCGCTGGCGGGCGAACAGCAGACGGTCAAGGTGCCGCCGGAGTTGCAGGAGCAGTACGGGCACGTGCCGGCGGCGATGGAGAAGAACATCCGCAACACCGAGAAGCGAGGCGTCCCGCCCGAGCGCGTGGCGCAGGCGATCGAGACGGCCCTGACCTCGCGCCGGCCCAAGTCCCGCTACGTGGTGGGAACCGACGCGCACGCGATGATCCTGGTGCGCCGGCTGCTCCCGGACGCGTTGTTCGACCGCTTCTCGAAACGGGCGATGGGGGCCTAGGGGGTTCCGCCTGGGAGGGTTCCGCTCCGCCCAGGCGGCTTCCCGCCGCTAGGCGGGCGGCGGGTAGACCGCGAGCCAGGCGAACACGCTGGTGGAAGCGGCCTGCGTCTGCAACATTCCGGGCCGGGCGTTCTGCGGCGCGAGCGTCTGCCCGTCCCACGAGAGCAGGTACAGGCCTTCGCCGTTGCGGGCGCGCGTTTCGACGTCGCGCGCGTTGTCGGCGGCGAGCTGGTAGAGCGTGCGGTCGTGGTGCAGCCCGTACAGGGCGAGCAGCCACTGCAGGTAGATCGCGTCGTATTGCGGCGAGAAGTCCAGCAGATAGCCGAAGCGGCGCAGCGAATTGGTCTTCTGCTGATCTGAGCGCTGGCAGTCCGCGGCGCTGCCCGTCAGTTCGCAGAGCACGGCCTGGGCGTAGATCAGGGGCCCCTCTGCGTAGTCGATCGGGGTGGGGTTCAGGCTGCTGCCGGCGTAGAGCCCGTCGGCGGCGCTGAAGCCGCTGGTGTTACCCCAGGCGAGGAAGCGCCGCGCCTGCGCGAGCGCGAACGCCGACTTCGTCTGCTGGTAGAGCAGCGTCGCCAGCAGCGTGTCGGAGGCGAGCGCGGCGCCCGCCTTGTAGGGGTGGGTGGTGTTCCACCACAGGCCTCCTTCGCGAGGGTCCCAGCCGGCGGCGGCGACGTACTTCAGCGCGCGTTCGGCGTCGGTCAGCCAGCGGCGCGAGCCAGTGGCCCTGAAGGCGTTGACGAACGCGACGCCCCACCAGCCGTTGTCGTCGAACCAGGTCTCGGTGTTCGCGCTGCGGTCGCCGGGATAGGGCGAATAGCCCGGGAGCGGGTGCAGCCCGCGGTTCAGATAGCGCTCGGCGCCCTTGGCGAACTTCGTGACTGCCGCCTTGCTCGCGGGCGCCGGCTGGGCGATCGCGATCGCGTCCAGCGACTCGAACAGCGGCACAATGTCCCAGATCGTCGCGAGCGGGTAGCGGTCACGATCGTTCAGGCGCGAGTCGTACCAGCCGAGGCGGTGGTCGGCCCAGCGCGCTTTCGCGCTCGTCACGCCGGCCTGGGCGAGCGCGAGGTAGTGCTGCTGGGCGGGCGTCAGCGATGCGGCGGGCGCACTCGTAGCCGTGTTGCCCGCGGCGCCAAGCGCGAACGCCAGCGCGGTGAGAGTGCTCGCCAATCTGCCCATACGCGGTGAACACAGACGGTAGGGCGAACGGAGCGCTCGCCGGGGGTGCGCTACGACGCGCGTCCGCCCGCGCCACCGGCGGCTACCTTGTTAGCGCCATGGAGCACTCGCCGCCCCCACAGCCGCCAGCACCGCCCGGCTCGCCTGAGCAGGATCAGGCCTACGGCGGCCACGTGCCTTCGCCGCCGCGCGAACGCGGCCCCTGGCTGCTGGCGGGCGCGCTGGCACTGCTGGGCGCGGGCGCGCTGGCGGCGGCGCTGCTGTTCGGCTCCGGCTCCGCGCAGCAGCGCACGAGCGCCCCCCCGATCGTGGCGCGGGCGACGCCGACCCCTGTCCCGGGCGCGGCGGCGACGGCGAGCGTCGCGGGCGCCGCCAAGCAGGGAACGCACGCGGGCAGCGGCAGCAGCGGCAGCGGCAGCGGCAGCGGGCACGGGCGCGCCGCCGCGGGCAGGATCGTCGCGCGTCCTTCGGCGAAGGAGCAGCAGCTCGACGCGACCCGCTTCGTCGATCAGACCCAGACGCACATCGCGCGGCGCTGGATGGAAGGCTTCTACCCGATCTACGCCACGGCGCAGCGGACGTTCGGGGTGAACTGGCTGCTGATCGCCTCGATCCACCGCCAGGAGTCGGCGTTCTCGACGGCGCCGGACACGTACACGGGGCTGAACTTCGCGGGCTGCTGCGGCGGGCCGATGCAGTTCAACGTGACGAACGGGCCGGTGCCGACGTGGCGGCTGGTGAGCGACTCCTTCCGCTACGGCAGGCGCCCGTCGAGCTACGACCATCAGACGGCGAAGCATCCTTCGATCTACGACGACTTCGACGCGATCATGGCGGCGGCGCACCTGCTCTCGGCGGACGGAGCGGCTTACGCGCTGGACGGCGTGGCGTGGGGAGCGGCGTACGACTACTACGGCCACGACGCGACGGGCGTCACGTACGCGGATCAGGTCCTGGCCCGCGCGATCGGCTGGTCCCAGCACGGCTTCTGCATCAACTGCGGGACCGAAACGGCGCTGATCGAAGCGGTCCACGCGGCCTATGGGGCGCCGGTGCTGGCGAGCTTGGTGAAGGCCAGCGCCGCCTCGGTCAAGCGCGCACGCTAAGCGGCGTCGGCCTGCGCCATGAGCTCGCCGGCGACCCGGTCGGTGGCCCCGGCGGTCCCGCCGAGCAGCCGCCGCGAGAGCTGCGCGCGCCGGAAGTACAGCGGCGCGTCGTGCTCCCAGGTGGCGCCGATCCCGCCGTGCACGGAGATCATGGTGCGGGCGGCGTTGTCGAGCGCGCGCCCGGCTACGGAGCGGGCGGCGCTGGCGGCGAGCGGGAACTCCTCCGGCGCGCCGCGGCGCGCCCAGCCGGCGTAGTAGAGCAGCGAGCGGCCGTTGTCGAGCTGGCGCAGGACCTCGGTGAGCGAGTGCTTCACGGCCTGGTAGGAGCCGATGGCGCGGCCGAAGGTGTGGCGCTCCTTGGCGTACTCGACTGACGTGTCGAGCGCGGTTTCGACGCTGCCGAGCGACTCGGCGGCGATCAGCGCCTGCGCGAGATGCCAGGCGGAGGCGAGCACCTCGGCGGGGGCGTCGAGCACGAGCGCGGGAGCGTCCTTCAGCGTGACGTGACCGAGCGAGCGGCTGGAGTCGTAGCGCATGGTCTCCTCGACCTCGACCCCGGAGGCGCTCGCCTCGACCGCGATGCCGACGGGCTTGTCGCCGAGCAGGCCAACCCCGACGAGCAGGTCGGCGCCGGGGGCGTCGGGGACGAAGGCGATCTCACCGCTGACGCGGGCGTCGTCGCCGGAGCCGGAGACGGTGGGCGCCCCGGGCCGCGTGATCCCGCTGCGGGGCTCGGCGGTCCAGCTGTCGAGCAGGTCGTCGGGCGGGCTGACGGGGAGGTAGGCGGCGCGCCGCTCGCCGGTGGCGAGGGGCTCGAGCAGCGAAGCGCCGGCGGGAGCGTCGTTGAGGATCGCGGTGGCGGGCAGGTGTCCCAGCAGGGCGATGGGCGCGATCACGCGCCCGCACTCGCCGAGCACGAGCATCGCGTCGAAGGCGTCGAGCCCGGCGCCGCCGTGCTGCTCGTCGATCAGCAGGCCGGGCCAGCCGGCCTCCTTGGCGGTGGCCCACAGGTCGGGCAGCGCGGAGGGGTTGCCGTCGAGCGCCTCGCGGTCGGCCTCGAGCGTCTTGAAGCGCGAGAGCGCGCCGCGCGCGGCCTCGCGCAGGAATTCCTGCTCGTCTGACAGGGACAGGTTCATGCGGGTCTCCTCTTGATCTGAAGTTGGTCGGCGGCGTTCGCGCTAGGCGGCGGCGGTTTCCTTGGAGCGCAGCTCGGAGAAGGGGATGCCCTTGTCGAGCCGCGGCGCGGGCGGCAGCCCGAGCACGCGCTCGCCGATGGTGTTGCGCAGGATCTCTTCGGTGCCGCCGGCGGACTTCAGGCCGGGGAGGAAGGAGATCATGTAGGCCCACTGGCTGTTCTCGGCCAGCGCGTCGGGGCCGAGCACGTCGGCGATCAGGTCGCCGGCTTTGATGGCGCCGTTGACGATGGTGATCTTCGCGAGCCCCGACTCCGGTCCGGGGACCTGGCCTTTCTGCAGCGCGGTGAGCGTGCGGTAGCCGGTGAAGCGCACGGCGAGCAGTTCGCTGGCGATCTCGCCGAGCTGCTTGCGCACCTCGTGATCGCGGCGGGCGTCGGGCTGCCCCGCGATCGCGGAGGCGAAGCGCGTGGAGTTGTAGCCCAGGCCCTCGCTGCCGAGGCCGATCGTGACGCGCTCGAACATCAGCGTGGTGAGCGCGGTGCCCCAGCCGTTACCGACGCCGCCGACGACGGAGTCGGCGTCGATGACGACGTCGTCGAAGAAGACCTCGTTGAACTCGGCCTCGCCGGAGATCTGGCGCAGCCCGCGGACGGTCACGCCGGGCGCGTCCATCGGCACGATGAACATCGTCATGCCCTTGTGCTTGGGGACGTCGGCGTCGGTGCGGGCTAGCAGCAGGCCGTAGGAGGCGAACTGCGCGTTGGTGGTCCAGACCTTCTGGCCGGTGAGCTTCCAGCTGCCGTCCTCCTGCCGGCGCGCGCGCGTCTGCACCGCGGCGAGGTCGGACCCCGCGGCGGGCTCGGAGAACAGCTGGCACCAGACCTCGTCGCCGTGGAGCATCGGGCCGAGATAGCGCGACTTCTGCTCGTCGGTGCCGTGGGCGATGATCGTGGGGCCGAGCATGCCGACGCCGATCGCGTCGAGGATGCCGGGAACTTTTGCCCGCGCGATCTCCTGGTTCGAGAGCACCTGCTCGATCGGGCCGAGGCCCTGGCCGCCGAACTCCTTGGGCCAGGTGACGCCGGCGAGCCCGCCCTCGGCGAGCTTTCCCTGCCAGGCGCGGCGGGCGGCGATTATCTCCGACTCGTCGGTGATGGCTCCCTCGCCCTCGAGCACGGGGGCTTCGGAGGAGTGCTCGTCGAGCCAGGCGCGCACTTGGGCGCGGTATGCGGCCTGGTCTTGTGTGTCATCGAGATCCACGGCGTTTCTCCTTTGGCTGACTGACCAGTCAATCTAGAGCAGGAAAGCTACTCCTCAAGGGCGGGGCGTGCGAGTCGGCTCGTCCCTGCCCCACCCTGTGGTGTGCTTGCCGCCACGGAAGTACCAGTGCAGCCAGGGAAGCGCGACGAACAGGACCCAGATCACGCCTAGAACGGCGCAGACGGCGCGAGCCCAGTGCCAGCCTCCGGCGTCGCCGATGCTGAGGCCGACGATGACGGACCAAAGCGCGACGGTGGCGACCTTCTGGCGTGTCGTGGGTCCTGACTTCACAGCACGGGGTTACCCGCGCTACCCGGCCCCTATCAGGCCTCCGGCGCCGACGGCGGCTCACGCGCGCGCTTCGCGCGCTGCCTGCTCGCTTCCGCTCGGCCCCTCTGGCCGACGATCCCCTTCACGCCCCGGGGGGCATGGGCGGCTCGGCGACGGGCGCTTGGTGGTAGACGTCGTGAAAGCCGCGGTCGAGCAGCTGGCGCGCCTGGACGCCGGGGGCGGTGGAGTGCAGCAGCACGACGCCGAGCCGCACGCCGTGGCGCTCGGCGGTGGCGACGAGGCAGCGCCCGGCGGCGTCGGTGAAGCCGGTCTTCAGCCCGGTGGCGCCGGGGTAGTGGTAGACGAGGAGGGGGTTGTTGTTGTAGAGGTAGACCTTGCCGCCCTTGATGGGCAAGGGCAGCTGGGCGCTGTAGGTGCGGACAATCTTGGCGAGGCGCGGCTGCTGCTCGTCGACGTAGGCGAGCTCAGCGAGGTCGGCGGCGCAGGAGAAGTTGTGGGCGTCGAGGTAGCCGGAGGGCGATGAGTACTGCGTGCAGCCCATGCCGAGCTGCGCGGCGCGGGCGTTCATGAGCTTGACGAAGTCGTGGATGCTGCCGGCGAGGTGTTCGGCGAGGGCGATGGCGGCGTCGTTGCCGGAGGGCAGCAGCAGCCCGTAGAGCATGGTTTCCAGGCGCACGTGCTTGTGCAGCGGCAGCACGCCGACCTTGGAACCGGCGGAGTCGACGGCGGCCTTGGTGACGAGCACGCGCGCGTCGGCGGGTTCGGCCTGGACGGTGAGCAGCGCGGTCATCATCTTGGTGAGGCTGGCGATGCGCAGGCGCTGGTGCGGGTCGTGCTGCCAGAGCACCTGGCCGCTGTCGAGGTTGAACAGCAGCCCGGCCCGGGGCGGGCGGGCGAAGTCGATCCGAACGGCGTCCTGGGCGGGGTAGCCGAGCCCTTTCAGGGCGAGCGGCGGCGTGCCGAGCGGCAACCCGATGGCGGAGCGCGTCGGCGCGGTGGGGGGCTTCGCGGCGGTGGCGCCGCCCCCGCGGGCGGTGGCGCCCTGTGAGCCGGCGCCGCGGCGCTTGTCCCCGGAACCCCCGGAGCCGCCGAGCAGGAACACGAGCGCGAGGGCGAGGATCACGAGGAGCGCGCAGGCGCCGAGCCCGATGGCACGACGCCGCCGCCGGCGCCGTCGCGCGAGCTGGCGCCGTCGCAGGCTTTCCTCGAAGGTCATGAAGGGCGGGCTCATGGGCTCAGCGAGGAGGATTGCGCAGCGCGCCGACGATCCCGACGGCGAGCAGGCCGAGGATCAGGATCGAGAGCAGGCTGGCGATGGTGAAGCCCTGTTCGATGATGGCGGCGACGGTGAGGAAGGCGAAGCCGGCGATGAAGAACAGCACGGCGCCGAGGACGAGGGTGCGCCTCATGCGTGCACCCGGCCGCGCGCGGGGAGCGAGGCGCGCGCGAGCAACGACCCGGCGAGCGCGCCGCAGGCGATCGCGGCGCAGGCGGCGCCGCGGTCGCCGGCGAGGGGCGTGTCGACCCCGCCGATGACGAACCAGAGCTCGAGGCCGAGCCACAGGGCGAGGTAGAGGACGGCGGGCGCTTCGACGATCGTGGCGAAGAAGGGCACGGGCACGAGCGAGACGACGCGGGCCTGGGGATGCAGCAGCAGGTAGGCGCCGAGCACGGCGGCGACGGCGGCGACGGCGCCGAGCGCGGGGACCACGGAGCCGGGGACGACGAGCAGCCGCAGGCCGAGGGCGACGCTGCCGCCGAGCAGGTACAGCGCGAGGAAGCGAACGCGCCCGAGCGCGTCCTCGACGGCGGGGGCGAAGACGGCGAGGGCGAGCAGGTCGACGAGCAGCGCGGGAAAGCTCCCGTGCAGGAACAGCGAGCGCAGGAAGGCGCCGAAGCCGGGGTAGCGAGGGATGAGGCCCCAGTTGACGGCGGTCCTGGCGGACAGGCCCCGGAAGAAACTGCCGCCGTGCAGGACGGCGAGGAGGTAGAGGAGCAGCAGGGCGAGGATCAGTGCGATGCCGAGCAGCGGCGCCCGCCGCAGGGGCACGTTGTCGCGGAAGGGGACGATCGGGCGAGCCTATCCGCGCGAGAACCGGCGGAGCCGGAAGGCTAGGCGGGGGCGGCGGCCAGCGGCCCGACGCCGGCTTGCGGCTGCGGCACGTGCTGGTCGGCGTGGTAGGAGGAGCGCACGAGCGGCCCGGCGGCGACGTGGTCGAAGCCGAGCGCGTAGGCGGCGTCCTCCAAAGCCTTGAACTCCTCGGGGTGCCAGTAGCGGACGATGGGAAGGTGGCGCTCGGAGGGGCGCAGGTACTGCCCGACGGTGAGGACCTGGACGCCGTGCTGGCGCAGGACGCCGAAGGTCTCGACCATCTCCTCGTGGCTCTCGCCGAGCCCGACCATGAGGCCGGACTTGGTGACGACCTCGCCTTCGCCCATCTCGCCGGCGACCCGCAGGACGCGGCAGGAGCGCAGGAACTGGGAGCCGCGCCGGGCGATGGGATAGAGCCGCGGCACGACCTCGACGTTGTGGTTGAAGACGTCGGGCCGCTCGCCGATGACCTTGGCGAGGGGCATCTCCTGCCCCTGGAAGTCGGGGGTGAGCAGCTCGATCTGGCAGTCGGGGGCCTGGCGGCGGACCTGGCGCACGACGCCGACGAAGGCGGAGGCGCCCTTGTCGGGGAGGTCGTCGCGATCGACGGAGGTGATGACGGCGTGGCGCAGCCCCATGCGGGCGATGGAGCGGGCGACGCGCGCGGGCTCCAGGGGGTCGTTCCAGGTGGGCTTGCCGGTCTTGACGTTGCAGAAGCCGCAGCGGCGGGTGCAGGTGTCGCCGAGGATCATGAAGGTGGCGGTGCCGCGCTCCCAGCACTCGCCGACGTTGGGGCAGGCGGCCTCCTGGCAGACGGTGTGCAGGTTCTCCTCGCGGATCAGCTGGGTCAGCTCGCGATAGCGCTGGCCACCGGGGGCGGGGACCTTGAACCAGGGGGGCTTGCGCTCGCGCAACGGGCGCACCTCTGCGCCGAGCACCTTCAGCACGTCCATGCCGCCGGGGTTTGCGCGCGAGCGTGTGGCGCTCACGCGAACATGGCCTCCGAGGGGATGGGCTCCGCCCCTTGCGGGGCTCCGCGATCTGACGGCCCGGTGTCGATCCCGAGGCGCTGCGGCGAGACGAGCCGCTGGCGCCGGCCGAAGGCCTGGCAGAAGCGATAGGCGACCTCCTTGCGAAAGCAGCGCAGCCCGGGCGCGCGCTCGGTGCCGAGCTCCTGCTGCAGGGAGGTCATCCGCACGTCGGGCAGCCCGCAGGCCGTCACCCAGGAGAAAGGCTCGAGGTCGTTGTCGACGTTGACGGCGAAGCCGTGGGTGGTGACGCCGCGCGAGACGTGCACGCCGATCGAGGCGATCTTGCGGTCCTGCACCCAGACGCCGGTGTAGTCGATCCCCTCGCCGGCGCGCGAGCGGGCCCGGACGCCGTGCTGGGCGAGCGCGTCGACAACGGCCTGTTCCATCGTGCGCAGGTAGCGCCCGACGTCGTCGATCGCGACGATCGGATAGCCGACGAGCTGGCCGGGGCCGTGGTAGGTGAGCTTGCCGCCGCGGTCGGTGTCGTGGACCTCGATGCCTTTCGCGCGGTAGAAGGACTCGGGGAAGGGCAGGTCCTCCGCGCCGGCGCGGCGCCCGCGCGTGTAGACGGGGGGGTGCTCCAGCAGCAGCATCAGGTCAGGCAGCTCGCCGGCGATTCTTTGCTCGCGCAGTGTCCCTTGTAGGGCCACGCCGTCGGAGTAGGGCACATGGCCCAGATGACAGACCCAAAGCTCGTCGGCGTTGTCCATCGCTCCCCTCAGCCTAGCGCCGGGATAAGAAAGCATCATGACAGCATCAATCCTGATGTTATGATGTCTAGATGCGCACGACCGTCACACTCGACCCGGACGTGGAGGCGAAATTGAAGGCTACGATGCGCGAGCGGGGCGTCTCGTTCAAGGCCGCGCTGAACGACGCGGTGCGGGCCGGCCTCGAGGACCGGTCGGCTCCTCGAGAGCGCTTTCGTGTGAAACCCGCGCCGCTCGGCGCGCGCTTCAACATCGACAAGGCGCTCCAGATCGCGGGCGAAATGGAGGACGAAGAGATCCTGCGCAAGCTCGATATGGGCAAGTGAAGCTTCCGGACGTCAACCTGTTCGTGTACGCCTATGACGCGCTGGCGCCGCAGCACGAGCGGGCGAAAACCTGGCTGGAGGACGCCTTGTCGGGTAGCGAGACGGTGGCGTTCGCATGGGTCGCGTTGCTCGGGTTCATCCGGCTCACGACCAGCCGCCAGAGGTTCGCCGCACCGTGGGGTCCCGAACAGGCGCTCGAGGTCGTCGACTCCTGGCTGGCCCAGCCCATGGCCACGGTCGTGCACCCGACGGCGCGTCACGCGTCGGTGCTGCGTGACCTGCTCGCCCCACTGGGGACGGGCGGCAACCTCACGACGGACGCCCACCTCGCGGCGCTGGCGATGGAGCACGGGGCGACGCTTTGCTCGCACGACAACGACTTCTCGCGCTTCCCGGGCCTGCGCTGGGAGGACCCGCTCACGGCCTAGCGGAGCGGAAGGGGCAGGGAGGCTGGGGAGGGCCGCGGCAGGGCAGGGAGGCGCCTTGCGCTGGAATGATGCACCCGGCGGTGCTGGGCAGCCGCCGCCGGGTACATGTTGCATCGGGCTAGGGGAATTCGAATTTCACTTCGGGTTGGATGGCGAGCGCTAATTCACTCGCCTTCACGCATTCGGTAGGCGTTTCGGGGGCGCAGAAGCCGTCGAGGCTGCGCTTCTCGAATTCTTCGAGCACCGACGTTTCGGTCGCTTTTTCGACGACTTCAGTGCCAGGGAAGGGACCGTTGCCGTATGACGGGTCGTAGAGCACGCCGGACCCTTTTGCTCCAACCTTCACGATCGCGTGATCCCAGAAGAACGGCGGCGGGTTTTTGACGCCCTGACCAGCGACGCCTTCAAGGTCTTCGGTTTCTTTCGCCGCGAACGGGAACGGAGCAGCACCTTTTTTGCCGAATTTCCAGTTCTTGACGAGCATCACGCATAAGTTTTTGATTGCGCAATCGCCTTTCCCGTATTCGACGTACAGGTCGACCTCTTTGGATTCGATTCCCTCGACAGCGAAGGCGTTGATCAACGTCAGCGCCCATCCGCCGCACCGTCCGGCGAACTTTTCGAGCATTTCTTGCTCGCCACGCCCTGGACAGGTCAGTTTCCGTTTTTTGGCAGTGATTTCTTCTTTGAACACTTCTTCGAGGTTTTTGCCTGGTTTGACGATTTCGCCGTAGTATTCGAGCACCTTTTTGCTATTCGGTTCGAGGCTGCCCGTTTCGCTCGCTGGGTTGTACGTCCGCACGTGCACGCTCGGCACGCCGCCTTCGACGTTGGCAAAGCCTTTCCAGACGCCAGTGATCGCAGTCGGTTCTTTCAGCGGCTGTGCTTCTTTGGCTGCGTTCCGCGTCTCGAGATCGAGGATCGTGAGAAATATTTCGGTCGCCGCCAGTGGCGCGCGGAACAGCACGTAGAGGTTGTGCTTGCTCGTCCCAAGTCCCTGTTCGAATGGTTTTTCGCGCCCTTTTTCTTTGACGCCCCATTTCCAAGTAATCGTCGCTAGTTCGTAGAACACTTTTTCGGGCAGTGCGTTCGCCGATTCGACGGCGCCAGTCGTGATGTATTCGCCATGTTCGCCGAACTGTTTTTTCAATTCTGCGAGAGTGAAGGTCTTTTTGAACTTGATCGCTACGCCACCGATCACCGCTTCACCGACGACTTCCGGTTCTCCTTCAGCCTTTTCTTCGAGGAATTTGCGGGTCGCTGCGGCTACGCCAAAGCGGGCTTCTTCAAGCTTGACCTTTTCGTTCTGAACATAGGCAAGCGGCCAGTTCTTTGTTACTTCGCCGGCTTTCGGCGACTTCCACTCGACTTTGTCTTTACCGCCGACTTCTTCGATCGTTTTGACTTCTTCTTCGACTTCTTTTTCGTGGTCGACGATCACGGGCTGGTTTTTGCCGAAGTCGATCCATTCGACCCGCGGCGCGGCCGGTGGCGGAGGTGGCGCAGCGATCTTTGTGAGTTTTTCGGTTGTGAGTTTGAATTCAACGAAGCTCAGCCCCGTTTCTTCGAACAGCCCGCCATTGACCGACGCAAACAGTGGTTCGACTTTGATCGAGGCACCTTCGTCGTTGAGGAATTCGCTCGGTTCCTGTTTGCCCCCTGTCTGTTTGACGGCGAGCGCGTATTCGCTCGTTTCTACTCCGACTGGAGTCAGCTTTGCGAGGAAGGTGCCGTGCACCTTCACCGATAAGCCAACGCATTCGGCCTGTGCTTCGGGCGTCACTAAGAACCACATGTAGGCCTGTTCTTCAGGCCCAGCGACGAGAAGCCAGTTGCCGAGCACTAACATGACCCCTTCTGGATCACCGAGCCCTGTACATTTGACTGGTATGCCGCCAACTTTTGTGGTGCATTCTTTGAGCGCGAGGTGAAACGTCCCAAGTTGTTTGCCAAACGCCGTTCCTTCGGTTGTCGATTTGGCACAGCTGATTTTGATCCCGGCTTTTGTTTCGAGCGAGCTGGCACCGCTCGTGGCGGTGAAGCCGGTCTGCACAGTGAATTCAGGTAATGCTGTGGGCGTCGCCCACGCGGAGCTGACGGCGAGTCCTGCCCCGGCCAGCGTGGCGAGCATGGTGATGACGCTCAGCACGATGAGTCTTCTCATGAGCTGCTTCCCTTCATTGGAGTTGTCGGGGCGATCCCTTGGCAGTAGCCGCGGATCGTGCGATCAGCTCACGGATTACGTGAGTGCTCGCCGCAGGGCAAGCGTCGAGGTGTGACTGTCTCTGACAACTAGGGCGTGAGTGGGTGGGGCGGTGGATCGGAGGCGAGCAGCGAGTAGACGGCGTCATCGCTCTGGTGCATGTCGTTGACGCTGTAGGCCTGCCGGGCGACGCCCTCGAGCGTGAAGCCGAGCCGCTCGGCGACGGCGCGGCTGGCGCGGTTCTCGACGTCGGCGCGGATTTCGAGGCGCAGCAGGCGGTGGCGCTCGAAGCCCTGCTTTGCCAGCTCGGCGACGGCGGCGGTTACGACGCCCCTGCCCTCGCTGCCGGCGTCGAGCCAGTAGCCGATGGCGCCGGAACGGTTCTGCCGGTCGATCGTCAGCCCGACCACGCCCGCGAGCCGTCCGTCAGGGGTGAGGATGCCGCGGCTGAAGCCGCTCCCGTCCTGCTCCATCGCGTTCGCACGGCCGATGAAGGCGAGCGTGTCCGCGGCGGTCTGGCCCTGCGCCCAGTGGATCCAGCGCGCGAGCCGCGCGCGATTGCGTTCGATCAGGGCGTGCAGCTCGGGTGCGTCCTGGTTGCCCAGCGCGCGCAGCCGGTGGCCGCCGGGCAGCTCCTCGCTCACAGCGTCAGCGCCGCCGGGGTCTGCAACAGCTCACGGATGCGGGCGAGGAACTCGGCGGCGTCGGCGCCGTAGAGGATGCGGTGGTCGCAGACCAGGGTGAGCGAGAGCATCTGGCGCGGGACGACCTGCTCGTCGCGGACGACGGCGCGCTGCTCGACGGCGCCCACGGCGAGGATCGCGGCCTGGGGCGGGTTGACGATCGCGGTGAAGCTCGCGACCCCGTACATGCCCAGGTTCGAGACCGTGAAAGTGCCTCCCCCCAGCTCTGGCGGGGTGATCGAGCCGTCGCGCACCCGCGCGGCCAGCGCGCGGGTCTCGCGCGCGATCTCGCCCAGGGACTTCTCGTCGGCGTCGAACACCGTCGGCACCACGAGCGCGTCCTGCGCCGCGACCGCGACGCCGACGTTCACGCGCGAGTGCAGTTGCAGCGCGCCGTCCTTGTAGCTGCCGTTCGCGCGGGGGTGCTCGCGCAGCGCGAGCGCCGCGGCCTTCACGACCATGTCGTTGTACGTGGGCGCCTCGTCTTTGGAGATTCGCTTCAGCTCGGCGCGCAACGCGACGCAGGCCTCCATCTCGACCTCGCTCCTGAGCGTGAAGTCGGGGATCGTCGCCTTCGACTCCGCCATCCGCCGCGCGATCGTCTGCTGGGTGCGGTTGAGCGCCTGCGTGGTGGTCTCGCCCTTCGCCTTGCTCACGTCGGGCGCAGGAGGAGCAGGCTCGGCGGGCGCGGGAGCGGGACCGGCGGCTTCTACGTCTGCCTTGACGATTCGCCCACCCGGGCCGGTGCCGCTGAGCGCATGCAGGTCGACTTCGCGATCCCGTGCGATCCGTCGGGCCAGAGGGGACGCCTTCACGCGCTCGCCCGGGGAGGGAGCGGCGGAAGCGCTTGTGGGAGCCGGCGGCCGAGCGGGCTCCGGGGTGTCGGCCCTCTCGGTCGCGACAGGCGCCTCGCCGCCGACCGCTCCCTCCCCGACGTGCGCGATCACCTCGCCCACCGGCAGCGTCTCGCCCTCGGCGGCGAGGAGCTGCAGCGTGCCCTCCTGGTCCGACTCGTAGATCATCGCGGCCTTGTCGGTCTCGATCTCGACCAGCTCCTCGCCGCGCGCCACCCGCTCTCCGTCCTGCTTCAGCCAGCGCAGGATCGTGCCCTCCTCCATCGTGTCGGACAGGCGCGGCATGACGATCTCCGCCATCAGGCCCGCTCCCCCAGCGTCTGCAGCGCCGCGTCCACGACCTGCGGCTCGTGCGGGTAGGCGATCTCCTCCAGCGGCTTTGAGTAGGGCATCGGCACGTCGGCGCCCGACACCCGCTTCACCGGCGCGTCGAGGTCGTCGAAGGCCTGCTCGGAGATCAGCGCCGCGAGGTTTGCGCCGACGCCGCCGTGCGGCCAGCCCTCCTCGACGATCACGCAGCGGTTCGTCTTCGCGACGGAGGCGAGGATCGTGTCGAGGTCCAGCGGCCGCAGCGTCCGCGGGTCGATCACCTCAGCGTCGACGTCGTGCTCCTCCGCCAGCTTCGCCGCGGCGCGTTCGGCGGTCAGCGCCATCCGCGAGACGCCCACGATCGTCACGTCGCCGCCCTCGCGCGCGACTCGCGCGCGGCCGAAGTCCACGAGCTCCTCCTCGTCGTCGGGCACCTCTTCGCGCACGCCGTAGAGCGACTCGTGCTCGATGAAGATCACGGGGTTCTCGTCACGGATCGCGCTCTTCAGCAGCCCCTTCGCGTCGGCGGCGGTCGCGGGCGTCGCGACGAGCAGCCCCGGGATGTGCAGGAACAGCGCCTCGAAGCTGTGCGAGTGCGTCGGTCCCAACTGGTGGCCCGCCCCCTGCGGCATCCGCACCACCAGCGGCACCCGCGCCTGCCCGCCGAACATGTAGTGGATGTGCGCGGCGTGGTTGACGATCTGGTCGAAGGCCAGCAGCGCGAAGTTGATCGTCATCAGCTCGACCACCGGGCGCAGCCCCGCCATCGCGGCGCCGACGCCGATCCCGACGATCGTGTTCTCGGAGATCGGCGTGTCGCGCACGCGCTTCTCGCCGAACTCCTCCAGCAGCCCTTCGGTCACCTTGAAGGCGCCGCCGAACACGCCGATGTCCTCGCCCATCAGGAAGACCCGCTCGTCGCGTCGCAGCTCCTCGCGCAGCGCGTCCCGCAGCGCCTCGCGATAGCGCAGCTCCGCCATCAGGCCGCGTCCTCCCCGTGCGCCAGGGCTTCCGACATCTGCTGGGGAATCTCAGAGGGATCGCCCCCCCGGGGCGATCCCCCATCGAAATCCTCGCGCGCGTTCTCGCCGGGGTCCGTCGTCTTCACGGAGTACCAACCGCTGGCGCTGTCCCTCAGCACGTAGACGTCCTCGTAGAGCGACTCCGGCGCCGGGAAGGGCGAGGCCTCCGCGAACTGCACCGCCGCGTCGACGCGCGCGACGGCGGCGGCGGCGATCTCGGCGAGGGCGCTCTGCTCCAGCACCCCCTCGCGCACGAGCAGCTCGCCGAAGGCGGGGATCGGGTCGCGCTCGCGCCATTGCGCCACCTCCTCCTTCGAGCGGTACTGCTCGGGGTCTGCCATCGAGTGCCCGCGAAAGCGGTAGGTCACCGCCTCGACGAGCAGCGGGCAGCGCTCCTCGCGCACGCGCGCCACCGCCTCCGAGACGACCTTGTAGGTGTCGAGCACGTCCATGCCGTCGCAGCGCACCCCCGGCACGCCCAGGCTCTCGCCCTTGCGCCGCAGGTCCGTCACCGCCGAGTGGCGTTGCAGCGCCGTGCCCATCCCGAACTGGTTGTTCGTCACCATGAACACCACCGGGAGCTTCCACAGCGCCGCGATGTTCAGCGTCTCGCCGAAGGTCCCCTGGTTCGAGGCGCCGTCGCCGAACGTGCAGAGCGTCACATCTTCGGAGCCCTCATAGTCGGAGGCCAGCGCCAGGCCCGCCGCGATCGGCAGGTTGCCCCCCACGATCCCGTAGCCCCCCATGAAGCGCCGGGCGCCGTCGAACATGTGCATCGAGCCGCCGCGCCCGCCCGAGCAGCCGTCGGCGCGGCCGAACAGCTCCGCCATCACGTTCTCCGGCGGCGTCCCCCGCACGAGCGCGTGGCCGTGCGAGCGGTACGTCGAGATCAGGTAGTCCTGCTCGCGCAGGGCGCGGGCCGAGCCGACGATCGTGGCCTCCTCCCCGATCGACAGATGCAGGAAGCCGCCGACCTTCGCCCGCGCGTACATCTCGCCCGCGCGCTCCTCGAAGCGGCGGATCAGCGTCATCGTCTCCAGGAACTCGCGGGCGACGTCCGGCGACGGCAGATCGGCCATCAATCCACGGTACTCCAGCGCGCGAGGAACTCCCCGGCCTCGAGCTGAGCCAGGTCCTCGCGCATCTCGCGCGCGACCCGGGAGGCCGCCTGCGGCGGCAGGTCCCAGAACAGCTCGACTTCGCCGTCGTCGATGCTCACCAGCTCGATGTGGTCGACGCGCTCGGCGTCCGCCAGCAGCGCCGGCGCCAGGCCGCCGCGCGTGACGATCAGGCGATACGCCGCCTTCGCCTTCATCGCGCTGCTCCAGGGGCCATCTGCGCTGCGGCTTCCTGCACCGCGCACGCACCCGCGAACACCTCGCCGTCCACCACGATCGCCGGGACCTCCTCGACGCCGAGCCCGCGCGCCTCGCGCGTGCGCTCGGCCAGCTGCGCCGCAACCGAAGCCAGCTTCGTGCCCTGCGTCACCGCCGCGGGGTGCATCTCGCAGGCCGCCGCCGCGATCAGCACGTTGTCCAGCCGCCCCAGGTCGCGCCCGCCCGCGAACGCCTGGCGGAACGCCGCCTGCGCGAAGGGAACCGTGCGGCCGATCGACTTGGCGTACGTCGCCGCGCGCATCGCCAGGGCGCTGTCGCATGGAAACGGCTCGGGCCAGCGCAGCGGTTGCAGGCCCAGCTCGTCCGCACGTCGAGCCACGTCCTCGCGGTAGGCCTCGAGCTCCTGCTCGCAGCGGAACGCCGGCTGCGCCGCCAGCACCGGCTGCCACTCGCAGGGGCCCGGCAGCGCGTGCAGCACCTGCTCCGCCGCGAGGTAGGCGAGCGGGCTGGCGAGGTCGAAGTAGAAGCTTGCCTGAGGCGTGGCCACGGCTCAGCCGTGGATGAGCCAGCCGTCCGCGGCGCGGCCGGCTTCCATCACGGCCTCCGACAGCGTGGGGTGCCCGTGGATGATGCGCCCCACCTCCGGGAAGCCGCCCTCCAGGGCGCGCACGTTCACGAGCTCCTGGATCAGCTCCGTCGCCCGCGTGCCGACGATGTGCCCGCCGAGCAGCTCGCCGTACTTGGACTCGCCCACGAGCTTGATCATCCCGCCGGTGTCGCCGTAGACCACGCCGCCGCCGACGGCGCCGTACTGGACTTTGCCGACGATCACCTCGTAGCCCTGCTCCTTGGCCTGCTCCTCCGTCAGCCCAAAGGAGCCGACGTTCGGCGTGCAGAACGTCGCGCGGGGGATGTCGATGTAGGCGATCGGGTGCGTCGCCTGGCCCGCGGAGTCCTCCGCCGCGATGATCCCCTCGTCCGAGGCCTTGTGCGCCAGCGCCGGGCCGGGGGTGAGGTCGCCGATCGCGTAGATCCCCGCGCGGCTCGTCCGCATCGCGGCGTCGACCTGCACGAGGCCGCGGTCGTCCAGCTCGACGCCCGCCTCCGCGAGGCCCAGCCCCTCGACGTCGGCGCCGCGGCCCGCGGCGATCACCAGGTAGTCGACCTCCAGGCCGGAGTCCTCGCCGTGCGTGAACGTCACGCTGTTCTCGCCGCTCTTCACGTCCGCGATCGGGTCGCCCGTGTGCACCGAGACCCCCTGGCGCTTGAAGCCGCGCTCGACGCGGCGGGAGACGTCGACGTCCTCGGTCGGCAGCACGCGGTCCAGCGCCTCCATCAGCCGCACCTCCGAGCCCAGCCGGGCGTAGCCCGAAGCGATCTCCGCCCCGGAGGCACCCGCGCCCACGACCGCCAGGCGCCGCGGCAGCTCCTGCAGCGCCCAGGCCTGCTCGGTGCCGATGATCCGCCCGCCGAACTCGACGCCGGGGATCGAGCGGGGCGTCGAGCCCGTCGCCAGGATCACCGTCGTCGTCTCGTAGACCTGCTCGCCCACGACGACGTTGCCGTCGGCGTCCAGCCTCCCGTCGCCCTCGATCACGTCGATCTTGTTTTTCTTGAACAGGCCGCCGACTCCGGAGGTGAGCGTCGTGACGACTTTCTCGCGGCGGGCCTGCACGCCCGCGAAGTCGACCTCCACGCCCGCGACCTTCAGGCCGTAGTCGCCCGCCTCGTTGATCTCCGCCAGCAGGTCCGCCGAGCGGAGCACCGCCTTCGCGGGGATGCAGGCGTAGTTCAGGCAGCGCCCGCCCAGCTTGTCGCGCTCCACGACCGCGGTCTTTTTACCGAGCTGGGCCGCGCGGATCGCCGCTACGTAGCCACCCGGACCCGAGCCGATCACGATGCAGTCGTAGGTGTTTCCAGCCATCGAGCTGAGCCTATCGAAGCGCCTGCTGTTCCCCGGCCTGGATCCTTCCCATGACCCGGATCAGCTTCCAGAAGAGCCAACCACCCAGCCCGACGCTGACGAGGCAGATCGCCGCGGCCAGCAGCGTCGAGGCGACGACCAGCGCCAGCGAGGTGACGATGATCTGGAACGCCAGCAGCGCCTCGAAGCCCAGCACCGCCCAGTAGCGGCGCCGGTACATCCCCTGCGCGGTCAGCAACAGCACCACCGCCAGCAGCGCCGCACCCGGCAGCGAGCCGCCGTGCCTGCTGAGGTCGTGGATGCTCGCCGCGCCCGCGATCACGCCCGCCGCCAGCAGGATCGCGACGGCGATCGCGATCCGCAGCGGGACCGGCCACTCGCGCTCGCCGAGCGGCTGCAACGCCGCGCGGGCCGCTGCGTCGCGCTCGGCGCCGCGCGGGCGACCGCCGTCCGGCCGCTCGATGCCGCGCGGCCGACCGCCACCGGAGCGCTCGATGCCCGGCGGGTCAGCCATCGAGCAGGCCTCGCAGCTCGCGGGCCGCCGCTTCGGGGTCCTCGGCGTCTGCGATCGCGCGCAGGACCACGGCGCGGGTCGCGCCCGCTGTGAGCACTTCGTGCAGGTTCGCGGCGTTGAGACCGCCGATCGCGAAGAACGGCACCTTCGCGTTCGCGGCGGCGTAGGCGACCAGCTCGGTTCCCACCGCGGGACGGCCGGGCTTCGTCGGCGTCTCGTGCACGGGGCCGACGCCGATGTAGTCCACCAGCGGCGTGTCGTCCGCCGCGGCCGGCCGCGCGGCGTCGATCTCGCGGGGCGCGTGCGTCGAGAGGCCGATCAGCACGTCGGGGCCGACGATCTCACGCGCCTGCTCCACCGGCGTGTCGTCCTGGCCGACGTGCAGGCCGTCGGCGCCGGACTCGCGGGCCACCAGCGGGCGGTCGTTGACGATCAACAGCGCGCCCAGCCGCTCGCACAGCGCGTGCGCCGCGTTCGCGACGGCGGTCAGCTCTTCGTCGCCGAGCCGCTTCTCGCGCAGCTGCACGATCTCGACGCCGCCGGCGATCGCCGGGCGGATCACCTCCGGCAGCTCGCGCCCGCCGGGTTTTGCGTCGCATACGAGGTAGAGCTTCGCGACGGCGAGACGCTCGCGGCGCTCGGCGCCGATGTCTGTACTGGGCATTCCCTCAGTCTCGCAGGCGCTTGGGCCGGGATTGTCGCCCGGCGATCGGGGCTAGCATCAACGCATGGGGCAGCGCGGCGGATCAAGTGATGTGCTGGTGATCGGCGGCGGCGCGATCGGGCTGTCGATCGCCTGGCGCGCGCGCGAACGCGGCATGTCCGTGACGGTCGCCGAGCGCGGCGAGCTCGGTGGCGGCACCTCGCGCGTCGCCGCCGGGATGCTCGCGCCCGTCGCGGAGGCCGAGTTCGGCGAGGCGGGCCGCCGTGCGCTGGAGCTGGGCCTGCGCTCCGCGGCTCTGTGGCCTGCGTTTGCGCAGGAGCTGGAAGCGCGCAGCGGCGTCGACGTCGGCCTGCTCGCCACCGGGACGCTGGTGCTGGCCCGCGACGAGGACGAGGCGCGCGAGCTGCGCCGGCAGATCGAGTTCCGCGACTCGCTCGGCCTGCGCACCGAGCGGCTGCTGCCGAGCGAGGCCCGCGCCCGCGAGCCCGCGCTCGCGCCCGCGATGCGGCTCGCGCTCAGCGCCCCCGACGACCACTCCGTCGATCCGCGCGCGCTGCTCGTGGCGTTGCGGGTCGCGTGCGAGCGGGCGGGCGTGCGCCTGCGCGAGCACGCGCCGGTCGCGCGGGTCGAGAGCGACGGCGAGCGCGTGGGCGGCGTGACGCTCGACTCGGGCGAGTCGCTTGCCGCGGAGCAGGTGGTGCTCGCGGCGGGCGCGTGGAGTGGGGGGCTCGACGGCGTGCCGGACCCCGTGCCGGTACGCCCCGTGAAGGGTCAGCTGCTGCGCCTGCGCGACCCCGCGGGCCCGGGGCTGCTCGGCACGGTGGTGCGCTTCGAGGGCGGCTACGTCGTGCCCCGCGCCGACGGTCGCTACGTGCTGGGCGCGACGGTCGAGGAGCGGGGCTTCGACACCGAGCCAGACGCCGGTGGCGTCTACGAGCTGCTGCGCGAGGCGCACGAGCTGCTGCCGGGAATCAGCGAGCTGAAGATCGAGGAGCTGTGCGTCGGGCTGCGGCCCGGCACCCCCGACAACGCGCCCGCGATCGGCCCCGGGGCGCCGGCGGGGCTGACGTGGGCGACGGGCCATCACCGCAACGGCATCCTGCTCGCGCCGCTGACCGCGGAGCTGGTGGTGGGACTGCTGGACGGGGGGGACGAAGCGGACCGGGACCTGCTCGCCGCCTGCGCGCCCGAGCGCTTCGAGGTGGTGCGGGCGTGATCGTGCTGAACGGGGAGGACGCCGACGTGCCGGCGGGTGAGACCGTCGCGACGGTGCTCGCGCGCCTGGATCTATCGCCGGACGCCCGCGGCGTGGCGGTGGCTGTGGACGGCGAGGTCGTGCCGCGCGCGCAGTGGGGCTCGTTCGCGCTGGTGGAGCGCGCGCGGGTCGAGGTGCTGACCGCGATGCAGGGGGGCTGAATGGCGGTCGCGCGCGAGACGGGCGAGGAGCTGACGATCGCGGGACGCACGCTGCGCTCGCGGCTGCTGCTGGGTACAGGTGGCTTCCCGTCGCTCGCGGTCATGGCGGAGGCGATCGCCGCCAGCGGCTCGGAGCTCGTAACGGTGGCGCTGCGCCGGGTCGACCCGCAGGCGCGGGGGTCGCTGATCGACGTGCTCGCGGAGGCGGGGGTCGAGCTGTTGCCGAACACCGCGGGCTGCTTCACCGCGCGCGACGCGGTGCTGACGGCGCGGCTGGCGCGGGAGGCCTTCCAGACCGACTGGATCAAGCTGGAGGTGATCGGCGACGAGGCCACGCTGATGCCCGACGCGCCGGAGCTGCTGCGCGCCGCGGAGGAGCTGGTCGCCGACGGCTTCGTCGTGCTCCCCTACACGACCGACGACCCCGTGCTCGCGCGCCGCCTCGCCGACCTCGGCTGCGCGGCGGTGATGCCGCTCGGCTCGCCGATCGGCAGCGGCATGGGCATCCGCAACCCCTACAACCTCGCGCTGATCCGCGAGGCCGTCGCGGTGCCGGTGGTGCTCGACGCCGGCGTCGGCACCGCCTCCGACGTGGCGCTCGCGATGGAGCTGGGCTGCGACGCCGTGATGGCGGCCTCGGCCATCTCCCGCGCGCAGGACCCCGTGCGGATGGCGCGCGCGATGCGCGCCGCCGTCGAGGCCGGCCGGCTCGCCGCGGGGGCAGGGCGCATCCCGCGGCGGACGTACGCCACCGCCTCGACGCCTGAGGAGGGCCTGGCGGACTTCGGCGTGGACTGAGCCGGGCGCGGCGGCTCGCCTAGACTGGCTTGTCCAATGCCCGAGCACTTCCTCACCGGCGCGGAGCTGTCCGCGGGCGAGCTGGACGGCCTGCTGGCCCGCGCGGCCGAGCTGAAGGCCGCGCCGCTGTCCTCGCGCGCGCTCGACGGGCGCAGCGTCGCGCTCGTGTTCGAGAAGCCCTCCACCCGCACGCGCGTCTCCTTCGACGTGGGCGTGCACGAGCTGGGGGGCCACCCGCTGGTGCTGCGCAGCGACGAGCTACAGCTCTCGCGCGGCGAGCCCGCGCGCGACACGGCGCTCGTGCTCTCGCGCCACGTCGCGGCGATCGGCGTACGCACGGGGCCGCAGGAGACGATCGAGGAGCTGGCGCGCTACAGCTCCGTGCCCGTGATCAACATGCTCACCGGCTCACACCACCCCTGCCAGGCGCTCGCGGACCTGTTGACGTTGCGCGAGGCATACGGAGAACTGCACGGCCGCAGGCTGGCGTACGTCGGCGACGGCAACAACATCGCGCGCTCGCTGGCGATCCTCGGCACGCTCGCGGGCCTGGATGTCGCGGTCGCCTCGCCGCCGGGGTACACGCTGGAGCAGGGCCTCGCGCTGGCGGATGGCGCGCGTGGCGCGCTGACGCTGCACACAGACCCGCGCGAGGCCGTGGCGGGCGCGGACGTCGTCTACACCGACGTGTGGGTCAGCATGGGCGACGAGCAGACCGCCGCGGAGCGCCGTAGCGCGCTGGCGGACTACCGCGTCGACGACGCGCTGCTCGACGCCGCGGCGCCGGAGGCGTTCGCCCTGCACGACCTGCCGGCGCATGTCGGCGAGGAGATCACCGCGGAGGTCCTGTACGGGACGCGCCAGCGGATCTGGGACCAGGCCGAGAACCGCCGCCACGCGCAGAAGGCGCTGCTGGAGCTGCTGGTCGAGGGCGGGCCCACCGGCGCGTCCGCGTCGTGAGCGGCTCCGGGGAGCCGCCGGCGAAGAGCGCGCCCGGGGAGCTGCCGGCGACGCTGGCGCCCGGCGACGTCGAGGCGCGGCCCACGGAGGGCTTCCAGCGCCCGCAGCGCGGCGAGGAGCTGGAGCTGACGATCGAGTCATTGGCCTTCGGCGGCGAGGGCGTGGCGCGGCTCGGTGACGGCGGCTACGTCGTGTTCGTAGCTGGCGCCGTCCCCGGCGACCGCGTGCGCGCCGTGGTGCACAAGCGCAAGCGCAGCTACGCGCACGCGCGCACGGTCGAGGTGTTGGAGCCGAGCCCCGAGCGGATCGAGCCCGTCGCCGACCACCCCGGGGTGCCCTGGCAGGTGCTGCCCTACGAGCGCCAGCTGGAGGTTAAGCAGCAGCAGGTGCGCGAGGCGCTGGAGCGCCTGGGGCGCCTGGAGGGCTTCGAGCTGGAGCCGATCGTGCCGGCGCTCCAGCGCTGGCGCTACCGCAACAAGCTGGAGTACTCCTTCGGGATGGACGGCGAGCACGGCGAGCTGGTGTGCGGCTTCCACGCCCCCGCCGGCGGCAATCGCGTGCTGGCGATGCGCGACTGCATGCTGGCCTCCGAGCGCGGCAACTACGCGCGCGAGCTGGCGCTGCGCTGGTGCGAGCAGCAGGGGCTCGAAGCGTGGGACCGCGGCCGCAGCTCCGGCGACGGCCCCGCGGGCCACGAAGCGCCGCGGCGCGGCGCCGCGCGCGCGGAGCGCGTCGGCCCCGCGCCGGACGGGCGCGCGCGGCTGCGCAACCTCGTCGTGCGCGAAGGCCGGGCCACCGAGCAGCTCCAGATCCGGATCGTGACCAGCGACGGCGAGCTCGAGGCGGGCTCGCTGGCGCAGGCGCTGCACGAAGGGCTCGGCCGCAGCCTCAGCGGCGTCCTCTGGACGCGCTCCGGCAGCCTCGCGGAGACGACGATGGGCGGCGAGACCGAGCTGGTGTGGGGCGAGGAGCAGCTACCGGAGCGGCTCGGCGAACTGGAGTTCGCGATCTCGCCGCAGGCCTTCTTCCAGACGAACACCGAGATGGCTGAGGTGCTGTACGGGATCGCGCGCGACTACGCGGCGCTCGAGGGCTGGGAGCGCGTCTACGACCTCTTCTGCGGGATCGGCTCGATCGCGCTGACCCTCGCCCCCCGCGCCGGCGAGCTGTGGGGTATCGAGCTGATCGAGCAGGCCGTCGCCGACGCGATCGCGGGCGCCCGGCGCAACGAGGTAGGCAACGCAAGCTTCTTCGCCGGCGACGTGCGCCTGGCGCTGCGCGAGCTGCTGGAGCGCGCGGGGCGCCCCGACGTGCTGGTCGTCGACCCGCCGCGCGCGGGCCTCTCGAAGAAGGTCGTGCACCGGGTGATCGAAACGGCGCCGAAGCGGATCGTCTACGTCTCCTGCAACCCCACGACGCTCGCGCCGAACGCCGCCGAACTGGTCGAGGCCGGGTGGGCGCTGAAGAAGGTCACGCCCGTGGACATGTTTCCGCAGACGCACCACATCGAGTGCGTGGCGCTGCTCGAACGCGGTTGAGCCTGGGCGCGCGGGGCCGCGGGCCGAGGGCCGCGGCGGGACGCCTCTGCCCCCGCACGAGCGTGGCCGGCGGTCGCGCCAAGAGGTTCCCGGCCTAGGGCAGGACCGGCGACGGCGGCCCCGTGTACTGCCTGCACTCCGCCACGACGTAGCCCGCGCTGCACGAAGTGCGTGCCTTCCACTTGCTCGTGAAGGCCGTACCGAGCTCGGCCATCATCCGATCGTGCTCCTGCACGCTGGTCGGCTTCGGCCTGAACTTCGCTTCCGCGAGCTGCAACAGCTTCGTGTCCAGCAGGTCCTTCTCGATGATCAGGCGCTCGTCCGCGGGGCGCTCGCCGGTTATCGACAGATACCGGCGGTACGCGGATTCGCCGGGGAAGACGCGATCGCGGATCTTCGTGATTTCCGCGCCTGTCACTTTCACACCCTGTTCGCGGGCGTCGCCCGACAGCCAGTAGTAGGTCAGCAGGATGTCGAGCACGTGGCGCTGGAGCACGGTGCGCCGTTCGTGGCAGCGCCGCTTTAGCTGGGAGCGGGTCGGACTCGATTCGCCCGGTTCCGGGACCGTCGTTTTCATTAAGTAGCCGATGCACTTCGCGTACGTGGGCGGGTCCGGCACGACCCCGACCGGGACAGGGCGCTTGGGTTCGTTTTCGTAGGCGAGAACGGCCTCCACGTCAGTCCAGTGATCGAGCGTCGCCTTCGTGACGGCGTTGCCGTTCACACGTGCCACGACCTTGCCCGCGGGCTTCGGATCGCCGCCCCCGCATGCGGCGATCCCGAGGCAGGCGACGATCAGGACGCAGGTCGCGCCGAGGGGGATGCGCATCGCGCCGGGGGCCGAGCGGGTGCCGCGGGTCGAGCGGGTGCCGCGGGTCGAGCGCATCGAGTGAGTCTGTACGGCGTACCGATGAGCTGTCAAGCATCTGGTGGGGAATGTCTCCGACCTGGTGGGACTGTTTGCCTAATTCGACGTCTGGGGTATGGAGAGACAAAGACAAACAACCTCCAAGGAGATGAAGATGTGTCAGATAAAGAGACTCACTGCGACTCTGATACTGCTGGGTGCCCTCTGTAGCCTCACGGCGACGGTCTCGGCCGCTGCGCTGCCCGAATTCTTACCTGGCAATGCAGGTGAACGCTTCACTGGGACAGGCGGGGCCGGCACGCTGGAAGTTGGAGCGTCCGAAAAAATCGTGTGCAGAGAAAGCTCGGTTACCAGCGAAAATATTGGCATGACGAAAAAAGAAGCATTAGCCTTATTCTCGATCAAAGGCTGCAGCTTCTTCGGCATCGTGGGAATGAAGTCATTAGGTGACGTCGAAGGAACTGTTTTAGTGCACGCCGAGCTAAAGCTGTGCTACATCAATCTGGCCAAAAAAGAAGTTGGTCTATTATCCAAAATCTTACCCGTACACTTGGAAGTGGCTGGCAAATTACTCGTCTGGGAAGGCGATCAGGTCGCCAAAATCACGCCCACTAACACCAAAACAGCCAAATACCAGCTCACGTATGAAGAGAGTGGTGGCAAACCGAAACCCGCAGGATGCGAAGGTGAAAAAGAGCACTTAACGGTATCGGTGAACGAGGGATCCGCCATCGAATCGGGCTGGGCTACGACCGACCAGCTCACCTACACCAGTGAACAGACGCTGGATGCCTGAGGCTACGGGCGGCTCGTGCGGAGAATCGCCGAGCCGCCCTACTTCCCGATTTTGACCGAGAGTGACTTGGCTTGTCGCCGGCCGCTCTTCGGCAAGAACGTCAGTCTGGTTTTCGTCTCGAACCCGCCCGCTCGCCGAGCATGCATGACAAGTTTCACTACTTCTCGCCCGCGCGTCGCCTTCGTGACAGTGGTCAGGTTTCTGCCTTGAGCCTTCAGCCTGCCTGCCGCGGGCACGTACACGCCGAGCGTCAGCGTATGGCGCTTCATCGACCGGGAAGTGATCGAAAGCTTGGTTGAGCAGCCGGTCACGGCGATCGGCGTGGACTGTTTGATCACCGCCCCGTTCTGGGCGGTGAATTCGGTTGGCATCGCGAGCTTTGCCGCGCACAGGTTCGCGTTCGCGGTGAGCGCGCTGAACTTCCCCTGGGGAAGGCTCAGTTCGAACGTGTCGAACGGCACGTCGGGGGCTGCCTTGAACGTCGTCGTGGTGATCCCGTTCTTGATCTGCGTCGAGCCCACGAGGTCGACCGTAATGCCATAGCCATGCAGCACGATCGTCAGGTCGGGGAACGCTTCGGCGGCGTGCGAGACGAAGTAGGCGTTGCCTTCGAGCGGCACCGGCAGCACCGGCGTGACCACCTTGGCGTGGCCGACGACCGATTCTTTCGGGCAGCTTGTCGGGTTCGCGTTGAACACCGACGCCAAGCAGGCCTTGTTCAGCGTGGTCAAACGGCTAGGGAGCTGTTTCGGCAGGCTGACTTTGACTTTGGCGATGTTCGCGTATGTGCCGAACGGCGCCGAGGGATAAGCCAGCTTGACCGACAGGCTCGTGCCGTTCGCTTTCGAGGTGTGACCGCTCGTGGCGACGGAGAATTTCGGAGCGAATTTCAGCTTCGCACAGTTGGTGGCGGCGAAGGGAACCGACAGCGGCGAAGCGACGGCGCCTTCGGCGCCTGTGATCGCTCCGGTCAGGCTGAGCTGGTTGCAGTTGGTCGGGTTGAACGTGAAGCGTTCGCGCCCGATCGTGACGTTGACCTGCCTGATCTGGACCGGCACGCCGTCGACGATCTGCGGGATCGCGTGCGGGCCCGACGCATCGGTGGTCACGGTCAGGGCCGCGGTCAGGGGGTCGACTTCGATCCTCGCCCGCACGACCACGCAGTCGCAAGCGGGCAGTTGGCCGGGATTGGCGGTGTCGTGCTCGAGGTCGAAGGGCCCGGCCTTGACGGGGCTCACGATCGACAGGCCGAACGGCGCCCCGGCGTACTTTTCGGTGAGGTAGACCTTGCCGCCGGGAACGGTGACCGGTTCGCTGCCGACCCCCGCGCTCACGGTCGTTTCGCCGATCAGGCTGTCGGGGCCGCAGCTGCCCGAGTTGGCCTGCTGTTCGGGGCACAGCGCGACGCCCTTCAGCACGCCGGAGACCCCCGGCGGCGTTTTCACCTGCACCGATTGCAGCGGCTGCTGGCCGTCTCCCCGGCTGACCGTCGTCGTCAACGGGCTGAAGGCGCCCGCGTCGACGTTCACGCTGCCGCCGGTCAGCGACGGTGAGAACGGGAGCGAAGCCCCGGGGCAATGGGAGCCGTCCGGGCCGGAGGTGATCTGGAACGTGGAGGAGCTGCTCGCCGCCGTGCCTCCCGACCACGGGGTGAACGTGCCGGTCGTCGTGTAGAAGCCGCAGCGCGGCGGCGTCGCAAGCGGCGCGCGTTCCGGGCCGAAGAAGTGCAGTTCGGCGTCATCGAACGGCAGCTGCGGGTTGTTCTCGAAGCTCGTTACGATCTGGCCCGTGCCGGTCAGGTGGACTTCGCCGGGGAGCTTCACCAGCACGCCGGCTTCTTCGTCTTCGGCGACGATGTACATCGCGATCAGGCTGCCGAACGGGTTTTCGTTCTGCGTCGCCACGTACACCGCACCGGTCAGCGGTTGCGTGATCAGGGGTGAGGTGATTTTCACCGTTCCCACCTTCGAGGCGGTCGGGCAGAAGTTGACACCGGGTTGCAGCGCCGCGGTTTCTCCCGCTTCGAGCGCGGCGATGCTGCCCGGCAGCCGTGGGCTGAACGTGAGCAGTTCGGCGCCGGGGACGCTCGCGAACGTCCGCCTGCCTTCGTAGCCGATCAGTGCGGTCGAGCACGCGGCGAGGCCGTTTGCCCCCGACGGGTTGATCGTCATGCCTTCGGGCAGCGCCACCTGGATGTCCTTGACGCTCGAGCTGACCGGGCCGCCCGCGCTTTCGTTCGCTTCCTGGGGCACGCGCACGTGGACGGTGAGCCCCGAGGACGTGCTGCCCGCCTGGGTGTCGGGCACCGCTTCGATCGAGGGGGCGAACGAGAGCTGATTGCAGGCGCCGAGGCCGATTGGGCGCCCGCCGCTGTCCTGGAGGGAGTACTGGCGCGCGGCGAGCGGCACGCCCGACGGCGCGGCTTTCGTGGGCCAGGAGTCGCCTTCGACGCTCGCGGCGAACGGCGTCGCGCACGAGGTGGGCAGGGTCAGGAAGGGGGCCGGGTTGCCTTCGGCCGAGGTGTTGCAGACCGGTTTCCCGAAAGCTTTGTAGAAGCCGTTCGCCAGGCAGCCCCAGCCACGCGAGGGATCGTGCACGGAGGCTCCCGGAACGCCCCAGATCGTCAGCGACTCGGAGATGAAGTTCGCGATCTGGGTGATGTTGCTCACGTTCGCGGTGGCGCCGTAGTCGCCGCCGGTGCGCAGCGTGAAGTCGATCGGGACCGCGATGCCGGCGAAGAAGAAGCCGAAGCGCGCCGGCTCACCCCGCTTGGGGGCGAGGTTGAACACCGGGACGGGATACGTCTGGGTGGGGGCCGGGCCGTGCAGGGCGGTCTGGTAGAGCGTCAGCACAACGACGCCGACCGCCGATTCCTGTGGGCACTGGTCGTTGAACTCGGTGCCGGCTCCCCGGGTGAGGAACGCCGCTTCGCTGCAGCGCGGGAACGTCGCGGCGTTCGCGACGAGCCCTGGCGGCAGCGTGAATTTCAGGTCCCTGGCCAGCGCGGGCGGGTGGAGGGTATCGCTGGTCTGGTTCAGCGCGAAGTTCGTCGTCAGCTGGAACGGGTGGCCGCCGGCGCGCGGATCCAGCCCGCCGCCCTCTGCTTCGGGGACGATCGAGAAGCCGTCTTCTTCGACTTCGAAGGCCGGTGGGCCTTCGCCGACGCGCAGCGTGCGCCGCAGTGAAGTTGGGGTGGCGCCGCCGCCGCTGACTTCCGCCGTGCTCGTGCCGCCGGTCCCCGCTTCGACCTTCACCGCCACGCTCATTTCGATGAATTCGAAAGGCCCCAGCGGGGGTTCGTACGTGCAGCTGACGGTGCCCGGCGTCGGCTCGCCGCAGCTCGGCGAATGGAATTCGTTTTCGGGGAACGTCACGAGGGTGATGTTGGGTTCGGGTTCTCCTTCGGAGATCGGCAGCACGGTCATCCCCGCGGGGAGCGTGGCCGTGATCGTGACCGGGGTCGGTTCGCCCTGTGAGTTTTCGGACGCGGTCGGGGCATCGCCCACGTTCAGGGCGCGGAAGCCGATCCGGCCTTCTCCGCCTGGCTGCAGCGTCGCGGGACGCACGCTCGAGGTGAAGTGCCACCAGGGCGCGGCGGCCTGTGCGGCTGACGTGTTCAGGCCCGCGAGCACGCAGCCGAAGGCGATCGCGCAGAGAGCGAGGCGGACGGCACGCCTCATCGCTTCGCCGCCTTCTTCTTGGGCTTCTTGTGGGCTTTCCCGGCCTTGGCGGCGCCGTATTTCCTGCGCGCCTCACGTTCGCAGGCGACCCGCTTCCTACGGTCGTGTTTGCGGCGGCACGCCTTCAACGCTTTGGCCAGCTTCTGGGCGCGCGTCGGCGGTTTGGCGGCGGGTTTGACCGGCGGCGGCGGGGCGAGGTTGCCCGTCCCGGGCGCCATCGTGCTGGGCGGAGCCCCGAACGCCGAGGAGGGGCCGCTCGCGGGGCGGCAGGAGCCGGCTGAAGCGCAGGGACCGGATGCCGCCGGCGCGGGCGACGGGCATGGCAGCAGGCTCGAGCAGACGTGCGCGTCGTAGACGTCGAGCGCGTCGTCCACGTCGGCGCCCGCGAGCCGCGACGCGGTCAGGAAGAAGACGTCTTCCCCTTCGTGTCCGCCGGGGCCGGCCGCCGCGGCGTCGAGGAACGCCGATTCTTCGCCCGAGGTGCCCGAGGAGATCAGGCCCACGCAGCCGCCGACCGCACTGCCCGCCACCTCGCCCACGAACGTCGCGCTGGCCGACGAGGTCGAGCTCGTGCAGTCGCCGATGCCTTCGGGCTCGAACTCGTACACATTCTGCATCTGGTTCGCCGCGGGTACGAGTGCCGCCGGGCTGTTGAAGAACACGCGGCCTTCGTTGGAGAGGTAGCGCGGCTGGTACAGCGCCGTGCCGGTTTCCACCGGGGTCCAGCCGGGGATCGACCCCGCGAGCCAGTGTTCCTTCCACACGCGCGGGCGATCGACGAGCACCGCCGGCCCTTCGGCTTCGGTCGGGTCGAGTACTCCGGTCGGACGGGCGCCGGTGGGATCGCACGACGCACATACGACTCTGCCGGAGTTGGCGTCGTAGAGAAATACCTCCTCGTCCTGCGCACGGCTGACCGCATCCCGGTTGTCGTAGCCGGTCAGCGGACGCTGCGACATGAACGCGAGAAATCTGCCGTCCGGGGATACCCGCGCCGTCAGCTTGCCCAAGTCGGTGTGGAACGGCCCCGCTTCCCAGTCGGGGAAGTCGGCGCCCGACAGCCTCGCGACGAGGCTCGTCACGCCGTCATGCCAGACGTACAGGTCGCACGACTGCGCGGCCAGCACTTCCTCGGGCCTGCCTTCGTTGGCGTCAAGGCAGTTGCCGTGCGTCGCGCCCGTGACCGCCGTACCGCCATTGGTCAGCACCCCGTTTGCGACGAAGTAGACGTACTGGCCGTCTTCGCTGTAGCCCAGCACGGTGCCGAGCACGTTCGCCGCTTCGCCGGAATTTGCCGGGGCGGTCAGGTCGTGCAGCGAACCTTTTTCTGCGCAGGAGCGTTCGTCGGTCGAGGCGCCTGCATTGCAGGCGTAGAGGTCGGGCCGTCCGGGCGTGGCCGACGAGCCCACCGTCAGGGGCACGTCATCCGTAAACAGCGCCAGCGTGCCTTCGGTGCTCGCGCCCTGGAAGAGGGGGAACCGGCCGGTTTCCCCGGGAGTGCCTTCGGCCCCTTCTTCGACGCCGTCGAGCTGAACCGTTTCCTGCCTGCTCGCGTCGCGCACGAACAGATGCCCTTTGGTGGCCGTGCGGAAGAACACGCGGTCGCCGTTCGCCGACACCACGTTGCGCGGCAGCGGCCCGCCGCTGCCGCGATAGGTGTCGGCACCGCCTTCGCCTGCCGCCGAGACCTGGCCGGGGAGGACGCTGATCGGCTGCAGTTTGCCTGCGAACCACTCGTACAGGGCCTGGTTGCCACCGGTTTCGAATCCTTCCGTGAGCGCCTGCGGCGCGCTCAGCAGGACATGAGCAAGGTCGGGGCTCGCCGTCGCGAAGCGAACGCCCGTGGCGGGGATCAGCACGCCCCCTTCTTCGCTGCCGCCGAATTCTGTCCCGGGAGGAACGTTCGCCGGCGTAACCAGCGGCACGTATTCGCCGTTCGCTTCACGGCGGTAGGGCGTGCGTTCGCTCGCCGCCGGAGATAGGGGGGTCGCGCCGGTCGGTTCCACCAAGCCGATTGAGAGGTTGGGTGAGAACAGACGGTACTCGGAGAGTTCGCCCGCGTTGACGCCCGCGACGGCTTCGTGCGGGGTGGCGATGTCCTGCGTGGTCCAGCTGCCGGCTTCGCGCGACGCCAGCAGCTGCTGCTCGGCGAAGCTGCGGTTTCCGGCGGGGTCGGTGTCGATCGGGGCTCTTGCGATGTAGGCGAGCTTCCCTCCGTCTTGGCTCGCCTGAATCGCGCCGCCTTCGAGCGCCGCCGCTTCGAGTGCGGCGCCCCGCTTGTCGGGGGGCGAGACCAGTTCCCAGCCCCGGCCGTCGATCAGTCGCGGTGCCGCTTCGGCCTGGGTCGTAAACGTCCGGTCCGTGCCGATCGTCGTGCTGCCGCCCCCGAATGTGTTCGCCGCGACGATGCGGAAGTGGTACGTCGTGCCGGGCGACAGCCCTTCAATGACCGCTTCGACCCCGACGTCGGTCTTGCCCGCTCCGGCACCGCCTTCGGGGCATGGCTGGCCCCCGCACCCGTAGGCCGTGGTCGGTCCCCATTCGAAGCGATACGTCGTCGGCAGGCCATCGGGGTTGATCGCCGCGTGCAGCGCCGCGCTCCTGGCGCCGACGTTCGCGGTGTACTCCTCGTCCAGCGCCGGCGGGCCCAGCGGCGTCATGAACGTGACGCCTTCCCCGACGGCTTCGCCACCGTTGTTAAGCGCCACGAGGCAGAACGTGTATTCGGTCCCTGGCGTCAGGCCTTCGACCACCGCTGAGACTGCCCCTTCCCCCTGCACGCTTGGGGTCGCCGCGCCGCCGGCACAGGCCGTGCCGCGGCTGTAGCGGAATTCGTACTCGAGCGGTGTCCCAGCAGGCTTAAGCACGCCTTCGAGGCGCGCCGAGGTTGTCGTGACTTCGTTTGCGGCTCCCGTTTCGGGGGTTTCGGGCGCGGTCTCGAATGCCACCGCATTCCCCACGGTGCGTTCGCCACTGCCGTTTTCCGCCGCGAGGCAGACGACGTATTCGGTGTTCGGGCTAAGCCCCGTGACTTCTTGGAAGACGGATTCGGGTTCGGCGCCGAAGTAGGCGCCCGGCGGCACCGGTGCTTTGCTGGCGCCCGCGCTTTCGCATTCTTCGGCCGAAGCCGTCGACGCGGCCTTATAGAGGAATTCCCACGTGCCCGGTTCGACCGGGAACGTTTCGACCGTTTCGTCGAGGACTCCATGCAGGATTGCCGTAGTCGAGCCTACGGCTGCCGGGAAGTACGTGGACGGAGATTCAGGCGGGGCGGCCTGGGCGCTTGCGACGAACACGAACATCGCCACGAGGCTTGCGAAGCCAGCTGCGACAGTCGTGCGCCGTGCCGGCCGCGAGCAGACCGGACGTCTCTGACTTTTAGCATCCATTACCGCACGCAACATTTTTAACTCCGCGCTCCATCCAGCTCGCCCGAATACGCCTCTCCAAGGCCCGCAATCCGAGCCCTGCGTGCCGATCCACGGACAGGGCAGGACCCAGTTACCCGAATTTGCACGAGCCAATCGGATGTCGCAACAAGTGTTTCTTATTTCGGACAAACACCGAGAAACAGGACGATCCGAGCACTTGACATTTGACGAGACCGTTGCCACGGTGGATCGCAGGCACTCCTGTGATCGGCGTGGATGCCTTCTAGAGAAAACAACGAAGGAAAGGACACCGAAATGCAGAGGTTCAAGCTGCTCGGAGTAGCGATCCTGGCTGTCGTTGCGCTGAGTGCCATCGCATCGGCATCGGCGTCGGCGGCCGAACTCCCCGAATTCTTACCGGGTAATGCCGGAGAAAAATTCACTGGCACGAGCGGGGCAGGTACGCTCGAAGTCAATGCTCTGGAAAAAATTACTTGTTCAAGCGACACGGTGACCGGCGAAAATGTCGGTACCACCAAAAAAGAAGCGTCAGCGACGGTCACGTTCAAAGGCTGCTCGGCCTTCGGAATCGCAGGCGCCAAGTCGTTAGGCGAAGCGGAAGGCACGATCGTCGCCCACGTTAAACTCAAACTCTGCTACATCAACATCTCGACAAAAGAACCTGGCGTATTAACAAAAGTCGAAAAACCGGTCCACATCGAAGTTGCAGGCAAATTACTGGTCGTGGAAGGTGATCAGGTAGCAAAAATTAGTCCGAGTAACACAAAAACCAAAGAATTCAAACTGACGTACGAAGAGTCTGGCGGCAAACCTAAACCGGACGGCTGCCAGGTCGAAAAAGAAAAAAAAGTGGAATTATTAAATGAGCACCTGACTACCGCGGTAAACGAGGGCACACCGGTTGAATCCGGCGAGCAGACGGTCGAGACGACTACCTACACGAACGCCCAGACTCTGGACGCGTAGTAGCCGTTGCTTCGTGATCGCTGTTGTGACCAGCGATGATGCGTTGAAGGAATGCGGGGCGGGCTCCGGCTCGCCCCGCGCTTATCGTCCGCCCCTCCGACGTGGTGGGATGCGGGGCGCCTTGGCGGCGTCCCGCATCTGCAGTTCTGTACCAGGCAGGACGCCGCCGGCCTCACTGCTCTTGTGCGCGGGACATCGCGGCGAGGAATGCGCTTTCCCACAGCTGGGCGTGCTTGTCGACCGTTTGTTGCCGCGCCCACTTCAGCGCTCGCTTCGCCAAGCGCCTGCGGGTGCGATCCGAGCGCAGCAGCCTGTCGATCGCCTCGAACCACTCCCCGTCGGCGACGAGCGAGCCGCCTTGCTTCTCGCCGAGGTCGCGGTACGGCCCGACGGGGGAGGCGAGCCAGCAGGCTCCGCCGGCGCCGTACTCCTTCAGCTTCACGTCCGAGCGCGAGCGGTTGAAGGCGCTGTCGGCGAGCGGCGCGACACCGATGTCGATGCGCCCGATCGCCTTCAACAGGTCGGGGTACTCGACGCGCTCAACGTGCTCGTAGCGGTCAGAACGCAGCGGCAGGCGCAGGCCGACGGTCAGCACGCGCAGATCCTCGTGGGCATCGAGCAGTTGGCGAAGGGCGTTGAGAATCGGGACACGTTCAAGATCCAGCTGGTGCTCGCGGCCGGCGACCCAGCCGACGACTACTCCTACGTGCCGCGAGGTCGAGCCGAAGCCGAACATGCCACGGTCCAGGTAGTTCGGGATCACAACCGCATGCTCGATACCGGAGCGCCGGTAGCTGTCGGCAAGCACCTCGCTGGGTGTCGTCACGAGATCGCACTGCCCTGCTGCTTGGAGCAGCCGCCGGGCGATCTTGCGGTTGTAGCGGTTCCCTGCGAGTCCCGAGCCGCCGTCGCTGACCTCGGCGAGCGCGAAGTCGTCGTCGTTGTCGAACGTGATCGCGACACCACGATCACCAAGCTGCTTCAGGTCTTCGGTCCGGTCGCCGCGCCGGTAGCAGTGAACGAGGTCGCAGGTGAGCAGATCACGCGTCGGTGTGTCCTCGCCGAGCCTGGTAGGCCACACCACCGTGTGACCGCGGCTCTCCAGGGCGCGCATCGGGATGATCGCGCGGTAATAGGCATTGTTGATCGGCGGGCACATGAAGCCGAGCTTCATCTCGTTGCTCCCTATCTTCCATGCAGACGTTTCCTATAGAGCCGAGCCGTAGAGGCGTGAGCGCGTAGGTGAGCCTGATGTGCTCTCACAAGGCTGTCAAGCACCTACGAGAAATTGTCTCTATTACCGCTCGTCTGCCATGTTCGCCTTCGCCATCGGGTGCACGCCCATCTCTAGCAACGGCGCGCCAGAGTGTGGCGGACGTCTGGATCTCGGCATTACATCGCTACTCAGCGTCGACTCAGGCGCCAGACCCTTGACAGATGTAAGCATCAATGACACGGTTGGCTAGGCATTTGCGCAAGTACCTAGGTCCATAAGTAGGCATCCACCAAGAGAGGGGAACAAGCAAATGCGGAAGATCGAGCTGCTCGCGATATCGACGCTGATTGTTGCAGGGCTGAGCATCGCCGCGTCGGCGTACGCAACACTGCCGGAATTCTTACCGGGCAATGCCGGTGAAAAATTCACTGCTTCGGGCGGCGTCGGACTGCTGGAAATCAGCGCGCTCGAAAAAGTCTCCTGTTTAACCAGTACAGCGAGCGGCGAAAACGTTGGTACCAGCAAGAAAGAAGCAACAGCAACGGTTACATTCAAAGGCTGCTCGGCCTTCGGGATTGCTGGGGCAAAGTCGTTAGGCGAAGCCGAAGGCACGATCGTAGCCAAAGTTAAACTGAAACTTTGCTACATCAATAAAACGAACAAAGAAGTCGGCGAGTTAACCAAAATCTCGTTTCCGGTTCACATCGAAGTGGCTGGCAAATTACTCGTAGTCGAAGGCGACCAGGTGAGCAGCATCGGGCCACCTAACACTAAAACAAAGACCTACACGCTCACCTACATGGAGGGCACCGGTAAACCCGATCCGGAAGGATGCGAAGGCGAAAAAGAGCATTTTGTCGCCGCAATTAATGAGGGCGCGTTCAAAGAAGCCGGAGAGGAGACGACCGAGACCATCAGCTACGCAGCCGAACAGACGCTCGATGCGTAGGGACGTTTAGTTCGGTCGCCTTCTGTCGTTGCTGGGGTGCGGGGTAAGCGTCGCCCCGCACCCCGTATCGGCAGCGAGTCGCAGCAGCGCTGGCAGTCACCCGACCTGCCCGCAGACCTTGAACCCGGCAGACGTCGCGAATGCCCGCAGTTCGTGGTGGCGCTTTGCTTTCGAGACCGCGAGCTTGCGCACGGCGGCGGCATCGCCGTTCTTCGCGTCGGTGCCTACCTCCGCAAGTTCATCGGCGAGGGTCTTTCTCACGGAAATCACTCGTTGCAGCTGCGCCGCGAATTCGCTCCCTGGTTTGAGCGAGCCGAGTTCCGAGACGACTCGCTGCTCGAGCACGGCGCGGTGCGGTGTGATTCGCGCCGTCTCCGCGATCCCCAGATTCTTCGGTTCGTCAGCCGCGAATTCGCTGTTCATTCGCTGGCAGATTGCGTCGGCCTTGGCGATCACCTGCCCCTTCGGGAGGGCGACAGCTGTAGACCGAGCCGGTCCCGTCGAGCGGGAAGTGCCGCCGCCGCATCCAGCTGCGAAACCGACGACGACGATCGAAGTCAACACCACGGCGCGCCTCACGCCCGACAATATGTCCTCGCGGTGCCGACAGAGTCAAGAGCTGGGCAAAGATGTCTCCAACTTGTGTGAATCCAACTGGAGACATTTTTCTCAAACGTGCAGTGAGTGACACATTCACGGGTAATGCTGGTTCGTCGTGCGCATGTTCGGCACCGGAATACGCATTTTTCCCATCGCGATGACCGTGGCGCTTTTGGCCTGCGGGCTGACAGCTTGTGGAAAGACAGGCAAGGACGTTGCCGCGCAGGTGGGCGGGACGACGATCTCCAGAAACGAAGTCCAGCACTGGATGTCGGTGATCGCGGGGGAAGTGTCGACTGCCGCCGGGCACCCCGAGCCGCCCGTGCCGGAGCCGCCCGGCTACGGCGCCTGCATCGACTACAAGAAGCGGTACCCCACAACGTCGGTGGCCGCGAAGCGGCCGACCGCGTCGATCAGGCTTGAATGCCGGCGTGAGTTCGAAAAGGAGAAGTTGAAGGCGCTCTACTTCCTGATTCCGTCGGTTTGGGTGAGAGGCGAGGCCGCCAAGCTGGGCGTCGACCTGACCGGCAAGGAGTTGGAACGAGAACTCGCCGCCGCGACGGCCCACTTCCCCAGTGAAGCCGTAGCCCGGAAACTCCTCGTCGGGGCGAGGGGCACGGCGAAGGATCTGTCGGCGCGGCTCACCCAACTGGTGCTTGTGACACGCGTCCAGCGAGCGCTGGAACGGGAGGCCAGGCAAAGCCACTTGACCCTCCCCCAGCGCCAGCAGGCGCTCGACCGGTTCAGCGAACGGTTCGAACGGACCTGGCGGGCCGCCACGAGCTGTCGCCCGGGGTACGTGATGCCGATCTGCAAGCAGTACCGGACCCCGAGGATCGCGCCGCCGATCACGCCGCCGACGCTCCCGCTCACGAAACTGACCGCCGAATAGCCCGGTCACGCGCGTGATGGATAGGCTTGCGCGCGATGCGTGGCGCGACGATCCGCGAGCAGGAGATCGTGATCGAGGAACACCCCGACCCGGAGCCCGGGAAGGGCGAGGTGCTCGTGCGCGTCCGCGCCGCGGGGCTGAACGGCGCGGACATGATGCAGCGGCGCGGCCTTTACCCAGCGCCGCCCGGCTCGCCACAGGACATTCCTGGGATGGAGTTCGCGGGCGAGGTCGCGGCGCTCGGCCCGGGTTGCGAACGCTTCGAGGTCGGCGCGCGCGTGATGGCGATCGTCGGCGGCGGCGCGCAGGCCGAGCTGTGCGTCGCGAACGAGCGCGTGCTGATGCCGGTGCCCGGCGGCTTGGATTGGCCCGAGGCGGGGGGCCTGCCGGAGGTCTTCACTACCGCGCACGACGCGATCTTCATGCAGGCCGAGCTGCGCAGCGGCGAGCACCTGCTCGTCCACGGCGGCGCCGGCGGCGTCGGCACCGCTGCGATCCAGCTCGCCCGTGCCACGGGAGCGCGGGTCACGGCGACCGTGCGCAGCGAGGCGCTGCGCGAGCAGGTCGCCGCGCTTGGTGCCGAGGCGATCGCGCCCGAGGGCTTCGGCGAGCACGGCCCCTACGACGTGATCATCGAGCTGGTCGGCGCGCCGAACCTCGCCGAGAACGTGAAGTCGCTCGCGACGCGGGGGCGGATCGTCGTGATCGGGATCGCAGCGGGGGCGAAGGCGGAGCTGAACCTGGGCGCGCTGATGGGCACGCGCGGGCGCATCCAAGGCTCGACGCTGCGGGCGCGGCCGCTTGAGGAGAAAGGGCTCGTCGCGCGCCTCGTCGAGCGCGAGGTGCTGCCGCTGTTCGAGTCCGGTGCGCTGAAGGTGCCCGTCGCGGAGACGTTCCCGCTCGCGGAGACGGCCGCCGCCTACGAGCGCTTCGCCGCGGGGGGAAAGCTCGGCAAGGTCGTGCTCACGGTCTGAGGTCGTCGTCCGCCTCCGGGGCGGGTCGCAGGAGCCCGAACGGTGGGAACCAGTCCGCCGCCAGCACGAGCCCGCCGAAGCCGAACGATCCCTCCGTCAACTTCGTACCGGGAGCGGGGTCGTGCGCTGAGAGCCGGTCGAGCAGCCGTTGCCAGTGCTGGAGGGTGTCTGCGTCGGGCATGCGTATCACGTAGCCATCGAGACGCTCGCGCGGCGCGGCGCGTGCGAATGCGCGGAGCGAGCCGGCCAGCGCGGCGGCCTGATTCTCCATCGAGCCGGCCGACGGCACGCGGGCGCCCCACAGCCGCGCCGTGGCGGCCTCCCAGCCAGGCGGGCCGACGCCGAGTGCGCGGAACTCCTCGACGCATGGCTCGGTGCTCCGGTCCTCGTAGGAGCGCGCGAAGCGCTTCGAGTCGCCGACGACGATCGCGCCGAGCTTCTCGTGCACCGCGGCGCCCAGATCGACGTCGCGGGCGCAGGCGTAGAGCGACAGCTCACGGTGAAACGTCGCCACGGCGTCCCGGAGGCTCGGCAGCCGATCGGCCTCGCGGGGCACCTTCGGGCCGTCGTAGTAGTTGACGACGCGGGCGATCTGCCCCGCGGCCGCGGTCAGCCCCGCGAGGCTCGACAGCCGATCGCCGCCGCCGTTGCCGGTTGCGGCCGCGGTCCCTGGCTCGGCGACCTCGGCGAGGAACTGGTCCGCAAGCGCGGTCGTAATGATCCACAGATCCGCCAGCTCCGACGCCGTCTGCCGCGCGGGTGCGGTGGCCAGCTCCTCCTCAGCCAGCTCGCCCAGCTCCTCCAGCAGGCGCGCCACGCCCGCGAGCGGGCGCCAGTAGCCGCCGAGTCGCCCCATCGTCTCCCGCACGCGTCTTTGCGCGGCGCCACCGTGTCCGGCGGCGAGCGGCCCGGTGCCGTCTCTTGCAGCGAGCGTCTGCCGGGCGCTCAAGCCCCGACCTCGACCAGCTCCACTCCCGCTCGTTCCAGCACGTCCTGGCCATCCAGTACGGCGTATCCGCTGCGGAAGTAGAGCTTCGCCACCCCGGCGCCGGCGATCAGCTTCGCGCAGGGGGGGCAGGGAAAGTCCGTCACGTACATCAGCGCGCCCTCCGTGGAGATCCCTGCGCGGGCGGCGCTCGCGATCAGCTTCGCCTCCGCGTGGGTCGCGGTGCTCAGCTCCAGGCGCACGCCTTTGTGGAAGTTGGCGCGCGGATCGCCCACGGCGTAGGTGCTGAGCGGGTGTGGCTCGTGCTCGTTGCGCGCGACGGCGATCGTGCCATCGCGGAAGCGGATGCAGGCGCCCACCTGCCGCCACCAGTCGACGCTGCCCGCGGCCTGCTCCTCCGCGGCGGCGACCAGCCTGGCCAGCTCCTCGTCTCCTTCAACCAGCGGACGGCCCCGTGGGGTCATCAGCTGTGCGGTGCGCGTCTTGTCCCAGCGCAGGAACACCGTGTCGTAGCTGACGTCGCAACGGCTGAAGAAGCGCTCCACGAGCTGATAGCTGACGTCCTCGGCGGGCAGCGTCAGCGCCGGGGCTTCCTCCGCGAGCCGCCGCGCGCCCGCCTCGTCCAGCACGCCCACCTCCGCGCAGATGCCCCACGCCGCGATCGACCGCGCAACCAGCTCCGCGTCGAGGTGGCGGATGTCCTTCGCCAGCGGGCGGTAGTCCGCGTACAGCGACGGGCCGACCACGAACAGCCGCCCGTCCCTCGCGTGCGCCTCCAGGAACCGCCTGTAGCCCTCGTGCAGGACGGGGATGTAGGCGACCGTGGCGTTCACGCGCGCTTGAGGATGCTGTCGATCAGGCCGGGGAGGATCTCCGCCAGCTTCGGGCCGAGGCGCTCGCCCAGGTTCATGTACATCTGGCGGATGCGCTCGCTCGTCGTCACCGACGCCTGCCGCTCGACGACCTCGATCGCCCCGCACAGCTCCCCGAGCGCGCGCAGGTCCTCCTCAGCGTAGGAGTGGTCGGCCGTCAGCACGAGCACGTCCGGGCGCACCGCCTCGATCAGCGCCCAGCGCTGTTCCTCGTCCTGCTTGAGGAAGATCAGGTCGACCGGGCGCTGGTAGGCGAGTAGCTCCAGGCGCTCCTGCTCGGGGACCATCGGCCGGTCGGGGCCCTTGCGACGCTTGATCTTCGCGTCGCTGTCGACGCCCACCGCGAGCACGTCGCCGAGCTGCTTGGCCCGCGCCAGGTACTTGACATGGCCAAGGTGGATCAGGTCGAAGGACCCGGAGGTGAGCACCACCCGGTAGCCGAGGCCCTTCAGATGCGTGACCGTCCGGGTCATCTCCTCGAGCGACCCGATCAGCCGGCTCTCGAAGTTGACCTCCTGGCCGAGGATTCCGCTGCTTGTCGCCATTCGCCCCGGGTCGTGGAAGTACCGGCTCAGCACGATACCGTCGAACGCGGTCACGCCGGTACCCGCCCGAGGGGCCTCGTGGTCCATCTGCCAAGGCGATCAAACTGCCAGGCTCGCCCGACCCGCCACGCCATGCCCGACTACCTCCCCTACGACGAGCGCACCCCCAGCACCGCGTACAGCGACATGCTCCGCGCGATCCGCGATGGCGGCGTCCGCCTGAGCACCAAGCAGGGGCCCGAAGCGCTCGCCCTGGCGGGTCACTGCATGCGCTTCCCGATGCGGCACGGCGCGGCGGTCATCACCGAGCGCTCGATCAAGGGCTTCGTCGTGAAGGCGATCGGCGAGCTGTGCGCCTTCATCAACGGCGCCCGCACGCTTGACGAGCTGGCGGAGTTCGGGTGCGACTGGTGGGACGCCTGGGCGACGCCGGAGAAGTGCATCCCGCGCGGCCTGGAGCCGGGCGACCTGGGCCCCGGCTCCTACGGTCACGCCTTCAGGAACTTCACGACCGACCTCGACGGCGACGATCCCGGCTTCGACCAGCTCCCGCACCTGATCGAGAAGCTGCGCGACCTGCCGCTCGACCGCACCGCGCTGATGAGCCCCTGGGTGCCGAACGCCAACCACCGCGCCGAGGGCGTCAAGTCGCGCAACACGATCGCGCCGTGCCACGGCTGGATCCATGCGCTGGTGTTCGGCGACAAGCTGCACCTGATCCACAACCAGCGCTCGGGCGACACCCCGATCGGGGTCCCGTCGAACATGGCCCAGTACACGGCGCTCGGGCTGATGCTGGAGCACCTCACCGGCTACGAGCTGGTCGAGTACGTCCATTGGATTCAGTACGCGCACATCTACGTCGACCAGCTCGACGCCGTGGAGGAGATGCTGAGCCGCGAGCCGCGCGCGCTCCCCACGCTGCGCCTGAACGACGCGGGGCTGCGCGTCACCGACATCCACGATTTCCGCGCCGAGCACTTCGAGCTGACCGACTATGACCCGCATCCGGCGATCGGCGGCATCCCCGTCGCCACCTGAACGATGATCTCGCTCGTCGTGGCCCGCAGCAGCAACGGCGCGATCGGCCGCGACGGGGAGCTGCCGTGGCGGCTCCCCTCCGACATGAAGCGCTTCCGTGAGCTCACGAGCGGCGGCGTGGTCGTGATGGGGCGGCGCACCTACGAGTCGCTCCCGGACGCGTTCCGCCCGCTGCCGGACCGGCGCAACCTCGTGCTCAGCTCCGACGCCGGCTACGAGGCCGACGGCGCCGAGGTGTTCGCCGACCTCGACTCCGCGCTAACGGCGGCGGGGAAGGAGTGCTTCGTGATCGGCGGCGAGCGCACCTATCGGGAAGCGCTGGCCCTCGCCGAGCGCGCGTACGTCACCGAGGTGGAGGAGGAGGTCGACGGCGACACGTTCTTCCCGGCGCTGGCCGCCGGGGAATGGCGGTGCGTCGAGCGCGGCGAGCCGCTGCACGAGAACGGGTACAGCTTCGTCTTCTGCGTCTATGAGCGAACCAGCTGAGCCGCTCTACAACCTCGACGCGGCGCGCAGCTCCGAGCAGCGCCGCTACATGGAAGGCCTCGCCGCGTCCGGGACCTGCATCTTCTGCCCGGAGAACGTCGAACGCGAGCAGCGCGAACCGATCGAGCACACCGGCCGGCACTGGTACGTGAAGCGCAACGACTACCCCTACGAGGGAGCGCTGTGGCACTACCTGATCGTCGCCCGGCGGCACGTCAGCTCGTTTGACGAGCTGCCCGACGAGGCGGGCGCCGAGCTGTGGGAGATCAAGCGCGAGCTGAAACAGCGTCTGCGGCCGCTCGCCACCGCGACCGTCGAGCGCAGCGGCGACATGCACTACAACGGCGGCAGCGTCGCGCACCTGCACGTGCACTTCGTCGCGCTCGACAGCGCCCCCTCCGCGACGGTGCGCTTCAAGGTCAGCGCCGACGCCGACTCCTAGCGCCGACGCCGAGACCGCCAGCCTGGCCCGGCCGGCTACGCCTGAAGGTGGGGCGGGTTCGACTTCTTGCGGTCCTTCTGGATGCCGGGGATCACCGCGTTGTATTCGCGAAACAGCGCCTTGTAGCCGCTCGGCTGGCGATAGTGCTTCTTCTCGTAGCTGTCCGGCAGCTCCTCGATCGAGGAGACCTCCGCCCATCCGCCGGGGAGCGCGTAGGCGTAGTAGGGCAGCTCCGCCGGCAGCTCGCGCACGAGCACGACCGAGATCGGCAGGCCCTCCGCGTGGGCCGCGTAAACGCGGTGCAGCCCGTCGGCGATGAGCAGCACCTTGCGTCCGTCGGGCTCGTGCGACTCCTCGACGATCGGCGGCGTCACCGGGATGACCTCGTCGGGGTCCGCGGCGAGGCGGACGTAGGCGCCGCCCTGCAGGTCGAACAGGTCGGCGCCCTGGGCGAGCAGGCCCTGGCGCAGCGCGAGCATCGTGCGGACGCCGGGCGCCAGCACGTAGCGCTGCGCGGGGACGAACGAGCCCGTCGGCAGCGGCGCCGTCAGCTCGAGCTCCGCCCGCTCGTAAATACGGGCCTGACCGTGTCCTCGCAACGGTGTCCGGCGCAGGGCTCCCAGCAGCGTCTCGCGGTCGAAGCGCTCGACCGCCGCGATCTCCAGGCCGCGGTCATCGGCCATGGAGCCGCTCCTCCGCGCGCGCGAGCTGCGCGCCCAGCCACATCGCATGCGAGACGAGGCTGACCGACATGTCGGCGGCTATCTCCGCCGACAGCTCCTCGCCGCTGCGCCCGGTGTAGCGCTTCAGCACGACGCCCTCGACCAGGTGCTCGGCGACGATCCGCTCGCCCGCTTCGTCCACGCCCACGCGGAAATAGCCGTTCGGGTCCTCGCGCAACGAGTACTTCCCCCGCTCGCGGTCCCAGTCGAGGTCCCGCTTCCATCGTTCGAGCAGGCGCTGTGCCCCGGCGAAGGCCGAGTTGGCCGGGTCGATCCCCAGCGAGTGGCTGATCACGGTGATCGGCCCGGCCTCCATCCCCGCCTCCGCCGCGACGCGGCGCTGGATCGCCATCAGGCCGTAGACGTTCTCCAGCCAGGCGATCAGCAGGTTGTGCGAGCGGTAGCCGGCCGTCAGCGACAGCCGTCCGTCCTGGCACCTGAAGAACAGCGTGACCAGGCAGGGGTTCGCTCCCGCGGGCCGATCGGCCTCCGTTTGCAGATCGCGGCTCGTGTCCCACAGCGAGACGAACGCGTTCCGCGTCCGGGGGTTCTCGCGCAGCAGCTTCGCCACCGCTGCCAGCGTCGCGGTGCTGCCGTCCGCCAGGGTGAAGTGCCCTCCCAAGCGGTTTCCGTACGTGTAGGGCGCGTCCTCCCCCAGCCCGGCATCGAACATGCGCGCCTGGTAGCGGCGGAACCCCTCCAGCGAGAACCCGTACGCGCCCAGCTGCTCCGCCGGCTCCTCCGCCGGCTCGGTGATCAGCGCGCGCACGTTGAGCAGCTCCAGGCGCGTCCCCGATCGCAGCTTCACCGGGCGCCCGAAGCGCAGCGTCCTGACCACCAGCTCCTCCCAGCAGTCCAGCGGCCGCCGCCTGACGACCTGGTGGGCGCCGGGGAGCGACGGCCGGTACGTGCGTTCTCGCGTGTCCTCGGGGCGCTCGATCGCCACCCGCACGCGCTGGCCGCTCGCGCCGAGCCGTGGCAGGTCTTGCAGGCACGCGCTCAGCTCGTCCCCGAGTCCCGCGCCCGACAGCTTTCCCAGGTAGCGGAAGCTGAGCGACTCCCGCAACCGCTGCGCATCGAACTCCGGCGCCGCGGCGAACACGCGGGCGGTGCCGGTGACGCGCATCACCGGCATGCCCAGCAGCTCGTCCGCTTCGACGCCACGTTCCAGGAACGCCCCGATCTCCTCGCAGGTCGGGAGGCCCAGGCTCTCCCCGATCGCGATCAGATGGCGAATCTGCGGGTTGAACAGCAGGTTGCAGAACATCGCGTACAGGCCGTCGCCGTAGAGGTTCGCCATCACCGCGACGCGACTGCTCGCGTCGTCCAGCGCCTGTGGCGCCGCCGCGGCGAGCTTGCGGTTCACCGCGCGCAGCGGCGACCAGAGCGTGATCAGCCCGACGTCCCCGGCGGGGTTGACCGGCTGGAGCCGATCGCCGTAGTGGAGCGCCTGGAACGTGAGACCCGTCGGGCGCGTCACTTCTGCGGCGGCCGGCTGGCTCATCGCCGCTCAGACTAGAGAGGGCCGATGACCTCAAGGCAGCGTCAGTACGGCGGCAGCGCGTCGTACCACTCGCCGAGCACCCGGAAAGCGGCCCAGAACTCGCGCTTGGTGTCCGTCTCGTCGAGCGAGTCGTCGATGTTCGGCACGTACAGCGCGTCGATCGTCGGCGTCAGCTGCTGGAGCTCCCCGAGGCGGTCCTCCAGCGGCTGCGCCAGCGGGATCTCCATCTCGTTCAGCGCCGCCAGCGCCTCCGGCCCCATCACCACGACGATCTTCGGCTGCACGATCGCCACCTCGCCCACGACGCGCGCCATGCAGGCCGGGTCCGCGAGCGAGGCGTCGCTCAGCGGGCACTTCACGCACAGCGTCCCGTACACGGCGAGCGGGTCGATCTGCAGGCGCTTCAACGACTTCATCAGCGCGCCGCCGGCGCGCCCGTAGAAGGCGACCCCCTCCTCGATCTCCGACGGCAGCGGCGCGAACTTGAGCAGCATGATGTCCGCCTGCGGGTGGCCCGAGCCGAGCACCGGCATCAGGTTGCCGCGCGGGCAGTGCGGGCAGGTCTGTAGCTCGCGCGTGAGCGTGTTCAGCTCACGGATCGCACGCTCCAGGTACTTCTCGCGGATCTCGTCGTCGGTCACGGGCATCGACTCCGAGGGATTTGACGAGCCCGATGGTTGTCCTTGGGCGTGCATCATCACTTGCGTCCCAGCGTACCGGCGGGTTGCGGGAGCGGCGCCGGCGCGGAGCGTTCGCTCCCGCCACGGGGCGCTGGGCGAACCCGTTCGGGTGCCGCGCCGTGGAAGCCCGGACGCCGGCCGGGATTCGCGCCGGGCGGGATTCGCGCTGGCCGGGATTCGCGCCGGGCGCCTAGTCGCGCCGGTGCGCGGCGCGGCGCACGCGCTTGACGCGCCGGGCGCGGGCCGCGCGCTGCGCCGCGGGAGGGGTCGCCCGCGTTTGCAGGAACTTCAGCGCCTGCACGTACAGCAGCGAGGAGCGGCCCATCACGATCTCGGCGTCGCGCAGCGACTGCATGAACTCCTGCGGGCCGTCGAAGTCGCGCATGCGGATGCGCGCCGAGCCGAGCCCCTGCGCCACGTGCGAGTCGGAGCCCGCGCCCGCTGGCAGGCGGTACTTGGCCGCGAAGCGCACCGCCTCCTCGTTGAAGGAGCCGATCGCCACGCGCGGGTTGAACACCTCGATCGCGTCGACGTCGTCGAGGATCGCGAGCAGGTGCTCGTAGTCGGGCACGGAGTGCATGCGGTCGAACGGGTGCGGCACGTACACGAGCCCGCCCTGGCGCTTGATCTCGGCGACCGTCTCCTGCAGGCTCAGCCCGCGCGGGATCTTCTCCTCGATGAACAGGCCGATCACCTCGCCCTGCTCGGCGGTCTTCACCTCCTCGCCGACGATCACCTTGACGGGCGGGTGGGCGTCCGATTCGGCGGCCTGGCGCGCGGCCTCCAGCGCGCCGGAGATCTCGTTGTGGTCGGTGACCGCGATCGCCCCCAGGCCCTGGTCGCGGGCGGTCGCCAGCAGCACCTCCACCGGCGTGGCGCAGTCGTAGGAGTGGTCGGTGTGCATGTGCAGGTCGACGTCGATCAGCGGGCGCTGCGCCAGCTCGGCCGCGAGCCGCTCATCGCCTGCGAGCGCGTGGCGCCGAGCCGCGAGCCGCTCGTAGATCTGCTCGTAGCGGCCGGCCGCCTGCTCGTCGTCGGCGACCAACTCGTAGTCGGCGGGGAAGTGCTTGTCCATCAGCTCCGCGGTCTCGGGCATGCTCGCCGTGCGGGCGTCCAGGCGCCCGAAGAAGGTCTCCACGAAGCGCCGCGCCAGCAGCGTCGAGACCAGCCGCTCGCTCGCGGCGTGGAAGGAGCCGACGTTCAGCGCGCGCGAGTGGCGCAGCGCCGCGTTCGAGGTGCTCGGCGCGAACGGCTCGTGCACGTGGACGAAGTCGAGCTCCACGGTGCCGAGCAATTCCTCGATCGTGCGCGCCACGTCGATCGACAGCGCCGACGGGCGGCGGCGGGCGCCGCCGGTGACGTCGAGCACCTCGCCCACCGCGATCACGCACGGCTCGCCGCGCCCGGCGTCCGCCATCAGCCGGGCCAGGTCGCCACGCGCCGCGCGGATCGCCCGGCGCGACTCGCGCACCCGCTCCTGCGAGTCCGACGGCGCCAGCACCAGCACGCGGTGACCTGCCCGCGCGAGCCGCGCGCTCACCTCGCGCACGTGGGCGTTCACCTCGTTCTCGCGCGCCTCCCACGGATAGGGAGTGACGTGGGCGATCGCGAACGACTCGGCCATCTGCTCTCGATTATGCCCGCTCGGTCAGCCGGTGGCGCCGTCCGTGGCGCCGCCGTCCCGCCTAGGCCCGCGCGGAGGCCTTCGCCCGCGTTTTCGGCTTGGCCTTGCGCGGCGGTCGCCCGCCCGTCGGCTGTGGCCGCCCGGCGTACTTCGCGATGAACTTCTCCGTGTCGGCGCGCGCCTGGTCGTCGGGCCGCTGGTTGTGCGGTGACTTCATCAGGTAGGAGGAGGGGCCGTCGAGCTGGCCGCCGACACCGTGGTTCAGCGCGAGCTTGCAGCAGCGCACCGCGTCGATCACGATCCCCGCCGAGTTCGGCGAGTCCCACACCTCGAGCTTCATCTCGACGTTCAGCGGTACGTCGCCGAAGGCCTGGCCCTCCACGCGGATGTGCGCCCACTTGCGGTCGGTCAGCCACGGGACGTAGTCCGACGGGCCGATGTAGACGTCCTCCGCCGGGAGCTTGTGGTCCATGATCGAGGTCACCGCGTTCGTCTTGGAGATCTTCTTCGACTCCAGCCGCTCGCGCTCGAGCATGTTGTAGAAGTCCATGTTGCCGCCGACGTTCAGCTGCGAGGTGCGCAGCATCTTCACGCCGCGGTCCGCGAACAGCCGCGCGAGCGTGCGGTGGACGATCGTCGCGCCGACCTGCGACTTGATGTCGTCGCCGACGATCGGGAGCTTCGCCGCTTTGAAGCGCTTGTCCCAGTAGGGCTCGCGGGCGATGAATACCGGGATGCAGTTGACGAAGCCGCAGCCCGCCTCCAGCACCTGCTCGACGTACCACTTCGTCGCCTGCTCGGAGCCCACCGGCAGGTAGGAGACCACCACGTCGGTGTGCGTGTCCTTGAGGATCTGCACGATGTCCGCCGTCTCGCCCGGCGCCTTCGTGATCTTCTCTTTCAGGTACTTGCCAAGGCCGTCGTGGGTCATCCCGCGGTACACCGGGACGCCGAGCTTCTTCGGCACCTTCGCGAACTTCATCGTGTTGTTCTGGCCTGCCCAGATCGCTTCGCCCAGGTCCTTGCCGACCTTCTTGGCGTCGACGTCGAAGGCGGCCGTGAACTCGATGTCGCGCACGTGGTAGCCGCCGAGGTCGACGTGCATCAGGCCCGGGACCTGCTCGGCGGGGTCGGCGTCCTTGTAGTAGTGGACGCCCTGCACGAACGCCGAGGCGCAGTTGCCGACGCCGACGATCGCGACGCGGACCTTGTCCGACTGGTAGCGCGCCGCGCCGTTGCGGGAGCCGTTGCTGGAGGTGGCGCCGTTGCGTGGGGCGGCGCCGTTGCCGTTGCTGCGATTTGTGCTCAAGAGGGAATTCCTTCCGTAAAGGTCACGGTCTTCTACTCCGGTCGTGGCGCTAGGTCACACCGCTCAGCTCGCGGCGCACGTGCCAGATGCGCTGCGCCACCGTCACGACGCTGAGCGCCGCGAGCACGTACACCGCCGGCTGCAAAAGCTCGAAGTCGCCGAGCGACGCGCCGCGCGCGAACACCAGCCCGATCGAGAGGATCACCACCCGCACGGGGCGCGTCGCGATCCCGACCTTGCACTCGACGCCCAGCGCCTCCGCGCGCGCACGCGTGTAGCTGACCATCAGCGAGGCCAGCACCGCGACGACGACCGCCGCCGCGGCGACCTGTTTGCCCGTCAGCGCGAAGTAGCCCGCCACCGAGGTCAGCACGATCCCCTCCTCGATGCGGTCGAGCGTCGAGTCCAGGAACGCGCCGAACGGCGTGCCCTTGCCCGACATGCGCGAGTAGCGGCCGTCGAGCGTGTCCATCACCGAGCCGACGATGAACGCGACCCCGCCAAGGAAGAACAGCCTTTCCCACACGAGCACCGCCGCCACGAGGTTGAGCGCCAGGCCCGTCAAGGAGATCGCGTTCGGAGTCAGCCGCGACTCGATCAGCGCGTTGCGCATCAGCTCGCGGCGTTCGCCCGAACCGATCGGCGCGCGCGCGCTGCGCGGCGTGCGACCGGCGCGGTAGCCGGCCCGGCGCCCGCGCCGGGAGGAGCTGTGCTGTCTGGGGGCCATCCGGTTCTTCGGCGCGCGGCCTCAGCCGCTGGCTCGCACCTGCGGCGAGGGCACGGTCGAGAAGCGCCACACGCCCGGCCGCGCGCGCGCCAGCCAGCGCGCGCCGTAGGCCGATGCGCCGGCGGTCAGCGCGCCGAGCAGCGCGTCGACGATGAAGTGGTTCGCCGTGACGACGATCACGAACGTCATCAGGAACGGATAGATCAGCCACGCGACGCGCACGATGCCGTGCCGCGTCAGCCGCGCCAGCGGCCATCCGATCATCAGCGCGAACGCGACGTGCATCGAGGGCACCGCGGCGTAGGGGTTGAACAGCGCGGTCATCGCGCCGCTGGCGTGCGAGACGTGCACGCCCGTGAAGTCCGAGACGCTGTCGATGAAGCCCCACTCCGGCATGAAGCGCGGCGGCGCCGTCGGGAACACGACGTAGCCGATCAGCGCGATCGCCATCGCGATCATGAACATGTTGCGCACGAAGTAGAAGGAGCGGTTGTGGCGCAGGTAGAGGTACAGCAGCGCGCTGAGCGTGATCGAGGTCTGCGCGTTGACGTACAGCCAGCTCGCGCACACCATCACCAGGTGCGAGCCCGAGGCCCACGCCTGGATCGAGGGCTCCACGAAGAAGTGCAGCCGGCTCTCGATCCCGATCAGGTCGCGCGCGTGCGCGAACGCAGCGTTCGCGTCGCCCTCCACCAGCCCCCGGACGAGCCGGTAGGCAAAGTAAGCGGCGGCGAACAGGGAGATCTGCCGGAGCGCATCGAGCCAGCCTTGGGGCAGGACGCGCGCCTGCAGCAGGCGAGCGCGAGCGACCATCGCCGTGAAGCCTAGTCGACCGGCGCGGGCGGGGTCAGCGGCAGCGCGCGCCGTGCCCGAACACGCGCCCCGGCGAGAACCGGATGCCGACGCGCAGCGTGCCCGCGGCCCGCGCCTGCAACTCGGTGAAGCCTTCGCGCCCGCGGCTGACGCAGCCCGCTCCGTCGAGCAGCGCCCAGTAGGGCGTGAAGCGCACCCGCACCAGGTATGACCCCGCGCGCGGCGCGCGCAGCGCGAAGTCGTCGTCGCCCAGCCGCGTCAGCGTGCCCGGGGGCTGCGCCAGCGGCGCCGGCGAGCGCACTTCGAACAGGCGCCAGTGGCGCGAGCGCCAGGCTTCGCGCAGGTAGGCCGGCGGGCCGGTGCGCAGCAGGCGCGCCTCGCCGCGGGCGGCGTAGTCCAGCGGCGCGTCGGGGAGCGCGACGAACGAGACCGCCTCGCGCGCCAGCCACGCGCGGTAGCGCGCCGCGTCCAGCGCGCCGTCGTAGAACAGCCCGCCGTCGCGCCGGTCGAGCTGGCGCTCCCAGCCGCGCGCCAGCGCCACGTGCGCCGCGAGGAAGCGCGCCTCGGCGTGGTCGCGCGTCGGCGGCACCTCGATGCGCACGGGGCGGCCCTCGTAGCCGACCCCAAGGCGCCGCAGCTCGGCGAGCAGCGGGCGGTAGTAGGAGGCGGCCGTCGCGGGGTCTGAGGCCCCGGAGGCATAGTCGGCGATCGGCGCGCGCAGCTGCCAGTACAGGAACGCCGGCGCCAGCACCACCAGCGCCACGGCGCGCCAGCCGCGGGGCAGCCAGTGCCGGGGCTTCGGCGTGCGATGGCGCCGCTCGACGTAGGTGCCCGGCGGCCGGGCGATCAGCGCGTAGGCCAGCAGCGGGCCCGCGAGCAGCGCTCCGAGCCGGTCGGCGTTGCCGCCGACGGGCGTCGCGAGGAGGTAGCAGGCGACGAGCACCAGCGCATAGAGCACGACGCCCGCGCGCAGCGCGCCGCGCCGCGGCGGGACCGCCAGCGCCAACGCCAGCGTGCCCGCGAGCGTCGGGTAGAACGCCGCGGCCACGAACGGCTCCGAGCCCCCTTCGGGAAACGCGACCGACAGCAGCGCGATCGGCACCAGCGCCGCGGCGCCGAGCAGCAGGCTGAAGGCGCCGCCGCGGGCCGCCAGCAGCCACGCGAGCAGCGCCAGCGCGAGGAAGGCGCCGGCTACGGGGCTCGCGAGCGGGCACAGCAGCGACAGCGCCAGCGCCAGCAGTTGCAGCGGCGCGTGCCGCCGCCCGTCGCGCGCCCGTCGCGCGCTCGCCAGGCGCGCTGCCAGCAGCGTCGCTAGTCCCAGCGCCAGGCCCAGCTCGAAGGTGACCCGGTTCGTGAACAGCTCGACCCCCGCGCCGAAGGAGAACCACAGCGACGCGGCGCGCTCGGCCCGCGGAGCGTGTGAGCGCACCAGCGCCGCGAACAGCGCCGCCGCCGCCGTCATCGACAGCGCCGCCACGAGCTGCGGCGAGAGCAGCGCGCCGAGCGGCGGCGCCAGCAGCGAGTACGCCGGCAGGTGGTGGCCGCCGTACCAGCCGTTGTCCCACAGCGTGAAGCCCGCGCGGGAGAACAGTTCGCTGCGGTAGCCCGCCGCCGCGAGGTCGCTGCTCGCCGGTGCCAGCAGCACGTACAGCAGGCCCAGCGCCGCGGTCAGCGTCCACGCCGGCACGCGCCTGCGTCGCGCCCAGCGCCGCGCGGCGGCCCCCGCCTGCGCGCGGCGCCCACCCCCAATCGCGTCCGCCTGGACCGTTGAGGGCGAGGCCATCGTGCTCACCCCGGCGAGCCGCCGCCGACGAAGTCCGCGATCCGCTCGAGCGCGTCGGGCCGGTCGAGCCATGGCCAGTGGCCGGCATCCGCCAGCTCCACCAGCTCTCCGCCGAGCACCTCGGCGTAGGCCTTCCCGAAACGCGCGGGAATGTACGGGTCGCGCATCCCCCACACGACCAGCGAGGGGACGCCCAGCTCGCCCAGCTTCGCCCCCGCCGCCGCGAGCCGGTCCGGCGGCGAGCTGCGGTACAGCCGCAGGATCGCGCGCTGCGTGCCCTGGTCGAAGTGGTCGAGCACCGTGTCGAGCCAGTGCTCCGGCATCGGCCCCGCGGTGGCGTTCGCCTCGCGGGAAAACTGGCGCAGGACCCAGCGGTTGGTCGAACCCATCGACAGCTCGCCCAGCAGCGGCGTGCGCCAGATGCGCGCGGTGCGGTGCCAGCGGTAGCCCGGCAGCAGCGGCACGGCGTTGCAGACCACAAGGCGCTCGACGCGCTCCGGGTGGCGCTGGGCGAAGGCGAGGCCGACGGCGCCCCAGTCGTGCACGACGAGCCGCACCCGCTCGACGCCCACCAGCGCGAGGTACGCCTCCAGGAAGTCGGCGTACTCCTCGATCGTGTAGCTCAGCGAGCCCGGCTTGCCCGAGCGCCCGAAGCCGGGCAGGTCGGGCGCCAGGCCGCCGCTGCGTTGCAGGAACGGGATCCAGTCGTCGGAGTTGGTCGGGACGCCGTGCAGGTACAGCGGCGCCGCGTCGCCCGCGTAGGGCGCCTCGCGCCAGAAGACCGGCAACCCGCGCTGCCCGGAGGGGATGTCGAGCTCGCCGCTGCGGTCGCGCACCTCGGGCACCGCGCGAGGATATAGCGCCGGGTACCGTGCTCGCGTGCCCTCGGCAGCGAAGAACAGCTGGAAGCCGCCGGCCCGCGCCCGCGTCGTGCGCGCGCGCGAACGGCTGCGCGAGGTCTACGGCATCCCGGGGATGAAGCCGCACCGTCACCCGATCGCGGAGCTGGTGCTGACGGTGCTCTCGCAGTCCACGAACGACCGCAACCGCGACGTGGCGTTCCTGCGCCTGCGCAACCGCTTCCCGTCATGGGAGGCCGTGCGCGACGCGCCGGTCGCCGAGGTCGAGGAGGCGATTCGCCCCGGCGGCATCTCGAAGGTGAAGTCCGCGCGCATCCAGGCGATCCTGCGGGCGATCTGCGAGGACCCACGCGACCCCGGGCACGAGCTGTCGCTGGACTGGTTGCCGGACGCGCCGCTGGCGCAGGCGCGCGACTATCTGACCGCGCTCCCCGGCGTCGGGCGCAAGACAGCGGCCTGCGTGCTGCTGTTCGCCTACGGCCTGCCCGACGTGCCGGTCGACACGCACGTCTCGCGCGTCGGGGCGCGCCTGCATCTGCTCGAGGAGGGCGCGCCCTTCGAGCGCATGCACGATCAGATGCTCGCGCTCACGCCGCGGGGCCAGGAGCTCGAGCTGCACGTGAACCTGCTGCGCCACGGCCGGCGCACCTGCCACGCGCGCTCGCCCGCCTGCGAGGACTGCGCGCTCGCGCGGATGTGCCCGAGCCGCAAGCTGTTCGTCTGAGCGCTCGCCCGCGGCGCTAGGCGAGCACCCGCTTGATCGCCAGCTCCATCACCTCTGCGCGGCTGCGCGAGCCGTGGTCGGCGGCGATGAAGTGGTTGCCGATCCACAGCGAGGAGACGAGCATGCAGCGCGCCTCGACCTCCTCGGGGTCCTTGCAGAACTCTGCGAACTGCGAGCGCATGTAATCCATGCGCCGGTTGTCCACGCGGCGCAGGCGCTCGGCCACCGCGGGATCGCGGCGCGCCCAATCGCGCACCGCGAGGTCGATCCGCAGCAGCTCGTCGCTCTGCACCGCGAGCGCGAACAGGCGGCCCAGCTTCTTGCGCGCGGTCCCGCCGCCTCGCTCGATCCGCTCCACCACGTCGGCGAACGCCACCTGCTCCCAGCGGTCGAGCATCTCCTCCAGCAGGGCCCGGCGGTCCTCGAAGTACCAGTAGAAGCCGCCGCGGGTTACCCCCAGCTTCTGCGCCAGCGGCTCGATCCGGACCGCGTCGGGGCCCCCGTCCGCGAGCGCGCGCAGGCCCTCCGCGATCCACTTGCCGCGCGGCGTGCGCGCCGGCGCCATCAGCTCTCCCTCCGCTCGCGCCTCGGCGTTGACATTGCCACCGATGATCTCTAATCTCGATCCATACACCACTGTATAGATGGAGGCCGAGCATGAGACTCCCCCAAGCGGCGCACACCTCCAGGCCCTGGCGCATCCACGAGCTGACGAGCGACTTCCGGGTGGAGGACGTCTGGCAGCTGCCGACGCCCGGCGGCAAGGACGACTTCCCGCGGTTGGTGGAAGGGATGGCCGCCGCCGGCACCTCGGAAGGCTCACCGCCGCTCGCGCGGGCGTTGTGGGCGATCCGCTGGAAGCTGGGGGAGCTGTTCGGCTGGGACCGGCCCCAGGACGGCCTCGGCGCGCGCGTCCCCTCGTTGCGCGAGCGCTTCCCGCACGATCTGCGCGACGCCCCCCGCGGCCCGGACTCCGCGCAGCTGCCGTTCAAGTCGCTGTACCTGCTCGAGGACGAGTGGGCCGCCGAGATCGCGAACCGCACGATGCACGGCGTGATGCACGTCGGCTGGGTGCCCGACCCCGACCGTCCGGGCGTCTACACGGGACAGATGGCCGTGCTCGTGAGGCCGAACGGCCTGCTGGGAGAGGCCTACATGCTGGCGATCCGGCCGTTCCGGCACACGATCGTCTACCCGCCGCTGATGCGACGCCTGGAACGTGAGTGGCGCGCCGGCGGCGAGCAGCGCCCCGCCGTTCCCGCCTAGCCTGTGATCCGGTGGCGGCCGAGACCGGTGCCTGGACGGTCCTCTACGACGGCGAGTGCGGCGTCTGCGAATGGCTGCTCTCGCTGCTGTTGCGCTGGGACCGCGGCGAGCGCCTGCGACCGCTCGCCCTGCAACGCCCCGAAGCCACGCGGCTGCTCGCCGGCCTGACCCGTCAGCAGCAGCTCGCCTCCTGGCATCTGATCTCGCCCGACGGGAGCAGGCGCTCCGCGGGCGCCGCGCTCGCTCCGGTGCTGCGGCTGCTGCCTGGGGGGCGCCTGCCGGCCGCGGTTCTCACGGGCATGCCCGCCGCTGCCGAGGTCGGGTACCGCTGGGTCGCCGACCATCGCGCGCAGCTGTCGAGGCTCGTGCCGTCGCAGTCCAAGCAGCGCGCCGCCGGGCGCGTACGCCTTCGCGAATCCGCGCCCCGACACTAGCCGGCGTCGCGTTCAGCTCGTCGGCACGACGGCGAACGCGATCACCGCGTAGTGCAGCGCCGCCGCCGCCAGCACGAGCGTGTGGAACACCTCGTGATAGCCAAACACCTTCGGCCACGGGTTCGGGCGTTCGCTCGCATAGATCACCGCCCCGACCACGTACAGCAGTCCGCCCGCCGCCAGGCCGGCCGCGCCGAGCCAGCCGATCCGCGCCGGCAGCTCGCCGAAGACCGTCGCGGTCACCAGGCCAAGGATCACATAGACCAGCGCGAACAGCCACTTCGGCGCGTCGATCCAGGCCAGCTTGAAGACGACCCCGCCGATCGCCCCCACCCACAGCACGATCAGGATCGTGCTCGCCAGCGAGCCCTTCAGCGCCAGCAGCGCCACCGGCGTGTAGGTCCCCGCGATCAGCACGAAGATCATCGAGTGGTCGAGGCGCCGCATCCAGCGCCGCGCCTTCGGGCGCCACGTCACCCGGTGGTAGAGCGCGCTCGTGCCCAAAAGCGCCGAGACCGCCACCGCGTAGATGCTCGCGGCCAGGCGCGCCCGCCCGCCCGCGGCCGCGAGGATCAGCCCCACGCCGCAGGCCAGCGAGACGAAGAACGCGTACTGGTGCAGGACCCCGCGCAGGCGGGGCTTGACCGGCAGCGAGTCCGCGAACGCCGCGGCGCGTGCGGTCACCGATTCCATGGGGGCAAGGTACCGCCTCGCGGGGCTCGTGTCGAACAGCCGCCGATCATCGCCGCACGAGCGCTTCTCCGAGCAAAATCAAGGGAAAAGATCAGGAGGAAAGCACGCGATAGCGTGCTTGAATCTTATTAGAAAATCTGTCACAATGTGACTCAGATTTGAACCGCACACTCGAAGGAGCAATCCAGTTATGGCCAAGACCATAGGCATCGACCTCGGCACGACGAACTCGTGCATGGCCGTGCTCGAGGGCGGCGAGCCCACCGTGATCGAGAACTCCGAGGGAGGTCGCACGACCCCTTCGGTGGTCGCCTTCACGGGCTCGGGCGAGCGCCTGGTCGGCACGGTCGCCAAGCGACAGGCGGTAACCAACCCGCAGAACACCATCTTCTCCATCAAGCGCTTCATGGGCCGCAAGGAGGCCGAAGTCAAGGAGGAGGAGTCGATCGTCCCCTACAAGGTCGTCTCCGGCCCCAACGGCGACGCCCGCGTGGAGGCTAACGGGGAGCAGTACTCGCCCCCCGAGATCTCCGCGATGATCCTGCAGAAGCTGAAGACCGACGCCGAAGCGTACTTGGGCGAGTCGGTCGACTCCGCGGTGATCACCGTCCCCGCCTACTTCAACGACGACCAGCGCCAGGCGACCAAGGACGCCGGCAAGATCGCCGGCCTCGACGTCAAGCGCATCATCAACGAGCCCACCGCCGCCTCGCTGGCCTACGGGCTCGACAAGGAATCCGACCAGACGATCCTCGTCTTCGACCTTGGCGGCGGCACCTTCGACGTGTCGGTGCTCGAGATCGGCGACGGCGTCTTCGAGGTCAAGTCCACCGCCGGCGACAACCACCTCGGTGGCGACAACTTCGACAAGGCGATCGTCGACTGGCTCGTCTCGGAGTTCAAGAAGTCCCAGGGCATCGACCTCGCCGCCGACCCCATGGCGCTGCAGCGACTGTACGAGGCCGCCGAGAAGGCGAAGATCGAGCTGTCCACCACGCAGGAGACGCAGATCAACCTGCCTTTCATCACCGCGGACTCCTCCGGCCCCAAGCACCTCGACACGCGCCTCACCCGCGCGAAGCTCTCCGAGCTGACTTCGGACCTCATCGACCGCGTCGTCGCACCCGTCAGGCAGGCGATCGACGACGCCAAAGACAAGGGCGTCTCCGAGATCGAGCACGTCGTGCTCGTCGGCGGCATGACCCGCATGCCCGCCGTGCAGGAGAAGGTCAAGGAGCTCACCAAGAAGGAGCCCCACCGCGGCGTCAACCCCGACGAGGTCGTCGCCGTCGGCGCAGCCATCCAGGCCGGCGTGCTCGCCGGCGACGTCAAGGACGTGCTGCTGCTCGACGTCACCCCGCTCACGCTCGGCATCGAGACCAAGGGCGGCGTCATGACGAAGCTGATCGAGCGCAACACCACGATCCCCACGCGCAAGGGCGAGGTCTTCTCCACGGCGGAGGACAACCAGCCCTCGGTGGAGATCCACGTGCTCCAGGGCGAGCGCGAGATGGCTCAGTACAACAAGTCGCTCGGCAAGTTCCAGCTCACCGGCATCCCGCCGGCGCCGCGAGGAATCCCGCAGATCGAGGTCGCCTTCGACATCGACGCCAACGGCATCCTCAACGTCGCCGCCAAGGATCTCGGCACCGGCAAGGAGCAGAAGATCGAGATCAAGGCCGGCTCCGGGCTCTCCGAGGACGAGATCAAGAACATGGTCTCCGACGCCGAGTCCCACGCCGAGGAGGACCGCCGGGCGCGCGAGCTCGCAGAGGCGCGCAACAACGGTGAGAACGCCGCCTATCAGGCCGAGAAACAGCTCGGTGAGCTGGGCGACCAGGTCGACGGCGACTCCAAGGGCCGGATCGAGGCCGCCATCAAGGAGGTCCGCGACGCGCTGGAGTCTGAGGACGCCGCCGAGATCAACGCCAAGACCGAGGCGCTGCAGACCGCCTTCCACGCCGTCTCCGAGGCCATGTACCAGAAGGCCCAGGAGGCAGCCGCCGCCGGCGGCGGCAACGGCAATGGCGCCGGCCCCTCCGGCGACGGCTCCTCGTCCGAAGACGAGGACGTCGTCGACGCCGAGGTCGTCGACGAGCCGAAGGCCTAAGGAGCGCCATGAGCGAGTCCAAGCACACGATCCCCGTCAACGGGAAAGCCGCCCCCGCGGAGGAGGAGCACTCCCCCGCGGCGGGTGGCGCGCCCGCGGGGGAGCAGGCCGCGGGCGGGCAGGCGGCCGGCGGGCAGGCATCTGGCGAGCGGGCCGCCCGGCCCGCCGCCGCGCCCGCCGCACCGCGTGAGGCCGCGCCCGACGGCGCCGACGAGCTCCAGGGCGATCTCGACGAGCTCGGCGCGCTCGCCGCCAAGCGCGACGAGTACCTCGCCCTCGCGCAGCGCACCCAGGCCGACTTCGAGAACTACCGCAAGCGCGTCGCGAAGGAGTCCGCGCTCGCGCAGGAGCGCGGCGTCGCCAAGCTCGCGAAGGAGCTGCTGCCCGCGATCGACAACCTCGACCGCGCCCTGGAAGCCGCCGCCACCGACGACCCCCTGTTGGAGGGCGTACGGCTCGTGCGCTCGGAGCTGAAGGCCGCCCTCGCGCGCGTCGGCGTCGAGTCCTTCTCGCCCGGCGGGCAGGAGTTCGACCCCAACCAGCACGAGGCCATGGCCAGCGTGCCCCAGCCCGAGAACGGCCCCGCCAGCGGCACCGTCGTGGAGGTCTACCAGCCGGGCTATCGGCTCGGCGAGAGCATCATCCGCCCCGCGCGAGTGGTCGTCGCCGCATAGATCAGAGGACCGCAGATGGCAACACGACCCGACTACTACAAGACGCTCGGGGTCGACAAGAAGGCGTCGGCCGAGGAGATCAAGAAGGCCTACCGCAAGCTCGCGCGCCAGTACCACCCCGACCGCAACCCCGGCGACAAGGATGCCGAGGCGAAGTTCAAGGAGATCTCCCAGGCGCACGACGTGCTGGGGGACCCGGAGAAGCGCAAGCAGTACGACTCCGGCTCGGGACCCTTCGCCACCGGCGCGGGACCAGGCGGCGGCTTCGGCGGCTTCGGCAACTTCGACTTCGACGCCTCCTCGATGGGCGACATCCTCTCGAACCTGTTCGGGGGCGCCTCCGGGGGTGGCGGTGCGCGCGGCGGGCGCCAGCGCCCGCGTCCCGAACGCGGCGCCGATCTCGAGGCGCAGGTCTCGATCTCCTTCGACCAGGCCGTCCGCGGCGCGCAGGTGCCGCTGCAGGTGCCGATGCAGGCCACCTGCGACACCTGCCACGGGACCGGCGCCAAGCCCGGCACCACCCCCACGGTCTGCCCGCGCTGCGAGGGCCGCGGCATCGAGACGCAGGGCCAGGGGATGTTCTCGATCTCCCAGCCCTGCTCGCGCTGTGGCGGCTCCGGCACGATCATCGAGGACCCCTGCCCCACCTGTCACGGCTCCGGCGCCGTACGCACTGTCAAGCGCCTGCGCGTGAACATCCCCGCCGGCGTCAAGGACGGCAGCCGCATCCGCCTCGCCGGCAAGGGCGAGGCCGGGCGCCGCGGCGGCCCGCCCGGCGACCTCTACCTGATCACCCACGTCTCCGCCTCGCCCGTGTTCAAGCGCAAGGGGGACAACTTCGAGGTCGAGGTGCCGCTCACCGTGCCCGAGGCGCTCGGCGGCGCCGAAGTGAAAGTGCCCACGCTCGACGGGACCAAGACGCTGCGCGTGAAGCCCGGCACCGCGCACGGCACCGTGCAGCGCCTGCGCGGCGAGGGCCCCCCGAAGCTCAACAGCGGCTCGCCGCCGCAGAAAGGCGACCTGCACTACCGCTTCGTCATCGACGTCCCGAAGGACATGAGCAAGGAGCAGCAGGAGGCCGTCGCCGCTATGAACAAGGCCTTCAACGGCGCCGACCCGCGCGCCAACCTGTTCGCCGGCGCGTCTTCCGCCGACGCGAAGGAGGCCGGCGATGGCTCTTCGTGAGCCCGGCCGGCGCGACGGTCGCGACGGCGACGGCGACGGCGACGGCGTGCAGCGCCGCGTCACGCAGGTGACCCGCGTCTCGGTCGAGACCGGGCGGGGGGTCTTCATGATCTCCGTCGCCGCAGAGCTGGCGCAGATGCACCCGCAGACGTTGCGCATGTACGAGGCGCGCGGACTGATCGAGCCCAAGCGCTCGCCGAAGGGCACGCGCCTGTACTCCCAGGACGACGTCGAGCGGCTGCGCCGCATCCAGGAGATGACCACCGAGCTGGGCCTGAACCTCGCGGGCGTCGAGCGCGTGCTCGCGCTGGAGGAGCAGGTCGAGCAGATGAACGCGCAGATCGAAGACCTCGAGCTGCAGGCGCTGCACACGAAGGTCAAGCTCGCCGAAGAGCTCGAGGCCGTGCGCCGCAGCTTCCGCGCCGAGCTCGTCCCCTACCGCGGCGGCGCGCTCGTCCGCGCCGACGACGCGCGCGCACCCTTCCCCGGGGGCAGGCCCCCTGACACCGAGAGGAAGTCAAATGGCAGCTAACCCGCAGAACCCCGCCGCGCAGGCCCCTGAGGAGGAGCAGAGCCCGCTGGAGCGCTTCGGCCGCGACCTCACCGAGGTCGCCGAGCAGGGCAAGCTCGACCCCGTGATCGGCCGCGACGAGGAGATTCGCCGCGTCATCCAGGTGCTCTCGCGGCGCACTAAGAACAACCCCGTGCTGATCGGCGAGCCCGGCGTCGGCAAGACCGCGATCGTCGAGGGCCTCGCCCAGCGGATCGTCAACAAGGACGTGCCCGAGTCGCTGCGCGACCGCCGCGTGATCGCGCTCGACATGGGCGCCCTGATCGCCGGCGCCGCCTACCGCGGCGAGTTCGAGGAACGCCTGAAGGGCGTGCTGAAAGAGGTCTCCGAGGCCCGTGGCGCCATCATCCTGTTCCTCGACGAGCTGCACACCATCGTCGGCGCCGGCGCGGCGCAGGGGTCCGTCGACGCCTCCAATCTGCTGAAGCCGATGCTCGCCCGCGGCGAACTGCGAGCCGTCGGCGCCACCACGCTCGACGAGTACACCAAGTACATCGAGAAGGACGCCGCCCTGGAGCGCCGCTTCCAGCCCGTCACCGTCGGCGAGCCCACCGTCGAAGACACGATCGCGATCCTGCGCGGGCTGAAGGAGCGCTACGAGGTGCACCACGGCGTTTCGATCCAGGATTCGGCGCTGATCGCCGCCGCGACGCTCTCCAACCGCTACATCGCCGACCGCTTCCTGCCCGACAAGGCGATCGACCTCGTCGACGAGGCCGCGTCGAAGATCCGCATCGAGATCGACTCGCTGCCCACCGAGATCGACGAGGTCGACCGCCGCGTGATGCAACTGAAGATCGAGCTCGAGTCGCTGCGCAAGGAGAAGGACGACGCCGCCAAGCAGCGCCGCGAGGCGATCGAGGCCGAGCTGTCCGAGCTGGAAGCCCGCTCCGCCGAGATGAAGCGCCAGTGGGAAGCCGAGAAGCAGGCGATCTCCGGCATCTCCGAGACCAAGGAACGGCTCGACGCCGCGCGCACCGAGATGGAGCGAGCCGAACGCGAAGGCAACCTGCAGCGCGCGGCCGAGCTGCGCTACGGCGAGATCCCCGAGCTCGAGCGCAAGGTCGCCGAATACGAATCAGCCGAGCGCGAGCGCAACGGCGAGGCCCCCGTGTTCCTCAAGGAGGAGGTCGATGCCGACGACATCGCCGAGGTCGTCGCGCGCTGGACCGGCATCCCCGTCAGCCGCCTGCTCGAGGGAGAAACCGAGAAGCTCGTGCACATGGAGGAGCGGCTGCACGAGCGCGTCGTCGGCCAGGACGCCGCGATCGAGGCCGTCGCGACCGCGCTGCGCCGCTCGCGCGCCGGCCTGCAGGACCCCGACCGTCCGATCGGCAGCTTCCTGTTCCTGGGCCCCACCGGCGTCGGCAAGACCGAGCTGGCGCGCGCGCTCGCCGAGTTCATGTTCGACTCCCAGGAGGCGATGATCCGCATCGACATGAGCGAGTACATGGAGAAACACTCCGTCTCGCGCCTGGTCGGCGCGCCGCCGGGCTACGTCGGCTACGAAGAGGGCGGTCAGCTCACCGAGGCCGTGCGCCGGCGCCCCTACGCCGTCGTGCTGCTGGACGAGATCGAGAAGGCGCACGGCGACGTCTTCAACACGCTCTTGCAGGTGATGGACGACGGGCGCCTGACCGACGGCCAGGGCCGCACCGTCGACTTCAAGAACACCGTCCTGATCATGACCTCGAACATCCCCGTGAAAGGCGATGAGGGCCCCGGCGACGGCACGCACGCCTCCGCGAGCGCCGACGCGCGGCTGCGCTCGGAACTGCTCGACTACTTCAAGCCCGAGTTCATCAACCGGCTCGACGACATCGTGCGCTTCATGCCGCTCTCGCGCGAGCAGATCTCCGAGATCGTCGAGCTGCAGGTTCAGCTCGTGGTCGCGCGCGTCGCCGAGCGCGGCGTGCGGGTGAAGCTCACCGACGACGCCAAGACCCTGCTCGGCAACCTTGGCTATGACCCCACCTACGGCGCCCGTCCGCTGCGGCGCGTGATCCAGAAGCAGCTCACCGACCGGCTCGCGCTCGCGCTGCTCGAAGGCAAGCTGCGCGAAGGCGACGAGGTCACGATCGACGCGCGCGACGGGGAGCTGGCGATCGAGTCGGCAGGGGCGGCTGCCGTCTCCGCGTAGACGCACTCGGCCGACACCGGGCGCAAGGCGCCGTCGTGCCGGTTCGCGATGGCGCCGCTACAGCGGCGGCACCTGGTTGTTGACCTGCGTCCCGTGGTACAGGTGGTTCTCGCCTTTGCAGGCGCCCGGGAACCAGAACTGGACGCTGTCGCTGCGCACGCCGTTGTAGCTCGCGAACAGGGTCGCGCGCCCGGTGGCTCCGGCCGGGCACAGCGGATCGCTGCTGGCCTGAATCCGCACGACGATCTTCATCACGTTCCCGGGCCAGCCCCACATCTGCGCGTAGTGCGAGTGGTCGACCAGATGGTGCCCGACCGTCATCGTGATCGCCCGGGTCGGCTGATTGCGCCGGCGGAGTTCCTGGCACAGGATGCCCGAGACCGTGTTCGCGCCCAGGTCGATCTGACCGTGACCGCGGGCGAAGCTGCCCGTCGCCCCGATCGGAGGCCCGGTGTGAAAGCCCCACGGCGGGATTCCCTGGACGATCGGGATCTGACCGCAGCCGGGCGAGTAGGCAGCGGCCTGAGTCGCCATCGCCGTCAGCGTGAGGAACGTCGCCAACACCGCCGGCACGAGCGCGCTGCGTCGCATGAACACTGGGTACCACGGCCGATCGGCCTTTCTTGTGGATGCCGACGAATGGACGATCCGCGAGGCGGCGAGGCGGCGAGGCTCGTGCGCGCACGTCGCATGGCTCCCGCCCGGCGAATCGGGTAGAAGGTGGGCGAGAGTCCGGGCTCGCCACGCGAGCGAGCGCCGACCGCCAACCGCCAACCGACGGAGGAGCCCATGCCGACCTACATCATGCTCTCGACCCTGACCCCCGAGGGAGTGCAGACCGTCAAGAACAACCCCGAGCGGATTCGTGAGGTGAACAAGGAGGTCGAGCAGCTCGGCGCGACCGTCAAGGCGCAGTGGGCGACGCTCGGCCACGTCGACTTCATCTCGGTCGTGGAGGCGCCCGACGAGGCGACGATGGCGCGCGTCTCGCTGGAGCTTGGCTCGCGCGGCACCGGCCGCTACGAGACGCTCGCTGCGATCGGCATCGAGGAGTTCATCCAGTCGCTGTGAGAGGGGCCTCGCCCGTGGCGATGCGTATGCTGCGGGTATGAGCGAGCACGAGCAGCAGCACGACCCCGCCGCGCAGGCGGGCAACGCCGGGGGCGGTCCCTCCGGCGAGGGCAGGCCCGAGGGCGCGGGCGGCCGCGGCCTGTCGCTGGCGCCGGAGCCGTTGGAGGAGTCAGAGGTGCAGGCGGAGCTGGACGACATCGACGTCGACGCGCCGCGCGTCGGCATCGTGATGGGCTCCAAGAGCGACATGGAGGCGATGGAGAAGGCCGGCAAGGAGCTCGAAGAGCGCGGCATCCTGCACGAGATGCGGGTGATGTCCGCGCACCGCGAACCCGATGTCGTCGCGGACTACGCCAAGAACGCGCACATGCGCGGCCTGCGCGTGATCATCGCGGGCGCCGGCATCTCCGCCGCGCTGCCGGGCGCCTGCGCGGCGCACACGGATCTGCCGGTGATCGGCGTGCCGCTCTCGGGCCGGTTGACCGCGGCGGGCGGGCTCGACGCGATCCTCTCGATCGTGCAGATGCCGCCGGGCGTGCCGGTCGCCTGCGTGGGCCTGGACAACGCGCGCAACGCCGCGGTCCTCGCGGCGCAGATCCTGGGGGCATGATCGCCCGCTACACGCGCGAGGAGCTCGGCCGTCTGTGGACGGACGAGGCGCGCATGGAGAGCTGGCGGCGGGTCGAGGTCGCCGCCTGCGAGGAGCTGCCGGAGCTGCTGAGGAGCGCCTCCGGCGTCGGTGCCGCCGGCGAGGGGCCGACGGACGAGGAGCTGGAGGCGGTTCGCAAGGCGAGCTTCACGGTCGCGGAGGTGGACGAGCGCGAGCGCGTCACCGACCACGACGTCGCGGCGTTCGTGGACGTGCTCGGCGCCTCCGCGGGCGAGGCCGGGCGCTGGATCCACTACGGGCTCACCTCCTCCGACGTGCTCGACACCGCGCTGGCGCTGCAGCTGCAGGCGGCGGGCGAGGTGATCGTTCCGGGCGCCCACGCGCTCGTGGCGGCGCTGCACGCGCGCGCCCGCGAACACGTCGAGACGCTGTGCGTCGGCCGTACCCACGGCGTCCACGCCGAGCCGACGACGTTCGGGATCAAGCTCGCGGGCTTGGCCTTCGAGGCGCACCGCAACGCGCTTCGCCTGGAGCAGGCGTTCGAGCAGGCGGCGGTGGGGGCGGTCTCCGGCGCGGTGGGAACCTACGCCGCGACGAGCCCCGACTTCGAGCGGCGCGTGCTCGACCGCCTGGGTCTCGCGCGGGAGGACGTCTCCACGCAGGTCGTGGCGCGTGACCGTCACGCGCAGCTGCTGTCGGCGATCGCGCTGGCGGGCGCGGGCATGGAGCGGCTGGCGACCGAGGTCCGCCACCTGCAGCGCACCGAGGTGCGCGAGGTGCAGGAGCCGTTCCGCGCGGGCCAGAAGGGCTCTTCGGCGATGCCGCACAAGCGCAACCCGATCAAGGCCGAGCAGATCTCGGGCCTTGCGCGCGTGCTGCGCGGCAACGCGCAGGCGGCGCTCGAGGACGTGGCGCTGTGGCACGAGCGCGACATCAGCCACTCCTCCGTGGAGCGCGTGATCCTGCCGGACTCCACGATCCTGCTGGACTACCTGCAACGCCGCGCGACGGCCCTGGTCGAGGGGATGACCGTCGACGCCGAGCGGATGCGCCAGAACCTCGAGCTGACGCACGGCGCGCTGTTCAGCCAGCGCGTGCTGCTCGCGCTCGTGGGCACGGGGATGACCCGCGACGACGCCTACCGGATCACGCAGGAGCTGGCGCAGCGCGCATGGGATCGGGCGATACCTCTGCGCGAGCTGCTGGCCGAGGACGCACGCGTGCAGTCACTGGGGCTGGACCTCGACGCGATCTTCGACTACGGGCACTACGTGCGCTACGCGCAGGAGATCGTGGGGCGGCTCGATACGGCGCTCGTGCGACTCGAACCAGTCGCCTAGATCGAGCGGGGCAATCGGCTGAACAGGGCCGGGCCGGCTGAACAGGGCCGGGCCGGGTTGCCTGAATCGGCGCAGGTGATGGCATATGTACATACGTGGCTCGGCCGGCGCCGGCCGATGCGGTGCTCGCCGGCCTCGCCGTATAGACAATGGCCATCACCGCCGAGAATTTCGAAACCCATCCCGGCGCTGGAAACCCCCGCCCCCGCTGGTAGCATCGCGACAAGTGACAGCGCTCGCGGATCTGCCCCTCCTCGCCAGCGGCAAGGTGCGCGAGATGTACGACCTGACGGGCGTCGCGGGGGGAGACCCGGCGCCGCTGCTGATGGTGGCGAGCGACCGCATCTCGACGTACGACGCGGTCCACCCGACGCCGATTCCCGACAAGGGCAAGGTGCTGACGGGGCTGTCGGTCTTCTGGTTTCAGCGGACGGGGCAGATCGTCGCGAACCACATGATCTCCGCGACGGACGGCGTGCCGGAGGAGGCGCGCGGCCGGGCGCTCGTGGTGAAGCGACTGAAAATGCTCCCGGTGGAGTGCATCGTGCGCGGCTACATCACCGGCTCGGGCTGGAAGGACTACCAGGCGACCGGCGCCGTCTCGGGGATCGCCCTGCCGGAGGGCCTGCAGGAGTCCGAGCAGCTACCGCAGCCGATCTTCACGCCGAGCACGAAGGCGGAGGAGGGCCACGACGAGACGATCGACTTCGGGCGCGCCGCCGAGCTGGTGGGCGACGCCGGGCTGATGGAGCGCGTCCGCAGCGTGTCGGTGGAGCTGTACTCGTTCGCCGCCGATCACGCCCGCTCGCGCGGCGTGATCCTGGCCGACACGAAGTTCGAGTTCGGGCTCGACGAGGACGGCGAGCTGGTGCTGGGCGATGAGGTGCTGACGCCGGACTCCTCGCGCTACTGGCCCGTCGAGGGCTACGAGGTCGGGCGCGGGCAGCCGAGCTTCGACAAGCAGTACGTGCGCGACTGGGCCTCGGGCAGCGGCTGGGACAAGAAGCCCCCCGCGCCCGCGATCCCCGACGACGTCGTCGCGGGGACGCGCGCCCGCTACGTCGAAGCCTACGAGCTGATCACGGGCGAGCCGTTCGCGGCGTTCCTGGAGCGGACGGGCGCCGTCGCGGAGGGCGCTGGCCCAAGCGGTGCGGCTTGAGGGCAAGGGTCCTGATCCGCCCGAAGCGGGGGATTCTCGACCCGCAGGGCGAGGCGGTGCAGCGCGCGCTGCCGGCGCTGGGCTTCGAGGGGGTCGCGAACGTCAACGTCGGCCGTCTCGTGGAGCTGGACGTCGAGGACGCCGCGCAGGTCGAGCCGATGTGCGAGAAGCTGCTCGCGAACCCGCTGGTCGAGGACTACGAGATCGTCTTTGAGTAGCAGCGAGCGAGCTGGGGTGCATAGATCGTGAAGTTCGGGGTTCTCCAGTTCCCGGGAAGCTGCGACGAGGTCGACGCGCTGGAAGCGGCGCGCCGGGTCGCGGACGCGGAGCTGATCTGGCACGCGAACCGCGACCTGAAGGGCGCGGACGCGATCGTCGTCCCGGGCGGCTTCTCCTACGGCGACTACCTGCGCGCTGGGGCGATCGCGCGCTTCGCGCCGGCGATGGAGGCGGTGATCGAGTTCGCCCGCGAAGGCGGGCTCGTGCTCGGAATCTGCAACGGCTTTCAGGTGCTGTGCGAGGCGCGGCTGTTGCCGGGGGCGCTGCTGCCGAACTCCAACCGCCGCTTCACGTTCAGGCAGGTGCAGCTGGAGGTGCTGAACAGCGGCGGCGCCTTCACGCGCACGTGCGCGCTGGGCGAGCGCCTGAGCATCCCGGCGAAGCACTCCTGGGGGCGCTACCACGCCGACGAGCGCACGCTCCGGGCGATGGACGAGTCGGGGCAGATCGTCCTGCGCTACGCGGAGGGGGAGAACTTCAACGGCTCGCTGCACGACATCGCGGGCGTGAGCAACGAGGCGGGGAACGTCTTCGGCCTGATGCCCCACCCGGAGCACGCCGTGGACGTGTCCGTCGGCGGGTCCGCTGACGGGCTGAAGATTTTTAATTCGATGAGGATGGCGGCTTGACTGCGTCCGCCGCAGCGCTGCCGGCTTTGAAGGACGCGCTCGCGCTGGGCCTGACGGAGGCCGAGTACGAGCTGATCTGCGAGCACCAGGACGGGCCGCCGAACCAGGTGGAGCTGGCGATGTACTCGCTGCTGTGGAGCGAGCACTGCGCCTACAAGCACTCCAGGAAGCTGCTGCGCACGCTGCCGACGGAAGGCCCCGCGGTGGTGATGGGGCCGGGCGAGAACGCCGGCGCCGTCGACGTCGGCGACGGGCTGGTGTGCGCCTTCAAGGTCGAGTCGCACAACCACCCCAGCGCCGTTGAGCCCTTCCAGGGCGCGGCGACGGGGGTCGGCGGGATCCTGCGCGACATCTTCGCGATCGGCGCGCGGCCGATCGCGGTGCTGGACTCGCTGCGCTTCGGCGAGGTCGAGGGCGAGGCGGGCACGCGCTCGCGCTACCTGCTCGACGGCGCCGTCGCGGGCATCGGCCACTACGGCAACTCGATCGGCGTGCCGACCGTCGGCGGCGAGGTCTACTTCGAGGGCCCCTACGAGCAGAACTGCCTCGTGAACGCGATGGCGCTGGGCCTCGCGGGGCGCGATGCGCTCGTGCGCAGCGCCGCCGCGGGACCCGGCAACGTGCTCGTGCTGTTCGGCGCCTCGACGGGACGCGACGGGATCGGCGGCGCCTCGGTGCTGGCCTCGGCCGAGCTGTCGGAGGGCGACTCCGACAAGCGCCCCACGGTCCAGGTGGGCGACCCGTTCGAGGAGAAGAAGCTGCTGGAGTGCTCGCTGGAGCTGCTGGCGCGTGGCCTGCTGGTCTCGCTGCAGGACCTCGGTGCGGCGGGCCTGACCAGCTCCGCGGCGGAGATGGCCTCCAAGGGCGAGGTCGGCGTCGAGATCGACGTCCGCCGCGTGCCGCTGCGCGAGGCGGACATGGAGCCGTTCGAGGTGATGGTGAGCGAGTCCCAGGAGCGGATGCTGTGCGTGGTCGAGCCCGGCGACCTCGACGCGGTGCTGGCGCTGTGCGAGAAGTGGGAGGTGAACGGCGCGGCGATCGGCGCCGTGACCGACAGCGGCACGGTGCGCGTGCTGGCGGAGGGCGAGCCGGTGGGCGAGATGCCGGTGCGGGCGCTCGTGGACGACTGCCCGCTGTACGACCTGGAGCCCGCGAAGCCCGAGCGGCCGGTCTACCCGCCCCCGCGCGCGTCGCGGGCGCCGACCACGGGCGCAGAGGAGACGCTGCTGACCCTCCTGGCCAGCCCCAACATCGCCTCGCGCCGGCCGCTGTTCGAGCAGTACGACGCGATCGTGCAGTCGCGCACGGTGCGCCGCCCCGAGCAGGCCGACGCCGCGGTGCTCGCGCTGCCGGCGGGCACGGCGCTGGCGGTGAGCATCGACTGCAATGGCCGCCGCGTCGCCGCGGACCCCTACCGCGGCGCGGTCGAGAGCGTGCTGGAGTGCGCCGCGAACCTCGCCTGCGTCGGCGCGCAGCCGCTCGGCACCACGAACAACCTCAACTTCGGCAACCCCGAGAAGCCGCACATCGCCTGGCAGCTGACCGAAGCGGTGCGCGGGCTGGGCGACGCCTGCAGGGCGCTTGACGCGCCGATCGTCGGCGGCAACGTCTCCCTCTACAACGAGGGCGCCACGGGGCCGATCTACCCGACGCCCGTGATCGGGATGGTCGGCCTGCTGCCGGACCACGCGCGCGCGGGGCGCCTGGGCTTCGCGCGCGAGGGCGATGCGATCGCGCTGGTCGGCCCGTTCGCGCCGGCGCTCGGCGCCAGCGAGCTCGCGAAGCTGCGCGGCGAGCCGCTGCCCGACGGGCTGGCGGAGACGGACGTCGAGGCGGTCCGCGCGGCGCAGGAGGCCGTGCGCGAGGCGGTCCGCGCCGGCGCGCTGTCGAGCGCGCACGACGTCGCCGAGGGCGGCCTGGCGGTCGCGCTGGCGGAGTGCTGTCTGGCGGGAGGGCTGGGGGCGAGCGTCGAATGTGGCGCGGGGGAGGAGGCCGAGCTGTTCGGGGAGGGCCCCGGCGGCTTCGTCGTCAGCGGCGCGCCCGAGGCCCTGAAGGCGCTGGGCGAGCGGGCCGCGTTGCGCGTGCTGGGCACGGTCGGCGGCGAGGCGTTGCGGATCGACGGGGTGCTCGACGTCGGCATGCCGGAGCTGGCCGCGGCGCACGGCTCGCTGGCGGAGCTGTTCGATTGACGGCTGCTAGCGTCTTGAGCATGCGTGAGGGACCGCGCGACGAGTGCGGAGTCTTTGGGCTGTACGCGCCGGGTCACGAGGTGTCACGGCTGTCGTACTTCGCGCTGTACGCGCTCCAGCACCGCGGCCAGGAGTCGGCGGGGATCGCCGCGGCGGACCGCGACGGCCACATCATCACGCGCCGCGAGCTGGGGCTCGTGAACCAGGTGTTCAGCGAGAACGACCTGCGCACGCTGGCGGGCGAGCTGGCGATCGGGCACGTGCGCTACTCGACCACGGGCTCGAACGCCTGGGAGAACTCACAGCCGGTACAGCGCTCGCAGGGCACGAATGGCTCGCGCCGGGAGCTGGCGCTGGCCCACAACGGCAACCTCGTCAACGCGGTGCAGTTGCACAACGAGCTGCTGGAGCAGGGGGTGACGTTCAGCTCGACCTCCGACTCCGAGATCATCGCGGCGCTGATCGCGACGGACCCCGCCGAGCAGGTGGAGGACGCGATCGCGGCGGTGATGCCGCGGCTTCAGGGGGCGTTCTCGACGGTCGTGATGACGAAGGATCGCGTCGTCGCCTTCCGCGACCCGCACGGCCTGCGGCCGCTCTCGATCGGGACGCTCGACCCGCAGCCGGACGATCCGGATGGCGTAGTGCGCTACTGCGTCGCGAGCGAGTCCTGCGCCTTCGACATCATCGGGGCGAAGCTGCTGCGCGACGTGCAGCCCGGCGAGCTGGTGACGCTGGACGAGCAGGGCCTGCACAGCCGCATGGTCGCGCCCGGGGCCAGGCGCGCGTTCTGCGTGTTCGAGTACATCTACTTCGCGCGGCCGGACTCGCGCATGAACGACCGGGTGCTGCAGGTGGCGCGCGGGCGGATGGGCGAGATCCTGTGGCACGAGGCGCCGGTCGAGGCCGATCTCGTGATCGCGGTCCCCGACTCCGGCAACGCTGCCGCGCGCGGCCTCGCCCGCGCGGCGGGGCTGCCCCAGGACGACGGCTTCGTCAAGAACCGCTACGTCGCGCGCACGTTCATCCAGCCGGGCCAAGAGCTGCGCAAGCACGGCCTGCGGCTGAAGTTCAACCCGCTGCCCGAGGTGATCGCCGGCAAGCGCCTGGTCGTCGTGGACGACTCGATCGTGCGCGGCAACACCACGCGCCAGATCGTGCAGATGCTGCGCGACGCGGGCGCGGCGGAGGTGCACATGCGGATCTCGGCGCCGCCGATCAAGCACCCATGCCACTACGGGATCGACATGTCCACGCGAGAGGAGATGATCGCGCACGGCCGCAGCACCGAGGAGATCGCCGCGGAGCTCGGCTGCGACTCGCTTCACTACCTCTCGCTGGAGGGGGTCTACGAGGCGGTTGGCGGCGAGCGCGCGACCCACTGCGACGCCTGCTTCAGCGGCGAGTACCCGCTGGCCGGCAGCGACGGGGCCGCGGGGAAGTTCTCGCTGGAGGACCGCCCCGCGCTGCCGCTCGTGAAGGCCTAGCCCGCTCGTAAGGGCCTGGCTCCGCGCGCGTTGGCGCCCGCATGAGCGCCGCTCGGCGCCGCTCCCGCCCGCTCCGCTACTTGGCCTTCGCGCTGTACGTCGTGCTGCCGTTGCATTTGGCGAGTTCCTTCGCCGCCTGCGGGCTCGTGAGCCCGAATTCCGAGCGCGCGGTGCCTTTGACGCTGCTGCCGGAGAACTTCCCCTTCACGTAGAGCTTCGTCGTTTTCTTGTGGGTGGGGACGAATTCGTAGGCGATCGTGCCGCTGAAGCTGCCGTCCTTCGCGATCGGGGCGGGGGCCGAGATCTGGCGCTCGCCCGCGCCGCCGCCTTCGCAGTACAACGGCGCGGCCTGGACGCTGAACGTGACGGACTTGCCGTTCTTCGCGACCTTCAGCGTGATCGGCTCTTTGCTGGGGCCGCTGAGGATGCCCGAGTAGGTCGCGCCCTTCTTCGGCCCCGCGGCCAGCGCGACGGCCGCCGTCGCGAGCGCGGCCAGCGCGGCGATACCCAGTACGCGGCGAAGCTGCCTGCCCATCGCATGCCCCTTTCTCAGCGACTCTCCGGAACGGGAGAATCTGTCAGGCGAAATCTAGCCGAGCGCCGCGGGCGGCGTCTCGGCTGGCGGGATGGGAAGACCGCCATGCCGAGACGCGCCCGGGGCTTAGCCGAGGTGGTCGTCGCGGGCAGCGCTGGCGTCGCTGTAGCGGTTCCGGTAGGGCCGCCTCAGGATCGTGGGCTCGCTGCTGCCGCTGCTGAGCGCGTAGCCCAGGGCGGCCACGACGAGCAGGGTGATGAGGATGGCTGTGAGCATTGGAGCGTCCTTCGTTTGTGGGCGTTGCACCGCTCTCCAGCCGTGAGATGAATTCAACGCCTCGCCCCCCGAAACCTCTGTGAGGTTGGTCACAGTGTTCGGACTAATGGAATCGGCAAACAGCGGCAAACCGGCTCAGACCTCGTCGCGGGCGGCGCGGCTATCGTCCCCGGAGTGCCGCAGCAGCTACCGATCGCCGTGCTCGTCTCGGGCACCGGCACGAACCTGCAGGCGCTGCTCGACACGGTCCACGAGCGCGAGGCGCAGGTCGTCGCGGTCGCCTCGAACGCCGCCGCGGCGCCGGCGCTACAGCGAGCCGAAGAGCGCGGGGTGCCAAGCGCCGTGTTCGCCCGCGGCGATTACGCCGACCGTCGCGAGCGCGACGTCGCGATGGCCGGGTGGCTCGCCGAGCGCGGCGCGCGCCTGGTCGTGCTCGCGGGCTACATGGAGCTGCTGCGCCCCGACTTCCTGTCGCGCTTCCCCGACGCGGTGATCAACGTCCACCCCTCGCTGCTGCCGGCCTTCCCGGGGATCGACGCGATCGGCCAGGCGCTCGCCTACGGGGTGAAGGTGTTCGGCGTCACGGTCCACTTCGTCGACGAGGGCGTCGACACGGGTCGCGTGATCCTGCAGCGCGCCGTCGAGCTGCCCGCCGCGCGCGACCAGGACGAAGTGCTGAGCGCGCTGCGCCCGCTGGAGCACTCGCTGCTGCCGGAGGCGGTGCGGATGTTCGCCCGCGGTGAGCTACCGGCCGACCCAGGCGCGGGGTAGGCTCTCGGTAGATGGCATCAGCACGTCAGTCGATCACCGGCAGGGCCGCCGGAGTCGAGCCCGCGGCGCCTGGCGAGGTGCGCGTCCGGCGCGCGCTGCTGTCGGTCTCCGACAAGGCCGGGATCGCCGACTTCGGGCGTGGGCTCGAGGAGCTCGAGGTGGAGATCGTCTCCACGGGCGGGACCGCGCGTGAGCTGTCCGGCGCCGGGATCGCCACGCGCGAGATCGAGGACTTCACGGGCTTCCCCGAGATGATGGACGGGCGCGTGAAGACGCTGCACCCACGCCTCTACGCGGGGCTGCTGGCGTTGCGCGACGACGAGGGCCACCTGCGCGCGGCGACCGAGCACGAGATCGAGCAGGTCGACCTCGTGTGCGTGAACCTGTACCCCTTCGAGCAGACCGTCGCGCGCGGCGACGCCTCCGAGCAGGAGGTGATCGAGAACATCGACATCGGCGGCCCGACGATGATCCGCGCCGCCGCCAAGAACGGCGCCTTCGCGGCGGTCGTGGTCGACCCCGCCGACTACGAGGGCGTGCTCGCGGAGCTGCGCGAGAGCGGCGCGCGGCTGTCGCTCGACACGCGCCGGCGGCTACAGGCGAAGGCGTTCGCCTGTACGGCTCGCTACGACGCCGCGATCGCCTCGTGGTTCGCGAGCCGCACCTACGAGGGCTTCCCGCCGACGTGGCACGACGCCTACGAGAAGGTGAGCGACCTGCGCTACGGCGAGAACCCGCACCAGGCCGCGGCCTTCTACGCGCGCGTCGGCTCGCCGACGCACCTGCTCGACGGCGTGCGCCAGCTGCACGGCAAGGAGCTGTCGTTCAACAACCTGCTCGACCTCAGCTCAGCGCGCGAGCTGGTCGAGGACTTCGACGGCGCGGCCTGCGCGATCGTCAAGCACAACAACCCCTGCGGCTGCGCGGTCGCCGCGAGCGGGCAGGAGGCCTACGAACGGGCCTTCGCCTGCGACCCGCAGAGCGCTTACGGCGGCGTGATCGCGCTGAACCGGCGCGTCGACCTCGCCTGCGCGGAAGAGCTGTCGAAGCAGTTCATCGAGGTGCTGCTCGCCCCCGGCTTCGAGGACGACGCGCTGGCGTTGCTGGGCGAGAAGAAGAACGTGCGCCTGCTGGAGCTGGCGCACTGGCCGGCGCCTGCGCACGAGGTCGAAGGCAAGCCCGTGATCGGCGGCCAGCTCGTGCAGACGCGCGACCTCGTCGCCGAGACGCGCGAGCAGATGAGCGTGATGACGACCGCGCAGCAGCCGAGCGAGCAGCAGTGGGAGGACCTGCTGTTCGCCTGGCGGGTCTGCCGCCACGTGCGCTCGAACGCGATCGTGATCGCGCGCGACGGCGCGACGATCGGGATCGGCGCGGGGCAGATGAGCCGCGTCGACGCGGTCCGGATCGCGATCGAGAAGGCGCGCGAGTTCCAGCCCGCGCTGCTGGCGGGCTCCTCGCTCGCCTCCGACGCCTTCTTCCCGTTCGCCGACGGCCCGCAGCTCGCGATCGACGCCGGCGTCGCGGCGATCGTCCAGCCCGGCGGCTCGGTGCGCGACGAGGACGTCGTGCAGGCCGTGCGGGACGCCGGGGTGGCGATGGTCGCCACCGGCGTGCGCCACTTCCGCCACTGAGCGCCGCCGCTCGCGACGCCGCCGGGGGGCCGGGTTGCGGACATCGCCCCGGCACGATCCGCCGTAGCAGGCGGATCGTCTCCGCTCGGCGCGGCCCCTGCCGCTATCCCGGTCAGGGTCTTAATTAATTATCTATAACGATATATCGTGAACGTACTTTGATAGCTCAAGATAGGGAGAACAAAATGCATCGCAAGGTTTACTTCACGGGCGAGGGGGGCTGCGGGCACGACCCACGCGGCCGCCATCGCCACCGCGGCTTCGGCGGCCCCGGCTTCGAGGGCTTCGGCTTCGGGCCGCGCGGCGGCGGGCGCGGGCGCAAGGCGCGCCGCGGCGACATCCGCACCGCGGCGCTGCTGCTGCTGGCGGAGGAGCCGCGCAACGGCTACCAGATCATGCAGGAGGTCGAGGAGCGCTCCGACGGCGTCTGGCGCCCCAGCCCCGGCTCGGTCTACCCGGCCCTGCAGCAGCTCGAGGACGAGGGCCTGATCCGCTCGCAGGAGGGCGACGGCCGCAAGGAGTTTGCGCTCACCGACGAGGGCCGCGCCGAGGTCGGGCGACGGCCCGAGGACGCGACCGCGCCGTGGGAGCAGATGAGCGGCTCGGTCTCCGACGAGGCGCACGAGCTCGGCCGGCTGATGCGCGAGGTCGCCTCCGCCTTCGTGCAGGTGATGCGCACCGGCAGCCGCGCCCAGATCGGCAAGGCTCGCGAGGTGCTGACCGAAGCCCGGCGCGACCTCTACCAGATCCTCGCCGATGGCGATTCCGAGGACGACGCCGGCTAGCCGCCGGCGACGATCGCGGTTCGCGCGGGGCCGCCGCCCGAGGCGCCCCGCGCACGCCGCAGCTCGTAGTCGCCGGGATCGAAGCGCCGCAGCTGGTGGCGGAACGGCCATGTCGGCCCCGGCCAGATCGTCGTGTTTTCACCCCGCTCGTTGCGGTACCAGCTGACGCAGCCGCCCGAGTTCCAGACCGTCGGTCGCAGGCGCCGCTGGATGCGCTCGTTGTAGCTGCGTTCGCGCGGCTCGCGCACGTCGAAGGACTCGATCCGGTGGCGGTCCATGTAGCGGATGCACTCCAGCACGAAGCGCAGCTGCGACTCGATCATGTACACGATCGAGTTGTGCCCCAGGCCCGTGTTCGGGCCCACCATCAGGAACAGGTTCGGAAAGCCGCTCACGGTCGTGCCCAGGTAGGCGTGCGGGCTTCCCTGCCACGCCTGCTTCAGCGAACGGCCCGAGCCGTCGCTGATCCACTCGCCGGGCGGGAAGTCCGAGGCGCGGAAGCCCGTCCCCAACACGATCGTGTCGAGCTCGCGCTCGGCGCCGTCGCTCGTGACGACCCCGCGCTCGCTGATGCGGGCGATACCGTCCGTCACCAGCTCGACGTTCGGCTGCTGCAGCGCCGGGTAGAAGCCATCGGAGAGCAGCACGCGCTTGCAGCCGATCCGGTAGTTCGGTTCCAGCCGAGCGCGCAGGCGTGGGTCCGCCACCTGGTTCTCGAGGTGCCTGTGCGCGACGCGCTCCGGCGGCGAGCCGGCCCGCGGGCGCATGAACGGCAGCACGTACAGCTCGCGCGCCCCGTAGATCGCGTAGCGGACGAGCCGCTGCGCCAGCGGAAAGCGCCGGTACAGGCGCCGCTCCAGCGCGCTGATCGCGCGATCGCGCTGCGGCAGGATCCACCCGGGCGTGCGCTGGAAGACGTGCAGGCGCGCCACCTGTGGCTGGATCTTCGGGATCAGCTGTACCGCCGTGGCGCCGGTGCCGATCACCGCGACGCGCTCGCCGCTCAGCGGGCGCTCGTGGTCCCAGCGCGCCGTGTGGAAGATCCTGCCGCGGAACTCCTCGATCCCCTCGATCTCCGGCAGGCGCGGTTCCGACAGCGGCCCCGCGCCGACGATCAGCAGGCTCGCGCTCAGCTCGCCGGCGCTCGTCGCGATCCGCCACCGCGCCGCGGGCTCGTCCCAGCGCGCGGAGGTCACCTCGTGGCGGTAGCGAATGTGCTCGTCCAGGCCGTGCTCGCGGGCGACCGTCCGCAGGTAGTCCCAGATCTCCGGCTGCCCCGAGAACGTGCGGCTCCAGCCGGGGTTCGGGGCGAACGAGAACGAGTACAGGTGCGAAGGCACGTCGCACGCGCAACCCGGGTAGGTGTTCTCACGCCAGGTGCCGCCCAGCTCCTCGGCGCGCTCGAGCACGACGAAGTCCTCGATCCCCTCCTGCTTCAGGCGGATCGCCGCGCCGAGTCCCGAGAACCCCGAGCCCACGATCGCGACGCGGTGGTGGCCGAGCTGCTGCATCCGTGACCTAGCCTAAACGCTCACGTCGGGCGCGGGTCGTCGCAGCTCGTGCCACGCAAGGGCCGCCGCGAAAGTTGACCGGCGGCGCGCCTTCTGGGAGCATGTCGGTGCGCTGAGACGAGTGGCGCCGCGTGATCGCGTCCTCAGGACGGGGACTTTCGCTCGATCGGACAACCCATGGAGGGGTGGTGAAGACGCATATGACTCGCCTGTTGACCTGTGTGCTCTGCGGGCTCGTGATGTTGGTCCTGGCCGCGGGCGCCCATGCGGCGGCGGAACCGGCTTGGTACGTGTGCGGCAAAGCCGTGAAAAACGGCAAAACGTTCACAGGGCACTACACGGGCAAATCCTGCGAAGCGAACACGGAAGTCGCGACGGGGGGCAAGTACGAACTGCGCGGGGGCGTCGGCAAGGCGAAACAGTTCAAGGGCAAGGGCGGCGCGACGGTCCTGCACGTCAGGACCTGGCTCGGGGACGAGAAGATCGAATGCACTTCGAGCAAAGACAGCGGCACCCCCGCGCCACCGGACCTCGAGACCGAAATCACGATCACCTACAAAGGCTGTAAGGCGCCGGGGGGCGAGAAGTGCAGCACGCCGGGTGAGCGCGCCGGTGAAGTCGAGCTGGAAGGGCTGAAGGGCGTACTGGGGATGATCGAGGAATCGCCCACGGAAGTCGTGGGCATGAAGCTCGAAAGCGAAGCCCATCCCGGCCCCGAAGGCGAGCTGGTGAGCTTCGAATGCGAAGGGCTCGAAGTGACGCTCGCCGGCGGCCTGATCGGCACGCAGTCGAAAGACGTCAACGTGATCAGCAAGGAATCGGGGAAAACCTTCCTGGCCGGGGAATACATCGGCGAACGCAAACACGAATCGACGACGTACAAGCCGCTCGTGAACCTCGTGGGGTGGGTCGGCGAACAGGCGGCGATCGCCAAAGAAATCCACGAAGACGAACAGGGCGAAATCGCAAAAATGGCCCGCCCGATCCTGACGGCGACGTTGTGCGGGGGTGAAATCGAAGCGCTGGTCCACGCGCACTGCGCGCCCGACGCCTATGCCGGCCAGGACCAGACGATCCTCGACAAGGGCGAAGCGCTGATGGTGAAGACCCGCGATCAGGCGGGCGAACCATCGAAAGCGCTGCTGATCGGCGAACACGTCGAACACGAAATCGCCGGAGACTCGAAGGCGGAAGAAATCACGCCGATCAAGTTCGTCGCGAAGGAAACGGGCACAGTGGAAGAACTCTGTTACGAAACGGGCGGCTACCTGGACCCCAGGCCGGCGACCTCGTTGATCCTCGGAATCCAGGAACAGGTCGGCGGCAAACCGGGCAAAGTGCTCGGCGAAGGGACGGTCGAGGGCAAAATCCCGATCAACACGGTGGCGAAAGTCATCGGCCTCAGCGTCCCGATCGTCAAAGGCAAGACCTATTACCTGACGTTCCTACCGCTCGGTGGCACGATCACTTACTGGTACAGCCACGCCGAAACGGTGATCTTCTCCGAACACCACAAAAAACTCACCGAAGGGCCGCCGGAAAACTACGTCTACATCGAAGAAGCCGAAGCCCAGCCGATCAGCATGTGGGCGAACGGGACCTAGGTCGCTCGGCAGCGGCTTCGCCTCAGGCGCCGGTGGGCGTTGAGCGATCCGCGAGCGCCTGCTCGACCGTCTCGTGGATCGGCACCACGCTCGGCAGCGCGACGATCTGCGCAAGGCGCGTCAGCGACGAGCTCTGCGGGATCACCAGCGCCAGCGAGGCGCGGCGCTGGGCGAGCAGGTCGTTCAGGCGGAACAGCATGTCGATCCCGGCGCTGTCGACGTAACGGGTCTCGCTGAGATCCAGCACCATCCGATCGGCGTCCTCCAGGCAGCGGGAGAGTTCGTCGCGTAGCTGACGAGCGTTCGAGGCGTCGATGTCTTCGCGCGGCTGCACCACCGGCACGCCGTCGAAGTGCTTGACCACCAGTCCCATCATGTTCCGCCTCCGTCTTTCTTCGAGCGGCGCTTGCGCAGCGTGACTGTCGTGCCCTGCTCGCCGCGCTCCACCTCCGCGGAGTCGACCAGCGCGCGCATGATCCCGAGCCCGCGCCCGCGGCCGAAGGGGCGCGTCTCGCGCCAGTGGCCGCTGTCGCTGACGATCACGCGCACTTCGGCATCGTCGCTTTCGCAGCAGACGGCGAAGCTCGCCTCGCGCGCCCCGTAGGCGTGCTCGATCGCGTTGCTCGCGGCCTCAGAGGCGGCGAGCGTCATCCCGAACAGGTCTTCCTCTTCGACGCCCTGGCTCGAAAGCCAGCGTCCGAGCGTGCGGCGCAGGCCGCCCAGCACCGCGGGGTTGGCCTCCAGCTTCAACTCCAGCTGTCGATCCAACGGCAGCGACTCGGTGGCGAGCAGCGCGACGTCGTCCTCCAGCGGCGACTCGTCCAGCAGCGTGCGGTAGACGCGGTCCGCGAACGACGCGTCTTCGTCGATCTCCGCGGCGGGGTCCTCCGCCGCGGAGCGCAGCCGCGTCAACCCGTCTTCGATCGACTCCCCGCGACGCTCGACCAGGCCGTCCGTGTAGAGCAGCAGCGCGCTGCCGACGGGGAACTCGTACAGCTGCGGGACGTACTCCTGGCCGGCGCTGATCCCCAGCGGCAGCCCCTGAAGCTGTTCGAGAAAGCCGGCCCGGCCGTCGGGGGTCATCAGCAGCACCGGCAGGTGCCCCGCGCTGACGGCTTCCAGCTCTTCGTGCTCGAGGTCCAGCTCGAGGATCGCCGCCGTCGCGCTGCGGTGACGGCCCATCGAGACGAGCAGGTCGTTCAGCAGGGTCATCACCCGGCCCAGCTCATGGCCCTCGGTCAAGTAGGCGCGCAGCGCCGTGCGGATCTCCGCCATGACAGAGGCCGCCAGCACGCCGCGGCCGACGACGTCGCCGATCACCAGGGCGAGGCGGCCGTTGGTCAGCTGGAGCACGTCGTACCAGTCGCCACCGATCTTCACGCCCGAGCCCGCGGGCAGGTACTTCGCGCTGAAGCGCAGCCCCGGCACCTCCGGCAGGGCGTCGGGTAGCAGCGTGCGCTGCATGACCTCGGTCACCGCGCGCTGCTCGGAGATGCGCGCCGCGTCGATCGCCAGCGCCGCCCGGTCCGCGGCGAGCTGGAGCATCGCGATGTCCTCCTCGCCGAACGTACGCCGCTTCAGCGCGCCGACGTGCATCACCCCGATCACATTGCCTTCCGCCTGCACCGGCACGCCCAGCATCGAGCGGATGCCCTTCTGACGCAGGATCGGGTTCACGACTTCGGCATGGCTCAGGTCCTCGATCACGATCGGTTCCGCCTGGGCCGCGACGCGACCCGCGAAGCCGCGCGCGAGCGGGACCTGCACGCCCTGGCGAACCTCCTCCTCGAGGCCCCGCGCGGCGCGCGCCACGAGCACGTCGCGGTCCTCGTCGAGCAAAAGCACCGCCGCCGTGTCCGCGCGCAGCGCCGTGCGGATGCGCTCCAGCAGCTCGGAGAGCATCTCCTCCAGCGACATGTAGCCCAGCGCGGAGTCCGTGATGCTGCGGGCGTCGCCCAGATGCGCCGCCTCCGCCGGGGGTGCCTCTGCCTGTGCGCTCTCGCTTGTCTGCTCCGGGTCCGCTGCCACTGCCCCAAGCTATACCCTCGGCCCGAGCCGCGAAGCCCTGGCCGCTACTCCACGAGCCCGCGCCGCATCGCTTCTGCGACCGCCGCGCCGCGGTCGCCGACGCCGAGCTTCGCGTACAGGTTCTTCGTGTGCGTCTTCACCGTCGGCACCGCCAGGTGCAGCTGCGCCGCGATCTGCGGAGCGGTCCTGCCCTGTGCGATCAGCTGCAGGACGGTGCGCTCACGGTCGCTCAGCTGGACATCGGCGTGACGGTGCTCGCGCACCGCTGAGGCGAGCCCGCGCCCGACGTCGGGCGGGAGCACGCACTCGCCGTCCGCCACCTGCTCGATCGCCGCACGGATCTCCTCCGCGGTCGAGGCCTTCGACAGGTAGCCCGCGCCGCCTGCGCTGAGCGAGTCGAGCACGAGGCCGCCGTCGTGGTACTCCGAGACGAACAGCACGCGCGCCTGCGAGCCGAGCTTGCGGATCTGCCGCACGACCGCCTGCCCGTCAAGCCCCGGCATGCGCATGTCGAGGACCACGACCTCCGGCTCGTGGCGGCGCACCGCGGCGAGCGCCTCCTCGCCATCGCAGGCGACCGCCACCAGCTCGGTCTGCGCGCTGCCGGCGATCGCCTCGACCAGCGCAGCGCGATAGAGCGGGTGGTCGTCGGCCACGACCACGCGTGTCGGGCGCGCGCCGTTGCGGCGCGCCGGTCCGGTGCGCTGCCTGGGGCGGGCGCCGGATGGCGTCCTCGCAGAGGGGCGGCTGCCCAACCGCCCGCTGCGGCCGCCGCGGGTCGCGCGCGTCCCGGTACTCCTCGCTGAGCGATCGAGCGCGCTCACCGGGGCGCGACCTCCTGTCGCGGAAGCTCGACCGAAACCGAGACGCCGCGGCCCTCGATGCCCTTGCCGATGCTCACCGAGCCGCCCGCGCTCTCCGCGCGCTGGCGCAGCAGGCGCAGCCCCGCGTGCAGCGGTGAATCGGGCTCGTCTGCCACCGGCAGCCCGACGCCGTCGTCGCTGACGCTCAGTGCGAGCATCTCGGCCGGACCGCCGAAGCTGACCCGCACGCGCGTCGCGCGGGCGTGCTTGGCGACGTTGCGCAACGCCTCCTGCGCCAGCCGGTAGGCGAGCCAGATCCGCGGCGGCGCCAGCGCTCCCGGATCGCCGTCGACTTCGCACTCGACCGCCGTGTCCGTGAACAGCTCGTGGCAGTAGGAGGCGACAGACGCCCGCAGGTCCCCGTCGTCCTGCGGCGGCAGCAGCTCGAAGATCAGCAGGCGCAGGCGGGCGTGCGCCTCGCGCAGCGCCGCGCTCGCCTCGCGCAGGCCCTCGCGCGTGCGCTCGTCAGGGGCCTGTCCGGCGATCCGCTCGAGCTTGAGGCTTACGGCCCCGAGCACCTGGGCCGTGTCGTCGTGCACCTCGCCCGCGATCCGCGTGCGCTCGCGCTGTTCGGCCTGGCCGATATCCGCGAGCCGTCGCTCGTGGCGCGCGCCGCGCCTGCGCGAATGTGCGCCGTTGGCTGTTTGGTCGCGTGACTCGGACATGATGCGGGTGCGGCTCCCCTCCTTCTCGGCCGAGCGGCCCCGGTGCGAGGGCCCGCACACGGCTGCGTTTCGGTTCCGAAGACCAGCGGTAATCCGATATCTGGAACTCTGTCGGGACACTAGCAAACGCTCCCCATGCCCGATCACGCCACCGCCGGCACCGGGCCGTGGCTGGGTTGACGCTCGGCGCGGTAGCGATAGCCAACGCCGCGCACCGATTCGATCGGGCTGTCCTCGCCGCTGTCCCAGCCCAGCTTGCGCCGCAGGTAGCGCACGTAGGTCTTGACGGCGCCGGGGTTCGCCGCGGATCCGTCGCCCCACACCAGGTCGAGCAGCTGATAGTGGGTGAGGACCTGGCGCGGGTGCGTCACGAACGCGCTCAGCAGCCGGAACTCCAGCGGCGTCAGCTGCACGGGCCGCCCTTCGACGCTCACCTCCCAGTTGCGCATGTCGATGCTGACGCGATCGTCGGCGTATGTCTGGGCGCGCTGCTGCTGATCGCCGCCGCGCCGGCGCAGCAGTGCCGCGACGCGCGCGAGCAGTTCCTCGTTGGAGAAGGGCTTCGTCTGGTAGTCGTCGGCGCCCGCCTGCAGGCCGCGCACGCGCTCCTGGACGAGGCCGCGCGCCGTCAGCATCAGCACCGGGGTGTCGCTGACGTCGCGCAGGCGCTCGAGCGTCGACCAGCCATCCATCACCGGCATGCCGACGTCGAGCAGCACCACGTCGGCGGGCTGGTTGAAGAAGGCGCGTAGCCCCTCCTTGCCGTCGCGTGCCAGCGAGACCTCGTAGCCGGCCCGCTCCAGCAGCAGCCGCAGGCCGAGACCGACGTCCTGGTCATCGTCGATCACGAGCACCCGCGGCATCGTGCTCAGGCCGCTGCCGGCGCTGCCGCCGCGGGAGCCTCGCCCCCGCGCAGCTCGATCCGGATCGTGGTGCCGCGCCCGGTCCGGCTCTCCGCCGCGATCGTGGCCCCCTGTGCGTCGAGCAGCCGCTGTGCGATCGCGAGCCCCAGCCCGCTGCCGCTGCCGCTCGCGCGCCCGGCGGCGCCCTGGTAAAAGCGCTCGAAGACGCGCTCCAGGTCGTGCTCGTCCATGCCAACGCCCGTGTCGGCGATCTCGATTCGCGCTCCCTGCTCGGTGTGCGCGACGCCCACCGCGATCCGCCCGCCCGCGGGCGTGAACTTCAGCGCGTTGTCGAGCAGGCCGTCGATCACCTGCGCGATGCGCTTCGGGTCCGCCCGGCCCCAGACCGGCGGCCCGTCGCTCGCCGTCAGCTCGACCCCCGCCTCGCGGGCGCGCAGCGCCGCGGTCTCGACGGCGTCGGCCGCCGCTTCGCGCAGGTCGACCGTCTCGGGGTGCACGTCCATCGCGCCCGGTGCCTCCTTGATGTTCAGCAGGTCGGTCACGAGCCGGTTGAGGCGCTCGGCGTTGCGGGCGATCACTCCGACCGCCTGGCGCTGGGACTCCGACAGAGGGTCGTCCTCGGTGAGCATTTGCAGGAACGTGGCGATCGAGGTGAGGGGGGTGCGGAACTCGTGCGAAACCGCCGCCAGGAACGTGTCCTTCGTACGCGCGAGCGCCTGCAGCTCCGCGTTGCGCGCCTCGACGTCGGCGCGGGCCCGCTCCGCGGCTCGGCGGGCCCTCGCGAGCGCCCGGTTCGCCTCGGTCTGCTTGGTGATGTCGCTCACGGTGCCGACCCAGCCGCCGAAGTCGCCGCCGTCGCCGTGGATCGCCGCCGCCGAGACCGCCAGCTCCTGGATCTTGCCTTCGGCGTTGTAGATCCGGTACTGCAACTCGACGGAGACCTGCCGGCTGACGGCGCGCGCCCACTCCGACGTTGCCCGCGCGCGGTCGCTCTCGTGCACCGCGGGTATCCAGCCCGTCTTGTCGTAGCGATCCTGCGCGGTCCCGAACAGCATCGCGCAGCCGTCGCTGACGAACACCGGCTTCGCCTCCGCGTCGAGCGCGAAGATCGCCAGCGGCGAGGACTCGACCAGCGCGTGGAAGCGCCGCTCGATGCGGCCGAGCTGCGCCTCCGCGGAGGCGCGCTCGCGCGCGGCGCGCTCGACCTCGCCCGTGCTGCGCATCAGCTGGATGCTGCGCGCGATCTGCTTCGCCAGCAGCTCCAGCGCCCGGATCTGGGCGGCGCCGAAGGGGCGCTCGACCGTGTCGAAGACGCAGATCGTGCCGATCGGTCCGCCGAGACCCAGGTTGATCGGCACGCCGGCGTAGGCGCGCAGCTCGCTGAGTTCCCAAGGCGAGCCGTCCCGGCGCACCGCCAGCGAGAGGTCGTCGATCACGAGCGGCTGGCCGCTCGCGAGTACTTCCGCGCAGGGCGTCGCCTCGAACGGGACGCCCGTGGGCTGCTCGCCATACCAGGCCATGCGGGGCACGCCGTCCGCGCCGACCACGTGCGTGCCCGAGATCGGCGTCACGCAGATCAGCGCCGCGAGCTCGCACAGCTCGGCGACGTCGTACTCCTCCAAGCCCGCGGCGAGCTCGCCGGGGCCGAGTTCCGCAGGCGAGAGCGACATGCCCTAGCTCTCGACATGCGCGCGCGCGTACGTGCGGCGGCCGCCGTCGCGTTAAACAACTGTTGGATCACGACGAAATATTGGAATTCCGGCGATTCGTCGGCCACGCCCGGCTCGCACCCGTCCGGCGTCCTCCCGGCGCCCCGCGATTCTCACCGTTTTCTCACCGAAGCGGGTCCCATATCACTCCGTATGGGACGAACGGATGGGCATGGAGCCAAAAAACCCATCCCCCCACACGCAGGACCTGTCCCGGAAACCCCGCCTCGCCTCGAGCCACCAACGCGTGCGGCTGAAGATCGCCATCGCGCTGACGGCATTCGCCGCCGCCGGGCTCTCGTCCGTCGCGGCCGCCACCGCTCGCGGCCTGGGCCACCGCTCGCACAAGCCCGCCGTCCCGGTCCTGCGCCTGCCGAGCGGCGCGTCCTTCAGCGAACAGTGGGCGCTGCGCAACACCGGCCAGTACTCGGGCACGCCCGGCGCCGACATCGACGTCGAACGGGCCTGGCAGCTCGTACCGGGCGGCAACGCCGCCGTCGTGGTCGGGATGGTCGACACCGGCGTCGACTTCGACGAGCCGAACCTCGCGCACGCGAACCTCTACACGCAGGCCGGCGCGCAGGCCGGCGCCGGCGACGCACGATGCGCCGCCGCGAGCTACGGGTGCAGCTTCCTCGGCGGCTTCGGGACGCCAAGCGACGAGAACGGCCACGGGACCGCGACGGCGGGAGAGATCTTCGGCGGCTGGGAAGAAGGTTCCTACGCGGGGGTCGCCCCGAACTCGACGCTGATCGTCGCGCAGGTGCTCGACGGCTCCAGCGCCGGCACCACAGACGAGGAGGCTGCGGGGCTCGACTACGTCGCCGACCACGGCGCACGGGTCGTCAACGTCAGCATCTCGGGGCCCCCCTCGGCGGCGGTCCACCAGGCGATCGCGAGCCACCCCGAAACGCTGTTCGTCGCCGCGGCGGGCAACAGCGGCGCCGACGCCGACGCAGACGGCGCGGGGGACTACTACCCCTGCGCCGACCCCTCGCCGAACGTGATCTGCGTCGCGGCTTCGGACCCCAGCGACGCGCTCGCCTCGTTCTCGGACTACGGCGCGCGCAGCGTCGACCTCGCCGCCCCCGGCGTGCACATCGCCTCCTCCGCACACGGAGGCTACGCCGCCCAGTTCGGGGGCACGAGCTTCGCGGCCCCGCTCGTCAGCGGCGTGGCGGCGCTCGCCTTCGCCGAGCGCCCCGTCGCGGCGGCGGCGCAGGTCAAGCAGGCGATCCTCGGCTCCGTCGACGTGCGCCCCGGCCTCGCGGGCAAGACGGTCACGGGCGGGCGGCTGAACGCGTACAAGGCGCTGCTCGCGCTCGCGGCGCTGCTGCCGGCGCCCCCGCCCGCCAACACGAAGGCGCCCGGCCTCGGGGGCCGCGCCACCGTCGGTACGGCGCTGACCGCTACCGCCGGCGCCTGGTCGCAGAGCCCGAGCTCCTCGACGATCTCCTGGGAACGCTGCGACAGCGCGGGCGGTCACTGCCAGCTCGTCGCGGGGGCCGGCGGCGCCCGCTACAAGCTGACGAGCGTCGACGCGGGGGCACGGTTGCGCGCACGGGTGCTCGCGACGAACGCCGCCGGTTCGGAGATCGCCTTCTCCTCACCGAGCGCGATCGTCCGGGGGCGCTCGGCCCAGTCCGCGGGAGCACGTGAACACCGCGCTCACACGAGCCGGGCGAGGAGGACTAATCCCAACGGATGAGGTTTTACCTCATCCCTAATTTCACCCTTTCGAGCGATGGACTTACCAGTTCGGAATTCCGAAAACGGTAATGCGCTGTGCCGGTGTGGCCAGGGCACTTCGTCATCACTGAAAGGAATCCGATGAACATCCTCTGTCGACTCACGCCAAACGGCCGCGCACGGACGCTGTTTCTGGCCGCGATCGCTTCGGTTGCGGCGATGCTCGGCATGGTCTCCACCGCCAGCGCGGTCACGCCGGTGATCGTTCCCGCCGGTGGTGACTTCGAGGCGACGCCGCTGTCGTACTCGACGCGGACCACCTGTGGCCTGCTGTGCACGCTGACGGTGAGTCGTCAACAGGAAGGCGCGAACCACTACCTGCATTCCGAATACGAAAGCCTGCTCGGCCTCCTGGGCACGAACACAGGAACTGCAACGATCACCTCGCCGCAGTTCACCTGGACGAAAGCGACGCCGAACGCGGTGACGTTCGCGTTTGAACGGCGCGACTCGCTCGGCGAATCGCTCGGCCTCAACAGCGGGGTCGAATTCACCGCGACGCTCGTCGACGACAGCGCCGCGACCTCGACGGCGATCCTGACCGAAGCGCTCGCGCCCGAAGCCGCCTTCACGGCGCACTCGGTCCCGGTCCCGGCGGCGGACATTGCCGACGGTCACACCTATCACCTCGTCGTCACCGAGACGTTCCACACGCTGCTCGGTCTCGCGACGGTCGCGACCGTGGATCTCGACAACGTCGGCCTCGCCATCACCCCCGCCGCGACCGCGCCGAGCATCGGCTCGACCTCGCTCGGCACCCCCGGCGAGCGTTCGGTGACGGGCACCGCGACGATCGACCCCCACGGCGAAGAAACCACCTACGCGATCCAGTACGGCACGACCGCGAGCTACGGCTCGGAAACGACGGTGCAGACGATCCCCGCGGGCCAGGAAGGCCTGCAGCAGGTGACCTCGGCGCTGAGCGGCCTCACCCCCGGCACCAACTACCACGCCCGTTTCGTGGTCAAAAGCGCCGGCGGCACGACGTTCGGCAACGACATGACGTTCGCGACGGCGCCGCCGTCGCAGCCGACGGTCGGCACCGCGACGGTCGGCTCGATCACCTCGACCGGGGCGATTGTCAGCGACACCGTGGACCCCGGGCAGAATGCGACGAGCGTCGTGGTCGAATACGGCCCGACGACCTCCTACGGGCAGACGACCTCCGCGGTCAACCTGCCCGCGGGCGGCGGTTCGACCTCTGTGCAGATCCCCCTCAGCGGGCTGACAGCCTCCACGACCTACCACGTGCGTGTCGTGGCCACGAACGCCGACGGCACGCAGCCGAGCGCGGACGTCAGCTTCACGACCGGCTCCGGCGGTGGCGGCACCGGTGCGCCGACGATCGGCGCCACGAACGTCACGACGCTCGGTGAGCGCTTGGCAACGCTGTCCACCGGCGCTGACCCGCACGGCGAAGCCGCTACGTACGAGGTCGAATACGGCCTCAGCACCGCCTACGGCGCGACCACCGCAGCGCAGCCGATCGCATCGGGCAGCTCCGGTGCGCAGCCGCTGTCGGTCCAGGTGAACGGCCTTGCGCCAAGCACCACTTACCACGCGCGTTACGTCGTCAGCAGTGGCGGCGGCACCAGTCACGGGCTCGATGTGACGTTCACGACCGCGGCGCCGCAGGCGCCCCAGGTGGGCGGCGCGTCGGTGGGCTCGATCACCGCCGGCTCCGCGACGGTCAAAGCCTCGGTCGACCCCGGCCAGAACGTGACGAGCGTCGAAGTCGAGTACGGCCCGACGACCGCCTACGGCCACACCACCGCCGTCCAAGGCATCGGCGCCGGCGGCGGGGCCACGCCGTTGCAGTTCCCGCTCGCGGGCCTGGCGGCGAACACGACCTACCACGCCCGCGTGCTCGCGACGAGCGCCGACGGCACGACCGAAAGCCAGGACCTCACCTTCATGACCAGCTCCGGCGGCAACGAAGGTGAAAAAGGCGGCGGCACTGGCCCGGACGTTACGGGCAGCTCGGCGGACGGCCTGACCGAACACGGCGCGGTCCTGCACGCGACGATCAACCCGCACGGGCAGGAAACCGGCTACGAAGTCCAGTACGGGACCAGCACCGGCTACGGCTCGGCGACCACCGTCAAGCTGCTGGGCGCCGGGACCAGCGGGGGCACCGCCGTCGCGATCCCGCTGCTCGGGCTGCAAGCCGGGACCAACTACCACGCGCGCTTCCGCGCCGTCAGCTCCGCGGGCACGGCCGAAGGCGGCGACGTCGCCTTCACGACCCGCGCCGCCGGCAGCGAAACGCCTGAAAACGGCTCGAACCCGAACGGCAAAGGCGGCAGCGGCGGCGAATCGGGGACGGGCTCCTCGACGTCGACCACGAACGGGGCGACCTCCGGCGCTTCGGCCGGCTCCGGCGTCGCGAGTTGCCTGCGAGTGCAGGCCAAGCGCCGCGGGCCCGCCGCGAAGCTGCTGAGCGTCGCGACGCTCCAGCAGATCTCCGCCGCGCGCCCGCTACAGGTGGCGCTGACAAAGGCCGCCGGCAAGAAGACGAAGCTCCGCTACTCGATCGCGGGCGCTCCCTATGTCAGCACGACGAGCCGGCTCGTGAAGCTCGCGCCGGCGCAGCTGAAGGGCACGAACACCGCGGTCCGCTTTCAGCTCAGCGCCGCGCACCGGCGCACGCGCTCGCTACGGATCGTGCTCAGCGCGACCCCCTGTGGCGTCGTGCTGGGCGTCAAGCGCGTCGGCAGCCAGCTGCAGGTGACGGTGAGCAGGCTCACCCGCAGCCAGGACGTGCTGCTGACGCTGCCGCGCTCGCTCGCCGCGCCGAACCGGCTGACGCTCCTGACGACGACGAAGAACCACGCGTACCGCCTGCGCGGGACGCGGGCGATTCGTCTCGCGCCGAAGGCGAAGAGCCCGGTGGTCCACCGCAGCTCGGGCGCCCTGTCGGTGTCGCGCCTGACCGACCAGGTGACGGGCCTCGTGCTCCGCTTCCCGGCGAAGCAGCCGCTCAGCGGGGCGATCAAAGCCCGCGTGACCTCGGCCGGCGGCGCGGTGCAGGCCGCGACCGCGAGCGTGAGGTAGCGACCGGAGCGGCGATGGGCGGTGGCGACGGTGCAACAGCGACACTCGGACGGGGCAGCGCCCGGGCGTCGCGCAGGAGCGGGCCGGGTTGGACGGCGCGGCTGGAACGTGTGCTGTCCGACCCCTCGCTCGTGCGGCCGGCGTTCCAGCCGATCTTCGACCTCGCCCGCGGGCGGGTGTGCGGCTATGAGGCGCTCGCCCGCTTCGAGGTCGGCCCGCCGCGCTCGCCGGAAGACTGGCTGCGCGCGGCGGCGGACCGTGATCTGGAGAACGCGCTGGAGGCCGCGCTGATCGAAGCCGGCCTGCGCGCCCGCTCGGCGCTGCCGGAGAACTGCTTCCTGAGCGTGAACGTCAGCCCCGGCACGCTGCTCTCGGAGGAGGTGCAGCGTGCGATCGCCGCCGCCGGCCGGCTCGACGCCGTCGTGATCGAGCTGACCGAGCGCGAGCCGATCTCCGACTACGACACGGTGCGCGACGCGCTCGATGCGATCCGCGAGCTGGGGGGAATGGTCGCGGTGGACGACGCCGGCGCCGGCTACGCCTCCTTGCAGCACATCATGGGCCTGCGCCCCGAGTTCATCAAGCTCGACCGGGCGCTGGTCGCGGGGCTCGACGTCGACGCCGCAAAGCTCGCGCTCGTCGAGGCGGTGGGCTCGTTCGCGGCCCGGATCGACGCCTGGCTCGTCGCGGAGGGGATCGAGCGCCGCGCCGAGCTCGACGCCGTGCGCGCGATCAGCGTGCCGCTCGGCCAGGGCTTCGGCCTTGGGCGCCCGGCGCGCTCGATGGAGGCGGCGCCCGCGACGATCGCGCACGACCTCTCGACGGCGCCAGTCGCGGACGGGGACCTCGGGACCGTGAGCGTGCTCGCCTACCCGCGCCCGCTACCCGAAGCGCAGATCGCCGACGCGGCGGAACGGTTCGCGCTCGAACCCGACGCCGAGCTGCTGGTGCTGGTTGACGACCTCGAACGGCCCGCGGGGCTGCTGCGGCGCTCGCCGGAGCCGCACATTGTCCGCTCGCCGATGTGCGTGCTGACCAGCGAGGCTCCCGAGGAGCTGGCGCGCCGCGCGATGACCAGGCCGCTGCACGAACGCTTCGACCCGCTGATCGCCTGCGACGAGCGCGGCCGCTATGTCGGGTTGCTCGAGGCCGACCGGCTCGTCCACCTGCTCTCGAAGATCGTCAACCAGGAAAGGAAGCCATCATGAAGGCATTCGCATGCGGCGCCGTCGTACCCGGCTGCACCGCCGCGTTCACCGCCGACACCGAGGAGGAGCTGCTCGGCTGCGTCGCCGAGCACGCCGAGCGCGACCACGGCATGAAGGAGATCCCGCCGGAGGTCGTCGCACAGGTCAAGGCGAACGTGCGCGAGGTGGGGGAGGGGCAGGTGGTGTAGGGCGTGGCGAGTGGTCCGCGGGACGCCCCGTGCGAGCGCCCAAAGTTTCGTGTTACCATCGGTAATGCGAAATGTCGCCAAGGGTCTACAGCCAGGTTGCTCGCGCCGAGGGCGAGGAGCGAACGCGGACGGCGCTGCTCGACGCGGCGACGCGCACCTTCTTCGAGGAGGACTGGACCGGCACCTCGCTGGAAGCGATCGCCGCGGAGGCCGGGGTCACGAAGCAGACGCTGCTGCGTCACTTTGGCAGCCGCGACGGGTTGGCCAGGGCGGCGTTCGAGCGGGCAAAGGGGGCGGTCGTCGCCCAGCGAGCCGCCGCGCCGGCCGGGGACGTGGAAGGCGCGGTGGAGAACCTGCTGGATCACTACGAGGCGTTCGGCGATCGCGCGCTGAAGCTCGAGGCGCTGCCGCCGGGCGCCCCGGGCCACGAGTTCGTCCAAGAGGGCCGCAAGCTCCATTACGAGTGGGTCGAGGCGGTGTTCGAGCCGCTGCTTGGCTGGGCCAAGGGCTCCGAGCGCAAGCGGCGGCGCGCGGCCCTGATCGCGATCTGCGACGTCCACACGTGGCGTCTGCTCTCACGCCATCTCGGCCAGTCGCGCCACGAGGTGAAGGCGACGCTGATCGCCGCGATCGACGGTGTCCTTGCGAGGCCGGCGTGAAGATCCTCGCCTACACCTCGCCCGCGCGCGGTCATCTGTTTCCGCTCGTGCCGACGCTGGACCAGCTTGCCGGGCGCGGTCACGCCGTCGCCCTGCTCACGCTCTCCGCCGAGGTGGAGAGGATGCGCGACCGGGGCTTCGACGCGAGCCCGATCGCGCAGGCGATCGAGGCGGTGGAGCACGACGACTACCGTGGCCGCACGCCGGCTTCGGCGATGAAGCGCGCGATGGCGACCTTCCTCGCGCGATCCAGGGAGGAGGTCGCCGACCTGCGCGCGGCGATCGCCCGGCACGAGCCCGACGCGTTGCTGGTCGACTGCATGACGTGGGGGGCGACCGCGGTGGCGGAGGCGTGGGGAGGGCCGTGGGCGCAGTGGTTCCCGTATCCGCTGCCGCTGCCCTCGCCGGACGTGCCGCCCTTCGGCCCGGGCCTTCGCCCGGCGGCGGGCCCGCTCGGGCGCCTGCGGGACGCGCTGCTTCGCCCGGCGATCTCCGGCGCGTTCGCACGGGCGACGTTGCCCCAGGTGAACGCCACGCGCCGCTTGGTGGGCGTGCCGCCCTTCCGCACGGCTTCGGAGCTGTTCACGACGCCGCCGCTGCTGCTCTACATGACCGCCGAGCCGTTTGAGTACCCCAGGTCGGACTGGCCCGCGAACATCCGCATGGTCGGCCCCGGCGTTTGGGACCCGCCGAGCGACCCACCGCCCTGGCTGGACGAGCTGCGCAAGCCGCTGGTCATGGTCAGCACCTCTTCGGAGTACCAGGACGACGGGCGCCTGGTGCGCGCCACGCTCGACGCGCTCGCGGACGAGGACCTGTCGGTCGTGGCGACGCTGCCCTCGGCCGATCTGCGCGGATCGGTGCCGGCGAACGCACGCGTCGAGCGGTTCGTCCCGCACGGGCCGATCATCGCCAGGGCCGCCTGCGTGGTCACCCACGGCGGCGCCGGCGCTACACAAAAGGCGCTCGCCGCGGCGGTGCCGGTGTGCGTCGTGCCGTTCGGTCGCGATCAGCTTGAGGTGGCGCGCCGCGTCGAAGTGTCCGGTGCCGGCACCTACCTGCCCCTTCGCCATCTGCGCCCGGACCGGCTCCGGAGTGCGATCCATGCTGCGATGACGACGAAGCGGGAGGGTGCGCGGCGGGTTGCGGAGGGGTATGCCGCGAGCGGCGGGGCGAGTGCCGCGGCGGATGCGGTGGAGGGGCTCGTGGCCGGGTGGGCCGGCGGCCCGCCGCTGACCGGGCCGGCTGCCTGACGCGGCGGCGTTTCCCCGCGAACTGTTTTCCCGCGAACTGTTTTCGCTGCTGCCAGCCGGGGTATCGAGGCTCCGGGAAGAATGCACGGGGTCCAGCGGAGGGAGGCCCAGTTGAGCACCGGTGTCCACGGACGAGTACTGCTGAGCGTCTGTCTTGCGCTGAGCATCTGTCTTGCGGCGGCGGCGCTGTTCGTCGCCGTAAGCCCGGCGCAGGCCGTCTCGTGGGGCGCCGCGGCGGAACTCGAACTGCCCGCGGGGGCGTCGAGTAGTGCGTTCGGCGACGTGCTCTCCGTCTCCTGTCCCGCGGCCGGGTCGTGCTCGGCGGTCGGGTCCTATGAAACCGATCCCACCCACTCCCTGCCGATGGCGATCACCAAGCTGAACGCGACCTGGCAGCAAGCCACGGCCATCCCGCTCCCGGCAGACGCGGACACCTACGAACAGCCGCGGGCCCAGCTCGAACGGGTCTCCTGCTCGGCTCCCGGCTACTGCGCGGCGATCGGCGAGTACGAGGACTCGCACGGCGAGGTCCAGGCGATGGCGGCGTCTGAGACGGCTGGAACGTGGGGCGCGGCTACCGAGATCCAGATGCCTGAAAACGCTTCGTACGGCCAGGTGGCCCCGAACACCCTGTTCAACTCGATCTCGTGCTCGGGGCCCGACGACTGCGCGGCGGTTGGCCATTACTACGAAGGCGGCAACCAGAAAAGGCGCGGGATGTTCGCGACTTCCACGGACGGCACGTGGCAAGCACAGGCGACGAGGGCGCAGCTGCCCGAACCGACGGTCGAAGAGCCAGGGGCGAACCTCGCGTCCGTGTCGTGCTGGGCTCCTGGCTCCTGCTCCGCGGTCGGCTACTTCAAGGCATCGGTCACTCCCACCACGTGGCGGGCGCTGGTCATCTCGGAGAGCGGTGGTGTCTGGTCGGCCGCGGCCCAGCCGCCGCTGCCGGCCGGTAAACAGGTCGAAGAAGACGAACTCGACTCGATCGTCTGTCTCGGGGCGAGCTATTGCGAGGCGGCGGGCACGTCGTTCGACGGGGGCTACACCTACGGCCTCGCAGCGACGCAGCGGAACGGCTCCTGGGAACAGGGCACCGAGCTGGCGCCACCGCCCGGAGCAACTCACGAGCTGTATGGCGGCCTGGTCGCCTGTGCGGATGAGAGCCGATGTTTCACGGCAGGCAACGGCCCCTTCAACGAAGGCTGGGTGGCCACGCTGACGGGAGGGCATCCGGGCAGCGAGGAGCTGCTCGCCCTCCCGGGCGCGACGGAACAGCCGCATTGGAAGCTCCGCGATGTGGCCTGCACGCCGGCGGCGGAATGCGCAGCGGTCGGCAACTACGAAGAAGGGCCCGAACAGACCCATCCGCTGTTGATGACCGCGAGCGACGGGAGTCTCAGCCCGTCACCGTCGCCGATCGTTCTGCCGGCAAATGCGGAGCGGGAAGCCGGCTTCAACTCGATCTCCTGCTCGCCCGACGGAAACTGTGACGCGGTCGGCGGCTTTCGCTCCACGACCGCAGGCGGACACGGCCGGCCGATGGCGATCTCGATGGGAGAACCGCCGGCCCCGGGCGCGACGGCCACGCCTGCGAGCCAGCCGGTGCAGATCGGTGCGGGGCATCAGCCCGCCACCGGTTCTCCGCTCGCCACGATCGCGGACCGGCGCGTGGACGGGCTGCGGCTCAGGCTGCTTGGCCCTTCGGCCTGCACCGCGGCGAGCGCACCGGTGTCGCTTCGGTTGATCGGCGAACACGCCCACAGGCCCGGCTTCAGGGTCACGCGCGTCCGCGTCTACATAGACGGAGGGCGGCGCACGGTGAAGCTGGCGGGGCGCGGTGCACGCCGGCACCGCGTGGTGGTTCACCGCCCCCAGCTCCAGGGCTCCGGCGCCTCGGCGTTCGTCTTCGTCCCGGAGAAGATGAGGCTTCGCCCCGGGGTCCACCGGCTCCGCGTGGCGGTGACGCTGAGCCGCTATCGCAAGGTTGGCCGTCGCCGCACGGTCGTGCGCGAGACCACTTGGCTTTCCTCCACGCTCCGGGTGTGCTGAGGGGCCACTGCTCTCTCGGGCGGCGCGCCAGACGGGACGGCGTGCGGGCTCGATGCGCGCCTCACGTATGCGCCGACCAAGGCGCGAAGCGAGCAAAATGCCCCGTGCGGGACTCGAACCCGCCCCACCGGATTAAAAGTCCGGCGCTCTACCAGATGAGCTAACGGGGCCCAGCGCAGGCAGTCTGGCACATTCGCCGCGGCATGCGACGAGAATCAGCGCCTTTCGCTCAACCGAGCTGAACGGTGACCGCCGCGCTCGATGTCGCGCCGGCAGCCGGGCGAAACGAGATCGAGAGCCGCAGTTTCAAGCGCCCCCGATCACGCAGCGCCGCGACGCTGGTCCGCGTGATCGTGAGCTGCACCGAGGCGCGGGCGCTTGCCCGCGCGAAGGCGCGCCTGACGGGGCGCACGCCGCTGCCCGTGACGGAGAGCAGGCCTGCGGCGGGAATGCGCAGCGCGAGCGTCACGGCCCGGCCCTTGGCCCGGTGGGCGATGACCCTCACCCGCGTGCCGGTCTGGGGGGTCGACGGCGCTGCCGCCGCCGCGTTTGGCGGGAGTTGCGTAAGCGCCGTGGCGGGGGGACCGGAACTGGGCAATGCGCCCGGGCCGGGGGCCGGCCCGCTCCCCGGCGGCGTTTCCGTCTGGGGCGGAGTCGGGCCGCCGGGGCCGGTCCCGATCCCTTCGCCGGTACCTTCGCCCGTCCCGGCTTCTTCGCCTCCTTCGGGTTCAGGTTCGGGTTCGGGTTCCGCGGGCGGGGGCCCGAACAGCGCGAAGGCCAAGCCGTCGCGGCCCGCGAACACGCCCAGCGCCCGGCCGTCGCTCAACGGCGCCACCAGGGCGCGGGCGCCTTCTGGCAGTTCGCTCATGGTCAGCCCGAGCTTTTCGGCGAGTTCCGCGGAGGAGAGACCGGCGGCTTCGGCGGTTTCGGCGACGTCCGCGAGCGCGAACGGTTCGCCGGAGAGCGACGCGCCGAGCAGTTCCTGCAGTTCGCCGGGGTTGGTCGCCGCGAACAGCGCGCCCGCGACCGCTTCGGGATGCGCGGCTTCGGCGAGCAGGTCGCTCAGCAGCTTGGAGAGCGAGAGTGGTCTCAGCGCCGCGTCAATGACTTCTTCGGGGGAGGAGCCGAGCGCTTCTTCGACTGCTTCTTCGAGCGTTTCGGGGCCGCCGGGTTCGTTTTCGACGCCCGATTCTTCGAAGGCTTCTTCGAGCTGTTCTTCGAAGTCGAACGCGAGCCCGAAGACGCCCACCAGTTCTTCGACCAGTTCCCCGTCGCCGGCGAGCTCCTCGATCGCCCGGCGCATCGCGGCTTCGACGCCGCCGGCACCGCCGAGACCGTTCACGTTCGCGAGCTGCGAGATCGGGCTGAGCGAGCTGAGGAGTTTCGCCAGCAGCGCGGCTTCCAGCGAGCTGGTGGGCACGCCGCCCGCGCCTAGTTCGTCTTCGCCGAGCAACTCGACCGCGGGGCCCGCGGCGAGCGGAGTGACGCCGCCGGGCGGCAGCGCGACGGCCGCGGTCCGAGCCCTCGTCCGCGCTTCGGCTCCCGTCGGCAGGGCGGCGAGCATCGCCAGCAATGCGATCACCGGCAGCATCAGGTGTAGCGGCCCGCGCCGGGGCCCTCCGAGCAGGGCCATCACATGACACGAGCACCGTCTCCGGTTCACGAGATGTCTATCGGGCGAGGCGAATGTGGGCTTGAGGGACTTCGAGCAGGGAGGCTGACGACGGCGGGCGGGCTATTCGGCCGCGGCCACGCGCAGCATCTCCTCGATCTGCGTCAGCTTCACGCGCGGACGGCCCGCGGGCTCGCCGAGGCCGCGCTCGTGGCGGTCGATCGCTTCCCAGCCCTCGTAGGTCACGAGCGCCGGCTGGCGCTCGCGCAGCAGCGCCTCGACCGCTGCGGCGTCGGGTTCCGCGGGCGTATGGAGGGAGGAGCCCGCCGAGCCCGACGACCCGTTCGTGCTCGTCCCGAAGTCGGCGAGCAGCGCGTCGACGGTCTCCTGGGCGTCCTTCTTGTTCGTGCCGATCACGCCGGAGGGGCCGCGCTTGATCCAGCCGACGACGTACTCGCCCGCGAGCGGTTCGTGCGTCTCGGGGTCGAGCACGCGACCGCCTTCGTTCAGGATCGTCGCGCGGCGCTCGTCGAAGGACACGCCGGGCAGCGGCTCGCCGCGGTAGCCGATCGCGCGGAACACGAGCCCGGCGGCGATCGTCTCCGTCTCCTCGGTGGCGCGCGCCCGCAGGCTGCCTCCCTCGCCGGGCACCAGCTCGTTGCGCACGAACCTCACGGCCGCCAGGGCCCCGTCGTCACCGGCGATCAGCTCGGTGGGCGAGAGCAGAAAGCGCAGCACGATCCGACGCCGGCCCTCGGTCGGCGTGCGCGTGGCGTATTCGCGCAGGATCTCGACGTTGCGCCGAGCGGTCTGGTCCTGCTCGGCGGCCTCGTCGTGCACCGCGAGCGCCCGCTCGAGTTCTTCGCCGTCGACGACGACGTCGGCGTCGGCCATCACCCCGAGCTCGAGCAGCTCGGGGTTCGTGAACGCCGCCTGTGCCGGCCCGCGCCGGCCGGCGACGACGACCTCGCGCACGCGGCTGCGCGCCAGCACCTCGAGGGCGTGGTCGGCGGTGTCGGTGGGCGCCAGCTCCTCCGCGGTCAGCATCAGCATGCGCGCTACGTCGACGGCGACGTTGCCGTTGCCGATCACGACGGCGCGCTCCGCGGAGACGAGGTCCACCTCCAGGCCGGTGTGGTCGGGGTGGCCGTTGTACCAGCCGACGAACTCGGTCGCGGCGTGCGAGCCGGGCAGCTCTTCGCCGGGAATGCCCAGGGGGCGATCGAGCGGCGAGCCGGTGGCGTAGACGATCGCGTGGTAATGCGCGAGGAGCTCCTCGCGCGAGACGTGCTCGCCGAAGCAGACGTTGCCGAAGTAGCGGAAGCGCGGGTGGGCGGCGGTCTTCTCGTAGACGCGCGTCACCGACTTGATCTTCGGGTGGTCCGGCGCGACGCCGGAGCGCACGAGGCCCCAGGGGGTGGGCAGGCGCTCGAGCATGTCGACCTCGCGCCCGGCCTCCTCGTCCTTCAGCAGGTGGCCCGCGGCGTAGAAGCCCGCGGGGCCGGAGCCGATCACGGCGATGCGGATGGGGGATTCGTCACTCATGGCGGAGGGGCTTCCTTCGTGCGAGCGGTTGTGTGCGTTGTATGCGCCGGCGCGGCGCTGATGGGCGCGGCCCGACTCGAACGGGCGACCCCCTCGGTGTAAACGAGGTGCTCTAGCCAACTGAGCTACGCGCCCCTTGTCCGGGGTGCCTAGGCTAGCGCCACGCGGCTTTGGTCTCGGTGGGGCCACTCGCTCGTCCCGCTTCTCTGAAGCCTTGCAAGGACCGGCCGAAGACGGCGCGCAGGGATGTGAGGCCTTTGTGGTAGTTGGCTAGGATGGGCGCGTCCCGTCTGGGACCTCCTGTGGATATTTCAAACACCGCCCATAGCGAGGGGTCATCGGCGTTCGCGAAGTCAGGCGAGCAGGAGTCGAAAGCGGCCGCGGAGCTGGAGCTGCGCAACGTGAGCAAGCGCTATCCGGGGCAGCGCGAGCCGGCGATCGCCGAGCTGTCATTCACGGTGCCGGCGGGCGAGGTGTGCGTGCTGGTGGGGCCGTCGGGTTCGGGCAAGACGACGGCGATGCGCCTGATCAACCGGATGATCTCGATCTCCGGTGGCGACATCCTGCTCGGCGGCCACAGCGTGCTGCACCGCGACGCGCGCGAGCTGCGGCGCGAGATCGGCTACGTGATCCAGCAGATCGGGCTGTTCCCGCACCAGACGGTGGGTGAGAACATCGCGACGGTGCCGCAGCTGCTTGGCTGGCCGAAGCCGCGCATCGCCGCGCGCGTCGACGAGCTGCTGGGGCTGATCGGGCTCGACGCGGAGGAGATGCGCGATCGCTACCCGGCGCAGCTCTCGGGCGGCCAGCGACAGCGCGTGGGCGTGGCGCGGGCGCTCGCGGCGGACCCGCCGCTGATGTTGATGGACGAGCCCTTCGGGGCGATCGACCCGATCAACCGCACGCGGCTTCAGGACGAGTTTCTGGCGCTTCAGCAGAAAGTCCGCAAGACGGTCGTGTTCGTGACGCACGACATCGACGAGGCGATCAAGATGGGCGACAGGATCGCGATCCTGCGCGAGGGTGGCCACCTCGCTCAGTACGACACTCCCCGCGAGATCCTGATCCACCCCGCCGACGAGTTCGTGGCGCAGTTCGTGGGCGCGGACCGCGGCATCAAGCGGCTCTCGCTGACGACGCTCGGCGAGCTGAAGCTGGCGGAGCCGAACGGGCTTCAGCCGGGCTCGCTGCGCGCCCCGCCACAGACGAGCGTGCGCGATGCGCTGTCGATGATCCTGACCGCGAACGGCGAACCGCTTGCGGTCGTGGACGGCGAGGAGCGGGTGCAGGGGCTGCTGACGCTGTCGCTGATCGAGCAGCTGCTCGCCGATGAGGCGTCCGCGAACGGGGCGAACGGCAACGGATCGCCTTCGCGCCTGCTGGTCGACGGAGATGGCGAGGCGGCCGGCTGATGGCGCTCGCCGGCACGCCGGTGCTCGCGGCGGCGGGCCCGGTGATCCCGAACTTCGGCGCACACAGCTCGAAGTGCGTGGTCGAAAACCGCTTCTTCTGCGGTGACTGGGTCAGCCGCAACTGGGACAGCGTCCTGTGGCCGGCGCTTCGCCAGCACCTCGTGCTCACGCTGATCGCGGTGGGGATCGGCTTTGTGATCTCGATGGCGCTGGCGCTGACGGCGCATCGCTTCGGGTGGCTGGAGCGCCCGACGATCCTGGTGACGACGATCCTCTACACGATTCCCTCGCTTGCGCTGTTCGAGTTGCTGGTGGCGCCCGTGGGGGCGAACATCTACGCCGCGGAGATCGCGCTGGTCTCCTACACGCTGCTGATTCTCTTCCGCAACATCCTCACGGGTCTGCGCGAGGTTCCAAGCGAGGTGCTGGACGCCGCGGAGGGAATGGGGATGTCACGCCGCCAGGCGCTCCTGCGCGTCGAGCTGCCGCTGGCGCTGCCGGCGATCGTCGCGGGCCTGCGGATCGCGGTCGTGACGATCATCGCGCTGGCGACGATCGTCTACACGATCTACGACAAGGGGCTCGGCGTCCCGATTCACACCGCGCTCGGGGAGGGCCCGTTCAAGACGGAGCTGATCGCCGCGGGCGGGCTGACGATCCTGCTGGCGCTCGCGGCCGACGGACTGCTGGTGCTGGTCCAGCGGGCATTGACGCCATGGACCCGGGCACGGGGGAGCTAGGCGATGCACGAATTCGTGAAGGCCTTCGAATTCATCGGGCGCGACGGTGCGATCTCGGGTCAACCGGCGTTGCCGAGCCTCGTCCATCTGGCGCTCGAGACGCTGAAGGTGGGCGCGATCGGGGTCGCGATCTCGGTCGTGATCGCGGTGCCGGTGGGCGTGTGGCTCGGTCACGTCCACCGTGGCTCGTTCTTCGCGATCAACCTCGGCAACATCGGCCGCGCGCTGCCGAGCCTGGCGGTGCTGGCGATCGGCGACGCGTTCCTCGGCCTCGGCCTGACCGTGGTCGAGGTGGCGCTCGTGATCCTGGCGGTGCCGCCGATCATCACGAACTCCTACCTCGGCGTCGACGGGGTCGACCGTGACCTGGTCGATGCGGCGCGCGGAATGGGGATGTCCGAGCGCGAGATCCTCACCCGCGTGGAGCTGCCGCTCGCGACGGCGCTGATCTTCGCCGGCATCCGCACGGCGGCGGTGTTCGTGATCTCGACTACGACGATCGCCTCGCTGGCGGGCTTCAGCGGCACGCTGGGCGACCCGATCGCGAACGAGACGAGCTACCACTTCGCGGGCGTGCTCGGCGCGGCGATCTGCGTCGCGGCGCTGGCGCTGGCGGTCGAGGGGGTGCTGGCGCTCGTCCAGCGCGGCCTCACCCCCCGCGGGTTGCGCGTCGCGCGTGACGCCGAGGTCGGGCTGGGCGCTCCGGCGCCGGGCCTCACCTGAGCTTCTCCCGGAAAAGCAAATGACAACCATCAATGCCAGGAGGCGTAAATGAAAAGTCGGCTAATGCCAGATAGCCGGAAGGGAAGTGGCGGCGTCCTGCGTGCGCTCGTCACGCTGATCGCGTTCGCTGCGCTGGCCGCGGGCGTCGCGGCTTGCGGAAGCAGCTCCTCGTCGAGCAGCAGCTCCAGCAGCTCCTCGACCCCAGCCTCCGGCGGGTCCGGCGCCGGCAAGCCGGCGGTGACGATCGGCGACAAGAACTTCCCGGAGGAGAACATCCTCGGGGAGCTGTACGCGCAGGCGCTGGAAGCGAAGGGCTACAAAGTGAACCTGAAGCCGAACGTCGGCTCCTCGGAGATCATCTACAAGGCCTTCACCTCCGGGCAGATCCAGATGTACCCCGAGTACACGGGCGTGTTCCTCTCGGCGGTGGCGGAACAGACGACGCCGCCGAAAAGCGCCGCCGACGCCTACAAGCAGGCGAAGGCGTTCGCGGAAACGAAGGGCGCGACGATGCTGAACTACACGCCCTTCTACGACTCGGACGCGCTCGCGACGCTGCCGGCGTACGCGAGCGAAAACAAACTCTCGAGCGTCGCGGACCTGAAGCCGCTGGGCAAAAAGCTCGTGCTCGGCGGTGCGCCGGAATTCGCCACCCGCTTCGAGGGTCTGCTCGGGCTGAAGAAGGAATACGGGCTCGACCCGACGTTCAAGCCGATCGCGATCGAACTGTCCTACAAGGCGCTGGAAACAAAACAGGTGGACGCGCAGGACGTGTTCACGACCGACGGGCAGTTGCTCGGCGGCAAGTTCAAGGTCCTCTCCGACCCCAAGCACGTGTTCGGCTTCCAGAACGTGGCGCCGATCGTCAAGCAGAGCGTGCTCCAGGAAGAGGGGCCGGAATTCTCGGCGACGGTGAACAAGGTTTCGGCGCTGCTGACGATCCCCGCGATCCAGCAGATGAACAAGGCCGTCACGATCGACAAGCAGTCCGCGAAGAGCGTCGCGGCGCAGTTCCTGAAAGCGAACGGGCTCGGCTGAGCCTCGGGCGGTGGCGCTCGGCCCGGCGACACCCGCTGGGCCGACGCTCCGCGCCGCATCTCCTGGCAAGCTGTCGGGGGTGCGGCGCGGGGTCCGGATCGCTCTGTGGGTGGCCGGCGGGATCGTGGTCCTGCTGGGCCTCGCGCAGATCTTCCTGCCGAAGCTCGCGGCGAGTCGCGTCTCCTCGCGGATCGGCAAGTACGGCAAGGTCGACCACGTGCACGTCAGCGCGTGGCCTGCGATCGAGCTGCTGTGGGGCGACGCGGACTCGATCGAGGTCCACGCCTCGAAGCTGCGCGTGAACCCGGGCCAGACCGCGAAGCTGCTCGACGAAGCACGCGGCGTGCAGCGACTCGACGTCGACGTCGCGAGCGCGGAGGAGGGCCCGCTGCCCGTGAGCGACGTGGTCCTGCAGAAACGTGGCTCGCGGATAAGCGTGCAGGCGCACGTCGACGAAGCGGACGTCGCCGCGGCGCTTCCATCCGGCTTCAGCGTGCAACTGCTCGGTAGCCATGAAGGCCAGGTGGAAGTCCAGGCGAGCGGTGGCCTGTTCGGCGTGGGCGCCTCGGTCGAGGCGGTCGCCCAGGCGAGCGACGGGAAGCTCGTCGTGCGACCGCGCGGAGCGCTGATCGAAGCGCTGAAGCTGACGCTGTTCTCGGACCCGCGCGTCTACATCGAGGGCGTCGGGGCGACGCGCTCGGGTAGCGGTTACGAGCTGAGCCTCGACGCTCGCCTGCGCTGACGCGGCCGGCGCCGCGGCTCAGGCCGCGGCGGGCTCCGCGGTCGCCGAGACGGTCGGCCGCGCGTGGACGTGCATCGGCAGCCCGTCCTTGGGGCTGATCGTCGGCATCTGGCGGATCTGGAGCTCGAAGTCGTCCGGCAGCGAGAGGCTGAAGCGCGACAGCAGCAGCGTCGCGATCGTGCGCACCTCCAGCTGACCGAAGCGCATGCCGATGCAGGTGCGCGAGCCCCCGCCGAAGGGGACGTAGGCGCCCTTGGGCAGCGCCGCCTTGGCCTCCGGGGTGAAGCGCTCGGGGCGGAAGGCTTCGGGGTCGGGGAACACGTCGGGCAGGTGGTGGCTGGCCCAGGAGCAGTAGTTCACGAACGCGCGTGCCGGCACGGTGTGGCCCGCGAACTCGAAGGACTCGATCGCGCGACGCGGACCGACCCACGCGGGCGGGTACTTCCGCAGCGTCTCGTCGAGCACCATCTCCAGCTCGGTGAGCTCCCCCGAGGTGAGCTGCTCCGCCGTCGGCGCGGCCGACCCGTCGGGGTCTCGCCGCAGCAGCTCGTCCTGCTCGTCGCGCAGTCTGCGCGCGATCGCGGGATGGCGTGCGAGCTCGTAGAACATGAACGAGATCGTCGAGGTGGTGGTGTCGTGACCCGCGAACAGCAGCGTCATCACCTCGTCGCGGATCTGTAGGTCGCTCAGCGTGTTGCCGTCCTCGTCGGAGGCGTCGAGCAGCAGGCTGAGGATGTCCTCGCCGCGCCGGCCCGTCGCGCGACGCTCGCTGATCTCCTCGTAGATCAGCTTGTCCAGCTCGCGCGCCGCCTGCTGCATCCGCCCCCAGGGCGAGCGGCGCGTGCGAAACACGCGCAGCAGGTACTCGGAGGAGTAGAAGGCCAGCGCCTCCTCGAACAGGCCCGCGGCGTCGATCGCCCTGGCGCGCCTGCCGTCGGGGTCGACGCCGAACAGCGCGCGCATCGCGACGCGCATGGCTAGGCGGCGGGTCCAGGAGTAGAGGTCGATCTGCGTGCCGGGCCGCAACCGGTCGAGCGCGCGCTTGGTCTCCTCGCCGATCACGCTGAGCGAAGCGGCGACGTGATCGTGGTGGAAGACCGGCAGCATGATCCGCCGCGAGCGGCGATGGAAGTCGCCGTCGATCGTGAGCAGGCCGTCGCCCATCAACCCGATCAGGTCGCGGAAGTGGCCGTCGCGCCAGAGAAAGTTCGAGGCGTTCGAGACGAGCAGGTAGTGGTTCGCCTCGGGACCCAGCATGAACACGACGTTCGAGTGGAACAGGCGCAGCGTGAAGATCGGGCCGAAGCGCTCGTAGTAGTCGAGCAGCATCGGCAGCGGTTCGTCGGCGAAGCGTTTCGTGCGCGGGAGCGAGAAGCTGGTTTCCCCTGGCGGGAACGGCACCGGCGAGCGCTCGCTGCGCAGGTCTTCGAGCATCACCTTCAGCGGGTTCACGTTGAGCATCGGGCGGGGGCCCACAAGCGCCATAGCGCGAAGGCTAGCCGATGGGCTGGCTGGGTGGCCAGTTTCGCGGGGCTCGTGCGGTGGTGCGAGGCACGCGATGCCGCTTTACCACAACGGGTCCAACAAGTGGAATCCTATGGACAGGGGCGCGGCCAGTGGCGTGCTGCGCCCCGGTCTCTTCATTGCCGGCCAGCGGCACCTGGCGGCAGGGGCGGGCCGGCCGGCTTGCTGCTCGGAATCCAGGGCTGGGCCGAGCTTGGCCGCCGGATCGGCCCAGGCTTGGCATACTGGAGACGTGCGCGGCGCCGAGGTGCTGCGCGCCCCATCGCGGGGGCGTAGCTCAGTTGGTTAGAGCGCTGCCCTGTCACGGCAGAGGTCGCGGGTTCGAGTCCCGTCGCTCCCGTGCTGTACCCACCCTCACATGTGAGGGTGGGTACGGAGCTGGACCGTCGGCGCGCCGAGCCAACTGGGTCGTCGCAGCACTCTAGGCTTCGGATGTTGTGGATGATCCTAGTTTTGCACTGTCGTCCGGATCCGTCGTCTTTCGCGATGAGCTACCGGTGCCTGAAGCAAACGTCGTCGTCTATGAGCAGATCTATGTGCTCGAGCAATGGCTTCGGCGAATTGCCTATGCCGGTCTCATGGCGCGGTACGCGACGAATTGGCAGCGCGCTATGCCGGATGCTCTCACCGACGACCTCAAGCGTCGACTACGTCAGTTGAACGGTCGTGTTCACCTCGACTGTGAGAACAGCGACAACGTAATCTGGTTGCTTACGCTCGACGAGCTCGGTGACGTCCTGCTCGCTGAGCACACGTGGCCTATGGTTAAGTCACTATCTCGACTTCCGAAGCACGTTTTCGAGAGGCGACTGGCTGATCTGCGAGAAATCCGAAACGTTGTCGGTCACAATCGAGCTGTAAGTGCCAATACTGCTCTGCTGACCACGAGCATTGCGGTCGCCCTTTCGAGCGGGATTGAGTCATTCAAGACTCAGCTGCTTTACTCCGACTCAGGGACGATTCACTTCGGGTCAGTGGACGAGGACAACGTGCCGGGGCTGTTTGCGAGATGGGAGGCGAAGTCCGACCCTCGGTCACAAATCATGTTGACGGAGGGCGAGCACTTCTACTCGTTGACGCGGCTTCCGATCGAGCCGTTCGACTCGCACCTCAAGGTCAGGAGCTTCCTCGATGCGATGGAGCCGCTTGCGCATGACGTGCTCGCTGTGCTCATCAACCGGATGGGCGACGAGTTCACGCTCGCCTGGCCTAAGCGAGCGGCCGACAAAGTGCATGAACGGGTGATGAGGTTCTTCTTTGCGGATGACCATCAGCGCTGGACGCAAACTCCATATGAGCAGCAGAGTCCGAGCGCGATCTGCGATCCTCGGGTGTGGTTCTACGAGAACCAGCGACCAAGCGCTGAGTAGGGGCGCCTCTGGCTCGACCGATTTGTAAGCGACTGGAAGCTGCTTCTGGTGCAGTCAACCATCGGCCGGCAGGATCGTAAATGCCCCACCCCCCAACGGCGGCACAGCGCGGAAGTGTCGCTCGTCGAAGCTGAGGATGCATGTTGTGTCATAGCGATCCGCAAGCGCGACAAGTGCGCAGTCGGCAAGTCCTAGGCTCAGGTCTGAGTACTGCTGGTCGAGGCTGACGATAGTTGCGTAGTCATCGCGTTCGAGCGAGACAACTGTAAAGCGTCCGTTAGCCAGGTCGCTCAAGAATCCGCGACGGGCATCCTGGCCAAACCGCTGGCCAAGGAGGTAGTCCACCTCGGCAGTAGTAGGCGCAGGTATGACGAGATCACCCGGCTCGTCTCTAAGCGCGGTGAGAATACGCTCTCGCTGGGGCTCATCGCGATCCGCCAACGCCACGATCGGGCCGGCGTCGATCAGCAGCGTCAACTCCCGAAGCCCTCCAGGAGCTCCGTGTCTGGAATCTGCGAGATCGGACGCGTATCGTCGTCTATCCGGGGAAAGCCAGCCGCAACTTCGAAGTCGCGATCACGTGAGGCGGGAGGCTCGTAAGTGGCGATAGCCTCGCGCAGGATCTCAGCCTGCGAGCGGCCCTCTTGGCGCGCGAGACGAGCAAGGCGTTCGGCTTGCCGATCATCCAGATAGACGCTCGTCTTGCGCATGACGTCAGTATAGGGCACAACGTAGGGTGCCCTGTAGCGCGACTGCGCCGCCACCTCAATGCTTCCGCGGAGGTCCACGCCATACCTCGATCGTGGGGGTTGGTACGCCGAGGGAGCAACCCCCGTCGCTCCCGCTTCATTAGGTTTTCTCCCTGGAAATTGTGTAGTTCTTGACTTCCGCGCGCGGCAGCACGGAGTCGAGTGCGACTAGTAGTGCGCGGTCGGACGCAACAGCGGCTGCCTAGAGCAGCCGGCTTAGCTCATCGGGACTCAGCCCTGCGTCGCCGAGAATCCCTGAGAGCGTCCCGCGCTTCAGCTCGCGATGAAGCGGAACGGTGAGCGACACCCCGCCGGCCAGGATGCTTCAGCCGAACGTGGCTCCCTCGCTGGCGAGCGACTTCCCATCCGTCGCGTTCGAGAGCTTTGATCAGACGTTGCCCCGATATGACAGGCAGGGCGCCGGTCACGCAGGGACCGGGAACTTCCGCCGGATCACCCCAGTGTCGAGCGAGCGCCCGTCTTCGCGCAGTCCTTCGATGTAGAGCGCAAGCGCCTCCTGCGCATTCGCCGTCGCTTCATCGAGGGTGTCGCCCTCCGTGTGCAGGCCAGGAAGGTCGGGCGCGTAGACGTGATAGCCGCCCTCATCTTGCGGAGCGAAGACAAGCTCGATCTCTTGTGGCTGATCCATAGGACTCAGGATAGGCGCGACTTCGACTACCGGCAACCGACGTCAGGGCAGGGCGCCCCCTCAGCGCAACCGGGCCAAGAAGTAAACAAGCGCCCGCCGCTTCCCCGCAGGCAACCGGCTAAACGAAGGCATCGGCGCGGGCGACTTCACCAGGGCCCGTTCGATGGCCCTGGCGGGCAGCCGCGAGCCGACGTCGGTGAGCTCGGATCCGGGACCGCTGTTCCCGGCGTCGCCAATTCGGTGACAGGCGAGACAGCCGGACGCGGCGGCGACGACTCGGCCGGCGGTGAATTCGCGGACGGCGCCGGGGCCACCGGCGCGCACAGAGCTCGGAGGCGGGATGCCGATGAGGTCGGTCTTCCCGACCGCGGACGGCAGCCCGCTGACGCAGACGAGGCTTCCGTCGGTCTTGACGAGCAGGGTGCGCTTGTCGGGCGGGCAGAGATGTTTCTTGGCCTCGCGCGCGAAGCGGTGCATCAGTGCCTCCCCTCCGGAGCTGCAGCCGGCCCCGCTGCCGGAGCAGCCGACGATCCTGGGTTCGAGGACGACCCGCTTGGGCTCGACGCGCTGGGCGCCGCCGCCGCACCCCGTGAGCAGAAGCGCGCCGATCGCGACGACGACGAAGACGACGCGCGCGAAGTCAGCCCGCGAGGCCACGCGCGATCAGGCTCTGCGCGGTGTCGGCGATCGAGTCGGCGGTGGGGCGCGTCTCCCAGCCGAGCGTGGTCTTCGCCTTCTGGGCGGTGTAGCTGGTGGATTGGCCGAGGTCGCCGACGATCGAGCGGACGCTGGGGTCGAACAGGCCCATGGCGCGAATCAGCAGGTCGGGCGCGACGCGGGTGGGGACCTTGCGGGCCTGGTCACCCAGTCGCTCACGCAGGACCTCGCCGACCTCCTTCATCCAGGAGAAGCGGTCGACGGCGAGGAATCGCTGACCGCCGGCGGCGGGGTCGGTCATGGCGCGGATGTGGAGGTCGGCGACGTCGCGGACGTCGACGAGCACGAAGCCGAGCCGGGGCATCGCGGGCATGCCGTTGAGCAGGCGTTCGACCACCTGTAGCGAGAAGGACCTGTCGTCGCTGAGCACGGGGCCGATGATGGCGCCGGGGTTCACCACCGCGAGCCGCTCTTCGGCGCCACGCGCGCGGGCCTCCTCCCAGGCGGCGCGCTCGGCGATGGTCTTCGAGCGGACGTAGGGCGTGCGCCGAAGGTCGTCGGGATCGGTCCAGTCGGTCTCGTCGTATGGCTTCGCGGCGGACGGTGGGCGTCCATGGCGTACGGCGGCGACGGAGGAGGTCATGACGATGCGCTGCACGCCGGCGTCGAGGCCGGCGCGGATCACGCGCAGCGCACCGTCGCGCGCGGGCACGATCAGCTCGTCGGGGTCCTTGGGCTGGGCGGGCGGAAAGGGCGAGGCGACGTGCAGCACGTGGTCGCACCCGGCGACGGCCTCGCTCCAGCCGTCGTCGGCGCCGAGATCGGCAGCGGCGAAGGACAACCGGTCGCCGGCCTCGACGCCGGCCGCGGCAAGCGACGCCCGCACGTCGTCGGCGCGCGCGAGGTTGCGGAGGGTGGTTCGTACCTCGTATCCCCGGCGCACCAGCTCGGCGGCGCACCACCCGCCGAGAAAGCCGGTGCCGCCGGTGACGAGCACTTTCCCCCGTGGCTCGGTCATCCCTGGAGTCTATGCCTGCGAACGGCCCTCAGTCGCCTGCCGCAGACGCCCCCCGCGTGCGCGGCGTCTTCGGCGCCGCGACACAGCCCGCCCCCGGCAGCTGGCACGCGAGGCCGTTGGCGACACCCCCGGCGCCCAAGCGCGGCGCCGATCGTGGGGAGGGTCGGCCGCGGACGACGGCGACCCGGTAGACGGTGGCGCCGCGGAGCAGGAAGGCGTCGGCCTGCACCGCGGCGTCGGGGTTGAGCCATACGAGCGCGCGGGTCTGCGGAGGCGAAGCGACGGGCATGGCAAAGCCGCGCCGGTGACAACGCGCGACGGAGGCGGCGTCGAACAGCGCACGCGCCTGCGCATGTGAGCGAAATCGGAACGCGTCGGCGACGACGTCGTCACCGGCCTGGCTCCACTGGCGGATCTCATACCTGGCCGGCCAGGTCCCGTGGGCCTCGCGCGCGGCGGCGACACCCTGCGGCGAGGCGTCTGTCCAGAAGGCCGCGGGCGCGGCGATCCCGCCTTCGTAACGACGCCCTCCGGCGCTCGCCATCACGCCCCGCAGCGTCGCGCGCAGCTTCACCAGTTCGTTCAAGCCGACCGTCTGGACGGAGGGCATGCCGGCCACGCAGGCGTCGCGATCGGGGCTCGATCCGGCGGCGTTCCCTCCACCTTTGGCGACGAGCGCGAACACCAGGACGCCCAGGCAAAACAGCAGTCCCACCAGGCGCACGGGCGTCTGCATCCAATCGGTGCGCGGCGCGCTCATGCGCATGTATCGACGCAGGTGGCACTCGGCTGGAGGCTGTCGAGGGCGGAAGGCAATGCAACGCGAAACTCCTGCTGCTGCCGTCTGTTCGTTTCTGCATAACCGAATCCGGGGGGTTGGGCGTGAGAGAGAAGCTGCTCGCACTGCTGCGCTGTCCGTCCTGCGGCTCGCCGTCGAGCTTGGGGCTGGCGAAGGCGGTCGAGGATGAACTGGAGATCCGCGAGGGCCAGGTGCGCTGCCGCGCCTGCGAGCTGCGACGCCCGGTGACCGGAGGAATCGTCGACATGCTGCTGGACCCCTCGCCGGTGGTCCTCGCCGAGGCCGAGGGTCTGGAGCGCTTCGCGCAGTTCATGGAGAGCGATGGCTGGGATCGTGCCCGCGTGCTGCGCCTCCCCTACGAGGACAACGGCTACTGGTTCGGACAGGCGCAGGCGATGGAGCGGCTCTGCGAAACGGTCCCGTTCACCTCCGGTCAGCGAATCCTGGACGTCGGCGCGAACACGTGTTGGGCTTCGGCGAAGTTCGCACGGGCGGATTTGTATACGGTGGCCCTCGACATCTCGATGACCGAGATGCAGGGCCTGCGCACGGCGGACTGGTGGTTCGAGGAGACGGGTACCTATTTCGAGCGGGTGCTGGGGCAGATGTCAGAACTGCCGTTCGCCGACGGCAGCTTCGATTGGGTCTTCTGCTGCGAGGTGCTGCATCACAACGATCGCCCCGGGATGGCGGCGGCGCTGCGCGAGATCCACCGCGTCCTGCGCCCCGGCGGGCGCCTGCTGGTGGTGAACGAGCCGCTGCGCTGGCCGACGGACCTCAAGCGCGACCACGCCGCGCAGTTCGAGGGCAACGAGCACGTGTACTTCCTGGCGGAGTATCTGCGCAACGTCTGGTTGGCTGGGTTTCGCCGTTTCGAGGTGCTTGAGCCTGCACTGGAGATCGCCTTCTCCCGGCGCCCGATCCACCTGACGGACAAGGCGAGCACGCTGGGCTCGTTCAAGCTCGCGGTCAAGAACATCGTCCGCAAGCACGACCTCACGCGCTGCGCCTACAAGTGGTGGCGCTATCTGATGGGTCCCGGGATCTCGCTGCAGATGATCTGCACGAAGAAATTCTGAGGCCGTCTCGGTTGATGGGGTCACCGGACCGGAGGGTCCGGTGACCGCTGTGATCGCCGTGCTGCTAGGCGCCCTTGGCGAGCCGCATCAGCACGAGCCTCCAGGCGCACCTGGCGTCGGCGGGCCGCTGCTCGATCGCCTCGCGCACGCGCGCGTAGAACTCGTCCGCGAGGCCCGTCGCCTCCGCTGCGCCGCGCGCGGCGGCGATCGCGGCGAACAGCGAGGGCTCGGAGAACGCGCGCAGGAAATCGGCGGCGCCCGCGGCGAACCCGGCGAGGTCGCCGCTCTGCTCGTAGCGCGCCCACAGCGGGTCCTCGAGCGCGGTCTCCGAGCACTCCTCCAGCGCCAGCGGGCCGGGTCCTCGCTCCAGCGGCGCCAGGAACTCCTGGCGCGTGCGGTAGTAGGTCGGGACGACCATCGCCTCGTACTCCGCGGCGCTCAGCGACCCGTCGGCGACCAGTTCGCGCAGCGCCTCGTTCGCGAGGCCCAGCAGGCCCTCGGCGCCGCAGCGCCCCCGCTCGTCGGCGCCGCTGCCGACGATCACCAGCTGCCCGCCGGGCACGAGCTCCTCGCGGCGGTGCGCGAGGAAGCGCTCCCAGTCCTGGGCGGCGCGAGCCGCGTACGCCGCCCGCTCCTCGCGCGTGCCGAGCGGCGAGAAGATCTGCCCGTGCAGCGGCCCGGGCACCGCGCTCAGCCAGTGCACCGTGATCGAGCTCCAGCCGAGCGTCACGCGCGAGGCCGGGAACAGGCGCTCGTAGAAGGAGCGCCCCGCCGCGTAGGCGAAGGCGTTCGCGTCCGCCCGCAGGTAGCTCTCAGGGTCGGCCTGCAGCGTCGTGAACAGCGCGGCGAAGTCGTTGCCGGGCAGGTCGGTGTGGACGATCGAGATCGGCGCCTCGGGGGCCACCCGGCGGCGCAGCGACCCGATCGCGGCGCGCATCGGCGCCAGCGAGTTGCGCCCCTGCGAGCTGCCGTAGTCCGCGACGAGCAAGTCGGTCCTCGCGCCGTCGAGCGCCACGGCCTCGCAGGCGCGCTCCAGCAGCGGCAGCCCGTCGTCGCCCGCGACGTGCTGCGGCTGGGAGTGCTGGTTGTAGACGCCGCCGCCGGCCATCACCGACTGCCGGTGAAGCGGCTCGCTCATCAGGCGATCGTCGCCACGTCGATCACGAAGCGGTAGCGCACGTCGCTGGCGACGACCCGGTCGTAGGCGCCGTCGACGTCGCCCGCGGCGATCAGCTCGATCTGCGGCTTGACGCCGTGCTCGGCGCAGAAGTCGAGCATCTCCTGCGTGTCGGGCAGGCCGCCGATCGCGGAGCCCGCGAGGCTGCGCCGCCCGGAGATCAGCGAGAAGGCGTGCACCTTGTCGCGGTCGGAGGGCGCCCCCACGGTGACCATCGTGCCGTCGACGCGCAGCAGCCGCAGGTAGGCGTCGAGGTTGAGGTTCGCGGAGACGGTGTTCAGGATCAGGTCGAGGCTGCCCGCCAACTGCTTGAACGTGTCGCGGTCGGAGGTGGCGTAGTAGTGCTTGGCGCCGAAGCGCAGGCCGTCCTCCTGCTTCGAGAGCGACTGGCTCAGGACCGTGACCTCCGCACCCATCGCGGCGGCGATCTGCACGCCGACGTGACCGAGCCCGCCCATCCCGATCACCGCGACTTTCGAGTCCGGGCCGACGCGCCAATGCTTCAGCGGCACGTACGTGGTGATCCCTGCGCACAAGAGCGGCGCCGCCTCCTGCAGCTCGATCGCGTCGGGGATCTTCACGACGAAGCGGTCCTTGACGACGATCCCCTGGCTGTAGCCGCCGTAGGTGACGTTGCCCTCGTAGTCGCGCGCGTTGTAAGTCTGCACGTTGCCCTTCACGCAGAACTGCTCCTCGCCCGCGCGGCAGTACTCGCACTCGCCGCAGGAGTCCACCATGCAGCCGACGCCGACGCGATCGCCGACGGAGAAGCGCGTCACGGCGGAGCCGACGGCGGCGACGACGCCGGCGATCTCGTGACCGGGGACCATCGGGAAGATCGCGTTGCCCCACTCGTCACGCGCCTGGTGGATGTCGCTGTGGCAGATGCCGCAGAACTTGACCTCGATCTGGACGTCGTCCTCGCGCAGCTCGCGACGCTCGATCGTCGTCTGCTCGAAGGGGGCGCCGGACGAGGGCGCGCTGAGTGCCGAGGTTGCGGGCATGGTGGGCCTCCAAGTGGTCTCGCGGTTGGCCGGGGTGGGTCGTCGGCCAACCTAACACCGCGCGAGTCTCGGCCCCATGTTTCCAAATAGTTGACTTTCGTCCAGGCGCCGGTACGGTCGCCGGGGCCGCGGGAAACGCCGCGTCAGAGGGACCGGGCACCGCGCCGCAAGGGGTCGCGTGCGGCCGCCCGGCGATCCGTCCAAAGCGAATCAGGAGGTCTCAGAACCGTGAAGCGTCAACGTGCCTCATCGTCCCGACCCGCCGCTCGCCGCGCGCGCTGCGCGGCTGCGCTGGCGGCCGTGCTCGCGCTGCTCGCGCTGCCTGCTTTCGCGCAGGCGTCCACCTCGTACGTCTCGCTCGGCGACTCATACGTCTCCGGGCCGTTGATCCTGCCGCCCGCGCCCGGCGCCCCGCTCGACTGCCTGCAATCGCTGCGCAATTACCCGCACCTG
>DATJMW010000026.1:0-17861 GCA_035508515.1 Solirubrobacteraceae bacterium | reverse complement strand
TCGAGCGCCTCGCGCTCGATCGCCATTCCTTGAACGCCGTTCGACGGCAGGCCGGCCGCCCGCTGCGCCGCCGCCGCCAGGTTCCGCACCGTGCCGCCGATGCACACCAGACGCCTGCCCGGCGCGCCGTCGCCGCGCCGTGGCGATCCGAGCCAGTCCAGCTCCGCGAGCTGTTCGGTGACGTGCTCGCGCAGGGCCTGCAGCTGCCGGCGCTTCGCCGGGCCGTTCGGCGGCAGGAAGCGCTCGCTCATCCGCACCGTGCCCAGCCGCCACGAGCCCGAACCGCGCGGCAGGCGATCCTCCACCCGGACCAGCTGCATCGAGCCGCCGCCCAGGTCCAGCACGAGGCCGTCGTGCAGGGTCGTCGAGTTCACCGCCGCCAGGTAGCCGTAGCGCGCCTCCTGCTCGCGCGAGAGCACGCGGATCGGCAGCCCGAAGCGCTCGCGCGCCACGCCCAGGAAGTCCTCCGCGTTCGTCGCGTCGCGCACGGCGCTCGTCGCCACCGCGTCGACCGAGCCCTCGTCCAGCCCGCTCGCCTTCGCGAACTGGGAGAACACGTCGAGCATCGCCAGCGCGCGCGCGATCGGCTCCGCGCCCAGCTCGCCGCTGCTCGCCAGGCCCTCCCCGATACGCACCGGCTCATAGATCTCATCCGTGCGCTTCCACCAGCCGTCACCCGCCAGGAAGACCACCATCCGAAACGAGTTCGAGCCGAGGTCGATCACCGCGAGACGCTCGCCTGGCTTCATGAAACTGAGCGTATTCGCCGCGTCGGCGGGCTCTGGAAGGCGCCGCGCGGGCGCCCGCTCAGACCAGCAAGTCGTCCGGCGAGGCGATCACGCGCATGTGCTCCGCCACGCTTGTGATGCTCAGCAGGCGCTGCACCTGGGGCGAGCCCGGCGTGATCGCGAACTCCTGCCCACGCGCCGTCGAGCCCTCGCGGGCGAGCAGGATCACCCGCAGCCCCGTCGAGTCCACGAACTTCAGCCCGTCCAGGTCCAGCACCAGCAGCGGCGCCACCGCCACGTCGGCGTCCTCCAGCGCACGCTCGAGGATCGGCGAGCTTGCGAGGTCGAGTTCTCCCGTGAGCGCCAGCACGACCCGGTCGTCCGTGCGCCGCGCCTCGACCTGGAGGTGCTCCTGAGCGGCCACGCGCGAATCGTACCGCACCGCTTTTCCGCGCCGTCCCAGATCGGGGGTGGCACTCGCGCGGTCCGCTCCGCCACCCTGAGGCCATCCCCTCCCGCCCTGGAGGCCGCCGAGCTCCCTTCTCTCCTCCAGGGGCCCCGGGAGCGCCCGATCCGCGGCTCGCGCACGGGTCGCGCGGCGCAGGAGCGGCGCCGCGAACCACAGGCCCGCGAAGGGGATCCCCACCAGCGTCGCCGTGATCGCTCCCGCCGTCGCGCCGAACAGCTTCGTCGTCACCAGCAGCAGGCTGCCGCACATCGCCAGCGCCAGGAAAGCCATCCCCACGATCGACAGCCGGTTCGAGAGGAACACCAGGTAGCGCTTGTCTTCCGAGCGGAACTCCAGGCGGTGGTAGGCGGCCGGGGCGAGCGTGAACAGCGCCGCCAGCGCCGCGCAGATCAGCGTCGCGAAGTAGACGCCGCGCTCGAACGGCCCCACGCCCGCGAAGCCCGAGTCGAACGGCACGATCAGCAGGAACGCGAACAGCACCTGGACCCCCGTCACCACGACGCGCAGCTCGCCCGTCATTTCGTCGAGGTTGCGGTCCAGGCGTTGCAGCGAGGTCTCTGGCCGGCCTCCCTCCGTGCCCGGCGCCGATCGCTCCGGCTCGCTCGACCCTTCGCCGGAGCGTTCGCCAGAGGGCCGGGCCTCCTCGCTCGGCGGCTGGGCCTTGCTGCTTTCGGATGAGAACGCCGCGCACATTCGCAGGGCCGTCTCGACCCTGCTTCAGCGATACCCGTTTGGCCGGGCGGCAAGCGCCGCCGACGCCGGAGACAACCGGGCGGAGTGGCGAGACCCGCCTCCCCGGGGCGTGCCGTTTCAGCGATACCCGCGGGGGTACGGGTTCAGAAACGACGTCATCACCCGAGGAGGTGCCGCAGTGCCACCGCGTGGAGTCCGAAAAGGCAGCAAGCGCGCCCGTCAGTACGAGCACGTCAAGCAGAGCGAGCGCGAACAGGGAGCGTCCGAGAGCCGCGCCGAGGAGATCGCCGCGCGCACCGTCAACAAGGAGCGGGCGCGCAGCGGCGAATCGCGCACCCGCTCACGCAGCTCCACCGACGACATCTCCTCCGGCCGGCGGGGCGGGCTGCGCTCCGGCAAACCCGGGCCTCGCGGCAGGACCCGCGAGCAGCTCTACCAGGAGGCCCGCAGGCTGGGCGTCGAGGGGCGCTCCGGCATGAACAAGGCGCAGTTGCAGCGGGCCGTCGAAAACAAGAAGCGCTGAGAAAAGCGCGGTGGCGCGCGGTGGCGTCGGGCTACTGCTATTGAAAAGCGCGGACTTCGGGCATCGCGGCGACTGCCGGCTGCGCCTCCGCGGCGCGCATCCGCACGCGCACCACCGTCCCGCTCGGGCTCGAACGGATCTGCACCAGATCGCATAGGTGGTTGACCAGCCACAGGCCGCGCCCGCCGTACTGGTCCACCGGCGGCGGCAGACGGCCCACCAGCGGGTCTTCGATGAAACCCCGGTCCTGCACCTCGCAGATCAGTTCGCCCTGCTCGCGCCAGATGCGCAGGTTGCCCCCGCCTCCGCCGTACTGGACGCTGTTCGTCACCAGCTCGTTGATCGCGAGCACCAAGTCTTCGCGCGCGGCCTCCGCCAAGCCCGCCGCGGTGCTGCGCTGGGCCACGAGGCTGCGCACCGCGCCCAGGCCGTGTGCCGTGAAGGCCAGCTCCTCGCGCTGCACCGGGGGCGCCGGTAGCAGGCCGTTGAACGGCCCCGGGCCGCGGTGCAGGGGCTTGTAGGCGCTGCTGCGGCGGCTCACGCCTTCGTGCATCAGCGCCGGGTGGGTCGTGCGCGCCGCCTGGATCACCTCCGGCGCGAGCGCGTCGAGGTCATATGGACACAGCAGCCGCCACGCCGGGCCGAACGCAAATGCCTCGTTCAGCAGCGCCTCGTGGCGCTCGCACTCGTCCAGCTCCGCCGCCGAGCGCCCGTGCCAGACCGGTTCGCCGATCCCGCGCACCGGCACGCCCTCTGCCACGTGCTCGGCCAGGAACTCGCGCCAAGCCGGGATCACCCGCGCCGGGTTGCGACCCAGCTTGCGCATGTCCAGGAAGCGGACGCGCCCGGCATCCGGGCCGAGCGCGTCCCCGAGCTGATGTGCGCGCTCGGGGCTCACCACCACGAGGATCGACTCGCCTGTGGCGAGGCCCTCCGCGACAAACGGCAGCGTCCCGCGCAGGAAGCCCTCTTCGCCGCGGTAGAAGAGCGCTTCGTGCCGGAACGAGTTCTCCACCAGCGCGACCTTCACCGCGGCCGGCGCAGATGCCGTCAACATCGCCGTCGCCGGCTTTGCCGTCATCGATTCCATCGCGGTTTTCACTGCCAGCGAGCGCCTGCCTAGCGCCCGTACCAGCGTCGGCCGCCACCCTCGACGCCGCCTACGAAGAAGCCGATCAGCCACAGGACGATCGCTATGACGAGCACGATCCACAAAAGGTGGACTGCGAACCCGAGTCCCCCGAAGATGGCCAAGATAAGCACCAGCGCGATCAGAGCAGCCATGGTTGTTCCTCCTTTACCGACGAACCCGACGCGGTCGCGCCGGGCGCTACACCCGGTGTACCCCGTCACGTCATCGGCCAATCCAGCGTCGGCAGCCAAGCGGCATTTCTGCACTGTTTCCTGCATCCGTGGACGGCTGTTCTTGCGGTCCGCGCCGCGCCGCTCCAGCGCAGGCACGGCCCTGGGGGCCCGGTTTTCGGCCCGGTCGGCCGGGTAGGCGATAAGAACGACCGATTGACCGATTGCCAGTCTGAAAGGAGGCCACCGATGCCAGGTGAGCTGAACGGAAAGAAAGTCGCCTTCCTCGTCGCTCAGGAGGGGGTCGAGGAGGTCGAGCTGACCGAGCCCTGGAAGGCCGTCGAGCAGGCGGGCGGCGAGCCCGTGCTGATCGCCCCCGAGCAGGGCGACGTGCAGGCCTTCCGGCACCTCGACAAGTCGAGCACCTATCCCGTCGACCAGACGCTCGACGACGCACGGCCCGAGGACTTCGAGGCCGCAGTGCTGCCCGGCGGGGTCGCCAACCCCGACCAGCTCCGCACCCAGCGCCCCGCGATCGAGTTCCTCCAGGCCATGTTCCGCGAGGGCAAGCCCGTCGGCGTCATCTGCCACGGGCCCTGGACGCTCGTGGAGGCCGACCTCGTGCGCGGGCGCAGGATCACCTCCTGGCCATCGCTGCAGACCGACATCCGCAACGCCGGCGGCGAGTGGGTCGACGAGGAAGTCGTCACCGACCAGAGGCTCGTCTCCAGCCGCAAGCCCGACGATCTGCCCGCCTTCTGCGCCAAGATCGTCGAGGAGTTCGCCGAGGGCGAGCACGACGTGGCTGCCGCCGGCGCCACCGCCGGCGACGCATAGCCCGTCAAACAGGCTCGCTCAGGTGACGCGGGCTCAGGCAGCGCCGGGCAGGCTAGGCAAGCGCCGGCGACGGGGGCAGGCTCAGGCAGCGCCGGCGATGGGGCTGCTTGGGTCTCTCGCCGCCGAGTGCGGCCCCGCCGCCGTCAGCGGTTTCGCGATGTCCTCCAGGCTGCGCCGCTCGGCGTTGATGCCGAGGAACAACTCCGCGACGCCGCCGATGATCATCATCACCGCGCCCAGCCCCAGCGCGAGAAACACCTGCTCGTAGCTTTCGGTGTTGATCATGCGGCTGAACACCTGTGGCCCGATCACGCCGCCGATGCCGGTTCCCACCGCGTAGAAAACCGCGATGCAGAGCGCGCGCGTCTCCATCGGGAACACCTCCGACACCGTCAGGTACGCCGCGCTGGCCCCGGCGGAGGCGAAGAAGAAGATCACGCAGCAGCATGCCGTGAAGGAGATGTCATCCAGCTGATGTTCCTTGAACAGAAGCCCCGTCACGATCAGCAGCACGCCCGAGAGGATGTACGTGCCCGCGATCATCGGCTTGCGCCCCACGATGTCGAACAGGGGGCTCAGGAGCAGCGCGCCGAGGAAGTTGCCGGCCGCGAACACCGCGATGTAGTACGGCGTGTTGCCAGAGGGCGTGTGGAAGTAGAGACTCAGCAGATTGCCGAAGCCGAACAGGATCGAGTTGTAGAGGAAGGCCTGGCCGATGAACAGCGACAAGCCGAGCACCGTGCGCTTGGGGTAGGTCCTGACGACCGTCGTGATGATCGTGCGCAGCGGTATCGCCCGGCGCTGATGCACCGTCAGCGGCTCGCCCTCCGGCTCGGGCAGCGTCGTCCCCGTCTCGCGTTCGACCTCGCCTTCGATGTCCTTGACGATCTTCTCGGCCTCCTGCTCGCGGCCGTGGATGAACAGCCAGCGCGGGCTCTCCGGGACATGGCGGCGCACCAACAGCACCGCCAGGCCGATCACGGCGCCGAGCACGAACGACAGGCGCCAGCCGAGGTTCGTCGGAAAGATGTTCGTGTTCAGCATCAGCAGCGCCAGCAGCGAGCCGCCGATGCCCCCGAGCCAGTAGCTGCCGTTGATCGAGATGTCCACGCGCCCGCGATGGTCCTTCGGGATCAGCTCGTCGATCGCGGAGTTGATCGCCGCGTACTCGCCGCCAATTCCCATGCCGGTGATGAAGCGCACCACGAAGAACCAGCCGGGGAAGAACGAGACCGAGGTCAGCAGCACCCCGCCCAGGTAGATGATCAGTGTGATCATGAACAGCTTCTTGCGCCCGAGCCGGTCGGTCAGCTCGCCGAAAATGAGCGCGCCCACACAGGCGCCCGCGATGTAGAGCGACGCCGCCCAGCCCGAGACGTCCGCCGCCGAGATGCCCACACCGGCGCCGGGTTCGGAGATGCGGCTGGAGATCGCGCCCACGACATTGACCTCGAGGCCGTCGAGGATCCACGCCGTTCCCAGCCCGAGGATTATCAGCCAGTGAAAGCGCGCCCACGGAAGGCGGTCCAGGCGCGCGGGGATGCTCGTGCGGATCGTGCCCAGCTCGCCGCCGCTGCGCTCGACGAACGCATCGGACTGCCGCTGGGTCTCCCCTGTCCCGCTCTCCTGCATCCCGATAGGCAGATACCCGTGAGCGCAAGCCGCCAACCCCGGCGGGCCGACATACCCCGCTTGGCGGCCCCACTGGTGGGCGGCCTTTCTCTGTTGGGCGGCCTTGCCGTTCGGCGGCTTCTCCGTTGGGCGCGCGGCCTTCTCAACGCCGGGCCGCGTGCAGGATCTCGTGCAGAACGAGAACTTTTCAAATCGATGTTTAGACGCGCGCCGGGTGGGGCATGAAGAGTTCTGGAGTTGTCCTCCCTCAGGCGGTGATCGCTACCCCCGGCGGTCACCGCCTTTTTTATGCCTTGGGCTAGCGCTCGTCCCGCAGGGTCAGCTCGAGCGTCTCAAACGCGCCGTCGTTCGCGATCCGCCGCTCGTTCGTGAGCTTCTCGATCACCGGCGCGATGCCGGCGTCCGAGTCGGAGATCAGCCTGCCGGCACCGCCGCTGCCCAGCGGCCCCAGCCGCAGCTCCACCACCCGCGTGCCGACCGACACCGAGACCGACAGGTGCTGCCTGACGCTCGAGTCGAAGCCACGCGACACCAGCGCGTCCGCCAGCATTTCCGCGTCGGCGATGCGATCCGTCGTGAAGCGGGCACGCGCGGCCAGCACGCACATCACGCGCGGCAGGACCTTCTTCGCCAGCTCGCTCGGCGCCAGCGCGACGCCGGTCGTCGTCGCCAGCTCCGACGGCTCCACCGCCGGCGCCTCGAAGCCGTCGCGGATCGGCGCGCCCAGCGACTGCGTGTGCGGGGTCGAGAACTCCATCCGCACCTCCGTGCCTCCGCCCGGCACGTCCTTGAATTCGACCCTGGGGGCCAGCGCCTGGATGATCGAGAGCCCGATCCCCAGCGCGTCTTCCTCGTCGCTGCGTATGTGGGGTTTGATCCCGGTCCCCTCGTCGCGAACCACCACTTCCACCGACTCCGGCGCCACGTACAGCTCGACCTGCAACAGCCCTTCGGCCCCCTCGTAGGCGTGCAGCACCACGTTGTTGCACGCCTCCGTCACGGCTGTGCGGATGTCGTTCAGCTCGACGCCGTCGACGCCCACCGTCTCAGCCATGCCGCTCAGCGCCTCACGCACGAGCAGGACGTTCTCAGGCTGGTTGGAGAGCGTGAGTGAGACGTTCGGGGCGCCGGCCATCAGCCCCTCATCCGCATCCGCCACTTGCCGACGAGCCTCATCCAACCGGTGACCGGCGACCCGTGGCGGCTCTTTCAGCCCGTCAGCTCTTGGTGTCTGTCAACGCGCGCAGTTGATCCAGCGAGCGGCGCAGCAGGCGCGAGACCTGCATCTGCGAGATGCCCACGCGCGCCGCGATCTCCGTCTGCGTCAGGTCGTCCACGAAGCGCATGCGAAGGATCTGGCGCTCGCGCTGGGGAATCCGTCCCAGCACCGCGCTCACCGTCGCGTCGAGCTCCACGAGCTCGTAGCGAGCGTCCTCCTCGCCCATCGCGTCGCCGTAGGAGGTCGCCTCGTCGGTGGCGCCCGGACGAGGCGCGTCCAGCGACAGCGACTCGTAAGCCTGGATCGCTTGGAGCGCGTCGATCACTTCCTCCTGGTCGAGCTCCAGGTACTCCGCGAGCTCGTACACCGTCGGCGCGCGGCCACGGGTGTTCGCCAGGCGCTCCTGCGCATCGCGAACCTTCAGGGCGCGTTCCTGCGAGCCACGCGGCACGTGCACCGACCAGCCCGCGTCGCGGAAGTGGCGGCGCATCTCACCGAGAATCGTCGGTACCGCGAAGGAGGCAAACGGATGACCGAGCGCCGGGTCGAAGCGGTCGAGCGCCTTCAGCAACCCCAGCGAGGCCACTTGCAGCAGGTCCTCGAACGGCTCCGAAGAGCGGTCGTAGCGGCGCGCGAGGCTGCGCGCCAGCGGCATGAATCGGCGCACCAGTTCTTCGCGGGCGGCCTTGTCGCCCTCCTGGTGGCGGGCGAACAGCTTCGCCTCGTCGTTCACGCCTGGAACGAGGGTGGGCTGGCGAGTCGCCCTTGGCGCCATCTCCGTAACCGTCATGTCGTTCCTCCCGTCGGTTCGCTTGTGGGTCTCCGACTTACTGCTTCCCCGCAGTTTACACCCGTTCGCCGGGAGCGTTTCAGTCGCTTGGACTTCTATTGGCCGATTCCCCGCGGTTACAGCCAATCTCCGCTTGCTCTTCGTGTTCGATCGTGTCTTAGGACAGATGTAGTACCCCGATTTCAGGCGGCTAAACGTCCGTTCGGGGAAAATTTCCGAGGCCCTGCGGCTGAGCGCCCTGCGGCCGCCGGAGGCGCCCTGCTCGACGACATGGGCCCGCCTGGACTCGAACCAGGGACCTACCGATTATGAGTCGGCAGCTCTAACCAACTGAGCTACGGGCCCGACGCGCCCGCGAGCTCGCGCCCGAGCGCGGCCGGCCGTGGCCGGCCAGCAGAAGCTACCAGCGAGATGTGGGATGCTCACGCCGCCGTCCGCGGGACGGCGGCGCCGCTCGCCGGGCGGGGCCTGGCTGAACCGAGCGAAGGGACGAGCAGATGGCAGAGCGCGCGGCGATCGTGACGGGGGCTTCCAGCGGAATCGGGTTGGCGATCGCGAGGGTGTTGGGCGAGGAAGGCCATGCCGTGACGATGGCCGCCAGGCGCCCCGAGAAGCTGGAGAGCGCCGTCAAGGGGCTCGCGGACGAGGGCTTCGACGTGCAGGCGGTCCCGGCGAACGTCGCCGACGAGGCCGAGGTCAAGAAGGTCGTCGACGCCCACCGCGACCGCTACGGGCGCCTCGACGTACTGGTCAACAACGCCGGCGTCGGCATCGGCTCCGTCGTCGGTGAGACCCAGACGAAGCACCTCGACATGCAGCTCGACATCAACCTGCGCCAGATCGTGCTGTTCTACCGCGAAGCGCTGCCGATGCTCCTGGAGGCCGGCAAGGGGCCGGGTGGCGCGCTCGTCGTCAACACCTCCTCCATCTCCGGCAAGCGCGCCGAGGGCTGGCTGGCCGTCTACTCCGCCACCAAGCACGGCGTCGTCGGCTGGACCGAGGCAATGAACAAGGAACTCGGCAAGCAGGGCATCAAGAACACCGCGCTGTGCCCCGCGTTCGTCGACACGCCGATGACGGAGTTCGTCAAGGGGCAGGTGCCCGCCGACGAGATGATCACCCCGCAGGACATCGCGGAGTCGGTGCGCTACCTGCTCAGGACCTCGCCCGCCTGCGTCGTGCCGGAGATCATGTTCATGCGCCCCGGCGACTCGCTGTAGGAGGCGCGGCGGCGCGACCGCCGGCGGCTGACGACGATCTCGCCGCGCGGGTCGCGCTCCTCGCGCTCGCGCCGGAGCACCGCGCCGCGGTGCTCCGCGATCGCCTGGTCCAGGCCTAGGCGCTCGGCGCTCGTCAGGCTGGCTTCGAGCTGGCCGATCAGGATCGAGCGCTCGCGGCGCGTCGCCGCCCGCGCCGTGCGGCCCGCGCGTGTGAAGCGGTCCCAGGCGCGCGCGAAAGACAGGAAGTTCGTGCGGCCGCCGCGGCGGTGGGCCGCCAGCATCGGGCAGACGCCGCCTTCGCCGTCGGTGTAGGCGCCGACGATCACGCGCTCGGCCTCGCGCACGCCCGCGAGCATCGCCTCGCGCGTGGCGACCGGGAGACAGTCGATCGTCAGGCGCAGGTCCTCGACGTGGCGGCTGGAAGATCGGCGGCGAATTCCCATAGGGTGTGCTCCTGCGGGACGGGTAGGCGCTTGCCGGTGGCGCCCCGCGCCCGCGGCGGACGCCGCGAAATCTAGGGCCGGCGTCTCGGCATCGCAACGAAACCCTCCGGCTGAAAGGAAACTTGCACATGAAGCTCGGCGTGCACATCGGCTACTGGGGCCTTGGCCTCAGCTCGGAGGACCAGTTGAAAATCGTCCAGGAGGCCGAGCGCCTGGGCTACGACTCCGTGTGGGCCGCCGAGGCCTACGGCTCCGACACCGCGACCGTGCTCGCCTGGCTCGCGGGGCAGACCTCGAAGATCCGGCTCGGTTCCGGCATCTTCCAGATGCCCGGCCGCTCCGCCGCGATGACCGCGATGACCGCCGCGACGATCGACCAGCTCTCGAACGGCCGCATGATCTGCGGGATCGGCTCCTCCGGCCCCCAGGTCGCCGAGGGCTGGCACGGGCAGCGCTTCGCCAAGCAGCTTCAGCGCACGCGCGAGTACGTCGCCGTGCTGCGGATGGCGCTCGCGCGCGAGCGGGTCGAGTTTCACGGCGAGACCCTCGAGCTGCCGCTGCCCGACGGCCCCGGCAAGGCGCTGAAGCTGACGATCTCCACCGTTCAGGAGCAGATCCCCATCTACCTCGCGGCGATCGGGCCGAAGAACACCGCCCTCGCCGGCGAGATCGCCGACGGCTGGATCCCGACGCTGTTCAGCCCCGAACACGTCTCCGAGCTGCGCCCGCTGCTCGAGGAAGGCGCCGCGCGCTCGGGCAAATCGCTCGACGACTTCGACATCGCCCCCACGGTGAACGTGTTCGTCACCGACGACCTTCAGGGCGCGCGCGACGCGATGCGGCCGTTCATTGCCCTCTACGTCGGCGGCATGGGCTCGCGCAAGCAGAACTTCTACAACCAGCTCGTCAGCCGCTACGGCTTCGAGGCCGAGGCGAAAGTCGTTCAGGACTACTACCTCGAAGGCAAGCGCGACGAGGCGATGGCCGCAATCCCCAACGAGCTGATCGACACCGTCTCGCTGTGCGGGCCGCGCGACGTCGTGCGCGAGCGGCTGGCGATCTATCGCGATGCCGGCGTCGGCACGCTCGGCGTCACGCCGATCGCCTTCACCGCGCCCGAGCGGCTCGAGCAGCTGCGGCTCGTCGCCGAGCTCGCCTCCTGACGCGGGCCGTGCCCGACCGCTCCGCCGCGGGGCCGACTGCCCCGAGGCGGATCCTGCTCGGCGCCTTCGGCGATCCCGGGCACGCCTTCCCGATGATCGCGCTGGGCCGGGCGCTCGTCGCGCGCGGGCACGAGGTGACGTTGCAGACCTGGGCGCGCTGGCGCGAGCACGTCGAGGCCGAGGGCATCGCCTTCGCCGCCGCGCCCGAGTACCAGGTCTTCCCCCAAGGCCCCGAGCCGCTCGACTTCTACGAGGCCGTCGTGCACGCCACGCGCGAGACGCGGCCGCTCGTGCGCGAGACGCGGCCGCATGCCGTCGTCGCCGACATCCTGACGCTCGCCCCCGCGCTCGCCGCCGAGCTGGAGGGGGTTCCGCGGGCGACGCTGATCCCCCACGTCTATCCGCACGGCGAGCGCTCGTTCCCGATCTACTCGCTCGGGGCGCGACTGCCGCGCAGCCCGCTCGGCCGTGCCTTCTGGCGCCGCGCCCACCGGCCCGTCGAACGAGGGCTCGAGCTCGGCCGCTTCGAGCTGAACGAGACTCGCCAGCGCGTCGGCCTCTCCCCCCTGCCCTACGTCCACGGCGGCATCAGCCGCGAGCTCGCGCTCGTCGCCACGTTCCCGCAGCTGGAGTACCCGCGCGCCTGGCCCGCGAACACGCACGTCGTCGGGCCGCTGATGTGGGAGCCGCCCACCGACGACATCGAGCTCCCCCCGGGAGACGAGCCGCTCGTGCTGATCGCGCCGTCCACCGCGCAGGACGAGCGGCACGAGATGCTGAACGCCGCGCTGCGCGGGCTCGCCGGGGCGCCCGTGCGCGTGCTGGGGACCTGGAACCGGCGCCTGCCCCCACAGCCGCTGCCCGTCCCCGGGAACGCGAAGCTCGTCGAGTGGGTCTCCTACGCGCGCACGATGCCCAAGTGCGACGTCGTCGTCTGCCACGCCGGGCACGGCACGCTCGTGCGCGCGCTCGCCTGCGGCTGCGCCGTCGTCGCCTGCCCCGCGATCGGCGACATGAACGAGAACGCCGCGCGGCTCGACTGGGCCGGGGCCGGCGTGCGCGTACCGAGACGGTTCGTCCGGCCGCGGGCGCTGCGGCTCGCCGTGGAGCGAGCGCTTCGCGACCGGTCGATCGGGCATAAGGCGCGCGAGCTTGGAGCATGGTCCGCGGGCCACGACGCCGGAGCCGTCGCGGCGCAGCTCGTCGAGCGGCTCGCCGCCCGAGAGAGGCTCGCCGTCTAGGAAGCTCCGGGGGTGGGACTCGAACCCACAACCGTTCGGTTAACAGCCGAATACTCTGCCAATTGAGCTACCCCGGATCGGGTGGAGGCTCGCGTCCGAACTCAGCGTATGGCCGGGAGGGACGCCAAGCCGTCCTCGACTTCGGCATGGCAATTAGAGCACAGAAGCACGCACTTGCGGGCCTCCGTGCGAAGCGTTTCAAGCGATAGCGCAGCACCCCTCGCGTTGATCTCGATCCGCTTCTCCGTTGGCACCACGTGATGGAAGTGCAGCGCCCGCATGTTTCCCGCGAAGCCACAGATCGCACACGCCCCACCGGCCTCCTCGACCAGGATCGCCTTCATCCGCCGCCGACGTCGCGAAACCGCCTCGGCGCGACAGCGCCGACAGCGGTAATAGCCGCGCCCGTCGAGAACGTAAGCGGTCTCGCCGTGGCGTCCGCACGTCATCAACGCCACCGAGACGCCGGCTCGTGCCGCGGCGGCGGCCTCGGGAGATCGCCTGCGGCCGCGAGTGCTGACGGTCTTCAGGCCATGTCGCCTGAGCCAATGCCGAACCGTTCCCTTGCTCCTATCGACCTTCGCCGCGATCTCCGCGATCGTTAGCCCGGCTTCGACCAGCGCAGCAAGCTCCTCCTGCGCCAGCCCGCCCCGCGGAGCGTGCCGCTGGCGCTTGGAAGCCTGCAAGCGATGGCGCGCCAGCCAATACGCCACGGTCGATTCATGCCGCCCCACCCGCCTGCCGATCTCCGCCAGCGACAGCCCTTCGCCCAGCATCCGCTCCAGCACAGTGCGATCCATGCACCGTATTGTCTACGCGGCTTGGGACGATACGCTCATGCCGCCAGAAGCCCGAGCGCAGGCTCAGGACCTGCTCTCCGGGCTCAGACCCCCCGCTCCCCCGTCTCCTCCAGCACCCGCCCGTAGGCGCGGTCGAACTGCTGCTTGATCTCCGCGCGCCGGCCCGCCAGCGTGCTGATCTCCCCGCCCCCCTGCCCTCGCGCGCGCTGGATCTGGCGGTCGAAGCGGGCCAGCTCCAGCTGCAACCGCTGCGCCTCGAGCTTCGCGGGCTTAGCCACCGACTCGCGCCCGCTCTCGACCACCAGCTCCGCCAGCAACTGCTTCAGCTCGAGGTCTCCCTCCAGGCCCGGACCGCCCCCGCCCGCCGGAGCCGCCAGCGGCTCGTGCAGGTCCGCCGCCGCGAGATGGCGCGCCGCCCGGCGCAGCAGGTCGCTGGAGAAGTCCTCCTCCAGGTCGACACCCGCCAGCATCTGCGCGCCCTCCTCCGGCGCGGCGATGCAGAGCGCCAGGAACGCGCGCTCGGCCTCGTCGGTTCGCGACAGCGGCGACGGCGCGCTCGGCGCCGTCGCCGCGGGAGCCGCGCCGTTCGGCCGGTCGGTCCCGTTCTCCCGCCGCGGCGCCGCCCGCGTCTGCGCCAGCATCTGCTCCACCGCGTTCTCCCTCAGCGCCAGCCTGCTGGAGACCAGTTGCAGCAGCTCGAACGCCAGCGCCTCGCCTTCGATCTGCGCGAACAACGGCTTCAGCTCTTCGATCACGCGCTGCTTGCCGTCCGCGCTGCCGAGGTCGCCCCGCGTCAGCACGCGCTCCACCTGGAAGCGCTCGAACGGGACCGCTTCGCCCAGCGCCGCCTTCATCGCCTCCGGCTGCTCCTGCATCAGCTCTGCCGGGTCGCGGCCCGGCGGCAGCGGGACCACCTTCAGCCGCGCGTTGCGCTTGCGCGCCAGCGCCGAGGCCTTCAGCATCGCTTCCTGCCCCGCGGCGTCGGCGTCCAGCGCCAGCAGCACGTTAGGCGCCGTGCGCGACAGCTCCGCGATCTGATCCGCCGTCAGCGCCGTGCCCATCAGCCCCACCGCATTGCGCACGTCCGCCTGGTGCAGGGCGATTACGTCCGTGTAGCCCTCGCACAGGATCACCGAGCCCGCCCGCGTCGCGTGCGCCCGCGCCAGGTTCGACCCGTACAGGTGCAGCCCCTTGTGGTAGACGTCGTTGTCGGAGGTGTTCAGGTACTTCGGCCGCTGGTCCTCGCGCATCGCGCGCGCGCCGAAGCCCAGCACGCGCCCGCGCACGTCGGTCAGCGGGAACATGATCCGCCCCCGGAAGCGGTCGTAGGGCTGCCCGTTCTGCTTTGAGCGCTGCGCCAGCCCCGTCGCGTACAGCTCCTGCTCGGAGAAGCCGCCGCGGCGCGAGGCCAGCAGCACCCGGTCCCACGCGCTCGGCGAATAGCCCACCCCGAATTCGCGCAGCGCCTCCTCGCCGAGACCGCGACCCTGCAGGTATTCGCGCGCCTTCGCCGCCTCGCTCGACTCCCACAGGTAGCGCTCGTAGTAGGCCGCCGTGCGCTTCAGCAGCTCCAGCAGCCGCTCGCGGCGCCTGCGCCGCTCCTGCTCGCGCGGGTCCTCGCGCTCGCGCTCCAGCTCGACCCCGTAGCGTTCCGCCAGCAGCTCCAGCGCTTCCTTGAAATCGACGCCCTCCGTCTCCTGCACGAACGTGAACAGGTCGCCAGAGGCCTGGCAGCCGAAGCAGTGGTAGACCTTCTGCACCGGGTCGATCCCGAACGAGGGCGTCCGCTCATCGTGGAACGGGCACAGCCCCTCCATCCGCGCCGGCCCCGCGCGCCGCAGCTCCGTCCGGGCCGAGACCACCTCGACGAAGTCGACCGCGTCGCGCACGCGATCCCTCGACTCGTTCGTGTAGAGCGCCACTTCCGCGCAACGCTAGCGGGCGAACGCCTGCGGCACGTCCAGCTCCGTGTAGAGCCGGATGCAGTAGCGATCCGTCATCCCCGCCAGGTAGTCCGTCACGCGCTGGGCCAGCTCCGGCTCCCCGCCTGAACCGGCCCCGCCCGGCAGCTCCTCCGGGCGCTCGACGTAGTGCTCGAACAGCCGCCGCAGGACCCGCGCGATCCGCTGGTGCTCCGCGCGCACCGCCGGTCCCAGGTAGACGCGCTCGAACATGAAGTCCCTCAGCGCCGCCATCGCCGGCCCCGCCTGCGGCCCCTGCACGATCTCTCCAGTCCGCTCGGAGTGCTCGACCATGTCGTGCACCAGCGCGTCGATCCGCTGCGAGCCGCTGCGCCCGAGCACCGCGATCGGCTCGGCCGGCAGGTCGCGCTCGTCCAGCAGGCCCGCGCGAACCGCGTCGTCGATGTCGTGGTTGATGTACGCGACGCGATCCATCACGCGCACGATCCGCCCCTCCAGGGTCAGCGGCTCGGGAGCGCGACTGGAGTGCCGCAGGATGCCGTCGCGGACCTGCTCGGTGAGGTTCAAGCCGGTGCCGTCGCGCTCGAGGCGCTCGACGACGCGCAGCGAGTGCTCGTAGTGGCGGAAGCCCGCACCGAAGCGCTCGCGCAGGCATTCGTCGAGGACCTCCTCGCCGATGTGCCCGAAGGGCGGATGCCCGAGGTCGTGCCCCATGCCGATCGCCTCGACGAGGTCCTCGTTCAAGCGCAGCGCCCGCGCGACGGTGCGCGAGATCGCGGTCACCTCGAGCGTGTGCGTCAGTCGCGTGCGGTAGTGGTCGCCCATCGGCGAGACGAAGACCTGTGTCTTGTGCTTCAGCCGCCGGAACGCCTTGCAGTGCACGATCCGGTCGCGGTCGCGCTGAAAGGGGGTGCGCAGCGAGCAGTCGGGCTCCTCCCGCGCGCGTCGCGCCGGGTAGGAGCGCGCGGCCGCCGGTGCCAGCAGTTGCTCCTCGAACTCGGCGCGCGCGGACGCGAACGCGGCCCCGACCGACCCGATGTCATCGACTGCGGCCATTACGCTCGATTGTCGCAGCGAACGGCGAGGTTACTGCTCGTGATGCCAGTCGCCGCGCCCGGTGAAGCGATGCACGTAGTGGCGCCAGCGCTCCTGCTTGGAGGGATCCTCGTCGTAGACCGGCGCCTTGTGCTCGGGCCCCGGGAGCCCCGCAGCCGCTGCCGCGTCGATCCGCAGGTCGACGCCGTGTTCGTGGATCGCGGCGATCGCGTCGGCCGCGACGAACCGGATCCCGCCGTGGGGAGTCTTGATCAGCAGGCCGTGAAAGACGTCCTCCTCGGGCGCGGCCAGCACATTCGCGACGGTCCCGATCTGGGAGCCCTCGCGGGTGAGCACCGGTACGCCGTCATCCAGCAGCGCGTAGGCGATCGGCAGGCCCTCGTCCATGACAGGCACGATACAGACGGCACACCGCAGATGGACGCAGGTGCAGTCAGCGAGCGCGCGCAACGGCCGGCATCAGCCGCACGTGGGCGTGATGCTCGAGGGTCTCCGACAGCGCTCGCTCGGCCTGCCCCAGTGCCTGCTCGGAGGCATTCGGGGTCTCCGCGAGGGAGCGGCCGAGCGCCTCGGTCATGAAGCTGTGCGCGCTCTCCCCCAACGGAAAGGAGGCCGCCTCGCAGGCGCCGCACACCACGCCGCCGGCGGCACCCGAGAAGCCGACCAGATGCTCGTGCTCGCCGCAGCACGCGCAGGCACCGAGCTGCGGCGCAAGGCCCGCTGCGTGCAGCAGCTTCAGGCGGAACTGCAGTGCCGCTGCGCGACCAGCGGCGGGAACGCTAGCCGCGGGTGCCTCAGCGGCGTTCGACTCAGCGCGCGGGCCCTCCGACAGGGCCGCGCTGGAGCCCTCCATGGCCGCGCTCGCCGATCCGGGCGAAGCGTCGAGCAGGCTCAGCCTGCGACAGAGCAGGTTGAAGACCGCCGGATGGGGCTCGGGGGTCTCGAACAGCCGCCCGACGGCATCGCACGCGCGCGCCGCCGCGTCGAGCGCGCGCGCGTCCTCGCGCAGCCGCGGGTAGCCCTCGACGGTGCTTGCGCCGGTGACGGTGAGGATCTCGCTGCGGCCTTCGTGCAGCTCCAAGCGCAGGCGAAAGAACGGCTCCAGCCGCCCGCCGAAGCGGCTGCGGGCACGTCGCACACCCTTGGCGATCGCGCTGAGGCGCCCGCGGTGGGGGGTGTAGATGTGCAGGATGCGGTCGGCCTCGCCGTAGCGCATCGAGCGCAGCACCACGGCCTCTGTCTTGACCGGTCCCGGCATGCACCTCGAGTCTAGGATCGAGCGCGGCGGCAGCGGCTCGTCCGGTGCCTGCCGACTCGGCCTACCGCGATCGGCGCCGCGATTCGCCAGCCGCGTCGCCCTGGCGGACCCGCGCCCGCGATTGGCTAGGCCGCGTTGCGTTCCACGGCCTGAGCGAGCTCGACCAGGCTGATCCCCAGCGCGCGGGCGAGGCGCTCGACCGTGGTCCACGACGGGTTGGAGTCCGCGCGTTCGATCTTCGAGAGCGTCCCCGTCGTGATCCCGGCGTCGTGCGCGAGGTCTTCCTGAGTCCTCGAGGACTGCTCGCGCATCTGTCTGATCGTCCTGGCCAGCGCCAGGCTCGCCCGGTCGAGTGGGCACACGCTGTCAACATCGCATGCGACAGGTTGTCAAGTCCATGCACAGCTAAACAAGTTCTTATTAGCTTGCGCTATACGACTGGTAGTCTGGCGTGGTCGGTAGTCCCCTGGGGCCCGATCGGCCGGCGCTGGTCGCTCCCTTTTGCCAGCGCCGGCCTATCTTCTTGGACCCACGACCGCAGCGGCGCTCGCCTCCCGCTTGCTAT